>CAYSPT010000010.1:0-19032 GCA_964432985.1 uncultured bacterium
ATACCGGAGTGCCCTTGCATACCAACCACTAGTGTGGTACGCTCTGGGGGGCCGTTACCACCTTTCTCCAGGTCTGGATAGGTAGGTCACATAAATACCGATTCTATTCCCAGGTGGTTGCGGCCTTCCACATTACCGCTCCACCCTCCACGCAGACGTGCCGTCTTTCTTATCTTCAACAATGACGTTGTGCTCCTTGAGCCGGTCCCTGATGGTGTCGGACACCTGGTAAAGCCGCTCCCGGCGGCACCTGGAGCGCAGCTCCACCGCCAGGTCGATCATGGCCGCGAAACGTTCCTTATCCGGGACCCGTCCTGCGGACTCGATTTCATCACGCAGCCACGTTTCCAGGTCCGGCCGTTCATGCTCCGTCAACTCGCTGGCTATATCGTTCAGATCCCCCTTTATAACAGCCATGTCTGAATCAGCCAGTCGTGGAACTGAAAGCGTTTCTTCCTGCAGAATACCCAGAACACCACCCCAGGCTGAAAAGATTTCGTTCACCTCGGCCGCCGCCAGGGCCAGCGAAATTCCCGCAGAGAAACCGGAAGCGTCGAGCCTGGCCTTGATCTGAAGGACCTTCCTGGACAAGTCGAACATGGAAGCGAGAGCTTCGGGAGTGTTGAAATCGTCGTCCATGGCGTTGGTAAACCGGGTACTCACGTCCATACACACCGACTGGAGCTCGGTAAAATCCTCCTCCTCGTAGAGGCCGGCGGAAACATGGGAGTCACCGTCAAGCCCGGCTGAGGCCCAGTCAGCCACGACATCTCTGGCTGCGTACAGCCGATCGAGCGCCTTGCGCGCCTCTTCGAGTTTTTCTTCTCCCGCGTAATTAAGGGGGCTGCGGTAATGACAGGTGAGGATGAAAAACCTGATGACTTCACCGGAGTACTTTTCGATTAAATCGCTGATCGGAACGATGTTGCCAAGGGACTTGGACATCTTGTCGGCACCGAAGCGAATCATCCCGTTGTGCAGCCAGTACCGGGCGAATGGGTTGTCTGAATACGCTTCACTCTGGGCTATTTCATTCTCATGATGCGGGAAAATCAAGTCGGTACCACCGCCGTGGATATCGATGGTTTCTCCAAGGTTTTCCGGAGCCATTACCGAGCATTCGATGTGCCAACCGGGCCGTCCCGGCAGGTCGTTGCCATCCAGTTCGAAAGGCCACACCGGCTCCCCGGGCTTCGACGCTTTCCACAGGGCGAAATCGCGCGGGTTGTGCTTCTTGTCGTCAACAGCGACCCGGGCACCGTCCATTTGATCGTCGGGATCGCGGCCGGACAGTTTACCGTACCCGCTGAAGGACGAGACATCAAAAAACACGTCACCGCTTTCAACATAAGCGTGCCCTTTTTGAACCAGGACAGCGATCATCTCCTGCATTTTGCCGATGTTTTCGGTGGCTTTCGGATAGTTACTGGCCCGTCGTATTCCCAGGGCATCCATGTCACGGAAATAATTTTCTATATAGCGTCCTGCGATAGAAGCGCTGTCGGTTTGCTCCTGGTTAGCCCGGCGGATAATCTTATCGTCCACATCGGTAAAGTTCACTACGAAATCCACCGTGATCCCCTTGTACTCGAGGTACCGACGGATAACATCGAAATTCACGGCACTCCTGGCGTGTCCGAGATGGCAGTCATCATACACAGTCACCCCGCACGCGTACATTCTGACCGTACCGGCCTTCAGAGGAACCAGCGGCTCCTTAGTTCGTTTCAATGTGTTGTAAACCTGAAGCGCCACGGATTAATTCAGTCCTTTCAATCATCAATCAGCGATAGAAAATGCTTTCCACGGGCAAGAATACGGTCTGGGCCCATGACTGCCAGGACACCCCTTATCTGGGGGCCGTCCTGCATACCTGTCAGGGCCATTCTGAGCGGCAAATTCACAGCTTGCTTGCTGACACCTAACTCGGCGCGCACTTCGTCGAGCATGGGGCCGATTTCACCAGACTGGAAGTAGGGCCCCGCTTTTTGCAGCCTGGCTAAAAATTCCTTTACCACCCTTGCGGCCGCCGACTCGATGGCGGTGGCTGCTTTTTCCACGACCACGGATTGGGGATCGTTGGCGATAGAGATAATGAAGAAATCAGTCATTTTCTGCCGTAACTCCTCGATAGTAGCAGAAACCGGCATGAAGAGACGCACCATCCGGTTGACGATTTCCGGGCGCTCCCTGAAAGCGGTGAGTATACCCGTATACTGCTTGCTTTCCTCTTCCCAGGTTCTGGTTCTTTTTTCAATTTCTGCGGCTATCTTCGCGACGGGCTGCTCGCGGAGGTAAAGCCCGTTCAGCCAGTTCAGCTTGCCGTAATCAAAACAGACAGCGCTTTTGCTCATCCGGTCCAGGGAAAACGTTTCAACCATATCTACAATCGATACCTTTTCGCTGTCTTCCGGGTGTGAACAGTACAGCAACTCGAGATAATTGATCAGGGCTTGAGGCAGATAACCCGCTTCTATAAATTTACCGACCACCGCCGCGTCGTCCTGTCCGGATAGGCGGGAACCGTCGGGACCAAGAACATTGGGAATGTGGGCAAACAGGGGTACCGGTTCGCCAAGTGCCTGGTAAATCTGGATCTGCTTCGGTGTATCGGGTATGTGTTTTTCGCCGCGGATCACGTGGCTGATGCGCATATGCACGTCGTCCACCACGCAGGAAAAAATGTGGTCCGGGATTCCACCGGGGTGAATGAGTACAAAATCGTCGAACTGCTCCTCTGAGAAAACCACATCTTCCTTGATCAGGTCCGGCACGGTTACCATTTCGGGCGGCGTCTTTAAGCGGACCACGAAAGGCTCACCGGCGGCGGCCCGGCGGTCCGAATCGCTCGCGGCAACCTGGCGGCAATGGCCGTCGTAACGAGAGGGATCACTGCCGTTCATCTGCCGTCTCTCCGCACACGCCTCCGGAGTACAGAAGCACCGGTAAGCCCGGTTCGATAACAGGAGAATATTTATTTTATCGCGATAGATAGCCTGCCGCTGCCTCTGGTGGTACGGGCCGAAATCTCCCCCGATGTCCGGACCTTCGTCCCAGGAGAGTCCCAGCCAGTGGAGAGAATCGATGATCATGCGCTCCAGTTTCGGATCGGATTGTTGTTCATCAGTTTCCTCGACCCGCAGAATGAAGGTTCCCCCCGTATGCCGGGCAAAAAGATAGTTGAACAGCGCCGTCCGGACGCTTTCAACGTGCAAATCACCGGTTGGATAAAAAGCAAACCGCACCCGCACCGGTCCGGAATCAGTAGATTTTGTAATCATGATCAATCCACCTTGCTCTCTGTATCCACGTTATCTATCATATAATGAGTAAAACAGTCAACTTTGTGATGTTGCGATGGGGTCACGTGATGGGTCACACGTGATGGGGTCAGGTCTTGCTTTTTAGCGTTTTCACGTGATGGGGTCAGGTCTTGCTTTTTAGCGTTTTGGATTTTCAGTGTCTAGCAGCAGGTTAAAAGCTATATCCACTCGACCTGGTCAACAGTCAGGGGGCTTTTTGAATCCCCTGTATGAGCTGTCGATACCGGTTCGAACAGCATTATGTAGGCTTCTTTCAGCGCTACCGGCTTGTGTTCGATTCCTTTTGGAACAACGAAAAGATCACCTTTATCGAGGCGAATATCACGGTTACGCAGTTTAATAATCAAAGATCCTTTCATAACCAGGAACAACTCATCTTCATTGTCATGCTTATGCCACGTAAATTTTCCTGTAGCTCGTGCAATCTTTACGTACTGGCCGTTTAATTCAGCGACAATCCGGGGGCTCCATGACTCCTTCAGGCGGCCAAATTTTTCATCTAGATTAATTTTGTCCATATTTACAATATATTATTCATATAATAAGTACAAAATTCAATATCCAGTACTTATCAAGAGAAAATGTCAAAATACAAGACCTGCCCCCTTACTTTCTACACTTCTACTCAGAGGGTGGGTGGTAAATACTTCAAGAATCTCTAACAAAACGCTAAAAAGCAAGACCTGACCCCAATAGATGCACAATAGATGCAATAGAGGTGTTAGATGATGCTGTAGCCTAGAATGATTTGTTCGGGGCCATTGGCCAGAGAGTGGCCGCAGCGGCCGAAGGCGACGACGGTCAGGCGCCGTGGTCCACGGACCACCGACAGCTTGAATCCGCCGCCCAGGCCAGGATTTACCCTGGTAATCTGGGAATAGACGTCCCTCACGGCGTTGGAAACGGCAATCTTGTCCTCTGTGGACTCGGCAATCACGCCGCGGGCAATAGCCGCCACGATTGCCGATTCGCGCAGCTTGACCGGCAGCCGCTCAGCGTTGGCTCCCACCTGGGTAATCACCGCCCGGTACCCGAGCTCCCGGGCCCGGCGCAGCCAGTAGTCTTCCCGCTCCCGGTTCTCCGTCATGGCCAGGTGGATAGCCACCACTTCCTGAGACATGACCGCACGGCCTTCCTCGGCCAACATGTCTTTCACCATCTCGTTAGCCGTAACCAGCCCGATGACCCGCTGCTTCTCATCTAGAATAGGAACAGAGGAAATTTCGTGCTCCGTCATTATCCGGGCAGCGTCCTGCACGGTGGCGTCCGGCAGGACAAAATACACGGGAGACGACATGATCTCGGAAATCTTCGTTTCCGTAGGCATTTTACGGACGAAATCCGCTTCAGTCAGAATCCCTATCATCTTATCATCATCAACGACCGCCAGGTATTTCATGTTGTTTATAAGCATCAGGTTTCTGGCAGATTCGACAGTTTCGGTGGGAGCAACCCCCTGAGGAGGTGCAGCCATGATAGCGGTAACTTTCAAACTCATCGCCTTCAACTCCTCCCTTTTCTTTTTACAGGCCGCCGATCTTCTTCGGGAACCCGCGTAAATATCATTCTTCCAGCAGATGTCTGCAGTACCGAGGTTACCACAACACCCAATTCCTGGCCAATATATGGTTTGCCGTTTTCCACGACAATCATGGTACCGTCGTCCAGGTAACCGACACCCTGCCCCTCCTGCTGGCCCGGCCTGAGTATCTTAACCGTCATCTCCTCACCAGGCAGGACCACCGGCTTCAACGCGTTGGAAAGAGCGTTGATGTTGAGCACCTGTATCCCCTGGAGCTCGGCCACGCGGTTCAGGCTGTAATCGTTGGTCAGAATCTCCGCGTTGAGGTGTGCCGCAAGCTCGACCAGTTTGGCATCCACCTCGCGCACTTCGGGAAAATCCTTGTCTATTATCTCGACGTCGGCGTGCGGCTCGTCCTGGAGCTGCGATAGGATTTCCAGCCCCCGGCGGCCCCGGTTGCGGCGAAGCGCTTCTGAGGAATCAGCTATGTACTGGAGCTCGGCCAGGACGAACTTGGGGACATAGAGACGGCCCTGGATAAAACCGGTCTTGGCGATGTCAAGTATCCGCCCGTCGATGATTACCGACGTGTCCAGAACCTTGTTGCCGGACCTCGGCTCGTGCTGGGATATGAATGTCTCGGCCAGCGAACTGAACATCTCACCGCGGTATTTAATCATTACGGAAGCGCCGACGTATGCTCCCAGGATGTTCAAAAGAACGGGCAGGAAAAATTTGAAGAACGGGATGAGAAAATCAAACATCTTGAAGCTGGGACCCCAGGTATTGATCCGGAAAAAGAACAACAGCGGCAGTATCAGGATCATATTGATGATGAAAAGCCCGACCAGCATACCGATGACACCGCTGAAGATGTCGCTGGCCTTGATGCTGGCAATCCGTTCCTTGACCCAGGTTTCGAACTCGCGCATGACGATGGATGTTATCAGCAGCCCAACGCAACCCAGCAGGAAAGTAAAGCTGTACGCCGGGGCAAAATCTCCCAGTATCCGAACTCCAGCCATCTGGGAATCCTGCTCCAGCTTAAACCCCAGGATGACGGCAATTACCGTCACGGTAACAATTATCATTCCTTTAATTAATGCAAGCACGCCTTTACCTGACTTTCTACGCTAACTACTTTAGGGCCTCCCCGATAAATTGCCCGGTTACCGAACCGGGCAGGCCGGCAATGGTTTCGGGGGAACCGGCCCCCAACAGGTTTCCGCCTTCAATTCCTCCTCCGGGCCCCAGATCAACCACCCAATCCGCTGCCAGGACCACATCCAGGTTGTGCTCCACTATTATAACTGTCTCACCGCGATCTACCAAGCTTTTCAATACCCCCAGAAGCACTTCGATATCTGCGAAGTGAAGACCGGTGGTGGGTTCGTCCAGTATATATACGGTACGTCCAGTGCTTCTGCGTGTCAACTCCCGCGACAATTTCATGCGCTGGACTTCCCCGGCGGACAGACTGGGCGCCGGCTGCCCCAGCTCCAGGTACCCCAATCCCACCTGCCGCAGCACTTCCAGCTTGCGGCGGATCTTGGGGATGTCCTGGAAAAAGCGCAGCGACTCGCTGATCGTCATGGACAGGATCTCTGCGATGTTCAATCCCCGGTACTTGACCTCCAGGGTTTCCCGGTTGTAGCGTAATCCCCTGCACACCTCGCAGGTAACGAACACATCAGGCATGAACTGCATCTCCACACGGCAGACGCCTTCACCTTCACAGGCTTCGCAACGGCCACCGCGCACGTTGAAACTGAAGCGTCCCGGCCCAAAAGCCCGCTCCCTGGCCTGAACCGTCCGGGAGAACAGCGCGCGTATGTCGGTGAAAACCGTCGAGTAGGTGGCCGGATTGCTCCTGGAGGTGCGGCCGATGGGCCTGGCGTCCACCACGATCACCCGGTCTATTCCCGAGTCCCCCTCGATATATTCATGTTTCCCCGGCCTCCCGGCATGCCCCTGGTTCAGGCTCCGGGCCAGGGCGCAGTACAGCGTGTCCAGGACCAGCGTGCTCTTACCGGAGCCCGACACACCGGTAACACAGGTGAGAAGTCCCAGGGGAAACTCTACGGTAATGTCGTTGAGATTATGCTCACGAGCCCCTACCAGCCGCAGGTATCCTCGCCGGGGTGGTTGGGAGACCAGCGGTTCTCCACGCGCTCCCGCCGGTTTTTCCAGGTAGCGGGCGGTGACCGAGTCGGGCGCCCGGGACAAACCCTCCAGCGCTCCGGTGTACATCACCCGTCCTCCCTGTTTCCCCGCAGCCGGGCCCAGGTCGATAATGTGGTCAGCCGTCAGGATTGTGTCCCGGTCGTGCTCTACTACCAGTACCGTGTTTCCCAGGTCTCGCAGTTCCCTGAGCGTGAGCAGAAGATTCCGCTGATCGAGCGGGTGAAGTCCCACGGACGGCTCATCCAGAACATACAGCACTCCCGTCAACTGCGATCCCAGCTGACCCGCCAGGCGGATACGTTGAAACTCGCCGCCGGAAAGCGTACCCACTTCCCGGTCAAGTGAGATATACCCGAGCCCCACCTTCCGGAGAAAATCCAGGCGGCTCTTGATCTCCACCACCACCAGGCCGCACATCTCCACGTCGCGTGCCGTAAGTTCCACCTCTGCAAAAAACGATCCAAGCGCCCGGACTGAATCACCGGTCAGCTCGGCGATGTTCCGGCCGCGGAACTTGACTGCCAGACTCTCGCAGCGAAGCCGGTGTCCGACACATCCAGGGCACACCTGCTCCCCGATATAGCGTTTGAGGGTCTCCTTTACCTGCCCTTGACGGATCCTTTTATAGCGCTGCGTCATCAGGTTGACCAGGCCGGGAAACACCTCTCCGCCGTCATCCTTCGTCCCCAGGAGAACCCACTGCCGATCAGCTTCCGATAGCTCACGGACGGGCAGCGACGTACCGATACACCTCCGGTTGAGCTCCTTGAATAACCCCATAAGGGAGCGGCGCCCCAGCAAACTGCTCCATCTGAAGATCATGTCCTCCAGGGAGCAGCGCTCGCTCGGCGGCAGGATCAACTCGCCGTCTACCCGGTAAACCCGGCCGATACCCTGGCACTCGGGGCAAGCACCAACGGGACTATTGAACGAAAAACTCCGGGGACTTATCTCGGGAAATGAAAGCTCGCAGTCGGGGCAGGCAGATCGGCTGCTGTACAAAAACCGGCCGTACTCCCCGGCGTCTACCGTGACCAGCCCGTCGGCCATCTTCATGGCCAGTTCGATTCCCTCAGCCAGCCTGCCGCGCTCATCATCGGTGACCCGAAAACGGTCGATCACCACATCGATATCGTGACAGTCGTTACGGGACAGTCGGGGGAGCCCGTTATCGAGATCGTGCATCGTCCCGTCGACGACCACGCGGAAGAACCCCTGACGAACAGCCAGCTGGAGCACTTTTTTGTGCTCACCTTTCGCACCACGCACCAGCGGTGCCATCAACTGCACCCTTGCACCGCTCCCGGTACCGTCCTCCCCGGGTTCTCCCAGGGAAAGTACCAGATCGACAATTTCATCAACTGAATGGGATGTGATTTCACGGCCGCAGGACGGGCAGAACAGGCGGCCAAGATGAGCATACAGAAGCCGGAGATGATCGTATATACCGGTCACCGTACCCACGGTGGAACGCGGGTTGCTTGTCCCCACCCTGTGCTCTACTGCTATGGAAGGGGGGATTCCCTCGATGCTGTCGACCCGGGGACGGGAGGCCTGCTCGATGAAAAGTCTGGCATAAGGAGACAGGCTTTCCACGTAGCGGCGCTGGCCCTCGGCAAACAGGGTATCGAAAGCCAGAGACGACTTCCCGGAACCACTTACTCCTGTCACCACAACCAGAGAGCATTTGGGAATGTCCACATCGATGGACTGAAGATTGTTCTCTCTCGCGCCGCGTACCTTTATGTATTGTGTAAAAGGATGAGACATATATCTATTGTATAAGCAATGTAACGTGTTTGGCAAACTATCGAAATTTACCAGACTTCGGAAAGAGGACTGAAGGAACGTGGGTCGGAGATGCCTTTAGAGGTAATTTTCAGCTGCTTGAGGGGCCGCAGCACCTTCCAGAGGTTTTCGCCTCCGGAATCGCCGGCGGTAAACTCTACCTTGACCACGGCCTTGTCGCTGGCGACACGTTCATACTGCATCTCCACTTCCACCTTGAACCGGGCGTACCCCCGGCCCTGGCAGTTCATTTTGGCCATGGGCGTCTTGAGGATCATGCTCTCCGGAATGGGCGAACCCTTGATCACGCAGGCACCGGTCCCCATGGAGCACTCCATGAGAATGCCCTTGCTCTTGGTACTCAACTCCAGGGTTTCGATCCGTAACGTCGTGTTGGGTAAAAGACTGATCCCCACATCGTTGGAGAAGGCAATGATAAGTTTTCCGTCATCACCTGTCTCGAAGGTAGTGGGACCGGAAAAATCCTGGGTGGTGCTGTCTACCGTCATCGGGGAAGACCCGTCCTCGGACGTGGCGTGCACGGTACCCATTATATTTTCCAGCTCTATGGTCAGAAGATCGTGCTTCTCGGCATCGACTTTCTGCTGCTTCCGGGCGAATACCACCACTAATCCGGCGACGATACCCGCCAGAACCAGGAAGATGACGAGAATTACTTTTGCTTTCTCGAGAGTTTGAGACCGTTCCTCGGCATGCTGCATATCCTGCTGGACACGCTGTTTTTTAGCGCGGCGGCGGGCTTTTTCGTCAGCCAACCCCATTTCGCTCCACTTCTTGACCAGCCCAATACACCTCCAAGTGCAACAACTACAGGGTACAGTAGAATGGGGAAATTGTAGCACAACTTTCCGGTGCTGTCAAAAAACCAGGACTTATCTCAACTCGAATCATTTATGAACTTTCGTCGCGAGCCGTAGCAGAATGGTTTTTGAATTATTCGGGTCAGGTGACTTTCATGATGACCAGGGTCATGTCGTCGAACTGATCACGGTCCTTGGAAAACCTGTTCACATCGTTGAACATGCGCTTAATCATGTCTTCGGCAGACAGGTCCTGGTGGTTGATGATAGCCTGCTTCAGGCGGTCCAGGCGGTACTTCTCCCCGCTGGTGTTGATGGCGTCTGTAAGCCCATCGGAATAGAACACCAGGATGTCTCCCGAATTCAGGCTCACCACTTTCTGCTCATACGTAGATTTTTCGAACATCCCGGCCAGGAGCCCCGTACTTTCGAGTTGATCGAACTCACCCGTCTTCGTCCGGTAGATAAGGGGGAAATCATGCCCCGCGTTGGTGAACGTCAGTTCGCGGCGGCTTCGGCTGAGCTTCCCGTAGAATAACGTCACGAACTGGTCCGGTTCGGTGTCCTGCACCAGCATTTTATTGAGCCTGGTCATCAGATACTCCGGCGGACGATTGTTCTCAGCCTCCATTCGCAGGGAGCTTCGGATCATCAGCACCGTCAGGGCGGCCGGAACCCCCTTGCCGGACACGTCACCCACCACGAAACCGACGGTATCGGGGTCGATCTCCACGAAATCGAAATAGTCCCCGCTCATCTCCTTGGCAGGCTCGCACCGCCCAGCTATGTCGAATCCCGGCAGGTCGGGACCCTTCTTGGGAAGCCAGTTCATCTGGATACCCCGGGCGATCTCCAGCTCGCGGTCCATCCGTTCCTTCTCGACCAGCATATCGTACAGCTTGGCGCTCTCGATGGCCTGCCCCATCTGGGTAGCCAGGGTCGAGAGCAGGTTCAAGTCGTCTTCTCCGAACGGGGTTCCGTCCTTCTTGTCAGTCACTGACAGCACCCCGATAACCTTGTTCTTGGACAGGATGGGCACGCAGACGAAGGAGTTGGTCTTATACCGGCCCTTGCCCGGCTCGAACAGGGAGTCGTCCCGTATATCCTGTACCAGGATTGGTTTGCCGGTCTTGATGACGTGGCCCGAAACCGTGTTTTCCTCCATGCTGAGCTGCACCTGCTCCACGATCTTCTCGTCCATGCCCCGAGTGATTCTCAGAGCCAGGTTTTCCTCCACCTCGTCCAGAAGCATCAGCGAGTAACGCCTCACCTTCAGCTGCCGTACGATAGCATCGGTAATCAGGTTGAGCAGGTTCATGGTGTCGAAGGCGGATCCCATCATCCGCCCCACCTCGAACAGAGTGATGAGCTTCGAGCTCTTGTCCTCGCTGAGGGCTTTCAGCTGGGAGTAGAGACGGGCATTGTCCAGGATGATGGAGGCCTGGTTGGCAAAAAGCCTCAGGGTACTTTTCTGCTCTGCCGGCAGAGTGTTATCACGATGGCTGGCCACCGCGATGATACCACAGGTGCGGCCGCGCACCTTCAGGGGCACCGAAAAGAAATTCTTCAGCTCCTCGGTACGGGCAGAGCCGTCGTAGATGAAAAAATCGCCGCCGGTGCGTATTTTGACCTTGAGGTTGTGAAACGCCCGTTCCTCCCCGATGTAGCCGCGGTACTCCTCCAGGGTCCGGTTTTTCACCATGTCGATGAACCGCTGCCCGATGGAACGCTGAATAGAGATGGCCATTTTCTCTTCGGTGTCTTCGACGATGAGCAGGGTGGAGACCGAAAAGTCCAGCAGTTTGTTGAGCTTGTCCATCACCGCATCCATCATCTGATCATAATTTTCGATGGACCGGATGAGCTCGCTGACCTCGTTGATGATGGTCAGCTCGTACAGCTTGTCGTCTAAAAGCTCGTTGAGACGCGACAGGAGATGTACCGCCATCTCCGATTTCCGAAGCCTGATTTTTTCAGCGCCGTCGTCCTTGCGGCGGTTTAGAGCAACGTCGGACAGGTGCTTGAATTTGAGGGAAAGCTCGCTGTCGGACACGTTCATGGGAGGTCTTTTGCGAGACACCATGATCCGTTCGATCAGCTCGCACAGCTCGTAGGGTTCGAATGGCTTGACCATGTACTCGTTTGCCCCGGCCTTCAGACCCCAGTACTTGTCACTGCGGCGAGCCCGGGAGGTGAGCATAACGATGGGGATGTGCTGCGTGTCCCGCTCATTCTTGAGCAGCCGGCACACCTGGTACCCGTTCATGTAAGGCATCATGATGTCCAGAACCACTACGTCGGGTTTTTCGATAAACACCTTCTCCAGGGCTTCCAGTCCGTTTGCTGCCGTCACGACTTCGAATCCCTTTTGCTCGAGAGCCATTTGCACCAGCTGCACGACTGTCACGGAATCGTCCGCAACCAGTACTTTCTTCTCCCTCACGGAATTGTCACTCCTTACTTTTTCTTATTTATCCGGCCTTTTGTGACCATCTGGAAAAAAGCCTCCACCACCATGGGATCGAACTGGGTGCCGGCACAGGTCTGGATCTCCTCCAGCGCAATGTCGGCGCTGAGACCCTTGCGATACGAGCGGTCAGAGGTCATGGCATCATAAGTATCGGCCACTGCGATGATCCGGCCGAATAACGGAATTTCCTTCCCCTGCAGCCCGTCGGGGTACCCGCGCCCATCGTACCGCTCGTGGTGGTGCCGCATACCCGGCAGGATCTTCTGAAGCGGCTTGATCGGCTCGATGATCCTGGTGCCGATGATGGGATGCGTCTTGATCACTTCGAACTCCTCTTTGGTCAGACGGGACGGCTTGCAGAGGATCTCCTCCGGTATCCCCAACTTACCGATATCGTGCAGCAAAGCCGAAAGTTGAAGGGTGTCCTTGGTCTCGCCGGCCAGCTTCAGCTCTTCGGCGATGGCCAGCGAAAATTCGGTGACACGGTGGCTGTGACCGTGGGTGTACCTGTCCTTTGCATCGATGGCTGAGGACAGGGACTGGACCATCTGGACGAACAACTGTCCCATCTCGTCGTACAGCTGGGCGTTGGCGATGGCCACCGCCACCTGCGTCCCCAGAGTCATGAGCAGTTCCTGATCGTCAATGTTGAATCCAGCACGGGACTCCTTGTTCACCACTTCCAGTACTCCGATGAGCTTCTCCTTGACCCTCAGCGGTACGGCCAGCATGCTCATGGTTTTGAAGCCCACCTTTTTGTCGAAACTGCGGTCCACCATGTCGCTCTTGATTTCAGGCGACACGATAACCGGCTTGCACTCCAGGGCCACGGTCCCCGCGACGCCTTGCCCCAACCCGATACGCTTGCCCACCAGCGATTTTCCCACTGCCCCGGTGGCGATCTCAAAGTACAGCTCGTTACGTTCATTGTCGTACAGCAGCAGCGACCCGGCCTCCGCCTCGGTCACCCTGGTAGCCAGCTTGATAATGTGGTCCATCAAACCCCGCATGTCGGTGATGGAGCTCATGAGGCTCCCCACCTCATAAATGGTGCTGAGACGCTGCGCTCTGCTCTCGCCGAAGCTTTTCACCTTGGAGTACAGCATGGCGTTTTCAATGACCAGGGCCGCTTCCCGGGCGATGATAGTGAGAACCTCATGGTGGCTCTCGACAAACAGCCCCCGGTCGGGGGAGGCAAGCGCCAGTATTCCCGTGGCGGTGCCGCGGGACCGCATGGGCACCGAAACAAAAGATTCCACCCGGGTACCGTACCCGTCCGCTCCGGCGGGGGTCTCTGTCACCGGTTCCCCCAGCAGGTTGCTATCCAGTTGAACGTACTCACCCTGATCGGGAAACAATCGTTGAAATTCATCCAGCAGCCGCTGATAAAAATCCTGCATCATCTTCCTGCTGGAAGCCTGCCCCAGGTAGAAGTACACCACCGGGCAGTCCTCCTCGAAAACCACCAGCGCCCCAACCTGAAAATCAACCAGCTTGGCAACGGTCCTCATCATGGAGATGATGATCTCGTTAAAATCTTCGATAGATGCGCCCAGGTCGGCAATCTCGGCTATGATGGTAGTCTCGTGCAATTTCTTGTCGAGCAGGGCGTTGAGCCGGGACACTACCTCCGCGTCATTCTTCGGCTTGCGCTCCTGCAACCGGGACAGGGGAATACTCTTAGCCGTGCGTCGGTGGTCCTTGATCAGTTTCTGGACCTGCTCGATAAGCTCCTGTGGTTCGAAGGGCTTGGTCATGAACACGTCGGCGCCGGTTTTGAGACCCCAGAACTGGTCCAGTTTCTGGTCCTTGGCAGTGAGCATGATAACCGGAATGTCGTGGGTCAGGGCGTCATCCTTGGTGAGGCGGCACACCTGGTAACCGTTCATTCCCGGCATCATGACGTCGGAGATGATCAGGTCTGGTCCTGTTTCGTACACCTGGCGGATGGCCTCCAGCCCGTCTTCGGCCTGCACCACTTCGTAGCCGGCGGACATCAGGAGGTTGGCCAGTAGACGTCTCATGGTACCGCTGTCGTCAGCCACCAGTACCTTACCGAGGCTGTCCACTGCGGAGCCATCGGTTTGATTAATCATCGTCACGACAGTTACCTTACTTTCTACATCATTTCCAATATCTTGACCGCCAGCTCCTCGGCCGGCACCACGTGGTCCACGAACCCGCTCTCAATGGCCGCTCCGGGCATGCCGAACACCACGGAGGTGATCTCGTCCTGAGCCATGGTAACGCCCCCGTGCTCCTTGATGGCCCTGAGCCCCAGGGTCCCGTCACGGCCCATCCCGCTCAGTATAACGCCAACAGCCCGCCCGCCGTATCCCTGGGCCACAGATTTCATAAGAACGTCCACCGAAGGCCGGTGCCCGGAAACTTCCGGACCATTGTTCAACACGATCTGGCGGTTAACACCGATCTCCATATGCCTGCTGCCCGGGGCGATGTACACGCATCCCTGCTTGATGAGCTCTCCATCCTCCGCTTCCTTGACCTGCAGGTAGGAGAGCCTGTCCAGGCTGTCTGCCAGCTCCTTGGTGAAGTGCTTGAGCATGTGCTGCACCACCAGGAATGAGGCCGGTACGCTGGCCGGAAGCGTCTGAAACAGGTTTTGCAGCAACAACGGTCCCCCTGTTGAAGCTCCGATAGCCACCACCCGTACCTCGCGGCGGTACATATCGCGCTCCGAATTGGCAAGAGTGTCAGAGCGAATGGGGATGGGGATGATGTGCCGTATCACCTTGATTCGAGCAACCAGCTGCAGCTTTTCCCGGAAGGTCGTCACCAGCGAATCCCACTCCTCGTGTTGGTAATCTGCCGGGTGCGAGATGATCTCGATGGCGCCGCTGCGAAGGCTTTCAAGTGCTTCCTTGACGCCGAAGCCCGCCCGGGAAACCGCCACCAGAACCGGCCGGGGAAAACTGGCCATGACCTTCTGAACCGCTTCCAGGCCGCGTCCGTCACCAGCGCACGCGGAGATGACCACCACATCGGCCGTACCGTTTTTCATGATACGCAGAAGCTCCCGCCGGGTGGAGGCCAACCCCACAATGTCAGCGTCGCAGCGCTCGGTGATGAACCGGTTGATTTCCCGGCGCCGTTCGTCGTCCGAGTCCATCACGATTACCCTCAACCTGGCGGCCTCCATGTCAAATTCCCTTCATGGCAATAAACTTGCGAATCGATTTGATGAGCGACTGCTGCTCGAAAGGTTTGCCCAGGTACTCGTCGGCGCCGGCCCGCAGCCCCCTGATACGGTCCTCTTCCGAGGAGCGAGTAGTGACCATGATGACCGGAAGCTTCCTGAGCATTTCGTCCGATCGTATCGCTCTCACCATCTCGTAGCCGTTCATGACCGGCATCTCCACATCGGAAATAACCAGGGCCGGCATGACTTCCCGGGCCATTTCCAGTCCCTGGGCGCCGTCTTCGGCGGTGACCACCCGGTACCCCTCCGCTTCCAGCAGGTTCCGCTCGATGCTGCGGATAGTGGGAGAATCATCCACCACCAGGATCAGCTTGCCAAGGTCTTCGGACGACTCCTCTTCCACCTCGAACTGCTCCTGGGCGGTAGTGACATCGCTCACCCAGGCGTACCCCTGCTGG
The DNA here is from genome assembly GCA_964432985.1 of uncultured bacterium. GTDB lineage: Bacteria > Muiribacteriota > CAYSPT01 > CAYSPT01 > CAYSPT01 > CAYSPT01. The sequence goes on from CAYSPT010000010.1 coordinate 15,727, forward strand.
ACCAGGGCCGCCACGTCGAGAATGAGCAGGACCCGTCCGTCTCCCATGATGGTCGAGCCGGCGACACACGGCGCCCGCTTGAGCAGAGCGCCCAGCGTCTTGATGACGATCTCCTGCTTGCCCACCAGCTCGTGCACCATAAATCCCAGCCGTTTTTCGGCCGAAGCGACGATAACCAGGAATTTATCTTCCTCGTCGTCGTTGCCGCCGGGGACCATCAGCGCTTTGTCCACCCTGAGAAGCGGCAGAACCTCGTCGCGGATGCGGACCGCTTCCTTGCCCCCCATGGCGATGAGCATATCGGGAACCATCTTGAGGCTCTCCACCACCGACGACAGGGGGATGACGTACTTCTCGTCCCAGATCCGCACTACCAGCCCCTGGATGATGGCCAGGGTGAGAGGAAGCTTGATCCTGAAGGTGGTACCGACGTTAATCTCGGACTCCAGCTCGATGATTCCCTTGAGGTCCTCGATGTTGCGTTTCACCACGTCACATCCCACCCCGCGGCCCGAGACCTCGGTCACCTGCTCCTTGGTGGAAAAACCAGGGGCGAACACCAGGTTCCTGAGCTCCCACGGCTGCTTCCTCTTGACTTCGTCCGCAGTCAGCATCCCTTTCTCCACCGCCGAAGCGCCCACCTTTTGGGCGTCGATTCCTCGACCGTCGTCGGCGATTTCGATAATCACCAGGTCACCGCGCTGCTCGGCATTGAGCGAGACGTACCCCTCTCTGTGTTTTCCCAGGACTTCACGCTCTTCCTGGGTCTCGATGCCGTGATCGACGGTGTTGCGGATCAGGTGGATGAGCGGGTCGGAGACTTTTTCCAGGACGGTCTTGTCCAGCTCCGTGTCGCCGCCGCCGATGTCCAGGCGGACCTCCTTGCCGGTGTGGCGGGCCAGGTCCCTGACCAGGCGGGGAAACTTGTCGAACACCGAGGATATGGGCAGCATCCTGGTCTTCATGATCCCTTCCTGGAGGTCACCGGTCACCATGCTCATCCGACGCATGCCTTCGGAAAGCTCCTGGACCAGGTCGGAAAACTCACCGTCCAGGTGGGAGAATTGCTCTTCCACGTCCCTGATTTCCGACAGGAAATCTTTCAGGCTCTCGAGGTTGCCCTCCATGAGTTCCTGGTAGATGGTGGAGCCCCTGTCTTCGCCTTCGTCAAGCTCTTCTATCAAGCTCTGTATTTTCGCGAGACGCAGGCGCAGCTCGGAGAGCCACTCCTGCAGCCCGGTGAAGTTGACCACCTTCTGGTCCATCCGCAGCTTATTAAACAAAAGTTCCCCTACCAGGTTCATCAAGGAGTCGAGTTTACCGATGGCCACCCGCACCGTCTGGACGGTGGGGGCCGAAGCGGAGCGGCCTGCCTGGGCTTTTGCCCGGGCGGGTGTTTTTTCCGGGATTGATGCGTCGGCAGAGGGCTTGACCCCGGACTTTGCCACAGTCTTTTTTTTGGCGGGAGGCGGTGTCGCTGTTTTTTTCGGAGGTTTGCCGTTGTCTTTTCCGCGGGCTCTCCTGGCCGGCTTCGGACCAGGCGATTCGGGTTTCTTCCCGGCTTTTGCTTCCGCCGACGCCGGAACCGCCGTCTTTCTCTTCTTTTCAGTGACAGCTTCAGTCGGCAGCTCCTCGATATTGTGGATGATCATCGGCCTCCCAGCGAGGGGTACGGTATCATCCCCATCCTTTATCGGCGAAGCCGGCTGCGGCTCGGACTTGGCAGATCTGGCGGCTTGCGCCTTTTTGACCTCCAGTACGGCGTCTCCGGCGGGATTGGCGCTCACCACGTTCTCCACCTTGATATCACCGAGTTCCGATTCCGCCACCCGCCAGAGGCGGCTGAGTACTCTCAGCGATGACATACTGATATCGTCTCCATCGATACCGCGGTTAATCTCGGACAGGCAGTCCTCCAGAGTGATGATCAGGGTGGGACTAAACCGGGATCGCCGGGCACAGTCGGTAGTGATAATTTCCATTTTCTCCGCCACTTCTCCGATAATGGCGAATCCCATGGACAAGGCACTTCCCTTGAGATAGCCGAGCACCTTTTTAAGCTGTTCGACCACGATGGGATCGTTCGGTGCTTTCGTTAGCTTAGTCAGGCAGGAGGAAATCTTCTGGAGATGTAAATCTGCTTCCTCCTTGAAAAACTTCATGGCCAATTCCCGGCCCTTTTCAGGTGCTTTCTCTACCGGATGGGCAGCTTCGTCTTCCTGCTCCTCCGCAGCCCGGACCGCCTGCTCCGCAGCCTCCTGTTCAGCAGCCTGCGCGGCTTTTTTGCGAAGCGCGTCCAGGGCGTTTAAAAGGGATCGTTTGGCCGCCTGGATCATGGTGCCGTCATGATCCTCAGGGCCTGCTTTGAGCGCATCCTTGAAGCTTTCCACCGAGAACTTCAACGCTGCCAGGGCTCCTGGATCGGGCTGGAGTCCCTCATCCAGCATCACGTCCACGGCGCTTCCCAGGGATGAGGCAAGATCGGCCACATCGGAGAAGACGGACGACCCCTCCTGGGCCCCAACGGACACCTCCTGGGCCCTAACGGACACCTCCTGGGCAAACTTACGGGAGGCATCCCTGATGTCGCTCAATCCGAATTTCGAGGTCGGATCGGAAGCGAGCTGTGTCAACGACCAGCTCATACCGTTCAATGTGGCCTGTCCCGGAGCAGCGGCCTCCTCTTCCTCCTGCACTTCAGCTCCCTGCTCTTGTGCCTGCTTCTTGTCTGCATCGGTGTCTGTTTCGGTGGCTTTATCAGGCGCACCGTCTCCGGTGGAAGCCTCTTCACCCGTTGCCCCCGCAACGCCGTCATCGGCGGAACTCTTTCCGCCCTCGGCGGAACTGTCGTCTTCAAATTCCTCGAAATCCTGGCCGTGGCGTTCCATCTTGTCGGCCAGGTCCCTGAGATCCCCGGATAGCTCCAGGTGCTCGCGGATGTCATCTTCTTCAGGCTCCCTGCCTGAATCGCTGACCACGTTCAAAATGGCCGCCACACCGTCCAGGGCACGGAACAGCACGTCCATGACCCGGGGAGTGGCGGTCACCCCGCGGTCCCGCATGATTCCCAGCATGTCCTCCATGGCGTGGGCCAGTTCGCTGACCTTCTTGAATCCCATCATCCCGGAGGCGCCCTTCAGGGTGTGGGCAATACGGAAGATCTCGTTAATCAACTCCGAGGAGCCGGGGTTCTCCTCAAGGGACAGCAGCAGGTTGTTAAGGGTGCCGACCTGCTCCTGGCTCTCGTCGATGAAGAAACCCAGGACCTGTGATTTGTCAAAACTTTCCGCAGCCATGAGTTAATCT
>CAYSPT010000010.1:19132-22652 GCA_964432985.1 uncultured bacterium
AAAAACCCGCGTTTTGCCGAAAACCCTAACCACTGTCCGCTCCTCCGCTTTTACTTCCTGTAAATAACCGCCTCGTCGAACTCTACTGTTTCGAACCCGTCGAAGACCCGGTTCAGAGTCTCGGAGTGCCCGATGAACAGGTATCCTCCGTCTCTCAAGCACCCATGCAGCTTTTGCATTATCCCCGCCACCACGTCGCGTCTGAAGTAGATTACTACGTTGCGGCAGAAGATCACGTCGAATCGCAGGTCCACGTCCTGGCTGGCCAGGTTGTGGTACCTGAAGTTCACCGCGTCACGGACTTCCGATTTTAGAACAAATGTATCTTCTTCCCTGAGCTGCGGTTCCACATACCGCACCCTGAACCGACGCGGCACAGCCTCCAGCTCCCGCTGGGGATACACGGCCTTCTTTGCCTTAAGCAGCGCCCTGGTGCTGATGTCGGTGCCCTGCACCTGCACCTTCACCCCCGGGCACCGCCGGGTCGTTTCCAGTCCCACCATGGCCGCGGTGTACGGCTCCTGCCCGGTGGAGCACCCGGCGCTCCACACTGTAATTGTCCCCGTGCCTCGGCACCTGGCAGCAAGCTGCGGAAATACCTCTTTCTCCAGCACCTTGAACTGCGGGGCGTTTCTGAAAAACGACGTCTCCTTGGTGGTGAGCACGTCCAGTAGCTTGGTGAATTCGCGCTCCCCCTGCGGAGAATAGCACAACAGGCGATAGTATTGATCGAAGCTCTCCAGCTCGTTTTTCTCCAGCCGCTCCCGCAAACGCTGGCTGACAAAATCACGCCGGTTCTCCCTGAAAAACAGCCCGCAGCGGGAGAACACCCGCTCGTTGAAAAGATCAAGCTCCTCGATGGTGAGCCTGTTTTCTTCATGCGCCACGCAGCGTGAATTCCTGTTCATCTTCCTGCACCGCCGGACGGCCCTGTTCCTTTTCAATCTTGAAGCGGCTGATGGCGTTTTGCAGCTCCCGGGCCATGTTGGCCAGCGAATGGGCGGCGTTGGCCGTCTCCTTGGAGCCATGGGCCGACTGCTTGGTCACCGTGGAGATGTTGTCCATGGCACCCACGACTCCCTCCGAAGCCGAAGCCTGCTGCTTGGCCGCCAGCGAAATTTCCTTGATGACACTGGCGGTGCGCTGCACAACGTCCACGATCTGCCTGAGCGCCTCACCAGCCTGGTCCGCCAGATTCACGCCTTCTTTCACACCCTTGGTCCCGGCCTCCATGGCCATGACCGAGTCGGTTGTTTCAGTTTGGATACGCTTGATCAGGGCGGCGATCTCCTTGGTGGCCTTGCTGGAACGCTCCGCCAGCTTGCGGATCTCGTCGGCCACCACGGCGAACCCCTTGCCGTGCTCGCCGGCCCGGGCCGCTTCGATAGTGGCGTTGAGGGCCAGCAGGTTGGTCTGTTCGGCGATGTCGCTGATGACCTGGATGATGGCCCCGATCTCCTGGGAGCTCTCCCCCAGGCCGCGGATGGTCTTGGCGGTCTTCTGCACCGTGTCCTTGATACGGTTCATGCCCTCGATGGTCTTGCCCACCGCCAGACCGCCGCCGGCGGCCACCTCGGAGGCCTCGCGGGCCTGCTCCTCGGCCATGGCGGCGTTTTCAGACACCTGCTGGATGGACACGGTGAGCTCTTCCATGGCGGCGGAGGTCTCACTGATCTGCAGGGACTGGGTCTCGGCACCTTCCGCCTGGGACTCGGTGGCCACCAGGATCTCCTCGATAGCGCTGGAGAGCTGGAAGGAAACCGCCTGGGCCTTGCGCACCAGTATCTTCAGGTTCTCGGTCATCTTGTTGAACGAGTCGGCCAGGCGGCCCATTTCCTCTTCGGTGCTCATGGCCACCTCGGCGGTAAAATCACCGGACGCGGCCCGGTCCATGAGCCGGGAGAAGATGGAGACCTGCTTCTGCAGCTGGGCCTTGCTCTCCTGCTCCATCTCCATCTGCCGCTTCAGGTTCTCGAGCATCTGGTTGAAACAGTTGGCCAACACTCCCAACTCGTCGCTTGAAGCGATCTCGATCCGCTGGCTGAAATCGCCTTCCGACACCGCCTGGGCAGTGTTCATCATGGTGCCGATGGGGTTGAGGATCATGCGAATCATTGCCAGCCCGATAATGAAAGCCATGATCACCGCCACCACGATGATGATAGTTATGATCATGCTCACCTTGGCCGCCTTCTGCTGGGCCGTCTCGGCGGTAGCGGTCATCTCGATGGTGTTGCCTTCTTCCGAAGCCGTGATGTACCCCTGGATCTTCTGGGCGACGCCGTCGATAGTTTCATGCTCCTGGGCAAGCTGCTGCTGGACTTCCATGAGGTTACCATTAATCTCCCGGGAGAACTCCTCCAGCTGCATGGCTATGGCGCCGATATCGGCCTTCAGACTGGAAGCTATTCCCTGGGGAAACAGGCCGAATTCGGACAGGTCCTTGACCACGCGGGCAGAGCCGGCCAGAGCTTCTTTGAGCTGGCTGCGATTCTCCGGGACGTTGAAGGTCTCGTCTTTTTCCATCAGGGCCAGGGCGGTGGAAAACCGTTCCTGGAACGTCCCGCTCTTCGCGACGAGAACGCCGTACTGTGCGGCTTCCTGGGGGATGGACTGGAACATGCCGCGAAAACGCATGTTGATGCTCCTGGCGTCTTCCTGCAGCGCATTGACCATCTCATCCCGACTGGTACGGAGTTTGCCGATTTCTCCCAGGCTGGTCTCGTACTGGATGAGCAGGTTCCACAGCTGGTTGGCGTTGGTGGATATATCCCTGAGCCCTTTTTCCTGTGCCTTTGCCTTGAGCGCGCCGCAGCCTGTACGCAGTTTGGCCAACACTCCCGAGAGCTCCTCGAACTTCTCGCTCTTGCCCTCTTTAAGGTAACGCTGCTCGATTTCCCGGGCCCGGAGAAACATCTTGTCCAGGTTCCCGAGCTCGTTGGAGATGGGGATAATATCCTCAATAATGTGCCTGGTGTGCTCGACCTCCTCTTCCAGCGTGGCGTAGGCCAGCCAGCCGATCACCACCGAAACAGCCAGGATAAGCAGGAACATCACGATTATCTTGAGACCTATTTTGCTGAACATGGGTTACCTCCCCCGGTTTTCGCCGGTAAGCACCCCGGCCAGCGTCTCCATGAGATCACCAAAATCGATGGGTTTGGTGAGGTAGGCATCGGCCCCCACATCAAGCCCCCACTCCTTGTCGCTGTCCTCATCCAGGGCAGTCAACATGACTATGGGAATGCTCTTATGATCTGGATCCCCCTTGAGGATCCTGCAGACCTCGTATCCGTTCATGCGGGGCATCTCCACGTCGAGAACGATGGCGTCCGGAGGGGCGGGTGCCTTGTTGACAAAGCTCAAGGCCGCCAGCCCGTCCTCTGCATACTCCACCTCGTATCCCGCGTCCTTGAGAGCCGCCCCGACCAGATTTCTTATCGTGCCGCTGTCGTCAACCACGAGAACCAATCGGCCCTCCACTGCGCTCAACTCCTTTCGAAAACTGCTGCGTCAATAA
>CAYSPT010000010.1:22752-31993 GCA_964432985.1 uncultured bacterium
ATAAATAGTTATGCGCGCTGTATGCCGCGTTATCAACCATATATGATAATAATTATTATAGAAATCACACGTCAGCGACAGGGTATCACAACGTCTTCGATAATGCAATTATCGCCGCCCTCGAGTCGCAGGGCGAACAGCGGTCCTTTCTGGGTCACAAAACTCAGGTCACGGACTACCATTTCCTCCACCCGATCATCGTTCAGACCGGGCAGCATCATACCGCTCACCACGTTGCTGGCGGGATAGAAGGAGAAAGGCTCGTTGACCGTCAACTGCGACAGGAACCGCATCTTCACGTTCTCCAGGCTGGCCAGGGTCTGGGCGAACAACAACAGCTCATCGTAGTCCGCCTTGCTGACCTCGACGTTGCGCATCTTCCAGGGATGGTCCACCGGCAGGTGTGACGACAGGGACTTGCTCCGGTGCGGGGGCCGACCGTTGTGGGCGCGCAGGTGCAGCCGGTGATCGAAGGTACCGCCGGTGGCTTCCTGCTCACCGTACATCACCAGGTCCATGAGCTTGTACCCAGCGGCCTGCCCGGCGGCGGCCCGGTCGAAATGCGGGTACGCCTGGTCGATCTGCTCGCTTCTGAAAAGCTTGCGGGCACGCTCTGGGGTGTCGATCTCCTCCATGTACCGCTCGAAATCCTCCCGCTCCAGGAAAAACGTGTCGGGGGCGAACTCCTGATAGGGAATCCCGTACTTGAAGGCGTAGAAACCGTAGAAAAAGGCCGCTTCGTGACGGTTGCGGCACACCTTAAGGATCCAGGCGCTCTCCACCTCTTCGGGCCCGTTCATCATGGGATCCCCCCGAAACAGGCCCACGTGGTAGTGCCCGTCGAAGTTGCGGGTGAGGCACACCAGGTGTGTCCGTCCCTTGAAATCGACCCGCGAAAACACGGTATGCTCCAGGGGGATGTAGAGACGCCGCCCCGAGACCGTCTCGATACAGGCCAGGTAGCCGTCGAACACCATGGAAGACACCATCTTGACCGTGGCCGGTTTCACCCGGCCCCAACCCGCGGCGGTGAGTACCTCATCGCCTTTGGACAGGTCCTCTATCTTGATCTCGTCACCGGGGGCAGCCAGCCTGCTCCCCTCAGAAATAAAAAATACCCGCTCGGTAGCCATTGTAAGGGCTATTATAGAATTAAAGAATGTTTATATCAAGGTACACGGCTTGAGACGTCATCCTCCGGCTTGACCGGAGGATCCACACACCTTACTTGCTACACCTACCGCATTTCAAGCGCCTCCAGCCGGGACATGATCTCGGCGTTCTGCGCCCTGAGCGTATTGATCTCCGACTGCTTGCTCTCAAGCTGCCCCTGCTGGTCCTGGACGGCTTTCACCAGGTAGGGGATGATGGAGCTGGTTTTCATCCCCAGATAGCCGTCGGGGCCCTCGGTCACGATATCCGGAAGCACATCCCTGACCTCCTGGGCGACGAAGCCGGCCTGCTGCTTCTCCCCCTCGATGTAATCGAAGGTCACCGGCGACAGATCCTCGATGATATCCAGACCCGAGTCTATGCGATTCACATTCTCTTTCAAGCGCTCGTCGGAGCCGTATGTCCAGGCGGCTGATGCCAGGTAGCCGCTTCCGTTGACGTACAGCTTGTAACCGCCGGGATTGGCGGTGCCAATCCCCACGTTGCCTCCCGATGTATTGATTGCCAGGTTCGCCCAGGCGCTCAGATCCGCAGTGTGCCCGCCGATGGTGGCAACGCCGCTCAGTTCACCGAGAACGACGTTCGCTGCATCCCCGCCGGCAGCGATGCCGCCCTCCCATACCGTACTTATTCCTTTGACCTGCATGGCCCAATTTGCGTGAGGTGCAGAGGTTCCTATACCGATATTGCCGCCGTTGGGATTCAAGATCAATGGGAAACTCCCAGACAGATCTCCCCAGTTTGCGGTTTGCAACCAGGCCCCGAAGGGTGCAACATTGTAAACTCCAATATCGAGGACCTGACTGTTGCTGGTATCGGCTCCCAACCGTAACGATCCGTTGGTCTGCGTCGCCCCGGATGTGGCGGGGATACCGGGTGTGCCCCGAACATCCAGCGGAAGCCCCGGCGCCGTGGTGCCGATACCGACGCTGCCGGTATCCTCGATCATGAACCGGGTAACATCCGAACTATTGTCCCAGGTCCGTATCCGAAAATGGTCTTCATTTGCCGCACGGCCCACATACCACTGTACATTTGTTGCATTGACGGTGGTGGCAGGGTCAAAAACCAGTGATTGTTCGTATGCGTTGGAGCTGCGACGGAGCTTGACAAAAAGCGCGGCATTGGATGCTTCATAGATATCCAGTTTTTCACTGGGCGCCGTGGTGCCGATTCCGAGCTTGCCGGCCTGGGTCAAGACCATGGTCTCGGCGCCGCCGTAATGGCCCCAGCCCAGGTAGGAGTCGGCCGCCGTGGTGTCGTACTTGTACTGCATCCATCCCGCCTGCGTGGTATCCGCCGCCTTGCCCACCAGGAGCAATGCGCTGTTTCCATCCGATAATGTCGGGGTAAGGAACTGCCCAACCCATCCGTATTCGACATCGCTGGTCCCGTTGACTTCTAAAATAGCGCTCGGACTGGTGGTGCCGATACCGACGTAGCCGGCAGTGGTGATCCGCATGTGCTCCTGGTAGTCGGTATTATCGTCTGCGTGGCTCACTTTCTTCCCGAAGGTAAGGTTGGAGATACTGCCCCCGTGTCCCTGCGATCTGGTATTCACCGCGCGGATATAGCTGAATTCATCGGTATCCCAGTCGCCGGAGCCGCTCTGAAGCGCCAGGGTGGCGAAGTTATCGTAATCGGTATAGCCGCCTGCGGCGATCTTCAAGGTATTGTCCGCCGATAAATTGGTAATCGTCGCCTCTCCGCCGTATACGTGCAGCTTCGTAGCCGGGACGTTGGTGCCGACACCGAGGTTGCCCGTTGCGTTGAACTGCAGGTTCAAGTTGCCCGCGCCCTTTGAATCCATGTAAAAATCTCCATCGGCGGTGGAAGCTATCTTGGAAATCCCCGCGTATCCTATCCCCACCCCCTGAGTCTTGTTGTTGGTCCACACATTCAGAGTTCCCGAAAACACATTGGAATCTCCGGCATCCCGCACTTCCAGGGCAGCCCCCGGCGCGTTGGTGCCGATCCCAACATAGCTTCCGTTGGGCTGCAGGATCAACGGGTACACGTTACTAAGGTCGCCCTTATGGGTAACCTGCAGCCAGCCTCCGTACGGCCCGAATCCGTTTATCCCCATATCCATTACAACGTTACCGGAACTTTGCGACAGCCTGAATATGCCGGTCTGACTTGCTCCGGTCGTGGCCGGATACCCTGTCGGCCCCATAACTTCGAGGTCCAATCCCGCCGTCGTCGTACCGATGGCGACGCTGCCGCTGTTGATGTAGCTGTCGCCCGAACCGATAAGCTTAACTCCCATTGTCGTGCCGTTGTAGACTCCAAGAGTGTGATTGTTGCCGGAATCGGTAAGCAGAACCTTCGAGGTCCCGGATTGCAAAAAGAGATCAACACCCGTCGGCGTCTGCAGGGAAGGATTCATCCGGATGGTCCCGCCGACATCCAGGGTCGTTCCCGGCGCGGTTGAACCGATACCGACCTTGCCGTCTGCAGCAATATGTAATCGAGTATTCGTACCATTAGCTATGTTAAATCCCGTTCGATCGGGTCCAACGTCGGCATAATTAAGCAGTATTTCCCATTGTGGATTTGTGTAGCTGCTTCCTCCTTCCAGGACCAATCCTGGATTTGCTACTCCGTCGCCTACTGCTTTTATATGTAAGGCTGGTGTTCTATCGTTAGGGCTTGAAGGGCTTGTCGTTCCGATACCGACGCTGCCGGTCTCAAGGATGCTTACGCCCGCGGAAGCCTGGCTGCCCGTATCGGCGCTCATCCTGATGGCGCCGCCGGTCCGCAGCGTGAAAGCGAAATCCCCCGCCGCCGCGCCGGTCAGCATATCGCCAGCGGTACCGGCGATGCCCATGCCGTTGAAATTGGCGGTAACATCCGCGTTCTTGAACTCCAGCACCGGGGTGTCGGTTCCGGTGGCTTCCAGCCTGATGGTCGGGTCGCCTGAATCTTCGTACATGTGCAGCGACGTACCCGGAGCGGTGGTACCGATACCGAGGTTTCCGTCGTTGGTGAAGGTCCACTGGTAGGTCGGAGTGGTGACGCTATCGTCGAACTTGCCGATGAGGATGCGCCCCGTGTCGGAGTTGATAAATTTGTGCTTCTGGCCGGTGGCGGCAGCGCTGTCCGTCATGAGTATCTGGGAAGTCCCGTCAGTCACCAGGTGCAGTAATTTTTTCGGGTTGGTGGTGCCGATCCCCACATTGCCGTTGTTACTAAGAGTCCACTGGTACGAGGGGCTGGTCATGTTATCCAGGAACTTACCAATAAACAAGCGACCGGTATCTGAGTTGATAAATTTGTGCTTTTGGTCGGTGGCGGCGGTGCTGTCCGTCATGAGTATTTGGGAGGTTCCCGTCGTTACCAGGTGCAGTAATTTTTTCGGGTCAGTGGTGCCGATCCCCACATTGCCGTCGTTGGCGACATACACTGCGTCGACGGGCGAGCCGTCGGCGGCGTCCAGGCTGTGCCCGTCACCCAGGGCGGCCTTGGCCTGGATGGAGCCGTCGGGGAACTTGAAGCCAACCGCCGTGCTCTCGATGGTCTGCCCGATGAGATCGGCCACTTTGGCCGTGCCGGCGACTTCCAATGTCTCCGCCGGGGTGGTGGTACCGACCCCGACCTTGCCGGCAGCATCAATGATCACCGCGTCCACGTTCAAGCCTGTTTTCAAGCGGATCGAACCGCTGGCATGTTCGGTGGCCAATTGCAGGTTAGGTGTATCGTGTGACCAGTTTATGAAAGCGCCCCGATTGTCCGAAGGGGAGCCGAATGTCAGCTCACTGAAGTTGGTGTCGGGAGTCAGAATTGAGACGCCGCCTCGATCAGAATTTTCTATCACCAGATCATCAGCGTATGTGATGGGACTGACCGCCCCAGCGGAGCCGCTGTGAACATGGAGTGTCGAGTCAGGGATAGTGGTGCCAATACCCACGCCGCCGTCCGGTGTGAGGCGCATGACCTCCACGTCGGCGCCGGCGTTCTTGGTCCTGAGGAAGAGCGAGCCGCTGTTGTCGGCCCCGGCGCGAAGGGCGCCCACGGCGGCGATCTGGGCGGCTGAGTAGGTGCCATCCGACACCTGGAAATCGATAATCGGTCCGAACCCGTCGGCCATGTCACCGCTGGTTGTGTGCTGGAAACTGGCGGCGGTATAGGTCCCGTTGGTCAGCCCGCTTGAGCGCTCGGCCAGGAGTGGTATGCCCGTAGATTTTGAATGCAGCTTGCGAGCCGGATCAGTGGTGCCGATACCGACATTATCCGCCGAATCGATCACCAGTGCCGTCGGGTTCTCGTTCTGACCCATTCTTATCGCCCTGTTGGAACCGGTTCCCAGCTTATAGGAGATGAGCTGATAGTCGTTCGTGCTGTTTGCATACTTAATAATAAATGATTCCCTGTTGGCGTCTCCCGCCTGGCCGACAGCGTCGAGATTGAAGCCGACATCGTCGGTGCCGTCCCTGTCCGCCGGCTGAATCCTGAAATTGGCAGCCTCTCCCGGCTCGATGTTCCTGAATGCCGGAGCGCCAGTGTCAGCTTCAGTGAGAATATAACTGCTCTGCCAGCGGATGTTGCCGTTGACATCCAGCGCTTCCGCGGGCGCCGGGGTGCCCACTCCCACCTTGCCATTGTTGAGGATCACCAGGTGCGGATTATCGTAGTCGTTGGCGGCGTTGAACACCAGGTTGGTGGTGGACACGATGTACGAGGGGTCCAGGCTGCCGGTGTCCAGATGTTGGGCGCCCAATTTCAACGACTGCCCGTTTCTGTCGGTGTAAATCCCGTAGTCAGCGATCCGGGTAACCGAACCGCTGCTCACTACATGCAGTGCCCCCTGAGGATCGGTGGTGCCGATACCCACGTTACCGCCCGTTATGTAGAATTGATCGGAGACAGGAATATACTTGAACTTGGCATCGTCTCCTGAAAAGTGTAATCCTACTTCTGCATACTCTCCAAAGCCGAGGTGTATTCCAAGATTGTCACCGCTTGCCGCGTATGTTCTCAAGTACCCGGGTTCTGAATTATCAACGACTATATTTCCAACCGCGACATTTCCATCGACAGCCAGTTTCTGTCCCGGGGAAGTGGTGCCGATACCCACGTTGCCGTCGTTATCGACATACAGCGCATCCACCGGCAGACCGTCGGCGGCGTCCAGGCTGTGCCCGTCCCCAAAGGCGGCTTTCGCCTGGATGGATCCGTCGGGGAACTTGAATCCCACCGCCGTGCTCTCGATGGTCTGCCCGATAAGAGCAGCGCCCTTGACCGTACCGATAACGTCCAGCTTTTCCGCCGGGGCGGTGGTGCCGATACCCACGTCGCCGCCGGATTTGATATAGAGGTGGATACCGCTGCCGCCGCTGCCTTCCTCGAAATTGAGACCGCTATTATAGCCGCCGATCTGCCACTGCTTGTCGCTCTGGTCGGCTTCGGTAAACCTGAGGTAGGGGGTGTTGTTCTTGATCTCCACTGCAGTACCGGGGGTGGTGGTCCCGAAACCCACGTTACCGTTGGCTCCCAGGATGGTCATGGCCACACCGCCCGAGCCGACATCCTGCCGGCAGATACCGAAATTGGCGGCGCCGATGTCCCAGACACCGCGGCCCATTACCCACCACTCGGTGCCGGTACCGTGCTGACCGTTGTCCATGAAGCCGATGGCCGATTCGGCGTTGTCGTCCGTGTTTACCACCTGCAGCTGACCGGCGAAAGAATCACTGGACACTATCCTTGTCTTGCCCCCGCTCACCTCTAGCCGGCCGCTGGGCCCGGTGGTACCGATACCCACATCGCCGCTGTCATCGAAGGTCACCATATTGTTCGGGTCCGATCCATTATCGAACTGGAATCTGAGCTGGTTGTCCCAGTTGGTCAATCCCCAGACGACGTCGTCTTTCTTGATACCGAACTGGTAATCGCTTCCCTCAACGGTCAGGATCCTGGCGGGATCCGTGGTGCCGATCCCCACCAGGCCTGCTGAGGTGATGGTCATCCGCTCGGTGCCAAGAGTGGTGGTGGTGTTAGCAGCAGTGTAGAACGACACGGTAGTGGCGGCGTTGGCCATGGTGGTTCCGCCGCCGAGACGGAGCAGGTTCTCGGTCTCCAGCCCACTGCCCACCACCATGGCGATTGGCTCCTCGGCGCTGGTGTAATGGGACGCCACGATACGGGCCGCCTTCTCGGTAAGGTTTGTTCTTGTCAAAGCTCCGTTATCCGCGCCCAGAATGAGCGACAATTGCCCATTGGATATATCAAGACCGCCGGCGGGATTCACCGTGCCGATACCCACCGTGCCGGTTTCCACGATCCAGTTTCCGTTCTCCACCAGGAAACTGTTCTCCTTGAATTGCGAGGTGCCGCCGGTCCCCCGAAACCAGATCAAACCATCTCCGGTCCCGAACTCGCTCGCGTTGTCGTCCCAGGGCCGGATCTTCAGGTAATTGTTGGTGGTAATGCTGCCGGCGACATCCAGGCTTTCTGACGGAGTGTCGTTTCCGATGCCCACGCTGCCGTCGTTGGCCACCGTCAGCCGGGTAAGACCTCTGGTCTGCAGCACTACCTCTCCGGTGCCATCGGAAGGATCGACGCCGTGGTCGTCTGCACCAATGGTGGTGGATCCTTCGTTGATGACACCGCCTGCGCTGCCCAGCCCGGTAAGGCCGGAGCCGTCGCCGGTGAAAGCCGTGGCCCTGACCGTGCCGACCACGTCCAGTTTATAGCCGGGCTCGGCGGAGCCGATACCGACGTTGCCGGCTAAGTAGGAGTTGGCAGCCGATGGGACATAGAGCGCATAATCGGTAGTCCCGGTCAGCGAGTTATTGGCGTAGAGAGCGGCGGTAAAACCGGCCGGCAGAGCCGAGTAAGCGGCAACTGCTTCCAGATCCGTCAGGTTGGCCACCGTGGCCGTACCAATATTGCGGTGACCGGCGCCCCTGGCTATAGCCGACACACCGGTGTTGGCACCCAGGTGGACAGTGTCCGCTGAGGCTCCAATCCCCACTGCATTGGCAGCTATATCAGGATTGGCTGTTCCCGCCGTGCCGGTATACGCTCGGCCGAACAGACCGGACACCAGCGGCATGACGGTAAAGCCGGTGCCGGTGTTATCTCCGTTATAATACGCTTTACCGTACACACCCTGCACACTGGCCCCGCCGTCAGCGGTACTCTCGGCCAGGATGGCGTTCACATCACTGCCGCTCAGGGCTGCTTCAGCGGGCATACTGGTAGCTCCAACCCGGGCGGTGATACCCATGGTGTTCACGCCGTCAACCGGCGCCGTGACGGTGGAGTCGACCAGCAGGCTTTCATACCAGGCATCCGGGGCGGACGCGCTGCCCTGCACGATGGTGCGGTCCCTGACCTCTAAGGTGGCGCCGGAGGAAAATACCGCCACTTCACCGGCCACTTCCAGGGCCGAGAGCGGATCAGTGAGACCGATACCGACCTTGCTGTCCACCACCCGGAGCACCTCATCGTAATCCTGGCGAATTGTAAGGTAGCCGGAGGACGGATAGGACAGGTCCAGGTTGTCCTCGTAACCACCATGGCTTATGGTGGATTTTACCGCGCCGCCCTCGTGGAACCGGATGTAGCTGTTGTAACCGTCCACCGTTTTGAGACTGATTCCGTCATTGTTGCTGGCAAAATTCACTTCCAGTTTGGCCGACGGCGCGATGGTTCCTACTCCCACCTTGCCCAGGTTGAACAGGTCCTGTTCACCGGCATCGCCGGCGGGACGGTCGCCGGTGCTGGCCAGGAGGAGCGAATCGTAGATACCCAGCGTGGGGCCGGGATCACCCTGTGGACCAGTAGCACCGGTATCACCTTGCGCTCCCGTGGGGCCGGGATCACCCTGCGGGCCCTGTGGACCTTCAATACCTTGTGCACCGGTGAGACCTGTTTCGCCCTGCGGACCCCCAGCACCTTGAGGACCGGTTTCTCCTGTCAATCCCTGTGGACCTTCCGGACCTGTCGGACCAACTTCGCCCTGCGGACCAGTAGCGCCGGTATCACCTTGCGCTCCCGTGGGACCGGGATCACCCTGTGGACCCTGTGGACCTTCGGGACCCTGCGCCCCGGCAGCACCGGT
>CAYSPT010000010.1:32093-112801 GCA_964432985.1 uncultured bacterium
CTTCGGAACCCTGCGCCCCGGCTGCACCGGTCTCGCCCTGCGGACCCTGGGGGCCTTCGGAACCCTGCGCCCCGGCTGCACCGGTCTCGCCCTGCGGACCCTGGGGGCCCGTGAGCCCGGCGGGATCGCCGACCCACTGCCCGGATGCGTTGATTACCGCACTACCGGAAACCGATATGGTTCCATGCACGTCCAGATCGGACGCGGGAGACGCGGTATTGATCCCCAGATTGCCAGTGGTAACGATATCCTGATCACCAAAATCAGGAAGGATTTTGCTCCCGGCAATAGCAGCGACGGAATCGACCTGAGTATCGGTAATTGCACCGGCAGCCATGTCATCGGCGGTGATGGTCCCGTCATCGATGTCGCCGCCTGGGCCGCCAGACACGGTCTGCGTCCCCTCTTCGGTGATACCCAGGTTGGTCCGGGCCTGCTCGGCGGTGGTGGCTCCGGTACCGCCGTTTTCAACAGGAATCACACCGGTAACGCCAGCTGCGTTGCCGGCTATATCGCCGGTAATTTGGGTAGACGGAATATCCCCAACGATCTGTGAGGACTGTATATCACCGGAAATCAACGAGGAGGGAATATCCCCAACTATCTTCGAACCGCTCACCGTTCCGATATAGTCGTCGGCGAGGGGCTCGCCCTGCCAGGTGCCTGAGATAACCGTGCCGGAATCATTTACAGCGAAAGTACCGTCGCTGCCTTCAGCCGGAGTTACCTGGTCTACGCTCCCCACGGTCAGGGCGGCGTGCGGGTCGGTGGTGCCGATACCCACGTTGCCGCTCTGGCTATCCACCACGAAGGCGGAGCCCGATTCGGACTCCACGTGCAGCAGCCCCTGCGGGTCCTTGGTACCGATACCGATACTGCCCACCGCCGTGAGCAGATTCTCTCGCTCCTCAACCGTCGTGCCGCCGTCTCCCCCCACGAACAGGTACTCGCTTCGGTTGTACTCCAGGTTGCCGTGACGGTCTTTCACCCGCACTCCAAACACGTAACGGCCGGCAGACGGAAGCCCTACAACCACCACGCCCTGCTCCCCACGGATACCATCGTAGATGTCAGCCTCTGCATACTCGGCCGGGTTATTGTTCTCCCAGTTTTCAGCGTCCCACTGCTCCGCTGTATGATGATAAACGACAACCGCCACCGGTGCGGACGCGTCAAAGACTGTGCCGAATTCAACCGCCACGTCCATACTATCGCCCGACACGGCAGCCTGCCCGCCGTCAGGCTCCAACCCGGTCACGTAGACCACTCCCGGCCCACTCTCCCAAACCGGGGCTTTTTCATCGGTGAGCGCTGCATTCACGACAGACGTTTCACCCTCCGTCACCGTTACATCATCCTGCAGAAACACGTCATCGACCAGGTCGTGGCGGAATCCCACGGAGCAGATCCCTGGCTGCAAGCCGGACGCCTGGTATTGCCCCGCCTCGTCGGTGACGGTAAAGTACTCGGTCCCGTCGTTGAACGTTATACGGACCATGACCTCTTCCATGGGCTGCTGGTCCTGGGCAGTCACCGTGCCGGAGATGGTACCACCCGCAAGCGACAGGAGGGACACCGCGTCCAGGTAGACCAGGTCGGCGGCCGGCACCTGTATGGCGTGGGCGTAATCGTGGCTGTGGTAGCCCTGGTGGACGAAGCTCACCTGGTAACCGCCCACCGGCACCTCGCGGATGACGAACGAACCGTCGTCGTCGGTGAAACCGATGTAGTCGGTGCCCTTGATCACAACGAAGGTACCCGCGTGACCGCCACTCGATGCATCGTCGAGCGCACAGTACCCGGAGATGGCTCCGGTAGGTGTCAGCGACAGATCCACCACCGTGGCTTCAAGAGGCGACACCGAGGCCCGGGAAGTGGCCTTCATCCCGTCTCGGGACGCCTCGATAAAGTAGGTGCCCTCGTCGAGCCCCGAGAGCATGTACACGCCCTCGGCGTCGGTGACCGTGGCCCAGGTGCTGCTTGACTCGTTTTTCATCGTCTGCAGGGTGTTAAGAAAATCGCGCCGGCTGCGGGGGCCGACGGCCAGAACCCGGGCCTGCTTGCTGGTTACTCCGCCCTGCTCCACCCGGCTGGCCAGCACCAGGATATTGGGTCCCGAAGAGCCGTCGGGAAGCACCACCTTCCCCGTGAGAGTGTAAGCCATTTGGGCAAGCGACGAACCGCCGTCGGACGAACCGCCGCCGCCACCTCCGCCGCACCCGGCCAGGCAAACAA
This sequence comes from uncultured bacterium, assembly GCA_964432985.1. Lineage (GTDB taxonomy): Bacteria > Muiribacteriota > CAYSPT01 > CAYSPT01 > CAYSPT01 > CAYSPT01. Next base: position 34,329 of record CAYSPT010000010.1, read on the forward strand.
AAAGACCCGCGAACACGCAGGCCGCACCAACAAATGAAATCCGGTGTTTCTGAGACATTTTTAATTCCTCCTCGTGTTACCTGTGTACGATGGTCCAGGCCCCACCGCTGAAGCGGCACGCCTTACCCATATAAACCATACTTTAACAAACACAATAAACCCAAGTTACAAGTGTAAGGCAACCATATGTTGAGGGTCAAACGATATATAAGGTAAAAAAGGTGAATATAATCACATATTATATAGCACTCCAAAATTACCGGTTTTTGAATGTAGGATGCCTTTTCACAGGTTGTATCAAATTTGAGACAACCCTCAAGGAGGCACATATATCCTCGCCTCAATATCCTTGCTGGCAACTGTTTCAAATTTTGAAACAATCTTCAAAGGGACATGTACCCCACCGCTCCAAATAATCTTCAACACGTTGACACCGTATGCCCGCTGTTGATATAGTTCATCTGTGCGGAAGGCCGCGTGTCTCCGGGCTTCAGCCCCCTTGTTTCACAAGAGGATGGTATCACCAACAACAGGATTTCACGGGAGGTTCAAGACCATGATCAGCGACGAACTCATGATGCAGCTCAGTCAGAAAACCGATTCCAAGATGGTGCTTCTGGTGATGGACGGCGTGGGAGACATGCAGGTGGACGGTAAGACGGCTCTTGAGACCGCCGTCACCCCGAACTTCGACGCCCTGGCCAAAGAGTCCGCCCTGGGATTTTCAACCCCGGTGTCGCCGGGAATCACCCCGGGCAGCGGTCCCGGGCACCTGTCCATCTTCGGCTATGATCCCTTGCGCTACGAGATCGGACGCGGCGTGCTTGAAGCCCTCGGTATCGGGATGGGGCTCGGGGCCCGCGACCTGGCCACCCGCGGCAACTTCTGCACCATGGACGAAAACGACGTGGTCACCGACCGCCGGGCCGGTAGGATCGCCACCGAGATCAACGAGAAGATCTGCGAGAAGCTCCAGGCGGCCATCACCGTCATCGACGGCGTCGAGATCATCATCCGCCCGGGCAAGGAGCACCGCTTCGTGGTGGTGTTCAGGGGCGACGGGCTGGCCGGTCCCCTTACCGACACCGACCCACAGAAAGTGGGCGCGAAGGCCCTGGCGGCCAAACCGGCTTCACCCGAAGGGAAGAAATCAGCCGAGATCGTCAATACGTTCATGAAGCTGGCGCGGGACGTGCTACGCCACGAGCCGAAAGCCAACGGCTGCCTGCTTCGCGGGATCGCCAAGGTTCCGGACATCCCCTCCATGAGCAAGCTGTTCAAGATAACTCCGGCCTGTATCGCCACCTACCCCATGTACAAGGGGCTGGCCCGGCTGGTGGAAATGGACATCCTGGAAACCGGCGACACGGTGGCCAGCGAGCTTGAGACCCTGAAAGAGAACTGGGACAACTACGATTTCTTCTACTTTCATGTAAAGAAAACCGACTCCTACGGCGAGGACGGAAATTTCCCCAAAAAGGTCAAGGTCATCGAAGAGGTGGACGGGCTGCTTCCGCAGCTGCTGGCGCTTGAGCCCGACGTGCTGGCGGTCACCGGCGACCACTCCACTCCCTGCCCCATGGCTGCCCACTCCTGGCACCCGGTACCGTACCTTTTGAAAGCGAAGACCGCCCGTATCGACCCCAATCCCCGCTACACCGAGGACTGCTGCCGCACGGGGGCCCTGGGGTGGTTCCTGGCCCGTGAAAGCATGGCCATTATGATGGGGCACGCCATGAAGCTCAACAAGTACGGCGCCTGAGCCTGGACCGATTTCCGCAGGATCAGGAGCAGCCGCTTGAAGCGCAGGAAACGCAGGGATAATAAATATATCCTTTCAGGTAAAAATCGGGCAAAAACAACGGGCCCAATCTGCCGATACACCCTGTAGAGAACTATCTATTCAACCCGAATGAAACTCACATGCTCGGGTCAATAACGTAAGGAGTGCGTAGACGGCCATGGTTACGATAATCAATGTTAAGACGGAGTCGAGGGAGGAGTTTGTCGACATCACCAGCGACGTAAAGCGCGCGTTTTCCAAGCACCGGGTCAAGGACGGGATTTGTACAGTGTACGTCCCACACACCACCGCCGGTGTCACCATCAATGAAAACGCCGATCCGGCGGTCAGGCGCGATATCCTGGCGGGGCTCAGGAGGCTGATCCCCCGTTCGGGAGATTACAAGCACTCGGAAGGGAACTCCGACGCTCACCTCAAGTCATCGCTGGTCGGCAGCTCCATACAGATTCCGATACATGGTGGACGGCTCCAGCTCGGCACCTGGCAGGGCGTTTTCTTCACCGAGTTCGATGGTCCCCGGACCCGCTCCTGTATCATCCAGATTATTTGATAAAAAACGTCAGCACACAAACGAGGCCGAATCCAACAAAGGATTCGGCCTCGTTTTGGTTTTGTCCTCATGATTCCGCAAACTTAAACAATGCGAATCCGCTTTCCACCAGCTTTACCGTACTTTTTCCGCTCAAAATTAAAGTAAAACTTGAAGTTTGACGATACATAAAGTGAGACAGCCGAAAACTCATCCAAAATAAATAGTTATGTCCTTACTCACGGGAAGGAGCAACCTGTCTATGTTCAATACCGGAGATGCTGTGGTACATCCCATGCACGGTGCCGGGGTTATTGGTAATATCGAGGAGCATGATTTTCTAGGAAAAAGAGCACGATACTATGTTCTCAAGCTATGCTTGAGCGGACTCGACAGAATCCTTATTCCAGTCGAGCGCGCACTAAAAATTGGAATAAGAAAAATCATCAATGCTGATGCCGTCTCCGACATAATGGACGTATTGAAAACCGGTTTTCAGAACGCGAAGAAAAAGGGTGAATCGTGGAACGTCGTCTACCGGCGCAACAGCGAGAAGATGAAAAGCGGGCAGGTCCTCCAGATTTCCGAGGTGCTTTCGTACCTGCACCACCGCAACAAGAAAAAGGATCTCGGGCTCAAAGACGGAGAGATGTACGCCAAAGCGTTCAACCTGGTTGCCAGCGAAGTAATGTACGCCAAGAAGGTAGGTCCGAAACACGCGAAAGTTATGATGCTCAAAGCGCTGGAAGAAGGTCTTAAAGAATGTATAGAATGAATGGTCTCAGAGTTGATGGAACATACCGGGACAGGGATTATCTCAAAATACTCCTGTGGATCGGGTTCTGTGTGGCCGTGATTTACTTCAGCTTCCAGCTTGGACAGCGCCGCGTCGCCACGCATTACAGCAGTTCACGCCATCAAATAGGCGGAAATATGTCCCAGACCATCAACTTCAACCTGCCGCACTGGTTGAAGGTAGACCTGGATGATTCGTATCTGCCCCTGGCAGACCTCTATCTCACCGGTAAGACATCGGTGATCATCTCATCGCTGCTGGCCTAGCCGGCCATGTAATCGATAACGAGTCTCCGGGCACCTGATTTCTGGAAGTCGACCTGGATGTACTTGTGTCCATCTTCGGTAGTACCTGTCCCGACGATCTCACCGGCATCATTCCATACCTTGTGGAAAATGAAATCTCCCACCTTGTAGGTGTTGGTCATCTCGTACTCCTTGAAACCATCCTTTAGCTCCGGAGCCTGGTCGAGTTCAATCTTCTCGGGGAGCGGTGTAGCTTCTTTTTTCTTGGTTTCCTTCTTCTTGGCATCCTTGGCTGCCACGGGCGCTTCTTTTTTCTCGACAGCGGCTGCCTTCTTGGGAGTACCCTTTTCTTTCTGTTTCTCGGAAGCGGGGGAACTGGCGGACCGCTTCAGTCCGAGGCGCTCAAGTTTCTTGCGAATCGAGGTAGCCGTAACACCAAACCGCTCGGACAACTCTTCATTAGTCATCTCCAGATAGCTCTCTTTAAGGAAACTGCATTCCTCGTCTGTCCAGACCTTCGGCATCAATATCCCTCCAGATAAATAAAATAGTGGCTTTCTTTCACTTGCGCGGTAATGTAACAAAGAAGAGTCTTGAGAGTCAAGTGATAATCAGCATTTTTTGGCATTTATACCGATAAATTCTCAGTTTTTCGGTACATTGCTGCCAATTATCAATAATTATGTCAGAAATTCGACACTTTTAAGTCCCAAGTAAGCTTATTGCTTTCTATAAAGTTTGTAGGTCATGATTCAGTAACATAGTTTTGCAATCCCACCCTCAAGCAAGTGGATTAGAAAGTGAGAGGGTCAGGCTTCACTTTTTCACTTTAGCGCTTTACACCACACGAGCGCCTGTTGCTGTCAGCGAAATGTAGACTTATAACGAGTACACTTTCACATGAGTTATTGCAATGTTGAAATGATTTGAATGAGTAATCATTTGAGCATACTTTCTTTGGAGTTGATCAGTGGAGAGATTAGCAGAATGAATAATCTCTTGTAAGGAACGTAGGTCGTGGATTTTACACGGAGGTGAGATGATCAATGACTTTGGATTTAGTTCCTCTTGCAGGAGACATAGGCTTTCGAGACGACACTCTGAATCTGATATCTATTGTGAGAGCTTGTGTCGGAGATTGCGCGAACGGCTGTTAGCGAAATGAAGTGAACCAAGAAGTGGATAGCCATGGATGGCGTATCCACATACAAGGATGTATGCGGTCACGAAATGAGCTTTACAGCCGTCGCAAGCGGAGACTTGAAGCTCGAACGAGAGATATCAGATCAAATCTTTGATTTTCACCAGCATCTTTTTGGCGGTGCTAGCGTACTTGCTTCCGTCCGGCGCCAGCTCCAGGACCTTCTTGTACTCCTTGACCGCTTCATACAGGTGATCGGAGTAAGCCAGGCACAATCCCAGGTTCATCCGGGCGAACATGTTGCCCGGATCGATGGTGAGGACGGTACGGAACTCCTCGATGGCCTTTTCGTAGTTACCGGCCTTGGCGTACTTCACGCCCAACTTGCTATGGTAATCGGCATTGCCGGTAACCAGGCTTTCAACGGCTGATTTTTCGGGTTGCGGCTTTTTGCCGGTGTTTCTCAGGTACCCTTTAAGAAGCTTGAATTGCGTCTTTTCGCCCAGCCCTTCACGCAGGTTCATCTCCCGCATGTACTTGAGCTCTTTTTCCATCGTAGTGCGCTCCTTGACGTACCGCGGGCGTTTCGGCATCACCGGCAAGGTGCCTGCTGATAGCTGAGACGAATCGCCCACTGGTTTTGCCACCAGCACCTTGGGGTTCTTGGCGGTGTCCTGTTCGGCACGCACTTTCTCCAGTACCTCTTCCAGGACCGTGTTCAGCATGGTTTCGGCATCCACATTGTTACGATCGATCATGAGGGATTTTTCGAAGCATTCCATGGCTTTACGGAACTCGCCCCGGTCGTAGTGGAACCGTCCGTTTTCAAGCCATTGCCTGGATTGCAGTTTTTCTTTCAGCTGGATGTCAGCACCGGCACCAGCGCTCATAACCAGGATGGCAACGAGCGTAAAGATGACCAGCGTTACAATGCTATCTTTTTTCATGTATTCCACGCCTTCCCAAAAATATACGCCTTCCCGTAATCAGCTCAGGGAAAATCGAACCGGAGTGTGCCTGAAAGCCGGTGGATATCCCCCATGTCATTGTCCTGAAACCCATAATCGAACTGCCAGCGGTCCCACCTGAAACTGCTGCCCAGGCAGAGATCGCCGTCATCAAGCCCGCCGCGGGCGGCGACGAACTCGTTGATCCAGCCTTCCACACCGAAGTGCACGCTGGCCCGCAGATCTTCGATTTTGCGGATGTCCAGGGCCAGGCTGATATTGCTTCTCGGGTGAAACGCGCAGCCCACCGTGGTGGTTATCGGTACATTGTCTTGGCGGCCCGACGCGGTGTTCCACTTCAATTTGGTCCCCACGTCCCGCACCGATGCCCCAACCGAGAAATAGTGGTTGGGTTTATACCAAACTCCCAGGTCCATACCCAGAGACCAGGCACGGGCTGTGTACAGCTGCTGACGCAGGTACTTGAGGTTCATGCCCAGTGAGAACCCGTTCGTTGTCTCCCAGGCCACTGAACCGTAGACACAGTCCTCGGTGTCGTCAAAATAGCCGATGAGGTCCCCGGCTGCGTATCCACGGGGATCGTTTGCTCCGGCGCGTTCTTCTATCATGTCTACGCCAAAACGCATCCATCCCAGCCCGAACACGAACTGCTTCGGAAGCGGCTGGACATAGCCCAGGTAGTTGAACTTACGGTCCAGGTTGAGGACAGCGTGCATGGTGGTGAACTCTTTGTGCGATACGTTGGTCAGCCCGGCCACGTTCCAAAAGGAAGCCGACCCGTCATCGGCCAATCCCACGAATGCTCCGCCGAGACCGAGAGCACGGGTGCCCACGCCCATCTTCATGAACGCGGCAGCCTGCCCGGCTTCACCAATCGACGCCGCAGCGGGGGTGAGTCCGGAACATCCTAGTACGATAAGCACTGCCGCCAGAAGGACCGGTTTCAAGGTGCGTTGAATTGACATCATGTCGTCACTCTCCCGTCCTATCGCAAGATCACAACGCGGCCGCTTTTCACCGTGTCATCGGTACCGGTGGGTGATACGACCCTGATCTTGTAGAAATAAACACCGTTTGCCACTTCATAGCCCCGTTCATTCTCACCATCCCATTCCACAAGCTGCGGGTTGTCTCCCGCGTCCTGTTCCTGGCCGTCAACGAGCACCTTGATCAACTTGCCCGTGACGTCGGTAACCAGCACCGACACATCGGTGGTCCGTACCAGGTTATAGTGGATGGTGGTTGTCCCGGTTGTCGTCGGGTTCGGATAGTTATACACTGAGGTGACCTCGCCTTTGTCCAGTTTCGGGTATCCCACCGTGGTCGAATAAGTGTACTTGCCTGACGATAGGGTGGAGAAACTGGACAGGTTCGTCGGAATGTTGATAGGCAGCATGATCACTTTTTCGTAGGTCTGGCCCAGCCCGAAGCTCTGGATGGTCACTGCTCCGTCCTTGTCGGACGTGTCCAGCACGATGGTGCTGTCGGTCTCTACCGATCCATCTGATTTGACCTTGATCAACGCCACTTCCCAGTTGATACCGTCAGCCCCGTCGAAATCGATTACCAGGTCACGGGGAACGGAGCTGTTGGCCACGAACTCCAGATAATTGGTACTAAAGGAACGCGGCAGGTTGGTGGTGGGGGTGATGGTCACCAGCGGATAATCTGAAACGCTGCGGTTGATGGTTACCGCCGGGTATGCGGCCACGTGCCCGGTGTCGTCGCTGTCGTCATCCATGTAATAGGTCTCGGTGGCGGTTGAGACCGGATTGTTGGATCCGGTGAAGTAGTTCCAGATCCAGAACTCCCTGATTGCCGCGGCTGCTGTGCTTCCGTACGCGGTCCCCGCACCGTCCGACTCGTTCTTGAGCACATCGTCGACTGCGCTAAAGACCGCATATCCTTCATCCATCTCGCGCCACACCTGCAGGATGGCCCTGGCCCGCTCCTTGCCCTTTTCGATTTCCTTCTCCGCTGCCGTTAATCCACCATTTGCGTCTATTGCATCCAACTGGGTTTGTGATGTGTAGTTCTCCGACAGGAACTTGGACCACATGACGCTTCCGTACTCGTGCCAATTATCGCTGGTGGCGAGGGATTTGTACGGTGCGTCAAACCAGCTGTCCAGGTACTGCAGGTAGTCGTTCACGTCATCGTGAAGCTCGTCTTCCAGCCACACGGAGCTCGATTCCATGAACCACATCTCGGCATAAGGATCGTAAGCCCTCTGCACGGCGTGGAAAAATTCATGCGCGGCGGTGACCTTGATAGCGTCGCCGGCCGAAACGTAGTAGTTACCGTAATCGTTGTCCATGACGATGTAGCTGGTGTACTCGCGGTCGGGGTTGTGCGCCTCCTGGTCCTCCAGGCTGGCCGACACGTTCATCCCGTAGGTGTTGAGGTCAACCAGGTACACATCGTAGAGGGCGCCGACATCAACGCCGCCCACCAGGTCGCCGCCGGCGCCGTGCACCGGGGCGTACCCGTTGCTGGGGCGGCTTTCCCCATCGGAGAAGACCACGTTATTGGTGGCTATCTCGTTGGGCTTGACCATTTGAAAATCGTTGTCACTGAAGATGTCATCGAAGAACCCGTATACGTCCGCCAGGACATCGGCCACGTCGGCTACGTAATCGGGAATGACCACGCCGTCCATGTTGAGATTGCCCGCCGCGTCCGGAGTCAGAGAGACGGCGTTTGGAGAGTCGGTGGTGACCGTGTAGTGAATGAGAAACCGCGGAATACCAAGACCGGCACCGACATGGTCGCGGCCATCGACACGCACCATGTACAGGTCGATGACATCAGATGCCTTGAAGACCGCACCATGGTCCGATCCGTACTCGTCGTCGGGCCTCATCAGGTACGGTCGTAATGCTTCCTGCGTCTCTTCGGACAGGTCGTCCCACATCCGCCGGACCTTTTCCATAATCGGAGTACCGGACTTGCTTCGTATCCTGGTGAAGCCGGATTTGGGGTGCAGATCGGTGTCCACTCCTCCGAACAACGCTTTAACTTCCCGGACCAGTTGCATTTCAGAATCCGCGGCCAGCCCCGGTACGGATCCCCCTACCAGTACGAGCCAGGCGAACCACATGAAGAAAAATGGGATTACTAGCCTATCGGGCCGTTTTAAGATCACCATATTGTGAGTCTCCTCCCTATAGCCCTAATTATTAGGGCAATATACATTTCCATTATGGGAACGTTATACCCCACGTCCTTTTCGATGTATCGGCGGGAATCTTTAAAATTTTAGGGAAGAGATCACGTTTGAGAAGGATTTGACTTTATAGAATACTATAGTGATGTATCTGACCTTATAGCTATAATGACCGGCAGCGATAATGGCCGGGTTAATAATAGAGGTTGTCAGCGGAGCGGTCGCCGTAATAGGGCATGTAAGTTTGGCGCTTGTCATCGTACTTCAGACCGAACGGTTTTTCGGGGAAGGCTTTGAGGTATATCTTAACCTCGAAATCTCGTTTTTTCTGGCCTATGTCCACCCGGGCCTCCCAGCAATGAAGGTCGTACCGCATGGTGAGGTGACCCCGGGTGAACCGTTTTTGGTTCACGTCGAAACGGGTGTCAAGGTCGCACAGAATCTTGTCTCCCACCGGGAACGAGAAGGTCCCATTGAAGCTCTGGAAACTGGTTCTGCGGTGGTCGTAGGCCGTCATCAGCCTCACCCGCCAGCGCTCCTTGTTTGTCCACTCGTCCTTGAGGCGTACATCATACCGCAGGTTGACGGTGGTGATGTCGATGTCTCCCAGCTGCAGCTCACCCAGCTTCTTCCCGTGAAAATCGTAGTTTACCTTCATGTCGAAGGACCACTTTTTCAACGCAGTCTGCATGCTCCTCAGGGTCAGGTTGGTGTAGGTGGATCCGAACCCTTCGGTGCCGGTCTTCGATGTGGGCAGCGGAAACTGGTAGTACGCGTTCAGAATGGTGAGGTTCAGACTCGATTGGGGCTTGAAATCCAGCCGGTAATTGAGTTTGTTGAGTTCGGAGGCGACGCTTCGGTCGGTAGAGACCAGGGTCAGCGGTGTTTCTCCGGTTGATTTCTTGCGGTCATAATTGAATGTCCCGGTCAACTTGGGACGGTACTTCTGGATGGCCCGAAGGTTGAAGTGTATCCCTTCCAGGAATCCGCCCGTCTGATACTTGATTTTCTCGTAAGTTACCCTGGGAGTCATGAGCACCGTTTTGTCCATGAAGCTAAGCGCCCGGTGGGTGAGCGTGTATTTAAGCTCGTTTCTGAAGGTGCTGACCTGGTCTTCTTTACCCTCGGTGTAATTGTATGAAACCTGTCGGAACCGGCCGATTCCCAGCTTCAGGCTGTGGCTCAGGTCGGTACCGATTATCTTCCGGGACGGTGTCTGCATCACCACCTCGGGCAGTCGGTCCACCACCCTGACACCCCTGTCACCCAGGTATTTGCTCCCATCCAGGTCGATCCTTTCGTCGTAACGGTACGTCAGAGTGAAGTTTTTCTTTTTCTGGGTGATGAGGAAGTTCAGGCGAAGCTCGTCGTCCGGGACTTCTCCCGAGTACTCCTTGCGGGCCAGAGAGGCGTTCATCTTGCCCATCGTGGCCTGGTCCATCCGGTAGTTCAGGTTCCAGCGCATGTCCCACCGCTGCTGCATCACCCTGGACAGCACCGCGGCGCTGCGGCCGGTAAGATCCGATTCGCTCCACAGGTCCACGGTGACATTCCCGTCGAGCTTCTCGCCGTAACTGTAATTGTGCGACACCCCGGCGCCCTGGCCCTGCTCCTGGAACCACCGGGCGTTGACCTTGCCGTAATTCTTCTCGTTCATCTCGTAATCTTCTTTATACTCCACGTAGAAGCCCCGGTCCTGACGGAACCCGGGCTTGAGCGCCTGCTCCTCCTTTTCACCCAGGGGAACCACCCTGTGCCCCACGGTGTACAGCCGCTTGCCGCAGACATAGGTGCTGGCGTGTTTCAACACCATGCGCTTTTTGGGGTAGATGATGACCCGCCGGGCGACGATCTTCCAGTGTGGCTCCGGGTCGTCGCAGGTGGTGTAGAAAGCGTTTTCGCCGGTGATAGTTTTCATGCCGGCGGCCATCTCTCCCGCACCGTAGTAGAGCGCCCCTTTTTTCATCACCTTCCTGGTCCAACCGTCACGAATCCGGGCTTCACCGGTCCTGAGGTCGTACATGATCATGTCGCCCTGCAGGTTCTGGGCTTCTTTTCCTTCTCCCTGCCAGTAGACGACATCACCGTAGGCCAGCAGCTTTTCTTCCTTCATGTCGGCCTCGATGACCCGTGCCCTGATCTCCCGGTCACCGTGTACCACGTGGGCGGCGCCCTTGGCTACCATGATCTGCTCTTTGTTCTTATACTCCAGGTAGTCGGCCACCATGTCGATGGGCACTTTTTCATCCACCTTTTTTTTGCCTGTGGCAGTCTTGCCGGTGGGCCCGGCTGCTGATGCTTTGCCCGGTGCCTGACCTTTCTCCTTTTGCTGAGCTGCCTTTTCACGCCTGTTACGCCGGCGGGTGCGGGCCTTGTTTAACGTACCTGAAGGTACGGTGGTCTCACCGGTAAATACCAGTTCCCCCGACAGTCCCTCTATAAACGGCTCGTCGATCCCCTCTATCTTGCAGAACTCTTCCACGGTCTCGATGGTTCCGCCGGTTACCCGGTGATGGATGATGAGGCAGGCCAGCGGCAGATCTATCTTCGGAAACGCGAGCAGCTCTTTGAGGGTCGCGGTATTGACGTTGACCACCAGCCGGTCCGGAACCTTTGGAGCGGCTTTTACCGGTTCGGCTTCAGTTTGGGCACCAACGGTATCCGCCCATGCAGGGATGCACACCCCCACCAGCAGCACCACGACGGCCAGCAGCCGCAGTAGAACGCTTCGTGAATCATTCGGATTAAAAAAGAAGTTCGGCGATCTGGACTGCGTTGGAGGCGGCCCCTTTCCTCAAGTTATCTGCTACGACCCACATGACTAGACCGGCAGTGACAGAGTCGTCGCAGCGGACACGCCCCACGAACACCTCGTCGCGCCCTTCGCAGTCCTGGGGAGTCGGGTAAACGTCGTTATCCGGATCATCCATCACGATAACACCGGGGAAAGCAGCCAGGAGTGAGCGAGCCCTGGCCGGTGACAGTTCCTCTTCCAGCTCCACCATGACTGCTTCAGCGTGGCCGATCCGTATCGGTACCCGAGCACAGGTGGCACAAACGGGAAGATCGGGCAGTCCCATAATTTTCCGGGTTTCCACCACCATCTTCCACTCTTCGCGGGTGCTGCCGTCTTCTAGAAACACATCTATATGCGGGAATAAATTGAATCCAATGTGTCTGACGTACACCTCGGGGTCCGGCACCTCACCGCCGGCAAGCATGGCCTTGCACTGGGTGAGCAGCTCATTCACTGCTTTCTGCCCGGTTCCCGAAGCGGATTGATAGGTGGAAACCACCACCCGTTTGAGTCGGGCGGCGTCGTGGATCGGTTTGAGGGCTACTACCATCTGGATGGTGGAGCAGTTGGGATTGGCGATGATACCGTTGTGCTCGAAAGCCGCGTCAGGATTAACTTCGGGTACCACCAGCGGCACGTCCGGGTCCATCCTGAAAGCAGAGCTGTTGTCGATCACCACAGCGCCCTTTTCGGCCACCAGCGGCGCGAACTCGCGGCTGACAGATCCGCCGGCTGAAAACAGGGCCACGTCCAGGGGGATAATGGACTCGCGGGTCAGTTCCCTGACCGTGAAGCCGTTGCCCTTGAAATACACGGTTTTCCCGGCAGAACGCTTCGAGGCGTAGGGGACAAGTTCTCCCACCGGAAAATCACGCTCCTCAAGCACCTGCACCATCGTCCTGCCCACCGCTCCTGTTGCTCCGAACACACCGACCTTCAACTGTTTAACCATATTACTCACTCGTTTTCTCGAGTTCGAATTTCTCGTGAACTGCGCGGACCGCCGCCTGGAGATCCTTACGGTCGATGACACAGGATATCCTGGTCTCGGAGGTCAGAATCATGCTGATGTTGATCCCGTTCTCCGCCAGGGCCCCAAACATCTTCGAAGCAATACCCGCCCTGCCTTTCATCCCGCCGCCAACGATGGATATCTTGGCCACCTCGGTGTCGTAAACCACGTTGGAGGCACCGATGTCCTTGGAAACGCGCTGTATGAGCGGGATGGCTTCCACCAGGTATTCCTTGTGCATGATGAAGGATATATCGGTGGTGTCGGTAATGGCCGTATTCTGAACGATTGTCTCCACCGGTATGCCGGCATCGGCCAGGGCGGTGAACACCTGCCAGGCAATACCGGGGCGGTCCGGTACATGGGTGAGGGTCACCCTTACCTGGTCCGCATGGTGGACCACTCCTGCAACTATCGGTCTTTCCATTCCTTCAAGATTTTTCACAATAGTACCCTCCTCCTGGTTGAAACTCGAGCGAACATGGATAGCCACGTTGTACCGCCGGGCAAACTCCACGGCCCTGGTTTGCAGCACCCTGGCTCCCATACCGGCCATCTCCAGCATTTCATCATAGTCCAGCACATCGATCTTTCTCGCCTCCGGGACGATGCGCGGATCGGCGGTAAAGACACCGTCCACGTCGGTATAAATCTCGCACATCTCCAGGTCGAGAGACACTGCCAGGGCGATGGCTGTGGTGTCCGACCCGCCGCGGCCCAGCGTCGTAATCTGTCCGTCATCGGTCCAGCCCTGGAATCCTGCCACTACCGGAACGGCCCCCTGATCGAGCACCTTTCGCAGATGGTCCGGGCTTATTCCCAGGATCTTCGCCCGGCCATGCTCCGCATCGGTCAGGATACCAGCCTGGAACCCCAGGAACGCGGAGGACGATACGCCTCTGACCTGGAGAGCCATGGCCATCAAAGCGGCCGACACCTGTTCACCGGAGGTGAGCAGCAGGTCCAGCTCCCGCATAGGGGGATCTTTCTTCTCCTCAACTGACGTAAACACCCGGTCCAAGTCCTGGTGAGCCGGCTGGTTCATTATCTTTGACGCTAGCTCGACCAGTTCGTCCGTGGTGTCCCCCATGGCCGACACCACCACCACAGGCAGAATCCCTTCACGACACCGGGCGGCTACCCGGTCGGCAACTCGTTGCAGCCGCTGCAGGTTACCTACCGAAGATCCACCGAATTTCATAACCACAGTACGTTCAGCCACAGTCAATTCCTTTCCCAGTCATCCCCCGGCTTGACCGGGGGATCCACCATTTGATCAACCGGCGAGTTTATTCCTCATCCGCTACTTCGTCGACACTCACTTCGAGTCCCTGGTTATCCGGTTCCAGCACGATATACCTGGCAGGAACGCCGCTGGAACTGAAAGCCTGCATCATGGCGGTGCCAATTTCCTCACCATAATCAGTACAGAAGGCCGCCACGGTGGGTCCGGCTCCGCTGAGGCAGGTAGCCAGCGCTCCCCCGTCGCAAGCTGCTTCCCGCACCAGGTCGAAACCCGGTACCAGCCGGGCCCGGTACGGTTGGTGAATCCTGTCATCAAGCGCCGTGGCCAACGTCTCGAAATCCCCCGACATGAAACATCGTACGGCCCACGATGCACGGGCCAGGTTGTGGACCACTACGTGCCGGGGATAATCGGAGGGCAGCACTTCTCTCGCTTTTTTCGTCTCCAGGGTAAACTCGGGAATGGCCACTACCACGCTGAGCCCCGTTGGGACCGGGATCGAATCGTACAGAAGACGTTTTGACTTCCCGCGGCCCACCCACATAGATATGGTGAACCCGCCCAGCACCGATGGCACAACATTGTCAGGGTGTCCTTCAAAATGAGCGGCTTCTTCAAGGATATCGCTGTCGCTCAACGGAAAGCCGGTCAGGGCGTTGGCGCAAGCCATACCGGCAACAGCGGCTGTGCCGCTGGAACCGAGTCCCCTGGCAAGTGGAATGACGTTGTCTGTGATTACCGCCAGGCCCGTTGGATCCTGTCCGATAAGCTCGTACACCCGCAGAGCCGAGCGCGCGATGAAATTGTTTTCGTCAAGCGGGAGACGTTTCTCGCCTTCCCCCCGTACCTCCACTGCCACACCGGGCTCATCGCGCTCCTCGATCATGACCCGGTTCCTCAGGTTCAAGGCCAACCCGAGACAGTCGAAACCCGATCCGACATTGCCCAGGGAGCCAGGCACATCAGCAACAGCTCGTTTAACCATGCACATTCACCACACTATTTCTTCTGCTCTATCAAGATTCACTACTTTCACTGGCTACCGGAGACAGATTCCCCGGACACACTCCGACCATCGATAACTAAAATCTTCGATTTTGTCGATCAATTCCAGATTGTACCATAGGATCTTATATATCTGAATATTAGATTGAACCAGTGATAAAAGCGCGCCCATATAACATCATCCGAAGAACCGAACGAGCGCCTTGCGAAACTATAAGCGCCGCAGGCGATACAAACAGCGAGCGAATGCAATACACCATTAGATTGTTGAAAGTTAGAGTAGGGTGGGATTGTTTGACATGGTTATTGAATCATGTTCTACAGACTCAATAGAAAGTGACCAGTTTTCTTGGGTTTCTTCTCGTTCGTGGTAGCTACTCCCACGCGGATGCCATGCATCGTTCCGCGTCACCGTAACCGCCCTCGACTCTGTAAGTGTAGAAAGAGGTTTTTAGTTCCCCGGGGGGTTCCAGATGCAGATGGACCGGCGGCCGAAGCGGTCGGACTGCCCTTCCCAGTTGGCGTAGCGGGTGTTGTTCGGCGTGGACGGCGCAACGGCGGAGGCATCGGCTTCTTTGTTGGTAAACTTGGTGATGTTGTCCCTGATACTGCCCTGGGTCTCCACCATGTAATCCACCGGCTCCGTGCACACCCTGCACTTCAGGGAGGAGATCCCGAATTTCGTATCGATATCTACAACAGCTGGATCGTAAAGCAGCCCGTTCTCAGAGGAAACCAGGAACTGGACGCCGCCGTTGGAGTTGTTGTTGGCCACGCATTTGGCGCATGGAATAAAATTGTTGACCATCCTGAAAAACGGGTAGTCCACCTTCCATTTTTCCTCGCTGACAGGAATAGTGTCGGGAACTTTCGGATTGCCTGGGCAACCGCTGTTTTTGTATTGGCATTCGATCTTGAGAACTACCTGGCCGTTGTGTTTCGGTTGAAGCAGCCCGTTGAGCTCCAAACCGAACACCCAACCGGGGGAGTAAAGACCGCTGACAGTATCAAAGGCGTAGTAATCCCCCTGCAATGCCCGCGTGCACCACGGGCATTTGTATTTCTTGATCGGGGAAATGTACATGGGGAGAAACGCGGCCAGCTTCATGGCTTTGACGCCGACTTTCCATCCATCCGTCTCGAGTTCGGGCTTCTCGAAGCTCGGGTCCTGGCCGGCCAGCACGTTTTCGGTGATGTTGAATGTCAGCCCTTCCAGGTTCGGTTTCTGGGCAAACTCCCTGAGTCTCCCGCTCTTGACCAGGTTGATCATGTGCTTCTTGAGCAGCGCCTGCTTTTCCGCGTCGGTGGCATCCGTGTGCAGGGACAGAAACTGCCTGATTTCCGTGCTGGAACCCAGCAGGTCAAGTCCCTGCCGGACCACGGAAAGCCTGTGCCGAAGCTCGTCTTCCTGCTCCCGTCTCATAATGCTTCCGAAATAAGGCGACGCCACCAGAGCGCCGATTCCCACCAGGACTACCAGAAGCATAACACCGATCAGCAGAACTCCACGCTCTGTTTTCCCTGGCGTCTTCGCCGTTCCGTTCATCATGACCCTGCACCTCCTCTCCATTTCATCACCAGGCCGGGTACTTGGTCGTGTCGTCCAGCGTCGGGACCGCGGGTCCCTCGTAGTCGACGGTCACCACGTAATCCTCGGCCCAGCGTGTGGGCTTGTCGCCGCGTTCCACCTGCACGGCGTCGAAGAAGACCCGGTTTCGAATCTCCCCCGTCTCCATGTCGAGATAGCTGTTGGCGGCATTGTAGATATAGAGATACATGGCGTCAGCCTGGTCTCCCGACCCCGGTATGGTCCGGTCCACGTCGTTGTACCGGAAGACGGCGTAGTACCGCCGCCATCCGGACAGGTCGCCGCGGGATGCGGGCGAGGCGATGCTGCCGCAGGAGCCCACGTGGGATATCGGGAATGCCTGGCCGCCTTCCACCCTGAATTCGTACTTGGTGGAGGACCAGCCCGGCTGCCCGGTGCCGGCCATGTACTTCTTGCCCGGGCGGACGGCGATGACGGGTATACCTTCGTCCTCCACCCTGACCCAGGCACTGACGGTGTAATCACCGTATTTCTCCATGCTGTCCTTGAAGTGGTCAAGCTCGTTTATGTAGTACACGACGCCCTTGCCGTACAGTCCGTCGACGTTGCCGGGAGACGATCCGGTGATGTAGAAGGGCAGCTTGCTCTGGGCTGTCACGTTGTTGTTCGGGTTCTGTGTCTGGCCCGTCAGTTCCAGGGTCACCGTAGTCCCGGCGGAGCCCTGCACCTTGTAGATGACGATCCACTCCCGGTTGGGAGCTACGGCGGCAATCTTCATGCTCGATGAAATGTCCTGCCAGGTCAGCGAGTTGTACACCGACGTGGCTGTCTCCGTACCCCAGTCCACTCCCCAGACCTCCATGGAGTCCGTCGCCGGATAGTACCGGATGTAGTCGTGAGGTGTCAGAAGATCAGACTTGAGACCGTCCAGGTCGGCCAGGGTGTGGTCGAAATCCTGGAACAAGCCCGGGCCGGCGGCCGGCAGGTCGATGATACCGTCCGACTTATAGTCCTCGGACACCGTCATGGTGGGATAATTGTGATCCGCGGGATTGCTCGGCGCTCCCAGCGGATACCCGCCGGCAAGCTGGAAGTGGAGCAGCACGATGTCGCCTTCCATGATCCGGGTGCTGGTGGGCTGGCGAAGCGGGTCGGTCTCGTCACCGCTTCCCGACCGCATCAGGAACGGCCGCTCCACCCACTCGAAGGCCACCGTTGTAGCGATCCTGAACTCGTAGCTCGTGGTGTAGGTGAAGGAATATCCGGCCTCGTCCTCGCCCCAGAACTCCAGATCGATGGATGAGTGATTGATCTCCGCTTCGATGGCGGCGTTCTGGTCGATCCCGGTCTCGTTTACAATCAGCTGACGTATGTTGGTGAAAGCGAACTGGTAATCGTAGTTCGGGTTCTGGCCGTTGGATTCCACGCGGGTGAGGATCACCGTGCCGATGGAGTTTCCGTTGATACTCATGTCGGCCGAGTTGTCATCTATCTTGGTCAGTGTGATCGGCATTCCGGGCACGGTCTGCAGGTTCATGGTCATGGACTTGACCGGCCCGCGCAGAATCGGCTCCATGACGTCGTCATACACCAGGGTGCGGTGGGCGTCGTAAGCCGGCGTGTTCTGCAGATCGATGTTCATGTCGTCATTCATCTCGCTGAGCGAAGCCGAAATATTGAAGCTAGCGGTCCAGACGAGGGAACTGGGCTTGATGACGTTGAGGAAGTTGTTGATTGGATCCGGCGACACGACGATGGCCGGTTCGGCGTCGTCCACGTACAGCCATCCGGTCACCTGCCCCACCAGAGACTCGGCCACCGGGTCGATGACGCCGTCACCGTTGAGATCGGCCTGCTTCGAAGTCAGCCACGAATCCACGATGACCTGGGCCTCGTCTACTGCCAGGTCAGGCACGGCCAGGCTCAACTGGTAGACCACCGAGCTGCTGTCGGATGAGTACTTCGTCACGCTGGTCGGAGGCACCGCCACCGTAAGACCGTCGATAGTCACCTCGAACTGAGGCATGGGATTGCCCCGGACATTGGACGTGATCCGTATGTCGAGAGGGTCACCGGGCTTGACCGGGTTCAGGTCGACCAAGGTCTTGTTGGACCCGTCGAAGACCCGGCCCGGGTTGTTGTGGGAGCTGTTGGTAAGCTCGCCGTACCCGCGGCTGCCGTACGTTCCGGTGAGCGAGACCTTGTTGCTGCTGTAGAACGCCATCTTCTGAAGCTCCGGAATCTCCGTGATGTCGAAGATCTGCACCGGTTCGAGCGTGCATTTCTTACCCGCGTCGTCGAAGAAGGTGAAGTAGGCGTACACCGGTCCGTATTCCACGTCCGTGAAGGCGTCCGGATCGAACTCGTAGTAGTAGAACAGGTCCGCTGCCGCAGCCGGGGAGAATGAAGAGCCGTGATCGTCGATGCGGCGGATGGAGTAGCTGGTGTCGCCGGGCCCGCCGGTGAGCACCGTGGGATCGGCCGGCGGCGTGGTGCCGCCGAAGGCGATACCGTTGAAGGGCTCTCCCTCCAGGATGCTGCTGTCGGTCAGCTCGCCTTTGAAGTTGCTGTCCGTAATCGTCATGGTCAGGTTGAGCGGCATGTCGGTCTCGAGCGCCGACTTGAGCGTGCCGCTGTCCTCACCCTGGGTGTCGATCAGGATGACCTGCGGTGTGGCCGTGCTCTCCACGTAGTCCACCAGCACCTTGACGTCGCTGTCGTTGATTGCGGGCGCCGCGTCATCAACCACGATGTAGGCCACCTCGTGCGCGATGAAGTCCGAGTGATCGTTGTACCCGTCGAACAGCACGCCCTCGATGTCGACCCGTACCAGGCCCCCGTGAACGTTGCTGACGATGTCCTTCACCGAAACGTTACCGGTGTACACGTACTTGAAGAACGCCTCATTGTACTCCCCGGAAGGATAATCGCGGGAGAGCTTCCACGTTATCGGCGTGGCGGTGTCGTTGCCCGCGGCGTCCAGGACGGTGAACACGGCCTTGACGTCCCGGCTCGAATCGGAGTTGCCGTCGCCGCTGACCTCCAGTCTCCGGTTGGAAACCAGCTTGAAGCTCAGGGTGTCGGACTCGGCGTCTCCGTAGGCCACCGACTTGACCACGCTGTTGCGTAAAATGGCTGCCACCAGCGGGCTGTTTTCGTCCATGGGCAGATTCTGGTAGAGGTTGTACCCCAGCGACGACTGGATGGATTCCAGTGCGCCGATATAGGCCATGTCCTCTTCCTCTACGTCCGTTCTCGAAGCCGTGAACACGGTGGGTGTGGTGTTTGGAGCGCCCGGATCACGGCGCCACTCCGCGTGCTCAATGGTGTCGGTGGTCATGATGGTGATCTCACGGAAGATAGGCTGCTCGGTGACCTCGAACAACGGCGCGAAAACGGTCTGCTTGTTCCCGGCATTGTCCACCACCACCAGCTCGGCTGTGACCCACCCGTGGGTAGTGTCGCCGGTGCTGTCGTAGGTATATGCGCTGTTGGGCGGTTTCTGGCCGCGCTCGCCCAGGCACAGCTCGGGCGGCAGCACGATGGAGAAGTCCGCCTGGTAAGGAGCTGCCTCCAGCCCCAGACCGGTGACCGGTTTGGCGGTCATGGAGACACCCTGTACTATGGAGTTCCATATGGCCCCCGCGTCCGTCGTCTGGAAGGCGAGCCCTGCGTACTGGGTCGAATCGTGCGGGTCGAGCCGGCGCATGTCGTTATACTCATCACCGTTGTAAATGACCCGTACCGGTACATGCAGCGCCCTGAGCGGGTGGACAACCGGGTTCACCAGCGGCACTCCCGAGAGCGGCGGTTCGATCCAGGGCGCCTGGGTAGCGTCGGGATTGACGTTCCAGAAGGCCACGGAGGTGGTGAATTCGATGGGCTCCGTTACCGGCTTCATGTCCGCCGTGGGATCGAACTCGGTGCGTTTGCGTACGCGGGCGCCGTGGATAGACTGGTTGGTGCTGGTGTCCATCACGGACCGCACATCGATCTCGGGCAGGCCGTAATCGACGTAGAAAGCACCGTTATGGATGCGGGCCACTTCGGGATACTTGACGAAGCCCTGCAGGGTGAAGGATGAGTATCCTTCCACTATCTTGGTCTCCGGCTTGGTCGGAACAGCGATACTGCCGGCGGTGAAACGGTAGTAATACTCGTACACCCCGTGCTCCACGTACCTGGTGTAATTAAGCGGCTGGACGTCGGACTTCTTCAACGTCAGTTCCCGCCCGAAGGTCTCGTCCGGGAAGAACACCTTCACCGGTTTGAACTCCCCGCCGGTATACAGCGGCCGGTTGCTCCTGACCAGCATACTGAGCGGCTCGCCGGCACAGACGGGCTTGAGGTTGATACCGCCGAGTGCACCTGACTCCGGGCTGTTGCTGTACGCTATCCCCGGATGCTCAACAGAGAAGACGTATGAGGCGTCTTCCCGGTGACCGTATACGGCAAACTCGGGTACCGCGCCGATGTCGGCCGGGTCGCTGCGGTCCTCGGACGGAGCGGACAACTCCACGATCTCGAAGCGCGGCTGCTCAGCCACCCAGAAGAGCGGATTCTCGTCCTCGTCGTAGTGGACTTCCACGTAGTTACCCGCGTTGTCGGTCAGCGACACTCTGGCGCCTATACCGCAGTCGGCGATGTCTCTCGGTACGGTAAACACGTAATCGTAGAGCCAGCCGCGTGCGTCACCGGCCTCAATCCGCTCCACCCTGATAGTATCCACCTTGATTTCCAGCGGATCGGTTATGTTCCCGGCGTCGGTGCGCTCGATGAGACGGTACGACAGGTATTCGATCGGGTCGAGCTCCAGGCCGCTGCGGTCGGGGTTGGCCCCGGACACGGCCACCTGTATGGCCACCTCCATGGTGGCGCCGGAAATACCGAGTTCGTCCTTACCTACGTCGTTCCAGTCCCATTCGGACGGCGGTGATGCAGGCCACCAGGCAGGTTTCTCCACCGGAGTCCAGCCTTCGCGGAACACCTGGAGCTCCGGATCCCACACCTTGTACATGTTCTTGATGAGGTACCCGTCCGTCGGCGAGTCATCAACCGGTTTGAGCTGCACCAGGAATTCCGGGGGCGCCGACAGGTTGAACTCGTTCTGGGCCGTGTACATCAAGGTGCTGTCCTTCCAGGAGTACACATCTATAACCGCCGACGGCTGGCTGGTGTCGACGTAGAAGAATGCATCGGGCCGTTCCCACGATTTCTGCCAGTTACTGACCGGGCTGCCCTGGCCGTTCTCAAGATCGTACAGGCCGTTGCCGTCCTTATCATAGCCGCGGTTGACCACGAAGGAGTGGCCGTACTGCGGCAGCTGCGCGAAGTAGTTGAACTCATCCTGCCTGGTGTAGGCACCGATCTTTATTTCCGCCGAGCCTTCCTGGGCATTGTTGAGCTTGAGAAGCGCAAAATAGGTGTGGACCGGGACGGCACTGTCGGGATCGATGATGCCGTTGTTGGCCGGGAAGGATGCCAGGTCGTAAGCGTACAGGTCGGCCGGCCCCACCCCGCCCAGGCTCGTGAAGGGCCTCAGATCGCCAATCAGCCCGATAGAGGTGTCAACCTGCCTGCCCATCTGGGCCAGCGCCCGGGTGCTTCGCACCAGGAGGATGGCCGCGTGGTCGGTCCCCAGGTTGAATTCGCTGGTGGCGGCCTTGATCCACTGGTCCTCCACCACGCTGCGCGGATCGAAGTTGTAGTACTTGTTACCGTTGGCTTCCCAGTAAGTACCTGAATCCTGGCTGTCCGGGTAGATCGGCGACAGGTCATAAGCCCTGTCGTAGACCCGCTCCCCCTTGAGGTTGTAGAGAGACACGTGCGTGAACACGGGTCTCTCTACAACCGTCAGCAGCCGCCTGTCATCCAGGTGGCCGGAGGAGTTGCCCGCGTCATCCACGGCGCTGTAGGTGATGGCAACCGGACCGTCGGCTACTGTGTCGGGCAGGTCGAACTGGTAGGTATAGGTCAGCACCCATTGATCCTCGGTGTAAACCTTGCCGTCAAGCTCGTAATTCACCTGCTCCTTTGTACGCGTCAGGTCCCGGCTGACATCGGCCGTTACTGCGGATGCGCCACCGCTCACCTCATAGAGTTTTATAATCTGCGCATCCGTCAGTACCGTGTCAAAGACGTGGACACCATCGATAATACCCGCATAATATGACTGCCCGTCGTTCCATGAATAACCAACCGTCAGCTTGTGCCACGGCCGCTGGGCCGACACACCGTTGGTGGAGGTAGTCGCAATCTCGCTGCCATCGACAAATAGCTTGATATTGCCGTCCGCTCCACACATTCCCGCGATTTGATACCAGGTACCGGGAGTGAGCGGCGCGCTGGTGACACCCTTCCACTCATCATCTTTCTTACCGTCAAAGATATAGAATTGGGCACGGCCGGTAGGATCGATCCTGAGACCGTACTTGCTGCAGCTCATTATGTACTGGTAGGTCGGTTTTATTTCGTCGAACCTGAACCAGGCAGCCATGCCGAAAGGTTCACCGTTTTCGAACTTCAGGTCATTGTCAGGATTGTATACCACCCTGTCATCGATTCCGTCGAATTGAATAGCCTGGGCGTTTTTACCGGCTACCCATCCGGCACCATTCTCCAGCTTACCTGCCGGACCGCTCCCTGAAGAGCTCGTCACCGTATCTCCACTGCCTTCATCGAACGGCCACCAGCCGGCCGGTGTCGGCAACGCACCGCCACCTTCGCTGACTCCCGTCACCTTTGCCGGTACGTCGATGGTCACCTTGCCCCGTCCCAGTACATAGTATGAAATAGTCTTGAGAGGTTCGTCCGCCAGGGCCAGCTCGCTGGGATTGGCGCCTTCCACCCGCAGCTTGATAGTCATACCAGCCTTGTTGTCGGTGACCCTGTCGATGATCTCCTGGTTGTCCTCGTCCCAGCCGGCGTGGGCGTTCATGCGGCCCGTGGCCAGGTCGGTTTCCCTGAACATGATGCCGTGGGTGATGTCCTCGTACACACCGGCACCGATAGTCCGGTCGGCCGTGACTCTCACCACCGGCTGCTGACGGTCGACGTAGACGTAGGCCGGGTGATCGGGCAGGCCGGAATAGTACGTCCGGTAGTCCCCCAGGACCCTGGTCAGATCGCCGCCGGACACCGCGTTGATACGCGGGAACAGCTTGGCTTCTACGTGGAACCACCCCTGGCTCACACCGGTGATGGGTAAGCGGGCGTAGTAGGTGTAACGACCGCGCTGATATGTGCCCTCGCCCACCTCCACGGTGTCGCCGGCGAGATCCTTGACCACCGGCGGACGATAGTCGTGCGCCTGGAATACCGGCGCCTCGATGGTGGTCCCCACCATGTTCTCGTCCACCTGCACGCAGTACATGCGCGGGTAATGCCCCTCTTTGCCCACGTGACCGACGTACAGCGGTTTGCTGGTCTTGAACACGGCGATGACGTCACCGCGGGAGACCGGACGGAAGCTTGAGGCGACCATGCCCGCGTCGTTACCGTCGGCTTCTCCGTCAAAGTCCAGGTCCACGTGGAGCGGATCACCCAGAGTGGAACCGTCCCGGTCCTTGTCGAGCGGATCGTAGTTGTGGTAGAGACGCTGCTCGCCGCGGAGCTTGTTCACGTAGTGGAAATCAACGATCTCGTCGGTCTTCCTCAGTATCCTGGTCAACCAGGGATCCGGGAAGTCGTCGGGAGGTTCAGCTCCGGTATCGGCGGTGAACCTGTTGAGGCTGTCGTACACCTTGGTGCTCCTGATGACCTGGTCCATGGTCAGACCGTGCATGGGAGGCTCATAATCAGGATCGCTCGACGGATACAGGTAATACGGAGCAAACAGGTTGTCGTGCAGCCTCACGTACTCGAATATGGGCTGTTCCACCAGGTAGAACATCAGTCCGCCTACCACCGTACCGTTGGGGTGCTCGTTGCCGGCATCGTCCTTCATGACCATCCAGGCGCTCACCGGACCGTCGGTGGCGTCAATCGGCAGGGTGACGCGATAGTGCAGTGCGATCCAGCCTGACGGCAGTTCAGCCGGCACTCCCGTGGGCCATTCGGAACCTGACGCCAGGTCGAAGTAGCTCTTTATCTTCCGCTTGGTTTCGTTGGGATATGCGTAAATATCGACCAGTTTCACCAGAGATGTGGCATCCACCGAGTTGAAGGTTTTGGTTCCGTGACGTACACCCGATTCGATCACGTTCAGGGACGTGTACTCCACGTTGATCGGGAAGTAATTGATCCCGGAATCGGACATGCTGAGCGGGTTCTGCGAGCCGTTCAGGAAGTTCATGTCCGGGTTGGTGCCGCTGACCAGGAACATGGCGTCGAAGGTGACCCGCTCCACCGGCAGGTCCGAGTCGATCGGAGTACGGCCGCTGGTTACCAGGTAATTGCCTATGGTGGTGAACTCCTGGTCCTGTTCGTCCAGCTGCAGCGCTATCGTGTTCATCTGCTTCGGCGCCGTGGTGTCGGCCCAGAATGTACCTTCGCCGCCGCTGTAGGCGATATTGCTCTCGATACCGATGTCGTTGTAGGTGATGTGGCCCGACATGCGGAACAGCGCCGCTCCTTCGGGCAGGCCCTCGGGCAGCTTGAAGTAGGCGAAGTACCGGTACTCGGGAATCGTTCCCGCAAGCGGGTCCGTGTCCACGAAGCTGTTGTCAAACCCACCGGTCAGGAACGCCGTGAACTGCCCGGCCTCCACTCCGGCGGCCAGAAGTTCGGCCCTCCGGGCGGGATGCAGCTGAGCCGTGATGGGCTGGGAGTTCAGGATGCTGCCCGGGCTGGTTTCGTCGTAGACGTTGATACTCACCAGCGGGTAGACACCGCCGTCCGGGTAGTATCTGAGCTTCCGGTTGACCATCATACCGATAAAGACATACTCGCCGGCCCGCACCGCCCGCACCCACTGCTCGTCCACACCGGAACCGTCCGGATGCTCCGCCGGGAACAGGTAGTTGTCGAAAGCCTTGTAGGTGTTGGCGCTGGAGTTGAGACCGAAAGGCTGCCGGTCCAGCACGTTGGTGCTGTCATACACGGCGATTCCCTGCTCATTCCCGGCTACCAGTTCGTCGAACATCACCAGGCTGACCACCTTCGGAATTTCACCGAATCGCACCAGTTCCGGATCCTTCACATCGCCGCTGGTGTTGCCGGCGTTGTCCTGGGCCCAGGCCACGGCGCCGAGATACCCGTCTCCCACGTCGCCGCCCACGGTGAATTCGTACAGGTAGACCCAGGTGTCACCGCCGTCAGGCGATGAAGCTGTGTAGTTGTACGGCGCCTGGTCGTCGTTCTCGGCCCAGTTGACCAGCAGGACCTTTTCCTGCTCGGTGCTGGCCACCTGCTCGCTCTCTCCCTCGTCGGGATCGACGCCGCCGTGGAAGGCTTTGAAGTGCTTGTAGCTCCTCAGCGCCACCCGGCGTCCCTGGCCGTCACCATTCGCGTCGAAGACATCAATGTAGGACATCTCTTTGAGCGGATCTATCTCCAGGCCGCTGCGATCGGCGTTGACGTGCCTGACGATGCACTTCAACATGAGCGGTACGGGGACGGACAGACCGGTAGCGGGATCGGTTTCGGTGTAGATGGTCTCGTCGTCCTGTACAGCCACCCAGGCGCCGCCGTCCTTCTTGAAGAGCACCATTTCAACCGTGGGCTCCTCTATATCGATAAAGAAGTACCCCTTGTTGAGGCCCCACGGCAATGACATATCGTTACCCAGGTGCCCCTCGACTACGACACGGGCCACGCCGCTTGAGCCCACGCCGCCGTCGAAGTCCACGCGACCCTCGTAGAAGTAGCGCGGGTCGGGATCGGACGAGTCCAGCCTTGGCAGCAGATCGACCAGGATCTGCCGTCCGCCTTCCAGGTGCACGGTGGCCCTCGTCTTGCGGCCCATGAGAGGATCGAGGTTACGGTTGAACCGCACCCTCAGAGCTATGCGTTCGTCGTCCTGATCTGGTGCCGGCTCACGCGCTTCCACGTCGGTGCGGCCCACCGGCTTGAACGTGTCATCGGTGTCCGGCGAGTAGTTGAAATAGGTGTTGCCAACGATCTCGCCGCCGACCTCCAGGCCGACGATCCAGCTGGGACGAACTCCCTCGGTGAACTGGTTGAACGCCACCTTCTCCTCGTCGAAGAAGTTGTACTCGCTGTACGGCTGCTGAGGATCATCGATGTACCGGGACAGGATATACGGCAAGTGCCGGTCGTCAGGCCGGTGCTGGTCGACCTGCAACGCCGACGTGTCCTTGGTCCGGTAGGTGTCGTCCTCCAGGCGGTCGCCCATTACAAGGACCGTCTCGCCCTGGGAGGTACGTATGAATATCTGCGCCACCTGCGGTATTTCACCCACGGTGAACAACCGGCCCAGCGCGTCCCACGTGGCCCCAGGTGCGTCAAGATCAGTTGGATTACCAGCCCGGTCACGCATGTTGAAGATCGTAGTTACGTCGCCTTCACCCAGGAAGTCCATCTCGCCGTTGCCCGCCGCCTGGTAGGCACCCAGTGCGTACCCGTTCTCCATGGTGTAGGTGAAGGTGTGGCCGTCCTGGGTCCCGGCGGGACCCGAGTAACGGCTGTCCAGGACGGTTCCGTCGATGACGTGCAACTGACCGCCGGTATCGGCTATCGGGTAGTTAAGTGTATCTATCGGAGCCGCGGTGGGGGCAGAGCCGTCCGGATTGACGTTCCCGGTGAAGACCTTGACCATCACGCTGAGGGGAGCCGATTCGGCCGTTATCAGGTCGGTGTACTTGTACACCAGGCCGCTGAGGAACTCGTCGGTCCACGCTGTGGCCAGGTGCCCCTGTGTCATGGTACCGACCTTCCGGTAGACATCGGAGCGCCGCTGCTGGTCGACCAGCCAGTCGTTCTTTACCCAGACTTCCGCGGCGTAGATGGGAGCGTTCTTGTCCAGGAAGATGTACCCGCCGCCGGTTTCCGACACCATGTTGTCGAACTTGAAGTATCCCCTGAGGTCGAAGCGCATGGACCCTGAACGGCTTCCCATCACCGCCGGGGCCTTATCCAGCTTGACCACCGCCTTGTACAGGTGGAGCTGGCTGTCTGCCACGCCTGATTTCTTGAAGTCATCCTGATCGGGCACCTGGTTGAACGGCACCGCCTCCAGCTTGTAATCGGGAAGCAGCACGCCGTCGGGAGTCATGACCTCCAGCCAGGCGTGGGAAACCACCGTGCTGCCTTCCATGTGGTGGACAGCCCGGTTGGTCCTCACCCAGAAGGTGATGGTCTCGGTGGTGACCGGACGGATGATGGGCGCCGGTATTTCGCCGCCCTCGTAGTTGTGGTAGTCGATGGTCTGGCCGTTTTCGACGTTCTGCCAGTCGCGGTTGATCCAGACTCCCTCATCGATGTAGCTGTCGTGTACCAGCACACCTTCGTCGTCGGTGACCTTGACCACCTCGAAGAGCGGAATTTCGGCCACCGTCAGAAGCGGCACGTCCGCCAAAGTGGGATTGAACATGTACGTGACGGTGCCCCGCACCAGTCCCGTGGGCACGTTGTCCGCCGAGTCCTTAAGCACCAGGTCCTGGCCGCTGCCGGAGTTCTTCAGGTGGACATTGCAGTCCTCCATCAACGCCGGTAAGGTAATCAGGTAAACATACCTTACCAGGTCCTCGTCGGCGAACTCCTGGTCCAGGCCGAACTGGATACCGTTCGGGTCGTCGGGTTTGGAGTGGCCGGTCCAGTTGAACACCGCGGTGAGACCCTGGATCGGATCGACGGGCAGCGGTGTGGCATCGGGGTTGGCACCCGAAGGAATGTCCACCGTCACCCAGAAATACGCGGGTTTCACGTTCCCGGACAGGTCACGTTCCCGCTGCAGCAGCCCGCCGGTGATCTCTTTGGGCCGGCTGGCCAGGCTGAACGGGGTGTTCTCGTTAAACTCGTACACGTGAACTTCCACCACCGGGGCAACGGTGTCCACGAACATGTATCCCTCGTTCTCCCCGGTGAACTCCTTGAAGTGCTGGTAGGCGTTGATCTTCACCGTACCGCTGCCATCGGGCACACCCCAGGAGGACGCGTCGAGCGGGACGATGATTTCGTAACCGTACCCGAACCGCCCGGCGCCGGCATCCGGTTCGTGCCGCCCGGCGCCGATAGTGGTTATCGGCGTCAGGGTCTTGGGGACGGTCCAACCGGACAACGTCACGTCTACCCAGGCATGAGCAGGCGGAACCGTCTTGCCGTCGGACTGTACAGGCAGCGGCCGCGGTGTCCGGAACTCAAGGGCCACCTTTTCCTTCCGTACCGGCCGTACCGGGAAGGTGAATATCGACCGGTCGGGACGATGGTTGAAGAAGGACAGGCCGTCCCCGCGGGGATCAAGTTTCCCGAAGGGATCGGTCTGGTTTGAGCCGCCTATCTCGGTGGAGTCGTCGTACACCCTGGGACCGTTCCCATCGCCCTTTCTCAGGAAGATCTGGGAGATCTCCACCCGCTCGGTGATGTAGAACAGTTCGACCCACTCGGCCTTGGCACTGACGGGATTCTCGCTGCCGAACTCGTTACCGCCGGTGTCCTCGATGACCAGGAGCGCTTCCACCGCCCCGTCACCGATGTCAGCGCCGGGTATGTCGATTGTAAAGTTGAACTCGTAGAAGCCCGGTACCCGTGTCTGGGCAGGCGGTTTTACCTTGACCACCTGCGACAGGTTGCCGGACTCGGAGGTGAACAGATCGGTGTCGCTGACGGCTGTGGTAAAGGCGGTGGAACCGTTCCAGGTGAGCCACCTGGTGCCGCCGTCGGCCCCGGTGAACCTGATCTTGTGTATCGGGTACCGTCTCAGCACAGAGAGATCAACCGCGTCGGGGTTGGTGTGGTGTGCATCAAGAGTCACACCGAACTCGAGCTTGTCGGTGCGGCCGCCGGCGTAGATGTCCGACGGGACCGATACCACAAGCCGCTCGGTCCCTCCATCGTCTACCCTGACGACTTCGAAGCCGGTGCCCGGTGCCGGCGGGTCACCCCGGTAGAGGAACGAGTCCGTCGCCGCCGTCATGGTCGGATCATCGCGGTCGAAGTAAACAAATCCTTCGTCCTCGCGGTCCGCCTCCGGATACATGACATAGCCCCAGAGGAGGAACTGGATGGACTGGTTGGGCGCGCTGAGGACCTGGTTCTGCTGGTTGTCCAGGTTGACCGTGGCCACGTAGGAGTAGTTGGGCTCCTGCACCCAGGAGAAGGTGTCTTCGGTGAGCGTGTGCGAACCGTCCTCGAAGGAGCCGAACGGTCCAAACCCCTCTTTGTCCTTTTCCAGGATGATGGTGCGGTTTATCCCGGTCTGCGGGGACATGAAGGAGAATTGCAGGGTACCCTCGGTGTTCCGCTGGTGCCCTTGCTTGGGTTTCAACGGGCAGTTCGTCTGCAGGTATACCTTCAACACTTCCGGCGTTTCCAGGGTGAGCAGGTCTTCCTCGGAAACGGGGCGGATAGTCTGACCCGTCACCGCCTGGCCGTGCTGGTAATTATCGTAGGCCACATCGCCGTGCGCCCCGGTCTGGAGCCACTCGCTGCCTGGCTTGCGGAACACGGCCACATCGTCGGTGTCCAGGACCACTACTTCGACGAATTCAGGCTTCTCGATGATACGCAGGAAATAATCGTCCGTGGTATCCCAGGCCGTTGTGGACGGCCCGTTCAGAGCGCTGTCCTGCGCTTCGAACGTGGCGAATACTTCTCCGTCGTTCAGGTACTCGGGCAGGTCCACGTAGATGGTGTAATGCAGCGTGTAGTTGGTCCCGCCCCAGACATACTCTACCTCCGGCTGGTCGTAGCTCATCACGTCCAGGCGGGTGTTGCCAAGGATATTGTAGCTGAGTATCTTGAGCGGCGGGTTCTCCAGCGGCGTCTTGGACGGGTTGGCGCCGGTGACGGTGACTTCGATCTTCAACGGAATGACCTCGCAGAGGTGGTCGGACATCCTGGTCGTCTTCTCGATGTCGCTGCCGATGGGAACCGTGTCCCAGTCGCCCCGCGTGTTCTGGCGGTACAGCTTCACGTCGGTGATGGCGGGCGGCGTGGTGTCGATGAAGAAGTTACCGTGCGCGCTGCCCGTCAGGTTTGCGAACTCGACATAACCGGACACCTCCACGGTGGCGCCTCCGCTGGCTGTACCGTCTAGCATGTTGGGATGGCCCTTCAGCCCCAGCTTGCAGGCGTAGTTGTACATCGGCTTATACCTGTTTGTGGAGAAGTGGATGTTGTTGGCCGGCCGGCCCGCTTTGTCGAAGACATAATCCGAAAGCTCCCCGTAGGAATCCGGGTTGGTGAAGAACCCTTCCGCGGCCGTGCCCAACTCCAGGGCGGCCAGTTCCGGGCTGCTTCCCGGAGCGTGAGGCTGCAGGTAGACAGCCGCTTCGCCGTAACCAAGTATCCGGTTGCTGCGGACCACCACCAGGCGCAGGTCCTCGTTACCCACGGCCTTGAACGACTGGTCCTTGGCCGGGTTGTCCGGGTCCGGATCGAAGTTTTCGTAGATGGTGCTGCCTATCTGCCAGCTTGGGATACCGTCATCATCGTGGTCGCGGATGGTGCTGTACACCGGCTCACCCTGGGAGTTCTGCAGCTCGAAGGACACGAACTGGGGCCGCTCGGTAATATCGAAGACTTTCCAGTTGTCGATGCTGTTACGGTTACCCGCGTTGTCAGAAAACTCGATATCCACGGTGTATTCGCCGTCGGCCAACTCTTCTGGCAAAGCCACACCATAGGAGAAGACGTACTTGCCCGTCTCCCCCGTGTCGGCCGGGGTCTGCACCCGGGCGCGGTCGGCGATTTGAACACCCTGGAAGTCGTCGAGTGCCGAATCGCCGAAATCGTCGAATATCGGCCAGCGGGATATCTTCAACGGATGGTGCTTGGGAGCCACCAGCGGGAAGTCCTTCTGGACGAATATCTGGGTCAGGTCCGGATTGGTCTTGAAGATTTCTATCTCGTAATTGACCAGGATCTGCTCGCAGCGGTTGGCGATGTAATTGGTGTTCTTCAGCATCCACTCTCCAACCTTTTCGCCGTCCACGTAAGCGGACACTTCGAACTCGGGAGTCTCCAGGTCGATGTAGAACGCCGCGTCGCCGCCGCCGATTTCATAATCGGCCAGTGCCTGGCCGCTGCTCCGGTTGGGGTTCGGCACGAAGCCCTCGATGAGAAGCCGCGCCGGTCCTGATTCAGTCACCAGGTCCATCAGCGAGCGCGGCACACCGATTGTGTATGAGAAGGTGGGAATGAATCCGGCCTGCTCGTCCGGTTTCCGGTCGTCGAAATCCGGGGCTGTTGCCAGCATGGAGGGCCAGAGAGGATCGCCCACGGCAGTCCAGGTCACCTGGTCTTCATCCAGGACACCGGTCTGCAGGACGACCCGCGGGTACTGCCTGTCCAGATCGAACACCAGAGCGCGGTTAGTCTGGAACAGCAGGTCCAGCGCCTCATTGGTCACCGGCTTTATCCGCTGGGTGTCCACTGATGCCTCCGGGTTGAAGTTCTGATAATCACGCTCGTCCGTGCCGGTCCAGCTCGAATCTTCGGGGTAATTGTCCTTACGGCGGTGGACGATTTCCTTGAGCCCCGTCAGGTGCTCGGGAGCACGGGTGGGATCGTCCAGAATTTGCGCCCGTACGATTTTCGGCGCCTCAACGACCATATAGAGCGGATCGGCCACGTACACCATGTTGTTACCGGCATTGTCCTCCGCCTCGAAGTTGGCGGCGATGAAGCCGTCGGCCACGTTGCCCGGCAGGCTTAATTCGTAGGTGTACGTAATCTTCTTGTCACCGGGAACTGCGTTGACGGACGTGGGTGTGATTTCCGTGTCGGTGTAGGTCTTGGGGAAATCAGCCGGGTCGCACAGTACGTAGTACCTGAGCGAATCGAACGGGTCCTGCTCCAACTGGCCGCCGTCGGGGTTGGCGTTGTCGATGATGACCGTGACCAGGAACGGAATCGGGGTGGAGAAACCGGTCTCGTAATTGGTAACCTTGTCAAGCACGTCTCCCTCGTCGGGAGTGCAGATGACCGTGATCGTCGGGGCCGAGTTGTCTACGTAGAAATACGCGGCCTCGCTGCCCGACAGGTCCTTGGCGGATATGTTCGGTATGGCCTGGTCCAGGGTCTCGTTTTGGGAGTATCCCATGAAGGTCACCGTGGCAATTGCTTCCTCGTAGGTTTTCAGGTCCACCGGCAGCGGGAATAATACGGCGTAAGTGTATACCGGGATGGCCGCGTCCGGGTTGAACCTGAACTCCGGCCCCCAGACCTCGTCGACCCACGGCTGATCCGCTTTGAGCAGGTAAGCGTTACGGGCGATCCCTCCCATTATCGGCGTGACGCCGTCGCTTTCCTTGAAGGTGACCTCGGCGCGGGCGTGCCCCTGGTCGGAGTCCGATCCCAGTTCCAGCTGGCGGTTCGTCCTGGCTAGCAGGAGCACTTCGTCACGCCACTCGTCGGAGTACTTGGAATTGGGGAACTTGGCGCTGACAGTCTTGACCGACTGCTGCCCCACGGGCATGCTGGGCTCGTAGTTCTTGTAGGTGTTGTCCCCGATGGTCCAGTGGTCGGGATACCCGTCGGCGCCAGCCCGCCCGGCACGGTCGATCACGTCGGTGGTCTGGAACACGATTTCCTGGTACAGGGCCGGGTAAACACCACCGGAAGTAAGCTGCTTGCGCTGCCAGGTGTGCACCTTGACCACGTCGAAGCTGACCTCTTCCGCCATGCATGTCAGGGTTGTCACGTCCACTTCACCGGTGGAGTTACCGGCGCTGTCCACGGCCTCGACCACTACTCCCAGCCAGCCGTCACCCATGTTCCTGGGCAGGTCGAAGGAGTAGGAGTAGTAATGCTCTATCTCGTTGCCGACTTGAACACTCTTGCACTCCGGAGCCGGCAGGTCGTCGAACATGGCCGGGTTGCCGTGGATATCCACGTAAGTCAAGCGCTTAAGCGGCGGCACCTCCAGCGGAGCCTTGTTCGGATTGACTTTGGTCACTCTGATTTTTATTATCGCCGGAATGACGTCGCAGAGTCCGGTGGTAACGTCGGTCTTCTTGAGCATGTATCCACGGCCGGCTTCCAGCAGCAGTGACGGGTCGAGTTCGGGATAGGTGACGTTGATTTCGGTCTCCAGAGCGCCCTGGGCTGAGATATCCTCGTACATCGACACGGCGAATTCCGGGGCCTCGTTGTCCACATAGAAGTACCCCGTGTCTTCGCCCACCAGGGTTTCGTTGGCGATCAAACCCTGGAGCCGGTTGCGGTTGAAGTCATCGATGAGACCCCGGTCGAACAGGTCATCGTAGATGCCATGGATGTCCTGCCACCGGACGAACCCTTTCACCTTCACCTGAGCGATACCGGAAGAACGCCCCTTGACGTCAACCGGTGCGCTGTAGGTGTACACGGGAGCCCGATTAGACAGGAAAGCCGGACTTCCTCCAGCACCCGGGGCCGGGTTTACCGTACCGTGATCGACCAGCAGCTCGTCCATCTGGTAATTGATGGTCTCTTCCACGGTCCCGGTATCAGGATCGTACCCGTACCCGATCTGCACCGTGGGCCAGGTGTTGTCCGTTTCATCCATGGAGTACGGGAAGAGCTGGCGGTTGGGCCGGCTCCAGATGAAGACCTCTCCCGACCCGCTCACGCCGGAGACAGCTTTGAAGGTCTGATCCGGAAGCAATTTGGTCGGATCCAGGTTGAAGTAGGTGACCTCCCCGATGGTCCAATTGATTTCGTCGTCGGGCTGCAGGTAATCGTAGGCACACACGTTGTCGCCGCTGGTGTCACCGGAATTCTTGACCTCCCAGAGCACGAACTTCGGACGCTCGGTGATGGAGAATATCGGGCCGGTGGGACCGAGTTCGGGTCTCCGATTGCTCTCGGTATCCACCATGTTGCTGATATTGCCGGCATTGTCCTGGGCCTGGAAGATGGCATTGACCGATCCGTCATCGGCGGTGCCCCAGATAGAGTAACCGCCATCGAACCGGTAGGTGCAGTCCAGGCTGCCGTCTGGCTGGACTACGCTCTGGGCGATGGGTACCCGCAGGTACTCAGGCAGGTCGCTCCGGTTGGCCAGACGATAGATCCAGCCGGTGGTGCCGGAGCCGTCGAGAGCGTCGATGTGCGGGTTGCTCTCCTCCCACCTGAGGCTTCTGAGCGGGGAGACAATCATCGGCGTCAGATCCGGATTACCGTACTTGACCGCGACCTTCACGATCACCGGCAGCTGCTGGGCTTCGCCGGTACGATAATCGGTCTCCTTCAGGATGACGCCGCCGTCAATACGGGCCCCATCCAGGTCATAGGCTTCCACCATGAAGGTGGGCTCGCGATTGTCGACGAAGAAGTGCAGCCACTCCACCCGGTAGAGGCTCTCGTAGCGGTAGCCGTGGAGCTTGATGAACGCCACCGCATCGGTGATGTCGGAGTTCATCTTCGACTTGTTCGACCAGACCGAATTGCTGGCATCTTCCTTGCGCGGCACGGTGAAGTTGGTTGTCCACCAGAACCCGCTGGACTGCTGTCCGCCCGAGAACTTCGCCTTCTTGATCTCGTCCGGATCCGGCAGGTCGGCCACGTTCTTCTGCGGGCTGTTCCAATAAGGAGTGATGTACCAGTCCCTGGCCTCGTTAGCGTAGGTGTCCGGGTTGTCGGTGCAGGTGAGCTCCTGCCAGTCGTTGAAGGTGTCCCAATCGTCGTTGAGCGGTTTCGTCGAACGTACCTCGAAACGGAACCTCAGCGGTAGGACATAGAAAGATTCCCTGGTCATCTTCTTGCAGAAGATCTTTATCTGGTCGAACTCGATGTCCTGACCGAAATCCATGACGATGTATTCAGCCCGGGAGGTCTTCATCCCCTCTGAAACCCAACCCGTGCCCAGATTACCGTCGGCGGCAGAGGAAGCGCGGTAGCCGCGGTGATCGGACGAGTAAGAGGCTACAGCTACCGGTTCGATAGATTCGAATCCCTTGATGACCTTCAGTTCATCAAAGCCTACATAGCTCTGATTGCCTTCGTCATCGTACCCGAACAGCTTCTGTTTGTCACGGTTTCCAGAAGCCGGTATCCGCACCATGAGGTAGCGTCCGCTGGCCGTCTGACCCGCGGCGTTCACCGGGAAGGTATGCCACCGCCCCCAGTAAACCATGGCATCTACGTGGCTGAGCGGCTTGTCGTCGCTTTCATCGTATACCGGTTCGTCAAGGCCGCTGTACACGATCTGGTTGTTTTCATCCAGCTTGTAGGGGTTGGCGCCCAGGTCGCGGCCCTGTATCTGCATTTTCACCACTTCACCGGCCTTGACTGCTTTGATGTACTGCTGTTTGACCGGTACCAGCGGGTTGAAACTCTTGACGTTAGGTAATTCGGGAGCCAGCTTCCAACCCGGGTGCGGGCGTATGACATCCCGTACATTGGGCTCACCCGGCTCCGCGTGTCCGCTGTCTTCACCCAGATCGCCGGTTTCCGCCATCCCGTCAATCCCGATGTCGTCGGTGGCCGGATTGAATCCGTTCCTGATACCGAGTCCCGTGTACCAGGCGATCATGTCGTTCTCCTCGTCGAACAGTTTGGCCGCAACGAACTTGGGCTCTTCTGCGATACCGAACCAGATCACTCGATCCACCCGGTGTTTGGCAGGATAGGTGGCGTTTTTATAGGCACGGTCGGCGGCGGACACCAACAGGGTGTACGCCTTGCTGTTGTTGGCGCTCACGTTGTTGAAGCCCATGTCCGCCGTGACAGAGAAGTCGATCGGGAATCCCCAATCAGGATCGGCGGCGTCCAGTTCGAGCGTGGGAGTGTAGTGCACGCCGCTGCCCGAAGGCTTCACGGAGATGTCCGGATCATCGGGAGTTTCTATGCTGATTCCGTTAGGATACTTGGCTCCCACATCATCCGCGTACGACTTTATTTCCAGCGGCTGACCGGACAGGACAATGTTGTCGTACACCTTTGCCCGGGACGGAGGAAGCTGTCCCTTGGCGATGTAGACCTTGATAGTTGACGAATCGATTCCGCTCTCCTCGTAACTCTCGTAGCCGAAATGGAGCGGGTCGCCGCGGGTTACGTCTGTCATCTTTATATCAAAGGTGGGAGTAAAGCTCGTGACCAGTTTGCCCTCTTCCGGAGGCAGGGCGGTGACCACGAAGGGCCGCGGCGAGTCGGGGAACCCATCGCCGTCGGTGTCCATCAGGTCTCCCTCGTCGTAGGAGAAAAAGCCATTGCCGCCCGGAGCGAGTTCTTTCCACACTTCCCTGACGGAGAGAGTACTGCTTCCGGAGGAAATCCGTATCTCCGGTACCCTTGGTGCCGAGAAGTCCTGGATGAACCGTCCCTGCAGGGCAGTGACATTCTTGACCTTCCCGTCGTTGGCTCCGGCGGTGGCGCCCATCCAGACGGTGTCGTTCTGGGCCTGCCCCTTCCAGTCAACGTATGACCGGGGCTCGAGCCAGGTCCCGTCGTAAAGCCGGCCGGTGAAGTCGGCGGTGCCGTACTCGGGAGCGAGAGCCGCCCAGTTGCCGGCCACCACGGTGGATGAGAGGTCGCGGATCTTAACATTGTCGATCCATATCGTGCCGCCGTTGCCGCCGATACCGAAATACAGCTTATTGAAGGTCTGTGTGCCGGTGCGGGCCGCACTGGCAAGCTGTACGTAGGTCTGTCCATCCTCGACGAACAGGCTGACGGTATCCTGGGTCACCTGCACCTTGAAGCGGTTCTTCTGATCCCACCCCGGCAGTATGGTTCGACTCATGGCTCCATACTTGCTCGAACCGCTGCCATTGGCCTTCTGGTAAATGTAGTAGTTGTTCGGATGGGAGCCCTGCCCCTGGCAGTAAATTCTGACACTGACCAGGTTGCTGCCATTCTCTTCCAGAAGCAGTTCCATGGGACGGTCATTTACCAGCGAAAGCATAGTACAGTCGAAGGCTACTTCAACATTCTCCAATTCTATGGGGAGTTCCGCAAAGCAATTATTACTGTTGGCGCTCTTGATCCCGAGCTGTCCGTTATCGTACAGGACCGTACCGGAATACCTCTGGGTCCAGCCGCTCTCCGCCAGGTCCAGCGGCTGCACGTACACGTTGTCGAACTGGACATAGCTTCCGTTGGTTTGCAGAGATATCTGGCCCTTCTTCGAGAAGCCGAGCACGTCGGTCATGGCAATCTGAGGAGCGATGTCACCGAAACCGTAGTAGCCGGAAGTGATGCCGGCCTCGATCTTGCGGCCCTGGACGGTGATCTTGAACCGGTACCAGGTATTCCGGGTGACATTCATCCCGCAGGATTTTTCGGCCATCTTCACCCAGTGGGAGGGAGTGTTCTGCCGCCACAGAGAAATCTTGTCGGTGGACTGGCTGATGTTAATCTGATAACCCCGGCCGGAGTTGTCCATGCGGAAACCCAGTCCGGCTTGATTACCACTGCGGATATTGAACCGCCCTTCGAACACATAATCTTTCCAGAGACGGTCACCGGCCAAAGCAATTCTACTGCCACTGGTGTTGGTCTGGGCCATGTAGCCGCCCGGCTGGATGAGCCAGGTGCCCGACTTGCGGGTCCAGCCGCTGGGAACGTCATCGGAGAAATCGTCGGAAAACAGGTCGAAGGTGTCCTTGAATACCAACCCGCCGCTGGCGTCCTCCGCCGACGCCACGGGATCAACCGGCATTACGCCGTGGTCCTTGTTCAAGACCGGTGTCTCCATGTTGACATAGAGCTGGTCCGCCTTGTCGGACACCTCGGTAAACGCCAGGTGCTTGCCTTCTCCGAAATGCCTCTTGGGCCGGTACACCAGCTGGTACAGCTCCCCGGCTTTGCCCTTGACCTCTTCTTCGAGCCTGACGTCGGTGCGGTCCAGGCTCCACCATTCCACCGTGGCCCCCGTCTCCGGATCGGGTGTCTCCAGCGCCATGGGCACCAGGAAGGTGGTCCGGCTCAGCTGGTCCTCCAGGAACATGATTTCGGTCCGGCCGGGGGAGAGCCGCAGCTTTACGTTGTCGTCGTCGGTGATGCCGTTTTCGTTGACCACGTCGTTCCACGAAAGCTGATAGTACGGGCTGCTCTCTTTTTCACGGTTGTACTCCCACGTAAGGAAGTCACCGTATGACACGCGGTCCACACCGTAAGCCAGGAGGTTTGGTCCGCTCCCGCCGGACTTCTGTCCGTACCGTGATCCGATCTCTTCAATAGAGGGCTCGAGAGGATCGTACATTTCCGTGTGAATGTACACCGCGCCGAAGTCCATGACCGTACCCCAGCTGTGAATCTTGCTCTGGTCACGGCCGTCTTTGAGCTCGAAGGTGAGGCGCTTTTTGTTGGTCTTTTCGACCTCCACCTGGGAACGCATGTCCATGAGTGACTGGACGATGACCGGTGGAGCGCTGTCACGCACGATGACGTCGGCGTAGTCGCGGCCCACGATCGGGAACGTGGTGACGCTGTCCCAGATCCAGGTGGAAGGATTGCTGCCGCCCACCTGCCAGTGGAACTGGTTGCCCGTGGCGGCCACGCCGCCGTAGTTGGTCTGAGCCAGGTCGAGCCAGACCTCGTTCCACTTGTTGCGGACCAGTTCCTGGTCCACCCGGAAGTAGCCGTCCCGGTTCCTGTCGCTTGTCACCATCTCGTAGCGTCCCTCGGAGAGGTCCCTGACGTAGAACCTTATCCACGAGGCGCCGCTGCCGGGTTTCACCCACACCCGGACGTACCGGGACGTCTTCATGTCGAGCACACCCTGGGTGTACGGACGCCCGTAGGTAACATCGCTGGTGTCGATGCTGACTTGTACGGCGCGTTTGCCGATTTTGGCGTCCTCTGTCAACCGCAGGGTACCGAACTGGGCCCCGTTGGTCATCTTCCAGAACGTCTCGAAGGGACCACTGTTGCTGCAAAGTATGTTGGGACAGATGTCCTCGCTGCCCTTGGCCCAATTCGTTTTACATGCGCGGCACTCCTCCCACGCCGCGTAAGACGAGTTGCCCAAGCGGCTGCGGCCGAACTGCATGTCGTTGAAGGTCCGCGGTGAGACGGTTCCTTCTTTCAATCCGTCCATTACTTCACTTATCGGGGTGGTGCTGCCGTTGCCCCGCAGCGAAATGTAGGCCGGGACATCGATGGCCGGTATTCCCGTGGCCGGGGATTCACCCACGTTGCTGACGGTGGCCGACACCTTGTAGCGGTGCGCGCCGTAGACCAGTTTCCCAGGCAGGGACGCATAAGCATACTCCCCGACGGTGGCTCCCGCCGGCGCCGCCGGCCACGTCTCAGGCGGAAGCGCCGTTCCCACGTAAACTTCGGTGGTCAACGGTTCCCCGCTCTCGTCGGCGACCCCGTACCCCGCCTGCCCGGCAGCGTTGTTGTCCTTGCCGTCGTACTCGGATATGGAGTGCTCGTTCACCAGCAGATCGGCGAATCCCTGCCAGGAGAACGTGAACTCCATGACGTCCTTGAAGGTGAAGTTGACCTCGTCGAGAATCGGGCTGTATATGGGCGTGCTGACGCCCTTAACCATGTCGTAGCCGGGAGTCATCTCCACCCAGTACTGCATGAATCCCTGGTTCAAGAGGACGAAGTCCTGGTCGCTGGTGCCGTCCTTCGTCATGGTGAAGGTGGTGCCCGCAGAGCCGTCGGGGCCGATGAACGAGTTGTCCAGGAGGTCCTCCACCGTACTGCCGGTACGTACCTTGAACTTCATGCCGCCGCCGAACCGCTCGCCGTCCCAGCCGACGTTCTGCATTATGCCGAAGTTCTGGACATCGAGAATCTCCGACAGGGCCACACCGCGGTCCTGGACGAACCTGATGGTTTCTTCCGGCGACCACAGCACCCGCTGGCTGATCTCCGTGCGCGTCCGGTTGGAGGGGGCGCGCTCCACGATGCTGTTGCGGGGGGCCAGCCCGACCCGGAGGCTCTCGCCCCAGCGGAACATGTCGCAGGTGAGGCTGTTCCCGGTGCTGATGGTAGTCCAGCCGTCGCCGGAGACCCAGTCGATCCTGACCGGCTTCATGTTCGGGTCGTTGCCGTTGTCCTCGATGTACCAGGCGGGATCGATCCCGAAGTCGAAGTTCTCGTAGAAGACGCCGCCTTCCTGGTCCAGGGAGCGGTCGGAAAGCCGCTTGTTTTGCATGACGCCCACCGAGGTGGTGATGTCGCCGATGACGATGTCGTCAATTCTCCCGATGGTATCGTAGCTCCAGCTGCCGTGGTTGAAGTGCCCCATCCTCAAGGCCGTTACGGTCCTGGCGTCCTTCTTGTACTCCCGGCGGTAGTCGGTCATGATGTTGCGGGCGAAGGTCTGCCACTGGTCATAGCGGCGCCCCCGGTCCGACAGATCGCCGTAGCCGCCGCGTGCGGTTTCCTTCCATTCCCTCATGTCGCCCCAGCCGGTGCTGTTCCAGTGTCCCGTGCCAGCGTTGTACGAGTAGTAAAGCCAGCGTTCCACGTTGTCGGTCCCTTTGACCAGCACTCCGAAGTGCAGCGAGTGGTTGCGGTCGTACTGGCTCCAGCTGACGATGGTGCTGTCGTACACCCGTACAGGATCGTTGAGGTTGCGCCTGAACCACACGGTGTTGTACCAGCTGCCGCCGCCGCCGTTGTTGTTCAGGTACATGCCCAGCGCCATGTCGATGTTGCCGCCGTTTTCGTCCTGCCACTTGACCTGCCACAGCGGGTAGTGGTCGTCGTAACGGTCCAGCGCTCCCGCGTTGTAGCTGCGGTTGGCGTCGGGGTCGGCGTCCCAGTCGTACCAGTTGTTCTCGCCTTCCCGGGACCGGATGGTGTTGTGGTACCCGTCGTAGGTGAGAGTGCTGCGGGTGGTGGGATCTTCCGGATTCAGCTTCGCGGTGGTGATGGTCGGGTAGCTGTTCTGGATCTCGATAGAGTGTCTCAGCACACGGATATCGTCGAAGCAGGCCGAGAACTGGCCGGTCAGCCTGGTGGTGTAGTCGTTGTCGTACACCACGGCCAGGTCCATCAGCCGGTGTCCCCGCACCGCCGTCAGGTCCAGCGAGTAGTGCTGCCAGCCGTTGTGCTTGAAGTCTATCGCCTTCTTCGGGTAGCCGTTGATATCCTGAACACTGGCGATATCGCTGATCCACTGCCCGTTGCTCAGCTTGGCGTCCAGTGCGAAGCCGGTACCGTAGTTGAGCACGTTCCCGCCGTCGTTCCACATGCCGGGGATGTACATCCAGTAATCGAGCCGGTCCTGGGCCTCGATGAGACGGTTGATATTGCTCCTGAACGTTAACCGGATGGTGCGCCGGGCCTTGGCGGTCAGGTTCTCCACCGCACCGGACAACCTGAGCATGTTGCTCCCGGAGTCTTCCACGCGGTCGGGCTCCCCGTCCTTCGTAGCCGTCACGATGTCCATCCGGAAGGTCATGTTGCTGGAAGAGGTTCCGGGAAGCGGCGCGGCCGAAATGAGGGAGGCGCCGCCGGAGGAAAAGTCCTCGGTGTAGACGGAGGTGTTGGGTGACTGGATGGGGAAGAACATCGGCTGTCCGCCGTTTCTCGAGTACCCCATGGCGTACCCGTCGGTCTGTGATCCAAACATGTCCCGGGTGATTACTTTGACGCCCCACCAATCACCGCGCAGGGTGGGATTGCTGCCATTGCCCTCGGGGGGCATGATGCTGGTGGAGCTCATGCTGCGGCTTCTGATCTCCTGGGTGTAATCAGGCGACCCGGAGAAGTTGAACGCCGAACCGTCGGAGGAGGCGTTGTCGCGGTACCACTCGTAGTAGCGGTAGGAAACAACGTCCTTGCAGTTTATCCAGACATCGTAGAGGGTCGGTGTGTAGACCTTCAAACCGCCGCTCTTTCCGGGAGTCAGCTCCACCAGGTACTGCATGTAACGGTGGACGCGCTGCACGCCGCCGGCTTCGGTGGCCTCGTGGTACTGCGAGCTGATGACGGCTTCCGCTTTCCCGGAGGGGGTGCTGCCCAGGTGGTACCAGTCGGAGCTCAGACTGGTGCCGCCGCCCGGACCGACGAAGGACTTGTTGATCAGGGCGCCCTTGCTGTCGGCGCTTCTCAGTTTGAACCGCACGTCCGAGCCGCCCGACTTGTAGTTGGCGGTCCACTTGATATCGCCGTACATCTCGTAGCGGCGGCTGTCGCCGCCCATCTGCACGGAGTCCATGATCTCGCTGACGGCCAGGCCCCTGTCCTGGGCGTACACGATACGGTACCAGGGTGACCACAAAGCCTCGCCGTGCTGCGTGTCGCCGGACGGCTGCTGGTTGGGCTGATTCTTCGGAGTCAGCCGCACCCGCACCTGGTCGCCGCCCACGTAGTCCTCGTGGCTCCAGTGCAGGTAGGTGTGCTGGTTGTACTCCACGATGTTTCCGGCAGTACGCCACTGGCCCACGGGCCGGTGGTACCGGCTCTCCTGCGGTTTCACCTGCCACAGGATGTCGAAGTGCGAAAGCTCCGCCACCGCGTTCTGCGCCGATGTCAGCTTGTCCCGGGCCCGGGACTCGCCGGTCCCGCCGTCACGGTTGGGATCGGTGTCGAAATCGACCCAGGAACCGTCCGGGGTGACCGACAGATCGGGCCGCGTGGTGCGGGTCCAGTTACCGGTGTTGCCGCCGTTGATACGCACCCGGCTGACAGCCGGCAGGGTGTTCTCGATCCGCAGCGAGCGGCGTCCCACCCGGACCGCGTCGAAGTAGGCTTCGAAGCCGCCGTTGATACGGACGCTGCCTGCGTTGTCAAACATGACCGCGATCTTCTGCACCCGGTAATCCCTGAGATTACTTAGATTGATGCTTACCTTGTTCCATCCGTTGTGCTTCGGTAAGGACGGCCTGGGCGGATTTTGACCGTTGAGGTCCGTGAGCCCGCCGATCTGGCTCAGCCACCGGCCGTCGTGAAGCTTCAGGTCCACGCCGAACCCGGTGCAGTAGCTGCTGGCGGGGATGAACACCCAGTAGCTCAGGTAGTCCTCGGGCTGGATCTTGTAGTCGCAGGTATTCATGGTCAGCCGGACGTACTGGTTGCTGAATTCGATCAGGTTGCTCACCTCGCCGGAGAGCTTCAGCATCTTGGTGCCCTCCATGGCCTGGAGCACTTCGCCCTGCTCGCTGCTGTTGTACAGGTCGAGGATCTGGCCGTCGCTGAGGTTGAAGTTGTAGATACGAACATCGTCGATGTGCCCGTTGAACCAGTTATTGCTGTTGCCGCGGCAGCCGATAAAGTCCCATGAGCTTCGCGGCTGGATGTTGGCATCAGTGATCTGCCGGCCGCCGTAGGAAGGCTGGTTCAGCAGTTGCCCGTCCACGTAGTGGTTGATGGCGGGAGGCGATTCGTCGCTCTTCCACACCGAAGCGATGAAGTGCCACTGCCCGTCGTTCACCGTGGCGCTGGAGTCCCTGTAGGTGACCTTTCCTTCATCGTTGAGAAGCAGCCTGATCCGACCGTTATTTATCCTCCACTCCACCCTGTCGGTACCGCTTTCATAGTTACTGTACACGTACCGGTTACCGCCGGCGGTGGTCTTTATCCAGGCACACCACGTCATACTATGAGATCCCGGATCGAGAGAATCTTTGGAAGGAACACGGATGTGGTCGTTGCTCCCGTCAAACCGGAGGCACCTGCCTGACTGCCCGCTGGTCCAGGAGGGACTGTTTCTCAGCGTGCCCGTGTTTCCGCTCCCGGAGGAGTCGGCGGCCGTTGAACCGCCGCCTTCTTCGAGCCGCCACCAGGCCATGGGTCCAAGCTCGTCCACCACTCCCGTGCTGACCACTTCGTAGCTCACGTTGCCCGTCTTTTCGACTCCAAGCACCGGTGTGCTGCCCTCGAAGCCCATGAACTCGTTGGGGTGCACGTTGCGGTAGGCCGGGTTGATGCCCATGGCCTGGTACTCGGCTTCCGTGGGCAGGTCGGGCCAGCCCACGGCGGTGGTAGATGAACCGTTGGCGTCCGTTACCTGAACCAGGCACTTCCACCACTCGTATTTGGCGGTGTTCGAGGGGTACAGGTTGTCTTCGTAGCTGCCGGTCTGCTTGTAGGTGGCCGTACGGATGGGGCCGCTGAAAGAGCGCCCGTCGGTGCTGCCGCCGTACAGGGGGCC
Organism: uncultured bacterium; assembly: GCA_964432985.1. Lineage (GTDB taxonomy): Bacteria > Muiribacteriota > CAYSPT01 > CAYSPT01 > CAYSPT01 > CAYSPT01. Next base: position 78,692 of record CAYSPT010000010.1, read on the forward strand.
GTTGTCACGGTACCACTTGAAGGTCACGTTGAAGAGGTTGGTGTCGGAACAGGCGATACCCACCTCGTCCAGTTGCGGCGAGTACACCTTCAGGCCGCCGCTGGTACCGGGCCTGAGCTCCACCAGGTACTGCATGTACCGCTCTACGCCCTTGGCGCTGCCGAAGCCCGAGACGTTGTAGGTGACCTGGTGCGGGGAGGTGTTGACGTTGGCTTCCTGCTTCCCGCCCGGGGCCGAAGACAGGTCGTACCAGCTGTTGGCGCCGTTGGGGCCGACGAACGGGCGGTTGATGAGCTGGGTGTGGTTGTCACCGCTTCTCAGCTTGAACCGCAGGTTGCACCCCAGGGCCAGGTAATCGTTCTTTGTTTTCCACCAGATCCGGTCCACCTCACCCCAGCGGTTGGCCAAGTTACCGCTGGGTATGGTGTCCACGATCTCGCTGATGGCGATACCGGAGTTCTGGGCGTAGACGATCCGGTACCAGGGCGACCACAGGGCCGATCCGTACTGCGAGTCACCAGACGGCTGCTGGTTGGGAATGTTCTTCGGGGTCAGCCGTACCCTGACCCGGTCGCCGGCCAGGTAATCCTCCCGCGTGTTGTACAGGTGTGTCCGCTGGCTGTACTGCACGATGCTCCCCGCGGTGCGCCACTGGCCGATGGGCGCGTGGTAACGGCTCTCCGCCGGGTTCACCTGCCACAGCATGTCGAAGTGCGAGAGCTCGGCCACAGCGTTATTTGAAGCCGTCAGAATATCGCGGGCCCGGCTCTCGTTTTGGCTGCCGTCCCGGTTCGGGTCGGCGTCGGGATCGTTCCAGGTCCCGTCGGGGGTGGCCGTCAGGTCGGGACGCGTGGTGCGGGTCCAGTTGCCGCTGTTGCCGCCGTTGAGCCGCACCCGGCTGATCTTCGGAATCGTGTTCTCTATCCGCAGGGTGTGGCGGCCCAGGCGCACCTCGTCGAAGTACGCCTCGAATTCGCCGTTGAAGGTTGGTGTGCCGGTGTTGTCGAACATCACCGCCACCTTCTGCACCCGCTTACCCCGCAGTGCGTTGAGGTTGATGCTCACCCGGTTCCAGCCGTTGTGCTTGGGAGTGCTGGCCCGCGGCGGGTTCTGCCCGTTGAGGTCGCTCAGCATGTTCAGCCCGCTGATCCAGTGGCCGTCGTTGAGCTTCAGGTCCACCGCGAAACCCGCGCAGTAGCTGGAGGCCGGCACGAACACCCAGTAGGTCAGGGTGTCCTCGGGAGCGATGGTGTAGTCGCAGCTGTGGATGGCCACACGGCAGTACTGGTTGCTCCAGGTCTTCAGGCCGCTCACCGCACCGGCGAACTTCAGGATCTCGTTGCCCTCCATGGCCTCGAGCGTCGTGCTCTCGGAGCCTTCCCGGTACAGGTCGTACACCTGCTCGGCGCTCAGAGCGGAGTCGTAGATTCGCGCGTCGTCGATTATACCGTTGAAGTACCGGTTGGTGCCGGAGCCGCTGCACTTGTCCCAGCCGATTGAGAGGCGGTTGCCGCCGGTGTAGTTTATCGGCTCGGTGTGCGGCGTCCAGTCGCCCACCAGGTCGGCGTCGAAGTAGACCTTGTACTGCATGCCCGGCTCCGCCACGCAGACCACGTGGGTCCACTGGCCGATAGGCGCGGCGGTCTTGGTGGAACCATGCGATGCGCCCGTCCAGTACCTGGATCCGCTGCCCACCTGGAAGTGGATGCCGCCCTTGACTCCGCCGTGGGCCGAGGCGCGGTACTCCAGGCTCATGGAGTAACCCGATTGGTGCGGATCGTACTGGCAGGCGATAATACCGCCCAGGATATCACCCCGGGCGTTGCTGTAGGCCGCCGGGTTGATCCAGGCCGAGAGGGTGATCGCCTGACTCGGCCGCAGACCAGCGGGAACGCTGTTACCCAGGTCGACGAAGTCGTTGTAGCCGTCGAGCCTGACGCCCTTACCGGTCTGGCCGGAGACCAGCGAGGCCCCGTTGCGCAGCGTTCCGGTGTTGCCGTTTCCGGACGAGTCGACGGGATTGTTGGTGCCGTCCTCGAATCGCCACCAGCCCAGCGGACCGAACGGGTCCACCACGCCGGTGGTGCTCATGGTGTAGGTTACGTTGCTGGTTTTGTTGACTTCAAGCACCGGGGGGTTGCCGCTTTCGAAGCCCAGCAGCTCGTTGGGATGGATGATCCGGTAATCCTTGTTGATCCCGTTCGCGGTGTACTCCGCCTCGGTCCACAGGTCGGGCCAGCCCACCGCTTTGCTGACGCCGCCGGAGTTGTCGGCCACCTCTACCTGGCACTTCCACCACTCGTACTTGGCGGTGTAGCTGGGATAGAGGTGGTCCTCGAACGGGCCCGACTGGCGGTAGGTTGCGGTGCGGATGGCACCTCCGCCAAGGGAGCGGCCGTCGGCGCTGCCGCCGTAGAGGGCCCCGTTGTCCCGGTACCAGCGGTAGGTCACGTTGAAGGAAGCGGAGTCGGAGCAGACAACCCCCACCTCGTCCAGCTGCGGCGAGTAGATCTTCTGGCCGCCGCTTACCCCCGGTATCAGCTGCACCAGGTACTGCACATACCGCTCCATACCCCAGGTGTTCCCAATCCCGGGCACGGTGTAGGTCATGCGGTGGTTGGCCGCGTTGATCTTGGCTACCTGTTCACCGGAAGGCGGGCTTGAGAACTCGTACCAGCTGCCGGTGCCTCCCGGGCCTACGAAAGGACGACCCATGAGCTGGCCTTTACTCTCGCCGCTTCTCAGCTGGAACCTGAGGTTGCAGCCCAGACCAAGGTAGTCGTTCTTGGTCTTCCACCAGATCCGGTCGATACCGGCCCACCTGCTGGCGTTGTTGGCGCTGGGCAGGGTGTCCACGATCTCGCTTAAAGCGATACCGCTTGACTGGGCGTAGACGATCCGGTACCAGGGGGACCACACCGCCGTGCCGAGCTGGGTGTCGCCGGAAGGCTGCTGGTTCGGCTGGTTCTTCGGTGTCAGACGCAGTCTGACCCGGTCGCCCGCCAGGTAGTCCTCGTGTGACCAGTGCACAGCGGTGTGCTGGTTGTACTCCACGATGGTTCCCGCGGTGCGCCACTGGTTGATGGGGCGGTGATAGCGGGTCTCGATGGGGTTTACCTGCCACAAGAAGTCGAAGTGCGAAAGCTCTGCCACCGAGTTCTGCGACGAGCTCAGCTTGTCGCGGGCGCGAGATTCGCCGGTACTGCCATCGCGGTTCGGGTCCATGTCGTTGTCGCGCCAGGTCCCGGAGGGAGTGGCGGTGATGTTGGGACGTGTAGTGCGGGTCCAGTTGGAGGTGTTGCCGCCGTTGAGCCGCACCTGGCTGATGCTGGGCAGCGTGTTTTCGATCCGAAGCGAGCGCCGGCCCAGGCAGACCGCGTCGAAGTAGGCCTCGAAATCGCCGTTCAACCAGGGGCTGCCGGAGTTGTCGAATACCACGGCGATCTTCTGCACCCGGTAGTTGCGCAGGCTGCCGAGATTGATGCTGACCTTCGTCCAGCCGTTGTGCTTGGGCGTGCTGGGCCTGGGCGGATTCACCCCGTTGAGGTCCGTCAAGCCGCCTATCTGGCTGATCCACCGGCCGTCGTGCAGCTTCAGATCCACTCCGAAACTGGTACAGTAGCTGTTAGCCGGCGCGAACACCCAGTAGGTCAGGTAGTCCTCCGGCTGGATGGTGTAGTCGCAGCTTCTCACCGTCAGGCGGGCGTACTGGTTGCTCCAGGTGATCAGGTTGCTCACCGAGCCGGAGAGCTTCAGCATCTGGTTGCCCTCGATGGCCGTGAGCACCTCGCCCTCTTCGCCGCTGTTGTAGAGCGACATCACCTGGCCGTCGGTCAACGCCTGGCGGTACAGGCGGATGTCGTCGATGTCCCCGGTCATCTCGTGTTGGCCGCTTCTCATCCGCCCGATGACGAGCGAATCGCTCCCCGGCAGGTCAACCGGAGTGGAATAGGTGTTCTCGCCAGCCAGGGCGCCGTCGATGTAGATTCGTATCGTGGCCCCTTCCCTGACCCCGGCCACGTGGTGCCAGGTGTTGTCGCTGATGTTCCGGCCGGTGGCGTACACCGTCTGGGTGTTGCCCGGCCAGCCCTGCAGCCAGAACAACGGATAGCCCTGGGCATAGGTGGTCATCAGGGCGAAGCCGTTGTTGGCGCCGCCGGTGATGGTGCCGACGATGGTGTCGCTGGCAGCGGCGGTCTTGACCCAGCTGCTGACCGTGAAGTCGTCGGTGCCGAGAGACACCCGCTTGGCGTCCACATAATCGTTGCCGTCGAACCTGAGGGCCTTGCCCATTTTTCCGTTGATCCACGAGGCCCCGTAAAGGGTGGCGGTGTTGCCGTTGCCCGTCACGTCGGCGGCGGTGGTTCCGCCGCCTTCCTCGAACCGCCACCAGCCCTCCGGCCCCAGGGGATCGACCACACCGGACGTGCCCAGGGTGTAGCTCACGTTCCCCGTCTTGTCCTGGCTGAGCACCGAGGTGGCGCTCTCGAAGCCCAAAAACTCGTTGGGGTGCACGTTGCGGTAAGCCGGGTTGACGCCCATGGCGGAGTACTCGGCTTCCGTGGGCAGGTCGGGCCAGCCCACCGCGTAGCTCTTGGCGCCATTGGCGTCCGTCACCTCTACCCGGCACTTCCACCACTCGTACTTGGCGGTGTAGCTGGGATACAGGTTGTCGCTGTAGGGACCCGTTTGCTTGTAAGTGGCGGTGCGGATGGGGCCGCTGAAGGAGCGGCCGTCGGAGCTGCCGCCGTACAGGGCACCGTTGTCCCGGTACCACTTGAAGGTCACGTTGAAGAGGTTGGTGTCTGACAGTGCTATTCCCACCTCGTCCAGCCACGGCGAGTAAATCTTCAGGCCGCCGCTGGTGCCGGGGCGCATCTCCACCAGGTACTGCAGGTAACGGTGCACTCCCTTGGAACTGCCGAAGCCCGGAATGCTGTACGTCACCTGGTGCGGGGCGGTGTTGACATAAGCTTCCTGCTTACCGTTGGGATCGCTTGACAGCTCGTACCAGCTGCCGCTGCCGCCGGGTCCCACAAACGGCTTGCTCTTCAGCTGGTTGTGGTTGTCGGCGCTTCGCAGCTTGAAGCGCAGGTTGCACCCCAGGGCCTGGTAGTTGTTCTTGGTCTGCCACCAGATCCGGTCAACCGTTCCCCACCGCTGGGTCATATTGCCGCTGGGAATACTGTCCAGGATCTCGCTGATGGCGATACCCTGGTTCTGGGCGTACACGATCCGGTACCAGGGGGACCACACCGCCGACCCGTACTGCGAGTCGCCCGGGGGCTGCTGGTTGGGGATGTTCTTCGGGGTCAGCCGCACCCTGACCCGGTCCCCGGCCTGGTAGTCCTCGTGGGACAGGTGCAGGTGAGTGTGCAGGTTGTACTCACAGATGGCCCCGGCGTTGCGCCACAGCCCGAGGGGAGCATGGTAGCGTTTATGCTTCGGTTCAACCTGCCACAGGATATCGAAGTGAGAAAGCTCCGCCGACGCGTTTTGCGACGAGCTCAGCTTGTCCCGTTTCCGCGACTCGGTCTGGGAGCCGTCCCGGTTCGGGTCGGCGTCGGCGTCGTCCCAGGTACCATCCGGGGTGGCCGACAGGTCGGGCCGCGTGGAGCGGGTCCAGTTGGAGGTGTTGCCGCCGTTGATGCGCACCCGGCTGACCTTCGGGATGGTGTTTTCGATCCTGAGCGACCGGCGCCCGACTCGTACATCGTCGAAGTAAGCCTCGTAGTCGCCGTTGAACTCCGGGGTGCCGGTGTTGTCGAACATCACCGCCATTTTCTGCACCCGGTAGCCCCTCAGGCTGCTGAGGTTAATGGTCACCTTGTTCCAGCCGTTGTGCTTGGGTGTGCTGGCCCGCGGCGGGTTCTGGCCGTTGAGGTCGCCCAGGCCGCCGATGCCGCTGATCCAGCGTCCGTCGTTGAGCTTGAGGTCAATCGCGAATCCGGCGCAGTAGCTTGAAGGCGGCACGAAGACCCAGTAGGTCAGGTAGTCCTCGGGGGCGATGGTGTAGTCGCAGCCATGCACGGCCACGCGGCAGTACTGGTTGCTCCAGGTCTTGAGCCCGCTCACCGAACCGGAGAACTTCAACATGTTGACGCCCTCGAACGGCTCCAGGACATCCCCCGCCATGCTGTCGTTGTACAGAGAGATGATGTCCTCCTCCGCCAGGGCGGAACCGTAGATACGGACATCATCCACCGCGCCGCGGTACCATTTGCCCGGGGCCGACCAGTCGGGATACGAAATCCGCAGGGGGTCGTTGTCGTGGGGGCCGATGGCGATGGCCTTGTTGCCGCCGATACTGACCTGGACGGCATCCCCGTTGATGTAGATCCGGTAATCCTGGTTGAAGGTGTCCAGTACGCCCACGAAGTGGTACCAGGTGTTGTCATTGATGATGCGCCCGGTGTCGATCTTGCACACCCCGTTGTTGCCCCAGCTGCCGCCTTCGCGCCAGAACTCCAGGGTCATGTCGTGGGGGGCCTTGTTGTTCATCCGGACGAACCAGCCGCCGTCACCGAATCCTCCGGCGATATTGTCGACGATGTGGCCGCCTTCGCTGCCGGAAGCCGGTTTGAACCAGAACGCCACCGTCAACTGGCTGCTTACCGAGCTTATGTCCCCGGGATTCTGGATTTCAATGTAATCATTCGAACCGTCGAAGTTGATGCCCTTCCCGGTAATCCCGGTGGTAAACACCGTACCGTTTTTCAGTGTTCCTGTGCGCCCGCTGCCGGAAGAATCATTGGCAGTGCTTCCGCCGCCCTCTTCAAACCTCCACCAGCCCAGCGGTCCACGCGGGTCGAGCACGCCGGTGGTAGTCAGGGTGTAGTCGACATTGCTGGTCTTGTTGACCTCCAGCACCGGCACACTGCCTTCGAAGCCCTCGAGCTGGTTGGGGTGGATGATCCGGTAATCCTTGTTGATCCCGTTGGCCGTGTACTCCGATTCGGTCCACAGGTCGGGCAGGCCCATGGCGTAAGTCTTGCCGCCGGAACGGTCGCTGACCTCCACCTGGCACTTCCACCACTCGTACTTGGCTGTGTAGGTCGGGAGCAGCTGGTCGGTGTAAGGGGATGTACCGGTGTAATTGGCGGTACGTATCGGGCCGCTGAAAGACCGGCCGTCGGCGCTGCCGCCGAACATGCTGCCGTTGTCCCGGTACCAGCGGTAGGTCACATTGAACGAGGCGGCGTCGGAACAGACGATACCCACCTCGTCGAGCTGCGGCGAGTAGATCTTCTGGCCGCCGCTTACTCCCGGTATCAGCTGCACCAGGTACTGCACGTACCGCTCCATGCCGTAGGTGTTCCCTACCCCGGGCAGCGAGTAGGTGATACGGTGGTTGGCGGCGTTGACGTTGGCCACCTGGTCGTTGGGAGGAGGACTGCTGTACTCGTACCAGCTGCTGTTCCCCGAGGGTCCCACGAAGGGCCGGCCCATGAGCTGGCCCTTGCTCTCGCCGCTTCTCAGCTGGAACCGAACGTTGCAGCCCAGGGCCCGGTAGTCGTTCTTGGTCTTCCACCAGATGCGGTCGATACCGGCCCACCGGCTGGCGTTGTTGGCGCTGGGCAGAACGTCCACGATCTCGCTTAAAGCGATACCGCTTGACTGGGCGTAGACGATAGTGTACCAGGGAGACCAGAGACCCGCCCCCAGCTGGGTGTCGCCGGAAGGCTGCTGGTTGGGCTGGTTCTTCGGTGTCAGCCGCAGCCTGACCTGGTCCCCGGCCAGGTAGTCCTCGTGGGACCAGTGCATAGCCGTGTGCTGGTTGTACTCCACGATGCTGCCGGCGGTGCGCCACTGGTTGATGGGCTTGTGATAACGGCTCTCGATGGGCTTCACCTGCCACAGGAAGTCGAAGTGCGAAAGCTCCGCCACCGAGTTCTGCGACGATGTCAGTTTATCGCGTGCGCGGGACTCGCCGGTGCTGCCGTCACGGTTCGGGTCGGTGTCGGCGTCAGCCCAGGTCCCGTCGGGGGTGGCGGTGATGTTTGGCCGCGTGCTGCGGGTCCAGTTGCTCGTGTTGCCGCCGTTGAGACGCACCCGGCTGATGCTGGGCAGGGTGTTTTCGATCCGCAGCGACCGGCGTCCCAGCCGTATCTCGTCGAAGTAGGCCTCGAAGCTGCCGTTCACCCTGGTGCTGCGGGTGTTGTCGAACATCACCGCGATCTTCTGTACCCGGTAGCCCCGCAGCGAGCTGAGGTCGGCGCTCATCCTGTTCCAGCCGTTGTGCCGTGGGCTGGCGGCACTTGGCGGAGTCGCCTCGTTGAGGTCCTTGAGGCTCCCGATCTGGCTGATCCACCGGCCGTCGTGTAGCTTCAGGTCCACCGCGAACCCGGTACAGTAGCTGGAAGGCGTCACGAACACCCAGTAGGAAAGGAAGTCCTCGGGCTGGATGGTGTAGTCGCAGTCCCTCATGATCAACCGGCAGTACTGGTGGGTCCACTGGCTCATGTTGGTGACGTTGCCGTCGAAGCGCAGCATCTTGGTGCCCTCGATGGCCTGGACCGTGGCATCCTCCCGGCTGTCCTCGTACATCTCCTGGACCTGCCCACCGGACAGCGAGTAGTTGTAGAACCGCGCGTCATCGATGCGGCCCTTGAACGGAAGTCCCATGGAGCCCGGATTCATGCTGGCGTCGGCGCCGATATACAGCGGCGAGGTGCCGGTTGAGTGAAGCGGCGAGTGATTGTTGGCTACCGTACCCTTGAGGATACCGTCTTTGTAGATTTCGATGGTGGCGTCGTCTTTGTAGACGAAGGCCAGGTGTGTCCAGGTGTTCCGGGAGACCGGAATGCTGGTTGACTTGTGACGGTAGTTGCCCCCGTCACTGCTGGTGGACAGCCAGATCTTGCCGCCGGTGCAGCCGAAGAGCCACACCCGGTTGCCGCCGCTTTGCTGCCAGCGTGAGAGCAGGACCCGGTTTGTGTTCACGTCCTCCGAATAGAACCAGCCGGCCACACTGAAGCCCAGGCCGTTTTCGAAATCGCCGGAGTGCGAGACCTGCACATTATCGTTGGAACCGTCGAACCGGACAGCTTTGTCCTTATAGCCGCCGGTATATGAAGCGCCGTTTCTCAACGTGGCGTTGAACCCGTTGCCCGTGGAGTCGTAGGCGGTGGTGCCGCTGCCTTCGTCCATGCGCCACCAGCCCACGGCGCCCAGGGGCTCTACCAGCCCGCTGGTGGTCACGGTGTAGGCCACGTTGCCGGTCTTTTCCACGCCCAGGACCGGCGTGCTGCTCTCAAAGCCCAAAAACTCATTGGGGTGCACGTTGCGGTAGGCCGGGTTCACTCCCAGGGCGGTGTACTCCGCTTCGGTGGGCAGGTCGGGCCACCCCATGGCTCGCGACACCGAACCGTTGGCGTCCACCACTTCCACCAGGCACTTCCACCACTCGTACTTGGCGGTGCTGGGCGGGAAGAGGGAGTCGCTGAACGGCTCAGTCTTGAAGTACGAAGCGGTGCGGATGGGCCCGGAGAATGACCGGCCGTCGGCGCTGCCACCGTACAGGGAGCCGTTGTCCCGGTACCACTTGAAGGTCACCTTGAACAGCCCGGTGTCGGAGCAGGCGAGACCCACCTGGTCCAGGTACGGCGAGTACACCCGGTAGCCGCCGCTGGTGCCGGGGCGCATCTCCACCAGGTACTGCAGGTAACGGTGCACACCCTTGGCGCTGCCGTAACCCGGCACGTTGTAGGTGACCTGATGCGGAACGGTGTTAACTTTCGCTTCCTGTTTCCCGGAGGGATTGGAACCCAGATCGTACCAGCTGCCGCCGCCGCTTGGCCCTACGAACGTCTTGTTGACCAGCTGGTCCTTGCGGTCGGCGCTTCTCCACTTGAAGCGCAGGTTGCACCCCAGGGCCAGGTAGTCGTTCTTGGTGGTCCACCACATGCGGTCCACCGTGCCCCAGCGCTGGGTCAGGTTACCGCTGGGAATGGTGTCCACGATCTCGCTGATGGCGATACCGGAGCCCTGGGCGTAGATGATCTTGTACCAGGGCGACCACAACGCCGTCCCGTACTGCGAGTCGCCGGAGGGCTGCTGGTTGGGGATATTCTTCGGGGTCAGCCGCACCCGGACCTCATCACCGGCCAGGTAGTCCTCGTGGACACGGTGCAGGTGGGTGTGCTGGCTGTACTCCTTGATGGTTCCCGCCGTGCGCCACTGGCCGATGGGCCGGTGGTAGCGGCTTTCAGCCGGCTTGACCTGCCACAGCATGTCGAAGTGCGAAAGCTCCGCCACGGCGTTTTGCGACGAGCTCAACTTGTCCCGTTTCCGCGACTCGCTCTGCGCGCCGTCCCGGTTCGGGTCGGCGTCGGCATCGTCCCAGGTCCCGTCGGGGGTAGCCGATATATCGGGTGTTGTGGGACGGGTCCAGTTGGACGTGTTGCCGCCGTTGATCCTGACCCGGCTGATCTTCGGAATGGTGTTCTCGATCCGAAGCGACCGGCGTCCCAGGCGGACATCGTCGAAGTAGGCCTCGTAATCGCCGTTGAAGTTCGGCGTGCCGGTGTTGTCGAACATCACCGCCAGACGCTGCACCCGTTTGCCTCTCAGCGAGCTGAGGTTGACGCTGATCTTGTTCCAGCCGTTGTGCTTGGGGCGGCTGGCCCGCGGCGGGTTAGAGCCGTTGAGGTCCGTCAGGCCGCCGATCTGGCTCAACCACCGCCCGTCGTTCAGCTTGGCGTCCACGGCAAAGCCGGCGCAGTAGCTGGAAGCCGGCACGTACACCCAGTAGGTCAGGTAGTCCTCGGGAGCGATAAGGTAGTCGCAGCCGTGGAGCGCCACCCGGCAGTACTGGTTGCTCCAGGAGTTCAATCCGTCTACGGTGCCGGCGAACTTCAGTATCTGGGTGCCTTCGATCGGTTCGAGAACGATATTTCTTTCAGCAAAAGAATACATCTCATCCATTTGACCATCGGACAGGGCAAATCCATACGCCCGCACGTCATCGATATCACCTTTAAAGTACCAGAGGTCTCCCAGGTACCCGTGGTGCGAACGGCCGATAAACGCATCCCAATGCGTGGCGTTGAGGATGCTGGATGAATTCAACGTGCGCGTCACATCCAGCTCGCCGTCAACAAACATGGAGAGAGAGGTATCGCTCTTGCGGACGGCCACGTGATGCCAGCTGCCGTCGTTTACCAGTTTGCTGCCCGCGAAGGACTGCCAGCCAGTGGTTTCCGCCCAGAAATAAATTTTACCGTATCCCAGACCCCAGAAATATCCCTGTCCGGAAGTCGCGCCCTTGGCGAAGATGATTTGATAACCACTATAAGTCGTTTTTATCCACGCGGCCATGGTCATATCGCCGGACTCGAAGTTCAGGCTGTTCGGCCGGCCCAGGTTGATGTAGTCGTTGTTTCCGTCAAAGGTGATAGCTTTGCCGATCTTCCCGAACGGAATCCAGGTGGGACTGCCATTCAGCGTACCGTTGATACCGTTCCCCGAAGAATCCTTGGCGGTTGAGCCGCTGCCCTCTTCCAAACGCCACCAGCCTACGGGGCCGAACGGATCGACCACCCCGGTTGTGCTCAGACCGTAACTCACATTGCTGGTCTTGTTCACTTCCAGAACATGCGGTACGCCGCTTTCGAAGCCCTGCTGCTCGTTTGGATGGATGATCCGGTAGTCCTTGTTGATCCCGTTGGCCGTGTACTCGGACTCGGTCCACAGGTCGGGCCAACCTATGCCATAACTTTTACCACCGGAATTGTCCACCACCTCCACCTGGCACTTCCACCACTCGTACTTGGCCGTGTAGGTAGGCATCAGCTCATCGGAATAGGGACCCTGTCCCACGAGGGTGGCAGTGCGCAGCGGCCCGCTGAAGTTGCGGCCGTCGGCGCTGCCGCCGAACATTGCCCCGTTGTCCCGGTACCACTTAAACGTCACCTTGAAGGCCGCGGCGTCGGAGCACCGTACTCCCACTTCGTCCAGGATGGGAGTGTACACCTTGAATCCCTGCCCGTTTTTACCCGGCTTCTGCTCCACCAGGTACTGCAGGTACCGCTCCACACCACGGGTGTTCCCGAATCCCGGCAGGTTGTACGTGACCTGGTGCTGGGTGGTGTTGACCATGGCCTTCATCTCACCCGAAGGGTTGCTGTTGAACTCGTACCAGCCGCTGTTCCCGTTGGGCCCCAGGAAGGGACGGTTCATCAGCTGGCCTTTACTCTCGCCGGTTCTCAGCTTGAAGCGGAGGTTGCACCCCAGCCCCATGTAGTCGTTCTTGGTCTTCCACCAGATATAATCCACCCCGGCCCACCGCTGGGTCAGGTTGCCGCTGGGCAGCAGATCGGTGATCTCGCTGATAGCGACACCCTGGTCCTGGGCAAATACGATCCGGTACCAGGGAGACCACAACTCCGAGCCAAGCTGGGTGTCGCCGGAAGGCTGCTGGTTGGGCTGGTTCTTCGGGGTCAGCCTGATCCGTACCTGGTCGTTGGCGTAGTAGTGCTCGGAGCGCCACCGCAGGTCACTCCGGGTGTACTCGATCACCTGGTTGTCAGGCTTCTTGACCTGCCACAGGAAGTCGAAGTGAGAGCTTTCCGCCGTGGAGTTTTGAGACGACGACAGCCGGTCGCGCTTTCGGTTCCCGGGTGCGGAACCGTCGATGTCGCGCCATGTCCCGTTGGGGGTGGCGGTCAGATTAGGCCGGGTGCTGCGGGTCCAGTTGCCGGTGTTGCCGCCGTTTATCAGCACCTGGCTGATGGCAGGCAGCGTGTTTTCGATCCGAAGCGAGCGGCGCCCCAGGATTACCTCGTCGAAGAACCCCTCGAACTCGCCGTTGAGGTTGGGGCTGGCGGCGTTGTCGAAAGCTAAGGCTATTTTCTGGACCCGGTACCCTCTCAGGGAACTCAGGTCGACGTTCACCTTGGTCCAGCCGTTGTGTTTGGGTGTGGCGGGCCGCGGCGGGTTGATGTTGTTCAGTTCGGTCAAGCCACCCACCTGGCTCAGCCACCGGCCGTCATGCAGTTTCAGGTCAACGCCGAAACCGGTGCAGTAGCTGGTGGGCGGTACGAACACCCAGTAGCTCAGATAGTCTTCCGGCTGGATGGTATAGTCGCAGTCCCGCACGGTCAGCCGGCAGTAGTGGTTCGACCAGGTAGTGACCCCGCTCACGGAGCCGGAGAGCTTCATCATGGTGGTGCCCTCGATGGCCGACAACTCCTCGCCTTCCTCGGCAGAGTTGTAGAGATCCAGCACCTGGCCGCCGGTCAGGGCATAATTGTAGATACGCACATCATCTATAACACCGTTGAAGTAGTCGCTCGGGCTGCCGCCGTCCCATTCCTGGCCGATAGAGACCCTGTCGGTGACGTCGTAGGCGATGTTCTTGGCAACGCGGAGGTCTTCCATACCGTCAACGTACAGGACGGCCTGGCCGATTTCGGCATCGTAGGTGTAGGCCACATGATGCCACGTGTTGTCCGCCACCGTCTTCGGAGTGTTGTGCCACGTTCCGTCATGCAATCCGAGCTTGTTGTTGTACACCAGGAACAACGCCCGGTTACCCCCGCCGCTGGTGTTGACCGGAATAATACCCTTGTGATGCTGGGGCGGACCTTTAATCCAGGCGCAGAACGAAGCCGAACCATTGGCGATAGCGGAAGCCACATTGTCGATCTCCACATAATCGTTCGATCCGTTGAAAACAAGACCTTGGCCGATTTTACCGGTGGTCCACGACAGCCCGTTTCTCAGGGTACCGTTGAGGCCGTTGCCGGACGAATCGAGAGCTGTTCCACCGCTGCCCTCTTCAAAGCGGTACCAGCCCACCGAGCCCAATGAATCCACCACACCGGTGGTGGACACGGTGTAGCTCACGTTGTTCGTCTTGTCCACGCTCAGAATAGGTGTAGCGGTCTCGAATCCGATGAGCTCGCTGGGGTGCACGTTGCGGTAGGCGGGGTTGACACCCAGGGCCTGGTACTCCGCTTCCGTGGGCAGGTCCGGCGTACCCATAGCGTACGTAATACCGCCGTTGGGATCCACCACCTGCACCTGGCATTTCCACCACTCGTACTTGGCGGTTGCGCCGCCGTAGATCTGGTCGCTGAACGGGGTGGCGCCGAAGTAGGAAGCGCTCCTGACCGGCCCCTGGAAGGAGCGGCCGTCGCTGCTGCCGCCGCCGTACAGCGGCCCGTTGTCGCGGTACCACTTGAAGGTCACATTGAAAAGATTGGTATCTTTGCAGGCGATCCCCACCTCGTCAAGCTGGGGTGATAATATCCGGTACCCGCCGCTTGAGCCGGCACTGAGCTGCACCAGGTACTGCAGGTAGCGGTGCACGCCCCTGGCCGTTCCAAAGTTCGGCACGTTGTACGAGACCTGGTGCGGTGACGTGTTGACCCTGGCTTCCTGCTTGCCGCTGGGGTTGCTGCTCAGGTCGTACCAGCTGCCTGTACCGCCGGGCCCCACAAACGACTTGCCGACGAGCTGGCTTTGGCTGTCGGCGCTTCTCAGCTTGAAGCGCAGGTTGCAGCCCCGGGCCAGGTAGTCGTCCTTGGTCTTCCACCAGATGCGGTCCACCGTGCCCCAGCGCTGAGTCATGTTGCCGCTGGGAATGGTGTCCACGATCTCGCTGATGGCGATACCCGCGCTCTGGGCGTAGACGATCCGGTACCAGGGAGACCACAACTCCGCTCCGTGCTGGATGTCCCCCGAAGGCTGCTGGTTGGGCTGGTTCTTCGGGGTCAGACGCACCCTGACCCTGTCGCCGGCCAGGTAGTCCTCGTGCTGCCAGTGCAGGTACGTGTGCTGGCTGTACTCCACGACGCTGCCGGCGGTGCGCCACTGGCCGATGGGCGCGTGGTAGCGGCTCTCGTAGGGATTAACCTGCCACAGGATATCGAAGTGAGAAAGCTCCGCCACCGCGTTCTGCGCCGAAGTCAGCTTGTCCCGGCTGCGGCCGTCGTTATTGCTGCCGTCGCGGTTCGGGTCGGTGTCGGCGTCCACCCAGGTGCCGTCGGGAGTAACCGACAGGTCGGGCCGGGTGGTGCGGGACCAGTTGCCGGTGTTGCCGCCGTTGACCCGTACCCGGCTGATGGCCGGCAGGGTGTTTTCCACCCTCAGGGACATGCGCCCCACCCGCACCTCGTCGAAGTAACCCTCGTAGTCGCCGTTGAGACGGGGGGTGCCGGTGTTGTCGAACATCACCGCTACCCGGGTGACGTGCTTGCCTCTCAGCGTGGCTCCCAGGTTGACGCTCACCTTGTTCCAGCCGTTGTGCTTGGGCGTGCTGGCCCGGGGCGGGTTCTGGCCGTTGAGATCGGTGAGGCCGCCGATCTGACTGATCCACCGCCCGTCGTTGAGCTTCAGGTCGATGGCGAATCCGGTGCAGTAACTGGAAGCCGGCACGAACACCCAGTAGGTCAGATAATCCTCGGGAGCGATGGTGTAATCGCAGTTGTGCAGCGAGAGGCGGCAGTACTGGTTGCTCCAGGTGTTGAGCCCGCTCACCGCGCCGGAGAACTTCAGGATCTGCGTTCCTTCCATGGCTTCCAGGACCGCGCCTTCCTGGCTCTCGGTCATCAGGTCGAAAACCTGCTCCTGCGACAGGGCGGTGGCGTAGATACGGACGTCGTCGATGCGGCCCTTGAAATAGTGGTTGAATCCGGGGTCGCCCCAGCCGATCCGCGTGGGAGGCGAGGCCATCCCGATGGCTCCGGTCTTGGCCACGGTGGCGTCCTCGTCGCCGTCCAGGTAGAGCACGGCTTCGCTGCCGCTGTAGGTCAGGGCGGCGTGGTACCAGGTGTTGGCTGCCAGGGTGGTGCGGCCGCCGAAGAAGACCCAGGTGGGATTTGATGTGCCGGCATAAACACAGCCCTCCAGCTTCTTGCCGGATATCCTGATGGCGAAGGGCCCGTTCTTCGACACGATGGTGGCGGTGCGGTTGATGTCCCCGGAGTTGAACCAGGCGCAGATCGTCATTTCATTGGTCAAGCTCATCAGTGACGAGCTGCTGTTTATCGAGAGCCGGTCGTTGGAGCCGTCGAAGTACATGCCGCCGCCGCTGATGCCGGTAGACCAGGCGGCGCCGCTTTCGCGGGTGGCGGTGTTGCCGTTTCCGGAATCGTCCCGGGCGGTTGTGCCGGTCCCCTCCTCGAAACGCCACCAGGCCACCGGGCCCCGCGGGTCCACCACGCCGGTGGTGGTCAGGCTGTAGCCTATGTTGCTGGTCTTGTTTACTTCCGTAACCGCCGGGGTACCGCTTTCGAAGCCCAGCATCTCGTTGGGATGGACGAGTCGGTAATCCTTGTTGATCCCATTGGAGGTGTACTCCGCTTCGGTCCACAGGTCTGGCCAGCCCACGGCCTTGCTGGTGGCACCGCCGTTGTCGGTTACCGACGCTTCCACCTTCCACCACTCGTACTTGGCGGTGTAAGAGGGGAACAATGTGTCGCTGTAGGGGGCCTTGCTGCGGTAATTGGCCGTGCGGATCGGACCGCTCATGGAGCGGCCGTCGGCGCTGCCGCCGTACAGCGCCCCGTTGTCACGGTACCACTTGAAGGACACATTGAAGACCGCGGCGTCGGAGCATATGATTCCCACCTCGTCGAGCTGCGGCGAGTACACCTTCAGGCCGCCGCTGGTACCCGGCTGCATCTCCACCAGGTACTGCAGGTACCGCTCAACGCCATAGGTGTTCCCCACGCCGGCCAGAGAGTAGGTCACCCGGTGCTGGGTGGCGTTGACTTCCGCCCTCTGTTCGCCGGTTGGAGAGCTGTTCACGTCATACCAGCTGTTGGCGCCGTTTGGTCCGACGAACTGCCGGCCCACGAGCTGCCCGCGGCTCTCGCCGCTTCTCAGCTTGAACCGCAGATTGCATCCCAGCCCCAGGTAATCGTTCTTGGTCTTCCACCAGATCTCGTCGACCTCAGCCCAGCGGTTGGTGTTGTTACCCGTGGGGAGGGTGTCCACGATCTCGCTGATGGCGACACCGGCGCTCTGGGCGTACACGATGCGGTACCAGGGAGACCACAGCGCCGTTCCGTGCTGGGTGTCGCCGGCAGGCTGCTGGTTCGGCTGGTTCTTCGGGGTCAGCTGCACCCGCACCCGGTCGCCGCCCAGGTATTCTTCCCGGGACCACGAGAGGCTGGTCTTGGTGTACTCCACCACGCTGCCGGCGGTGCGCCACGTACCCAGCGGCGAGTGATAACGGCTCTCCGCAGGCTCGATCTGCCACACGAAGTCGAAGTGGGAGCCCTCCGCCGTGGCGTTCTGCGAGGACGACAGCAGGTCGAACGCCTTGGCTCCGCCGTTGGAGCCGTTTCGGTCCGGGTCGGTGTCGTTGTCCAGCCAGGTACCGTCCGGGGTACAGGTAATGTTCGGGCGCGTGCTGCGCGTCCAGTTGCCGGTGTTGCCGCCGTTGAGCCGCACCCGGCTGATAGCGGGCAGGGTGTTTTCGATCCGAAGCGAGCGGCGCCCCACCACGATCTCGTCGAAATAGGCCTCCAGGTTCCCGTTGAGACGCGGGCTGGCGGCATTGTCGAACGTCACCGCGATCTTCTGGATCTTTCTTCCACTCAGGGAACTAAGGTCGATGCTCACCTTGTTCCAGCAGTTGTGTTTCGGGGTGCTGGCCCGCGGCGGGTCGAGACCGTTGAGGTCGCTCAGGTTGCCGATACCGCTGATCCACCGGCCGTCGTCCAGCTTCAGGTCCACACCGAAACCGGTGCAGTAGCTGGTGGGCGGCACGAACACCCAGTAACTCAGGTAGTCCTCGGGCATTATCTCGTAGTCACAGTTGCGGATGGTCAGGCGGCAGTACTGGTTGTTCCAGGTCTCCACCCCGCTCACCGAACCGGCGAACTTCAGCATCTGGGTGCCTTCCATTGCTTCCAGTACTTCGCCCTGGAGGCCTTCCTCCATCAGCTCCAGGATCTGCTCCTGGGAAAGGTCGTAGTCGTAGATCCGCACGTCGTCGATCATACCCTTGAAGTAGCCGTTCCAGCGGCCCAGGCGGAAGTTGCCGCCGAGCCCGGTGGACTCGAAACCCGACGTCCGGCTGGCTTTCATGTCGCCGTCGATGTAGAGCTTGATGGTGGTGCCGTCGAAGGTCTGCACCAGGTGGTGCCACTCGTTGGTGCTCACCACCGTACTCGTGCCGTTACCGCCGCCGTGAATGTAGCAGTAGATCTTTCCGTTATTGTAATAAGTGAATCCGTAGTTCAGGTTGCTGTTGCACGCCACACCCGGCTCGTTGCTCGGCACTTGCTGCGCGTACATCCAGGCGGCCACCGTGATCCGCTGGAAGTCCTGGTTCAGGGTGGAGGGGCTGCCCATCTCGACATAATCGTTGGATCCGTCGAACCTGAGCCCGTTGCCGCTTACGCCGCTGGTCCAGGATGGGCTGTTCTGCAGCGACCCGTTGAGCCCGTTCCCCGATGAGTCGCTGGCCGTGCTGCCGCCTGCATCTTCCAGGCGCCACCAGCCCAGGGGGCCGCGCGGGTCCACCACGCCGGTTGTGCTCAGGGTGTAGCTCACGTTGCCCGTCTTCTCCACGCTCAGCACCGTGGGCACGCCGGTCTCGAAGCCCAGAAGCTCGTTGGGGTGAATGAGACGGTAATCGGGATTGATACCGGCCGCCTCGTACTCGGTTTCCGTGTACAGGTCGGGCCAGCCCACCACGCGCGTCTCGCCGCCGAAGTTGTCCGTGACGGTCACGTCCACCTTGTACCATTCGTATTTAGCCGTATAGGAGGGCAGCAGGTTGTCTTCGTAGGGGGCCTGGCCGCGGTAGGCAGCCGTACGTACCGGACTGTTATTGAAGGAACGCCCGTCGGCGCTGCCGCCCATAATTGCCCCGTTGTCCCGGTACCACTTGAAGACCACGTCGAACACGCCGGCGTCACTGCACTTTATACCCACCTCGTCCAGCTTGGGCGAGTACACCTTCTGGCCGGCTTGATTGGCTCCCGGAACCATCTCCACCAGGTATTGCAGGTACCGCTCCACCCCGTAGGTGCTTCCCACTCCCGGGAGGCTAAAGGTGATCTGGTGCTGTGCCGTGTTTACCTCTGCTTCCATCTCACCGGCAGGAATGGAGTTGATGTCATACCAGCTGTTGGTGCCGCTGGGACCCACAAACGGCCGGGTCAGAAGCTGGCCGCGGCTCTCGCCGCTTCGCAGCTTGAATCGAAGCTGGCAGCCAAGATCCAGGTAGCTCTTGATTCCCTGGCTCCCCAGGTTGGAGCTTTTCACTTTCCACCAGATCTTTTCGACCTCGGCCCAGCGCTCGCTCAGGTTGCCGTGCGGCAAAACGTCCAGGATCTCGCTGATGGCCGTACCGCTTGGCTGGCCGTACACGATACGGTACCAGGGCGACCACACGGCCGTGCCGTGCTGGGTATCACCCGCGGGCTGCTGCGGGTTGTGGTTCTTTGGTGTCAGCTGGACGCGGACCTCGTCTCCGGCCAGGTACTCTTCCCTGTACCATGAAAGGCTCGGCTTGGTGTACGTGACCACCTGCCCGGCGGTGCGCCACTGGCTGATGGGCCGGTGGTAGCGGGTCTCCCCCGGTTTTATCTCCCACAGGAAGTCAAA
Organism: uncultured bacterium; assembly: GCA_964432985.1. Lineage (GTDB taxonomy): Bacteria > Muiribacteriota > CAYSPT01 > CAYSPT01 > CAYSPT01 > CAYSPT01. The sequence goes on from CAYSPT010000010.1 coordinate 98,261, forward strand.
GTGGTTCGACTCCGCCACCGCGTTTTGGGAAGCGGACAGAACGTCGAACGCCTTGGCTCCACCCAGGGATCCGTTGTCGTCCGGGTCGCCGTCGATGTCCACCCAGGTGCCGTCCGGAGTAACGTTCAGGTCGGGCCGCGTGGTCCGGAGCCAATTGTTTGTGTCGGACCCGTTTATGCGCACCTGGCTGATGGCCGGCAGGGTATTCTCGATCCTCAGCGACCGGCGTCCCAGCACCACGTCGTCGAAGTATGCTTCAAAAAAGCCGTTGAGGACCGAGCCGCCGCCGCTTTTGTCGCTGGAGTTGTCGAACGCCAGGGCGATTCCGGTAACCTTCTTGCCTATGAGGGGCTTGAGATCGACGTCTATACGGCCCCATTCTCCGTGCTTGAAGGTGGCCGGGCGCGGGTCGTACCCGCTGGCCTCGTAGGATGCGTTCAGGCCGCTTTCCGAAGCCCACGTGCCGTCGGAAAGCTTGAGGTCCACCCCGAAGCCGGTGTCGAACACCGTCATCAGCCGCACACCCACGTCGTCCACGATACAGAAGGACGAATCCGCGGCTGTGGCCCTGATACGGAACGCGAAGTTCGAGGTCAGATACCCGCTCGGAATCTGGTAGCTCTTGCGGTCGAACCCGGCTCCGTTATCGGCGGCGGTGAACTTGAGGACACCGTTGCGCCAGCCGCTTGGTGTGTTCACGTCCAGCTCGTAGGTGTTCCCGCTCTCCAGGTACCAGACCCCCAGGGATAAGTCGATGCAGGCCCAGTTGTAACCGGCCAGGTTGATGCTCTTCTGCACATAGCTTCCGCTGCCCTTCATCTGCAGGACATAATCGCCCTCGGGCGGTTGGCCGTATCTCGGGTCCATGGTTACCGTTGACCCGTCTTCCATGCTGCTCGAGTCCCAGCCGGAGAGGTTGCCTTCTTCGAAACCGTTTTGGAACAGGTAGTTGGGCTCCATGGGTATGAACAGGCGGTAGCTCAGGCGGTCCTCCGGCGCTATGGTGTAATCGACGCTGCGCACGGTGGCGTAGACGTAGGCGTTGGTGGCCTGCGTGAGGCCGGTGACCGAACCGCTGAGTTTGGCCATGTTGCCGCCTTCCGTCATGTCGTCGAAATGAGCGTGCGCCTTGGTGATCCCCAGGCGCTGCTCTTCGTATGTGTGCTGCTCCTGGAGCTTGTAGGTGTGCCACGGTGTGCCATCGATATATGTCTTGAGATGAGTGGAATTGATTTCGACCGTCATGTCGTACCAGGTGTCGTAGTCGATCGACTTCGGGCTCGGGGTGTGGTCGTAGGTCCAGCTCGAGCCCACATTCTGCCCGGCGTACCCGCCGCTGGGAGCGTAGGTGCTGTCGTTGGTGTACATGGCGAACTGAATGTAGTCACCGCCGTCCTTCAGCTCGAACCTGGCCGACACATCGCCCGGGTAACCGGAGAGGAACTTGACTTTGAACCCGTAAATCTCCTGGCTGTACCGCCCGGTCCGGGTGACCCAGTTGGTGGACTGGGTATCGATACTCAGCTCTTCGTTCTCCACGGCCCAGTTACCGCTATCCGCGGTCCAGTTGTTGCTCAAAAGCCCGCTGAAGTCGTCCTTGAAATACGCCCCCTGCGTAGTGGTAAGCGTATAGGACACCGACGAGGTCTTATCCACTGCAGTGGTGCTCACAGTCCCATCGTTGAAGTCTATGATTTCGGTGGGGTGGATGATCCGGTAGTCGGGATCGATCCCCGAGTCCACGACCTCCTGCTCTGTGGGCAGGATGGGGTAAGCCCAGGCATAGGTGGCGTCGCCGAAGTGGTCCTCCACCTTGACCCGGCACTTCCACCACTCATATTTGGCGGTGTCGTTCCCGTACAGGGTGTGGCTCACCGGTACCGGGACGGCGCCGGGAGTCTTGTAGGTCTTGGTCGGACTGGACTTGAACCGCGAGCCGTCCGCGCTTCCCCCCATCAGGGAGCCCTTATCATGGTACCAGTCGAAAGTCACCTTGAACCGCGGCGTGTCGGTAAACTTCAGGATGACCTCGCTGAGCAGCGGGGACAGGGTCCGCCCTTCGGTGTTAGACCGGGCGGTGAACCTGGTCTTGTACTGCACGAACCGGTAGACCCGGCTGATTCCGGCTACGGTGGTCGTCAGCGGGTCGGAGTTCACCGCCGAACTGCTCCCCGTGTCACTGCTTCGGGGATACCAGCTGTTCGACGTGCCGTCGGGCCCCACGAAAGACTTGCTCTTGAGCTGCGCGATACTGTCAGCCCCCCTCAGCTGGAACTGCACGGTCCCCTTGTGGTAGACAGAATCGGTGATGGCGTCCCAGCTGATGCTCTCCAGCAGCTCGTAGGCGCCTCTTATCTCCTTGATCTCAGAGATGGCGGTACCGCTGCCGCGGACGTTGACGGTATAAACCGCCTGCTGAGCCGAGTCCGGATTACGCTGTATATCCTGGTACACTTTGCCCTTGTTGATGACGTTCTTGGGAATAATCTGGACCCAGATCCGGTCACCACCCTGGATCATATCGGAAGTCAGCTTGTGCCCGGTGTAGACGGGAAGGGTCTGCTCTGCTTCGTTCAAGACAGTTCTGGTGACGCTCTTGGTGGTCCACCCGGATTCGCCCCGCAGCACGCCGTCGTAGATTTCCCGGCCGCTTCCCTTGTAGGTAGGCCGCTCGATGGTCCAGACATAGTCGTACTTGTCTTTGTACTGCTCGTACTCCGCCGACGGCGGATTCCAGGTGTACTCCGGCGGTACGTGGTCGCGGCCGTAGAGGGTTATGTCCTCGTCGGTGGCCCCCGGATCGGTGTTGTGGTCGTTTGTCCGGTGCGGGTCGCTGTCTTCGTCTGACCAGGTCCGGTCCTCGTCCGCCGTAATCACCGAAATACCGTATGCTATTTCCGGGCGCAGCATGCATTTATCGATTATGGGAAGAGTGTTGTGGACCTTCAGGGCCACGGTTTCAGACAACGGCTGCGCCTCGTTGAAACCGCGGTCGCTGATACTGAACGTACCGGGCTCATCCTCGGTGCCGTTGGCGTACAAAGCCACCGTATCCGCAAGCCGCTCGGCTTCCGTGTCCAGGGTCGGAGGCCAGCTTCCCCAGGCTGCGCCAAGGTTACTCAGGTGAGACTTGATCTGCAGCGACCAGAGGTCAGTTCTCTTGGTCCAGTAATTACTGAGTTCAACTTCACAGGTCATCTTTGCCGGTGACGGACGGCAGGGTCCGTAGATACCCCCGTTGGCAAAACCGTAGGTTCCCAGGGTGCCCGAGCTTCCTATGGTGGGGTTGTCTATATTGCACGTTTCCGGGTCCTGATCATACGGGTAAAGCCACTGTGAAGCGCCTTCATCGCCGATGCCGCTGCCGGCATTGTAGGCCTCGGGAGTCATGAATTCCCGGGTATGCCATCCGGGGTCCGTGGCCACTTCCTGCTTGTTGCCTTCCACTACCCTGGGCGCCTCGTCCCGAGCGGGATTCCACTGGACCGTCGGGTCGAAGGGATCCATCACCAGGTTCATGTCTGCCACGGTCCAGTCTTCGTTCCCGGTAGGCGCCGAGCCCAGCACATCGTCCGAATTCGGGTCGCGGTACCACACGAAATCGTATCTGATGCCCGGGGTATCAGCGCAGAGAAACTCCACCAACTGCAGCCGCGGGGTGTAGGTGTTGGTCGCGTCCGGAAGCAATATGGCCATGAACTGTATGTACTTGTGCGGAATCCGTGGGGATTCGGGATTGTTCGGGTCGATCGGTGCCGCGTTGTGCCCGTCCCAGATACGCATCCAGCCTTCTTCGCTTTTACCTTCCCACGCATCGGGGTTGGACTTGAACCACCAGGAGTCGATCAGGTTCTGCGGCAGCACCGGATCGGCCGTTATGTCGGCGGACCCGTCCTGCAGATACCTGACCACGAAAATCTCCTGCGCCGGGTCGATCTGACCATCGAGTTGGATCTGGCCGTTTGTCAGGAAGCCGTCCTCGTTGAAATCGTAACGGGCCAGCAGCTTGTCTTCGTAATCGTCGTCCGGGGTGTCAAGAATACCGTCCGGCCCGGCCAGACGAATGCCGTTGCTGTTGTAATCGCCGGCTAGGCGGCCCTTGTTGTCCGGATCTGTGTCACCGATCACAGGGCGCGGGTACTTGGTGGGATCGTCGGGGATACCGTCATCCTGGTAGTTGTACCGGCGGTATCCCATGACCTCCTGGTCCTGCAGATCGGCGTAGAGGTCGCCGTCATCATCATCACCTGGCACCCCTGCGAAACCAACCCCCACATCCTGGGGCAGCGTATTGGGAACTTCGCGGTAAGCCGGCGGTATGGTCGGGTTCCACTCGGAGCCATTGAATTTGTACTCGTCCCACTTGCTCCTGGGCAGCATGGCGTAATACCTGTCGAACGTTTTCGAATCCCCGGGGATCTGGTCCGGCCAGTAGTCCTGGAACTGATAGGTGTAGGCACTTTGGAAGTTGACGGACTGGCTGACGGGATTGTAGTAGGCTGCCCGACCGTCCGGTCCCCTGAATGGCGCTTCGAGAATCTCCTCCATGGTGTTCCCGGTGCGGAGCAGAAGGTAGATGTAGCCGCGGTTGTACTCGGCTTCAAACCTGAGGGCCCGCCATCCGGCGAACTCCTCGGAGCGCTTCTGATCGCGGAAGCGTTCCAGATCCTTGAGGTAATCCGGATCGTGTATACCCCTTCCGTAGTCGGCGGGATTGGGCACCTGGGAAATAATTTCCGAGATGGCCACCCCTTTGTCCGGGTACGGAGTGGCATCAATCTGAACGAAGTCCGTGGGGGTGGACACACTGCCGCCCTTGTCGTAGATGTACCGCTGGCGGCCCTCATCCCAGATGGCCTCGCTGCACACCATGGAAGCACGCACGTAATCACCGCCGTCGAAAGACGCGTGGCTGTTCCCCAAACCGTCGATGATGTTCGGCGGCAGCTGGTTGTTCCCCTCGAATATCTGGTATTCGTCCTGGTCGTTCTGCCGGGACACCTGGATGATGACCGATCCGCCGGTCTGCCCCCAGATCGGATACGTGATCTCAGTCCAGACTGTTATCGCGGAGGGAGGACTCTGGGTTTTCTGCCAGACGATGAAGACGTTGCGCATATCTCCGTCGACGTCGGTGACATCGATGACGTCGCCCGTACCCAGCGGCGCCCGCAGCGTGTCGAAAAAGTGGGCCGGGTTCGGCTGCAGCGCTATGGTCATGTAATTGATGATCGGGGGTGAATTATAGACCTCGTACCCCTGCACCCCGGCCTTGTCGGAATCGGCGTCGTAAGGTACCCAGGTGTAGGCCCCGGCCGGGCGGTTGCCGTCCTTCGCTCGTATCCGGCAGAAAATCACGTCGTGTTTGTCCACGGGAACGGCCAGGGCGTGTTCTTCGTCCACACCGCTGAAATCCAGGAACTCCAGTTCAGGGGTCTCCGCTATCCTGATGGGATCTTCCAGCATGGCGTGCTCGATGGTCAGGTCGTCGAAGGTGAGATCTTCCCCCTCGACCTCGTAGTAAGGCGTCGGAACGCCCTCCCCGTTGTTCTCGGGACCGGGTATCATCACGAACTTGTTCTGGTCATCCTTTAAAAACCCGCTGCTGCGCACCACGTACCACTCGTACTCGAAGGAGACGCTGTCGCCCTCGAAGTCGAAGTAATCGGTGTCGAACACCTGGTACCCGTAAGTCTTTCCGTCCTCCGACACGGGCAGGGCGTACAGCCGGCTGTCGGCGTAGGCTTTGTCGTGCTCTTTCCACTCCCTCAGGTTGGAGTCCCACACCTTGGCCTGGAACACCATCCTCTTGACCTTGGGAACGGCGTTGACGTAGAAAGAGTAATCCTGGGTGATGGTGGTCCAGGGAGATTCGGCCTTTGACTGGATAACCGTGTCCTCGTCGTAGTAGTGCTCGTCACGAACCTTGACCCTCCATCGGTAGTTGTGCGCGCCGGGGAGGCTTACTTCTATGGTGGTGCCGAAGAGCCCGTCCAGGTTGAGGCTGTACAGGTTGTTGGCGGCGCCGTCGACCTCGGAAGATCCATCGTAGTCGATACCGGCCAGGCGTTCGAAGGTGCACGGGTGGCGGACGGCGTTGGAGACACGGATTTCGTCCAGGAACCCCTTGAAGAAACGCCCGGGAACACCAGCCAGAACGCGGTTCCCTACCTGGATGGCGCCTACGCCTTCCTGGAGGTCGAGATCCATGGTCTGCGTGTCTTGCGGCACCCCGTTGAAGTAGAGAACCATCTCGTCGGCCTCGTGATCGAAGCTGACACCCACGTGGATCCAGGTGGAGGCAGCAACGGTGGAAGACGACACTGCCGTGCTTCCCTGCCCCTGCACGTAATCACCCATGTAGAATCTGAACTTCCCGTCGCTTCCCACCCTGAGTTCCACGGCGAGATAATCGGGATGCTCCATGGCGTGGTTGTAGGAGAGGATGGTGACGTCGTTGCCGGACGCGGGCAAGCTGGCCAGGTAGATCCAGGCGGACAGGGAGAACGAGGAACTGGTTGAGAAACTCACGTCCAGGGTTCCCGGAGCCGACAGGTAGTTGCCGACACCGTCGAAGCTGTAACAGCCGCCGAACTTACCGTCGTCCAAAGAGTTGGGACGGTTGGCAGAGATAAGGTGGCTGTTGTTGGCGGTGCGGTCCAGCGTATCGCCATCCAGATGCCAGAGGGCGGCGGTCTCGTCGTCTACTGCCGGAACCTCGTACTTGGTATCCGGAGTCAGAACCAGGATGGCCGCCTCCTTGAGATCCTCGGTAAGGTCTCCATCGAAGTCTTTCGGCTCTCCCGCGGCTGGCTTGACCACGTCCTGCTGATACAGCTCGCAGCGGAGGTAACGCTGGTGGTCGTCGTCGAGATCGACGAAGTTCCAGACCAGTTGGGGAGTGTTCGTGTAGAGGATTACCCTCTCGGTATTGGACTTGTACAGGCCGTTGTTGTAGGCGGCCATGGTGGCACCGTCAGCCACGGGCTCCGGGGTGTGGTTGTCGACCCTGAACACCCGGGTCGCCTCGAAGGACAGCCCGGCTTTGTCGAAGTGAGTGAGCGAGAGCTCGAAGCGCTGGTTCGTGTCCAGGTAGACATACCGGCCGTAGCTGTCGGTGGCCGGAGTGCGCATGGGGTCCCAGTCGGTCTGGTTCAGCGTATCAAATTCGGTCAGCGGCTGCAGCGGCTCATCCATATCCTCGGACAGAATATCTATCTGGGTCCATCCGATGACGCTTTCCACATTGCCCAGGAAATCACCTATCCTGAGCTTGAACGTCGTGTAGCTCGGGTTGGCCTCGGGCACCGCTCCCACACCGGGAGACTCGGACAGAATGTCGGTCCCGTACTTCAGCGCAAGGATTTGCGGCGAAAACCCTCCCGGATACACAACGTTCGGCACAGAATCGGCTTTCGGGTCCTCCACCAGGATATTGTCCGTGGTCATCAACGGCGTCTTGGAATCGATGGTGAAGTCGGCCACGGTGTCGGAGGAGACCCATTCGGTCTCGATCAGCCTGACGCGGTTGCCGGCCAGGTCGGAGGCCTTGTAGCTGACCACAGCCACACCGTCCTGGAAGTTCTTTTCCTCGTCCTCCGCCGCCACCACGTAGTAGGTGTACATCTCCTGCTGCCAGCTGGCCGATGATTCGGCTTTGGCGATGGTTAAGGTCCCGCTGATGTCTTCGGCGGTGTAGTACAACTCGTAGGTTTCACCGACCAGAATGGTGCAAGGAGCGCTCACACCGGCGCTGTCAAACCCGGACATTTCTGATTTCAACACCGGATTGACCGGGTTCTTGACCCACTCGCGGCCGTTGCGTGATACGGCAAAACCCAGAGACCAGCGTGTGTCGACGGAACTACTCGCGGCATACCACATCTGGTAAATTCCCGGATCGCCGAAGGAACCGATCTCGTGCATAACCCAGGGGAAATCGATGCCTGCGTCGTCAAATTCCTCTGCCGCGCCCAGCTCCATGACCACCGGATGGATGCCCTGATCGCCCCAGTCGGTACCGCTTGTAGATGTGGCGTATTTGAGCACTGAAGTGCCTGAGGATTGATCCAGGTACCACATCTTGTAGAGTGAATCGCTGTCTACGTAGAACACCGAGGCGTGATACCGTTTGGCGGCCAGCAGCGTGCTGCCGTGCTTGGTCCAGGTAATCCCGTTGGAAGAGGTGGCCATGTGGAGGAAGGGATCGCTGGAGCTGATGCGCTTGGCCGAGTAATACATACGGAACTCAGAGCCGTTGTGCAGCACCCGGGGAGCGAACACCGAGTAGTTCTCCTCCGAAGAACCGCTGCCGCGGGAAAGCACCTTCTGGCCGGACGACCAGGTGATCCCGTCGGTGGAGGTGGAATAGTAGATGCTGCGGTCCAACGCTTTGGAGTACCACATGTGATAGGCATCATCATGGTAGAGTACTGACGGGGAATAAAATCCGGAGCTCACCACGGGATTCATTTCGATTTTTTCCCAGTCCATGGCCCGTGATATCGGGTAATCTTCGATGTCGCCGGTGTTGCTGTTGATTACCTCTTCCGCGTCTTCCACCCCCTGTTGATCGATGGAAATCAGGGGAACGCTGTCCAGGTCCTCGCTTACCGTTACGGTCAGCTTCAGGTTACCCGGTGGGACAATACCGTCGTCATCCGCAACGGTCACCGTCAGGTTCGGAGCAGTGGCGTCTACCGTGATGGACCCAAGAGCCGGGTCGGGCAGCGAGTGAAGACCCGCTTCGTCAACCGCCGCCACCGACACCTCGAGCATAGCGCCGTCCGACATCTCCGAAACGCCCTCGACCGATTCTTCCGTCGCCACCACAGCAGCCCAGATAACCGTGGTTTCCTCGCCGCCGCCGATTTCGTCGGGACTGACGGGCTGCACGGCGCTATCGGCCGGGTCTCCGGTAATCTGGCTCAGGTCGGCGGTCACGTTCTCTTTGAGCAGGCGGTTCTTCTCGTTGATGACAGCGGTGACTACCACGTAGGGATCACCGGGACGCAGGGTGGTGGTGTTGCCCAGCTGGTTGGTGATGATGACTTCGGAAATATACGCCGGGCTGGTGTCGATGTCGAAGTAGAAACCGTCGGTGTAGCACTGGTCGACCTGGGTGGTCCGGTCGGCAGGAGGATCACCCGGCTGGCGGTAGGAGGTGGGATCACCCGGCTGCGCCCGGACCGTCTGGTTGCCGGCCAGGTCGGTGGCCTTTATATATGTCTTGGCCTGGCCGTCCACGTAGGTGGAGCCGTTCTCCTCCATGACATTGTAGTTGAATGTGGAAACGTAGTCGACATAGGGATCGGCTCCCTGCGCAACGGCCGAGCCGGTGGTGTTCCGGTCGGTGCAGTCGCCCCGGTTGTCGCCCAGTGCGGGATCGTTACCCGGCTGGTCTATCTTTATCCTGGGCACCCAGGAGACCCGCTCGTTCATGGTGATGGTGAGCGCCGGATCGTTCTCCTGGTTCACCGGCTGCCGCACCTCGATGGCTTCGCCGTTCACCTTGTAAACGACGCTCTTGATCACGGGAGACGAGTTATCCACGGTGATGCTGTCCCTGGCCTGGGCGTCGATACTGTAGTCGGTGTAGTTGCCGGCGTCGTCGGTGACCACCAGGCGCACTTCCTTCAGGTCGCCGTCGCTTCCCAGGGACGACCCGGAAACGATCTTCTCGTTGGCCGGGTACCCCGAGTCGTCGAACCAGCCCCACCGGGCGGTCTTGGTCCCCGCGGTCCACCCATGGGATTGCACGGACGTGTCACCCGCGCTTTGGGTGATCTCGGAGATGTCGGCCTTGATGTTTTCGGCGTGGAGGCTCGTGTCGTCGATGGTGGCCTCGATGCTGACGTTGCCGTCGTCGTTGCGCAGCGTCTGTACCCAGCCGCGCTTCAGGCCGCCGCTTTCGTTCCAGGCGGTCTTGACACCGTTGTAGATAGTGACCAGGGTCACGTCGGGAGCATCGTTATCGCCCAGGATACCGTCGGTGGCATCGTGCTTGACCCCCGAGAAATCCTCGGCGTACGTTGTGATGTAGTACGTGGTCCCCGACACGATGCCGTTGGTCTGCATGTAGCTGGAGTAGTGGCTGTCCGTAATCTTTTCGAATTCCCACTTGGCGGTGATGGAGTACTCGTCGCGGTCCTGCCCCACAACTTCCATCTGGTAGGTCTTGCTGCCGCCGCCGCCCCAGGTGCCGGCTTCGATGGTGAGGCGGTACTGCGAGGCGTTGGGGGCCTTGGCAATGCGGATCAACTCGGTGGTCCCCTCGGTGTCCATGACGAACTGGGAACCGCCGCCCAGGTAATCCACCTTGAGCAGGGAGTCGTCATCGTCCCCCGGGCCGGTCATGGTGAAGGTGACCTCGTCCCACACCTTGCTGAGGCTGATGTCCTGGGTCCAGGTACCGCCGCTTGAAAGCGAGATGGAGCTGTTGGTGTACTCCGCATTTGAAGCCCCGGAGGTCACCACCTTGGCCGCTGCCCAGGCGGTGTCGTCCGCCGGGGTGGAGGGAAGCTCGGCAGTGTGGTCGTCTGATGTGACCGAGTCGAGACCCTCCAGATCGGCGGTCACCTTGCCGCGGTCCAGGCTGCCCACCATCATCCCGGAGTAGGTGGCTTCGACCACTACCTTGGTATCGGCGTTCTTCACCGTGGTGTCGTAGCCGTTCTGGTTGTAGATGGTGGCGGTCCGCTGGGGCTCCTGGGTGACGATCTCGAAGGAGTTGTTCACGGGAATGGCGTTGGTCACCTTGTTGCCCACGGCGTCGTAGGCGGTGATGAAGATGTAGGCGGTGCCGTCCACGTGGTCGGCTCCGTAGTAACCGTCGGCTCCCGGGTTGTACGCGGTCAGGTCCTCCTCCTGGATGTCCCAGGTGTAGGTGAAGGTGGTGGCCAGGTCCCCCGCCCCGCCGTCGGCGCCGGCGCTTCCCTGGTCGTCTACCAGGTAACAGCCCGCAGGAGCGCCGGAAGATGTCCCGTCGGCGGTACCGGCCTGGTCGATGGCAACCACCGGCTGGGAGGATACCTCGTAGCGGATGGAGTCGGTGTTGGTACAGGTAATGGTGAACTGCACATTGCCGGTGTGGTTCACGTAGGTGCCGGCGCCCGGTTTGTTATCAGGCGTGTAGTTGGTGATCTCGAACTCGGGAACCACATTATCGATGTACACATGCTTGAAGTTGGCCGAGTCGTCGGTGGTCTTCGACGTCTGGTTCTGTGAACGGTCTTTCACGGTCACGGTCATATTCCGGAACGCGTCCTGCACGTCAGGGGTTCCCGACACGTTAAACTGCACGGTGTACGTCCCATCACTGGCTAAGGAGTCACCGTTGGTGCCGTCGTCATACATGACCATACTGGCGGCGTCACCGTCGGTACAGATATTGGAACAGTTCAGCCGGACATCTTCTACCCCGCTGCCCGCTCCGTCGCTGACGTCGGATGTCACCGTGATGAAATCGCCGTTCTTGGCTTCGGAGCAGTACCGGTTGATGTCGTTGGCGTAGATGGTGGTAATGGCGGAGATGGTGGGCGGTTCCTGGTCGATGTACAGGTCTTTGGTGTTGCCCTGGTAATCATGGGCAATGGTGTTGGCGGTGTTGCCGGCCACGTCCACCAGCATTCCGGCTTCCAGGAAGAAGATGCCCCACCCGCCGTTGTCGATGGCGGCGTCAACCACGAAGGTCCCGGTGAAGGTGGTTCCCGGAACGGAGCCCGACAATACCGTCACCTTGTCGGCCAGGCCGTTGCCGTCGGCGTCGTCGAACTTCAACGGAGAGGGGACGCTCACCAGCACTTCGCTGGCGGTGACAGTCACTGCGAAGCTTCCGGTCGAAAGGAACGGTTCTCCTACAACGCTCACCATGCTTATTTGTGGAGGAACGTTGTCGATCTCAACGTTGGCGGTTGCGGTCGTGCTGGACAGGTTCGACCAGTCGGTGGCTACCACGCTCACCATCCTTGAGGTCACGTGGGCGGTGTCGTAATCCACCGTGAGATCGCACCCGTAAACCATCGCTTCCGCCGGGTTGCCGTCCCCGTCCCAGTTCGTGCCGGAGTCCAACTCGCTCTGGAGCCCCTCGGCCGCACTGCAGCCGATACTGGTGGCGTTCATCACCACGTCGTGCAACCCGGACTTCGTTTCGGTGATGGTCGTGGAGCACCTGATGATGTCGCCGTTCTTGGCCTTTGTCTGCCCGGTGGGATAGGTCACTGTTATAGTTCCCACCACCGGGGGCGTGTTGTCCACTCTGATGTACTTGTACACGGTGGCGTCCACGCCCAGGCTGTCGGCGTTGGAGTTCTCCGTCCGGCGGTTGTCAGCCCAATCCCGGGCAGTCACTGCAATGGATTTTTCGGCGTCGCCGCTGGTCCCGGAAATAGTAACATTGATGGTGTACTTCTGGTCACCTTCGGTCTCATCGGGAGCAGAGCCGTCGTCGAGCAGCGCCATGGCGTCGGACCCGGACCCGTTGTTCACGCTGCTGGCGTCGAGCTTGACCCACGTAATCCCCGAGTCCATCTCGCTTATCTGGGACTCGACGGTGACGGTCTGGCCTTCGTGGACGTGGGTTTGCCAGCCTGGGTAAGTAACGTAGAAGTTATCCACGTCAGATAAGGTATTATCTATTTTTACAGTAATGTCCACCGTCCGGGTACCATTGTCAATGACGGTGTATTTAACACCCGGCTGGGACCAGTTGCCCAGATCGTTGCTTTCTTCCACGTAAAACTGGTGGGTTCCGTTGTCGAGATCGAAGGTCGACGTGTAACTGGTGTTGGTAGTCTGGGTAGCACCGGTGGACAGGTTGCTGTCGTCAAGCTTGTGACGGTAGGTGCCGTCACCTCCGCCGCCGGAGATCCAGCTCCAGGTGGGCCGTAGATTATCGGTAGTCGAAGGCCCGCTCACCACCGGGGCATTGGGAGCAATCACGTCGATGACGATGACGTAACTGTCCGCCACCGACCAGTTGCCCGCTGTGTCACGTTCCTGCACATAGAGTGTGTGCGTCCCCGCGGACAGGGCGCTTTGCGGCTCGTAGCTGGTTTCGGTGGTCTCGGTAGCCCCGCTGCTCAGGTCGCTGTCGTCAAGCTTGTAACGGTAAGTACCGCTGCCGTTACCGCCGCCGGAGGACCAACTCCAGGTCGGGGTGGTGTCGGCGGTGGGTGTCGTGCCGTTTACCACCGGGCTATTAGGAGCAGTCTGGTCGATAACGATGGCATGGCTGCCCGAAGAGGACCAGTTGCCGACACCGTCCCGCTCCTGCACGTAGAGCGTGTGGGAAGCGATTGACAGGGCGTTTTGCGGCGCGTAGCTGGTTTCGGTAGTCACGGTGGCCCCGCTGCCCAGGTTGCTGTCGTCAAGCTTATAACGGTAGGTGCCGTTACCGTCCCCTCCGCCGGAAACCCAGCTCCAGGTCGGGGTGGTGTTATTGGTGGGTGTGGTCCCGCTAACCACCGGGGAATTGGGGCCGGTGAGATCGAGATCGATGGCGTGGCTGCCTGAAGACGACCAGTTGCCGAGGCTGTCACGCTCCTGCACGTAGAGCGTGTGGCTGCCGGCGCCCAGGGCGCTGCCCGGAGCGTAGTTGGTGGAGGTGGTTTCAGTGGCCCCGCTGCTTAGGTTGCTGTCGTCCAACTTGAAACGGTAGTTGCCGCTGCCACCGCCGCCGCCGGAGACCCAGTTCCAGGTCGGGGTGGTGTCCCCGGTAGGAGTCGTGCCGCTGACCACCGGGGAAGCAGGACCGGTGAGATCGATTACGATGGCCTTGCTGCCCGAGGAGGACCAGTTACCCACATCGTCACGCTCCTGCACGTACAGCGTGTGGGTGCCAACACCCAGGGCACTGCCAGGGGTGTAGCCGGTGGAGGTGGTTTCGGTAGCCCCGCTGCTCAGATCGCTGTCGTCCAGCTTGTAACGGTAAGTACCGATGCCGCCGCCGCCAGAGACCCAGCTCCAGCTCGGAGTGGTGTCGTTGGTGGGAGTGTCGCCGCTCACTACCGGAGCGTTTGGTGGACTCGTGTCGACGACAATCGCCTTACTGCCAGAAGAGGACCAGTTGCCGGCCGCGTCACGTTCCTGTACGTACAGCGTGTGGCTGCCATCGGACAGGACGCTGCCGGGAATATAGCCAGTATCAGTAGTTTCGATAGCCCCGCTGCTGAGATTGCTGTCGTCGAGCTTGTACCGGTATGTCCCGTTGCCACCGCCGCCGCCGGAAATCCAGCTCCATGTCGGGGTGGAATCGGTAGTGGGGGTGTCGCCGCTCACCGCCGGGGCGTTAGGGGCGGCCAGGTCGATGACGATGGTCTTGCTGCCCGAGGAGGACCAGTTGCCAAGAGCGTCCCTTTCCTGTACAAAAAGTATGTGGCTGCCGGCACCAAGAGCGCTTCCAGGCGTGTAACCGGTAGAAGAGGTCTCGGTGGCCCCGCTGCTCAGGTCGCTGTCGTTCAGCTTGTAGCGGTAGTTGCCGCTACCGCCGCCACCCCCGGATGCCCACGTCCATGTGGGTATGGTGTCGTTGGTCGGAGTAGT
>CAYSPT010000011.1:0-100912 GCA_964432985.1 uncultured bacterium
CTTCCGGCAGCTCTGCCTACATCTTTTACAATGACCAGGGGACATGGTCTCAACAAGCCAAGCTCACCCCCTCAGACGCGGCTTCTGATTGGTTCGGCTATTCGGTGTCGATCTCCGGCGACCATGCCATCATCGGGGCGATTTTACATGATGCTAATGGCACTGATTCCGGCGCCGCCTATGTTTTCAAGAAGCCGGATACGGGCTGGACGGATACGACGGAGACCGCCAAGCTCACCGCCTCCGACGCGGCGGAGGATGATTATTTCGGCCATTCAGTGTCGGTATCCGGCGACTATGCTGCCATCGGGGCATATAAGAATGATGATGATGGCTCTGATTCCGGCGCGGCCTACCTCGGCACCTGGCATTCGTTCCCTCCTCTGCTGGCCAATGACACCGATGTCGAGAGAAGTCAGCTCACTGCCGCCACGGTCACCGGCCCGCAGCACGCGGCAGCATTCACGCTCAACGACGACGGCACCTTCACCTACGTCCACGACGGATCGGAGACCACCTCCGACAGCTTCACCTACCGGGTCTATGACGGCGACGCCTACAGCGACGAGGGCACGGTGACCATCACCGTCACCCCGGTGAACGACGATCCGACGGTTGATACCAACAACTCTCTGGCAGTCGAAGACAGCGCCACCGTTACCATCACCAGCGCCTACCTCGAGACCACCGATCCGGAACAGCCGGCTGTGGGCCTCACCTACACCGTGGGTACCGCACCTTCCTACGGCACGCTGTTCGTGGACGACAACAGTAATGGGACTGCGGATGACACGGCTGAAACCATCACCGCCAGCGAGACGTTCACCCAGGACGACATCGACAATAGCCTCCTCAAGTTCACCCACGACGGAAGTGTTGCCACCTCGGACACCTTCACCTTCACCGTCGACGATGGTGAAGATGGAAGCACCGGTAGCGATACCTTCCTCTTCCTCTTTAATTCCCCTCCCACTCTAACGTCCTTCTCCGGCGTGCTGGACACAACCAACGAGGACATCGAAGTGGAGATCACCTTCGCCGAACTTGCCGACCAGGGAGACGAGGCCGACAGCGACGGTACGGTTGACGCCTTCGTGGTGCAGAGCATCAGTTCCGGCACCCTGAAGATCGGGATCAGCGTCGGCGCGGCCGAACCCTTTGACGCGGGCACCAACGACACCATCGACGCGTCCAACCATGCATACTGGACTCCCTCGCAGGACGCCAACGGAAGCCCCCTGAACGCTTTTGCGGTGCGGGCGCAGGACGACGACGGCTCGGAGTCCGATACCGATGTCACCGTGCAGATCACCGTCACCCCAGTTAACGACGCCCCGACGCTGGCGGTGAACGCCGGGCTTACGGTGGCGGAAGACGGGAGCGGCACCGTCGCCACCACCGAGCTCAACGAGGCGGATCCCGACGACAGCGGCACCGGGCTGACCTACACGGTAACCGATCTTCCGGACCACGGCGACCTGGTGGTGAACGGGACCACCCTGGAGGCGGGCGCCAACACCTTCACCCAGGGCGATATCGATAATAACCTGCTGTCTTACACCCACGACGGTGGCGAGACCACCTCCGACGGCTTCACCTTCAGCCTGGCCGACGACGGGGAGGACGGTGCGCAGCCCCTGGCCGGGCAGACGTTCGCGATCACCGTTACGCCGGTGAACGACCCGCCGTTCCTGGCGAATATCGAGTCCGCCGCCGCCACCTTCGTGGCCGAGATGTCTCCAGTGGCCGTAACCGGGACCGTCACGGTGTCCGACCAGGACCACGCGGTCCTGCAGAGCGCCACGGTGACCATCACCGCCAACTACGAGCAGGGGCAGGACCAGCTCCTGTTCACCGATACCGGCGCCATCGCGCACGAATGGACCAACTCCACCGGCGTCCTCACCTTGACCGGGGAGGACACCCTGGCCAACTGGCAGGCGGCGCTGCGGGCGGTCACCTTCGACAACACCCTCGCCAACCCGGTGGAGAGCACCCGCACAGTGAGCGTCACCATCACCGACGGCGATCTGCAGTCCGCTCCGGTGACCCGTGATATCACGGTAATCACCGATATCTGGCCGCCGGAGATCCAGAGTGTCCAGGCCTTCGACGACGACACCGACGGCGATCCCGGTTACGGTTACCTGGACCGGGTGGTGTTCACCTTCGACGAGGAACTGGAGCCGGGGCAGGAGGACCTGAGCGACTGGATCCTGTACGACGCCGACGGTGTGACCAACCTGCTTGATGGGCTGGACGATAACGCCGTGGTGATCAGCGGCAACACCGTGACCATCACCCTGGCAGACAACACGGGTACCACAGGGGCCCCGTTCTACCAGTATCGCGAGGACGGCGACGGCGGGGCCATCCAGGACCCCTACGGCAACGACACGGAACCCGTGGGCAACAACAACGATCCGACCGCCGAGGCCGGAGACGGCGTGGAAACCCTCCCGCGCCTGGTGCGCCTCAACGCATCCGGCAGCACCGATTCAGATGGTAATGTGCTCACCTACACCTGGACCCAGGACGACGGCCCCGTGGACCTGGGTATCACAGGGGCCGAGTTCGAAGAGATCGCCTTCGCCGGCCGAGCCAAGGGGACTTACAATTTCACGCTTGCGGCCGCCGACCCCTTCGGCGCCGAGAACGAGGATACCGTCTCGGTCACTATTCTCAACGGCCCGCCCATGGCCAAGCCGGGCAGCAACCGGGCGGTGAACAAGGACGGCGACACCGATCTCGACGTGGTGTTAGAAGGATCCGCCAGCCGCGATCCCAACAGCTACACCGGTTACAACGACATCATCCTGTATGAGTGGGAGTGGTCTACCGGTCCCCAGGAGGTGACGCTCACCCAGGACGGGACGGTGCAGCCATTGTCAGTGCGCCCGACAACCGTCCAGGATCCGGTCACCCGGGCGGGTTTCGATACCTCGGGGCTGGCCGCCGGCGCGTACACCTTCAGCCTGACGGTCACTGACGCCGATGGGCTCACCGACGAGGCGACAGTGGAGATTACCGTAAACGACCCGAACGGCAACGGTATCCCCGTAGCCGACGCCGGGGTGGGCGAGCAGCGCAACGTCAAGTCCCGATTCACCCTGACCGGGCACGAGAGCAAGGACCCCGACGGAGACTCCCTGACCTACCTCTGGGAACTGGAGAGCGGCCCCACGGTCAAGATCTTGCGTTCCACCTCGGTCAAAGCCATGGTGCGGCCGACTGTGGCGGGAACCTACGTCTTCAAGCTCACCGTCAACGACGGGAAGGCGGATTCGATACCGGTCTATGTGACGTACGAGATAGTCGATCCGAAGAAGCCGTTTCCGGTAGCAGAGATCATGGTGGAAGGCACAGCGGTGAACACCTGGCAGGCCGCCCTGATGGAGGAAGTCACCCTTGACGGGACGGTCATGGGAGTGGACGAGAGCGCAACCACACCCACCTGGAACCAGGTCAGAGGCACTACTGTCACCATCGCCGACCCGGCTGCCTGGGACCTGGTAGTGTCGCCGGTGGAGCAGGGCGTGTACGTGTTTAGACTGGACGTGGAGGCGGACGGGATTACCGGCCGCGGCAAGGAGATCACCCTGACCATGATCAGCGATACCAGCACGCCGCCGGTGGCCGATGCCGGAGCGGACCAGCTTCAGGCCGAAGTCGGCAACACGATCACCCTTGACGGCTCTGCCAGTTACGATAACGACATCGTGGACGTCCTGGACTACACCTGGACCCGCCTCATGGGGCCGGCGGTGAGCTTTGAGAAACCCTATGACGAGCAGCCCCAGTTCACCCCGGAGCAGACCGGCGCCTACCTGTTCCAGCTGCAGGTGTTTGACGGGACATACGAGAGCGCCCCGGACCTGGTCTACGTGGTGGTCCACAGCGAGGACGAGCACGTACCCACCGCCAAGGTGGTGGAAGACACCATCAACAACGCCACGGTGGGGACGATGGTCGTAATGAACGGTACACCCAGCTCCGATCCCGATTCCCAGGACACCCTGGTGTACCAGTGGGTGCAGACCGGCGGCCCCATGGTGGTGCTGGACGATCCCTACAGCTCGGTCCCGTCCTTCACTCCGGCCCTGGCGGGCCCGCACCAGTTCACCCTGTACGTAGACGACAGCCGCGACCGCAGCGTAGGGCAGACCGTGACGGTCAACGTGACGGCGGGTGGAACCGTCAGGCAGGGCACTCACGAAACCGGTCCGGGTAAAGTCAGCTGCTTCGTCGCCACCGCCGCCTACGGGACACCGTTCGTGGACGACGTAGTGACGCTGCGCCGCTTCCGCGACCGGGTGCTCCTGCCCACGGAAACGGGAGCGAAGCTGGTGGAGATGTATTACCGCTATTCGCCCCCGGCAGCGGACGCCATCGCCCGGGACGAAGCCCTGCGCCACCTGGTGCGCACCATGCTGTCGCCGGTAGTACGTGGGATCGAATTAACCCATCATCACTAGCTTTAATAGGGGTCAGGTCTCAACATTTGACATAACGTAACGTGGAACGGGCTTACTCCCCGCCCACCCTGAGGTCTCAACATTTGACATAACGTAACGTGGAACGGGCTTACTCCCCGCCCACCCTGAGGTCTCAACATTTGACATAACGTAACGTGGAACGGAGGACCAGCTCCAACCTATGCCAAAACTGCTCGACTACAAACGGGTGCTCGGTTTGACGGACATGCTGTTCATTGCCGGCACCTACCTGAAGAAACGGGGGATCAAGTTCACCGGGCTGGCGGCCATCATGACCGCCGGCGCCGTGGGAGTCGACGCCCTGATAAAGGAGTATTTCAACTACGATCTGCCGGGGGTCAGCACGCTCAACGCCGCCCTGTTCACCGGGGCGCTGGCGCTTATCACCATCGGGCCCGGGCACCTCTTTACCAGTATCGCCAAGATGCTCTCGTCAGCCAAAATCGAGATGGCCGATGCCAACGCCCTCAACCTGATGGAGGACCTGAAGAAGAGCAACAAGGATCACCACCTGAAACGGCTGTGGGACCGGGTCTTCAAACAAGAAGCGGAACTATCGCCGGATACCGGAATCTCGGAAGAGAAGTTCATGAAGGCGGCCACCTTCTCCATCAACAACTCCCTTCCCCAGAAATACGAGACGAGCCTGACGGGATTCGAGCTCTTCCTGCTGGAAGACTGGTACGACGGCGGTTTTTTCAACACCGACGACAAGGAGCTGCGGGAGCAGTTCAACGCTCACGACGACATACACGACGCCCGGGAAGAGGTGGGGATCCCGCTCCTGTCCAGGATGAAGATCGCCGTCTTCGGTGACTCCGTTCCCTCGTGGCACACCCGCACCATGCGGAAGGTGGGCATCGAAGTTGGTATCGCCATGAGCGAGATGAACCGCAAGCACACCCGGGAGACCGAACCGGATTATTTCGATGCCCAGCACTTTTTATGGAAACACCCGAAGCTCGACGAAATGGTCCTGAAGGATTTCCCGGAAAACGGCGAGGAGGTCCTGAGCGAGCTGAACCAGTGCCGCCGGACCATCATCAGGGAGACGCTTTCGAAGGATATGAAAACCGCCCACAACCAGGTCTACTGGATGTTCGGCCAGGACTTCGAGCGGGCCCTGGAGCTCATACTCGATTTCGACGTGGAACGGGCCGCGGGTCTCGATTCCCACTCCGTCCTGGAAGACATCGAGACGCTCGACGGGCTCATGATGTGCCCGACATATCCTTCCGAGAAGGCCGCAGCCAAAACAAAGACTGCCATGCGCCACCTGGAGGAAATAGACGCGTTTATCGCCGAGGAGGCCCCCGAGATAGCTGAAGACAGACAGACATTGAGGGCGGTCCGTACCGGGTACCACACCAACGTTCACAAGATAAGGAAACTGGTGGCCAAAAAACCCCGGGAAGCGGCACGGGTAATCAGGGAGAAGATCGCTCCCTGCATCAGGAAGTACACCCAGACTATCCGCTCGGTGAGAATCCACTACGAGCTGACCATCATCCAGCTGACGAGCTACGTGGATTTGATAAACGTCCTGGGTGCCTACGACCGGGAAGAACCCTGCGATACCGGCACTGAGAGTTGACTACAAGCACTGAACAGCGCTGCCGTCACAGAACCGCCAAGCGGCAGGATGACGTCACCGGGATTAACGATTATACCAGGTACCTGCTCTACATCTGTGAATGAATTAAGTTAAATATTTAGCGTAAATTTTTGCCTGGTAGCAAAAATATTAGAATTTCCCCATTTTATAGAGTATACTTGTTATGGTCCATAAATAAACCTGAGGCGATTTTTATTTTACAGGAATAGCAGGTAACAGTTTTTGGAAAAAGAACGATACCTTACCGAACACATTGTTGAAGACCTGTCTGAAAAGATGGTATTCATCGGCGGAGCCAGACAGGTTGGCAAGACCACTCTGGCCGCCAAACTGGTCGCGCCTCACTTCCGCGAACATGCCTATTTCAACTGGGACAACCGGTCCGACCGAAAGCAGATATTCAATTCCGAGCTGCCGGGTTCGGCTGAGTTGATTATCCTGGACGAAATACACAAGTACAGTAAATGGAAGACGCTGGTAAAGGGAGAGTACGATAAGCACAAGGACCGGTTCAAGTTCCTGGTTACCGGCAGCGCCCGTCTTGACATCTTCAGAAGAGGTGGTGATTCACTCCAGGGCCGCTACCATTATTTCCGGCTTCACCCCTTCACTCTAGCCGAACTGCTGGGGTATCAGAATAAGCCTGAGATCTTCACTGAAATAGTAATCCGGAGGGAAAGCTGCTTTAAGGAACTTGAGCTGCTGGACCGGTTTGGCGGTTTCCCTGAGATGCTGGTAAAGCAGAGTGACCGCGCCCTGCGCAGATGGCACAATGAAAGGATAGAGAGAGTATTCAGGGAAGATATACGAAACCTGCATTTCATTAAAGACATAGCAAGTATGCAACTTTTGAGCGATCTGCTGCCCGGCCGCGTTGGTTCTCTTCTCTCGGTCAACTCGCTTCGGCATGATCTGGAAGTCAGCCACCGGGCGGTCTCCAACTGGCTGGATATCCTGGAACAGCTCTATTACCATTTCCGCCTCCATCCCTTCAACCGGAAGACGATCCGTTCCATCAGGAAGGAGCCCAAGCTCTATCTGTTCGACTGGAGCGAGATAGACGATGAAGCCGCGCGTTTTGAGAATATGATCGGTTCCCACCTCTTGAAACTGGTCCACTTTTTACATGATAGGGAGGGATACCGGGCTGAACTCAACTTCCTGAGGAATGTCGACAAAAAAGAGGTTGATTTTTTGGTCAGCATTGACAAGAAACCCTGGTTTGCCGTGGAGGTAAAACTGAGCAGCGAGACAGTCGACAGATCATTACGGTATTTCCAGGAGCGGCTCGATATTCCCTTCTGCTATCAGGTTGTAAAAAAGCCGGATGTGGATGTCCTGAAAGACGGCATCAGGCTCATCTCGGCCGACAGGTTCCTCGCCAGTCTGATCTGAGTCGTTTTACCGCGGGACAGAACAGCCTCACTCCCCACCCACCCTATTGGCCTCAAGATTTGACACTTCGCAAGAAGGCAAGTCTTATTCCGGTGTCCCGATGACCTCCAGGCCCCAGCGGTAGAGCGTTCCGGCGCCTAAACCGGACTGTTCGCTGATTATGACCTTGAGCTCCCAATCGCCGCCGGCGCTTTCGCCGATCAGGGCGGCCAGGCTCTCGTCAGGGTCGGCGTCGGTGTCGTACTCCAGCCGCAGGGTATCACCGTTGACGCTGGTGTAATCGTGCAACACCACGGTGGTCTCCTCGGGTGATACCACCTGGACCTGGATGGTGGCGAAGGCGGGGTGATCGATGTAAACCGACACGTTGACCCCGGCGATCAACAGGCCGTCTTCCACGCTCAGGGTACTGGTCACCTGGCCGGATTCCGCGTCGGGGATGGTGAGATCGGGTTCCTCGTCCTGGATGTAGGTGTAGCTGTTCCACGCCTCGCTTATCTCCAGTGTCCACCCGTTGATGGTGCCGGTGGTACCGGGCACCTCGTCGTACGCGTACAGGGCCCAATCCCCTGCCGTGTACTCGCCTTTCAGCACCGACAACGGTTCGGCCGGATTGGTCCGGCTGTCGTAGGTGGTGTCGATGTCCGCGCCGGTACCGGACCGGTAATGAAGAATGCAGCTGGTGGAGGACGGGGATAAGAGACCTGCCACACAGTCGGCGGGACGGGCGTGGGACACGTCCACCGAAACCAGCATGTCGGTAACGAAAGCCATGTCCTCCACCGAAATAGTGCTGGAGACCACCTGGTCCTCCGGGATGGCAAGAGCTGGATCCTCGTCCTTCGTGTATACCCCCTCGAAGGCGAGCACGTCCTGGAAGTCCGTATCGTCCCTTACCGGGTTGCAATCCGGGTTCTTCTTGGCCTGGATCCGCCAGTACCCGTCGAGCTCGATGGCCTCGGCCAGGTTCTCCACGGCCCCGGAAGCATCGTCCTGGATTCCGTATACCATGGCCCGCCCGTAGTAGGCTTCGGCGGCGAACGCCGAGGAGGGAAAATTGTCGATGGTCTTCTGAAACTCCGCCAGGGAGTTGGTATAATCATTCTTGTAATAGTAGCACCAGCCGAGCTGCAGCTGCGCGTCGTCCGCCGAATCACCGGCACCGTAGTCGTCCACCACGTCGTGGAAATTAGGGATGGCCGAATCGTAGTCCTCCTGCTCGTAATAGCTGTAGGCGATACCGTACAGGGCTTCGCCCACCTGGGGATCAACGATGTCGCTCTCGGACACTTTCTCAAACTCGGTAATAGCCGTGACGTAATCGCCCTTGCGGAAGTAGCACCATCCCACCTGGACCTGGGCTTCGGGGGCGTACCCGCCGTCGGGATAGTCGTCCACCACCTTCTTGAACTCCACGGCGGCCTGGTCGAAATTCTCCTGGCTGTAGTAGCTGTAGCCGATGCCCAGCTGCGACTCGTCGGCGGCGTCGCTGTCGGAGTAATCGTCCACCACCTTCTGGAACTCCGGTATGGCCGAGTCGAAGTCGTCCTGGTTGAAGTAGCTCCAGGCGATTCCGCTCTGCGCCCAGGGCGCCATATTGCTGTCGGGATAATTGTCCACCGTCTCCCGGTACTCGGTGATGGCGGCGGCGTAGTTCTCGGTCTCGTAGTAGCTGGAGCCGATGGCCCACTGGGCTTCATCCACCCCCTCGCTCTGCGGGTAGTTGTCCACCGCTTTCTGAAACTCGGGGATGGCCGAGTCGTAATCCTCCTGGTCGTAGTAGATCCAGCCGATCCCGTTCTGGGCATACCCGGCGGAATCGCTGGTGGGATAGTCATCTATTACCTTCTGGTACTCGGTAACAGCCGTGTTGTAGTTATCTTCTTCGTAATAGCAGTGACCCACGGCCAGCTGCACCTCGGCCACTTCGCCCTTGTCCGGGTAATCGGTGATGAACTGCTGGAAGTGCGGGCGGGCCGCGCTGTATTCCTCCTTGTTGTAATAGCTCCAGCCCAGGCCGTTCCGGGCCCAGGCCACGGATTCGCTGGTGGGATAGTTGTCGATAACCTTCTGGTACTCCTCAATGGCCGAATCGTAATCCTCCAGGTTGAAGTGGCAGGCGCCGATACCCATCTGCACCTCCGCCGCGGCGTCGTCCGACGGATTCTTCGCCAGCAGCTCCTCCAGGTTTTCAAGGGCGGTCCCGTAATCACCCAGGTCGTAGGAGCACCAGGCCACCCCATTGGTGGCCCAGGTGGCCATGGCGCTGTCGGGGTAGTTGTCCATCACGTACTGGTAGTCTTCCTGGGCGCCTTCCAGGTCCTCCATCCAGTACTTGATCTCGCCCAGGCTGTAGTGCCACTTGTCAGCGCTTTCGCTGTCCGGATTCATGTCCAGGGACTGCTGGAGGTAATCGAGCCCCTCGGCGTAGTCAGCCTCGTTGTAGTAGCAGTACCCGATCTCCCCCAGCACCTCGGAGACAAGGGCGTGGCTGCCGAAGGTATCGGCAAACTCTTCCAGGTGCGCGATGGCGTCGGCGAACTGCTCGAGCTCCTCTTTGAGCAGCCCGATGTTCAGGTGGGCAACCGGGGCGTGGTCCGAGTCGGGAAACTCGTCGATCAAATCGAAGAACGCCTGCTGGGCAGCCAGGAACTCTTCCAGCAGCGATTTGAAATTACCGATGTAAAAGAGGCTGTCGGGAACCAAACCGCTTTCCTGGTGCTTCTCCAGCACCTCGTTGAGCCAGTACAGCCCGTCGTCTAAATAATCCAGTCCCCCGTACGCCCGTCCCAGCCAGAACTTGGCTTCCGCCAAATAGGTGCTGTCCAGCTCTGCTTCCACGCTGGCGGTGAACACCACCTTGATCAGCTTTGGATCGGAGATCTTGTCGAACTTGCTTTTTTCCGGGACCGCGTATTTTCCGGTTTCTACCTTGACCACGCCGGTTTTGTCCGGATCGTAGTACTCCGATTTTTTCGATACTGCCAGCTTCCTGCTCACGGTTTCCGGGCTGCGTATCCGGGTGCGGTGCGTGTTTAGCGGAAGGATGGATGATCCCGGACTCCGCATCCGGACCTGCCTGTTCCGCCTCTGTTCCGTCACCACCGGCCGGCGCTTCAAAGAAGCCTTGGGAAGCGGTTCACCACCCACGTCCTGGATGAACTCGTTGAGATCGCTTACCGCCGAGTCGTAATCCCCGATCTCGAAATAGGCGTGGCCGCGGGCCAGGCGGACCTTGTTGGCCAGGGACGACTGGGGCCACGCGTTGAGAAAGGACGTGTACTCAACCGCCGCGCTTGGCCACTGCTCGAGCTGCGAGTAGCACTCCCCCATATAATAACGGGATTTCTCCGCGAAGGGCCCCTCGGAGGTTTTGTCCAGAACCTTTTGAAACGACGTAATCGCCGGGGTATAGTTCCCCTGCGCCATGAGCATGCGCCCGTCGGCGTAGTCGTCTTCCACCGACACGCCGCCGCCGCCGGAGACCCGCACCGTGCCGCCGCCGCCCCCGCAGCCAATAACTACGATCAGCAACGCCATACAAATACCGGTAACCGTGTACCGAATCACGAAGTTGTTCAACGCGATTCCCGCTTTCGTTGGTATACCACCCTGATTATTGTTGTCAGAACAAACCGATACTGGTCGTTTCAACACTAATAATCGGGACTTTCAGAGAAATTATAGGTCAAAGCTCCAATCCCATCAACGGTTGCTTCAGATCCATCCGGGTTGGTACAATTGCAGCGAAAGGATGATTCGATCATGCTTAAAACAATCGATCCCACCGCCACCGCAGCGTGGGGGAAGCTGTTGTCCCACTTTACCGACATCAACAACGTTCACATGAAAGACCTGTTTAAGGAGGACCAGGAGCGGTTCTCGAAGTTCTCGCTGCAGTTCAATCCATTGACCGAAGGGAAATGCGGCATCCTGGTGGACTTTTCCAAGAACCGGATCACCGCCGAGACCCTGGACCTGCTTATTGAACTGGCCGAGGAGATAGACCTGGCTGACGCCATCGATAAGGTGTTCTCCGGCGACCGGATCAACGCCACGGAAAACCGCGCCGTGCTGCACACTGCCCTGAGGAACTGCTCCGACGACCCGGTGTACTTCGACGGCCAGGATGTCATGCCCGACGTCAAGAAGGTCCTGGGACAGGTCAAGGAGTTCTCCGAAATGGTCATCGCCGGTGAGTGGAAAGGCGCCACGGGCAAGCGGATCACCGACATCGTCAACATCGGTATCGGCGGCTCGGACCTGGGTCCGGTGATGGTCACCGAAGCGCTCAAAGCCTACAAAAAACCGCATATCAACGTACACTTCATCTCCAACGTGGACGGAACCCACGCCGTGGAAACCCTGAAACATCTCGACCACGAGACCACGTTGTTCATGATCGCCTCCAAGACCTTTACCACCCAGGAGACCATGACCAACGCCCACTACGCCCGTGCCTGGTTCCTGGACGGCCCCGGACGCGACGAGGAGCACATCAAGCGACACTTCGTGGCCATCTCCACCAACGAGGAAAAAGTCAGGGAATTCGGGATCGACACCGCCAACATGTTCCGGTTCTGGGACTGGGTGGGCGGCCGCTACTCCCTGTGGTCCGCCATAGGTCTCTCCATCGCCTGCAGTATCGGATTCGAGAACTTCACCGAGCTTTTAGCCGGTGCCCACGCCATGGACCGCCACTTCCAAAAGACGCCCTTTAAAGAGAACATCCCGGTAGTCCTGGCCCTGATCGGCATCTGGTACAACAACTTCTTCGGGGCCGAGTCGGAAGCCATCCTGCCCTACGACCAGTACATGCACCGGTTCCCCGCCTACTTCCAGCAGGGCAATATGGAGAGCAACGGCAAGTGCGTTGACCGAAACGGCGACCCCGTGACCTACCAGACCGGGCCCGTCATCTGGGGGGAGCCGGGCACCAACGGCCAGCACGCCTTCTACCAGCTCATCCACCAGGGGACCAAGCTGATCCCCTGCGATTTTCTGGCCCCCATCAACAGCCACAACCCGGTGGGCGACCACCACAACAAACTGCTGGCCAACTTCCTGGCCCAGACCGAGGCGTTGATGAAGGGGAAGACCGAAGCTGAGGTTCGCCAGGAGCTTGAGGCGGCCGGAAAGACCGTTGATGAGATCGCCTCCATCCTGCCGTTCAAGGTGTTCGAGGGGAACAAGCCCACCAACTCCATCCTGTTTGACAGGCTCACTCCCCGGACCCTTGGATCGCTCATCGCCATGTATGAGCACAAGATCTTCGTGCAGGGTATCATCTGGAACATCTTCAGCTTTGACCAGTGGGGCGTGGAGCTGGGCAAGCAGCTGGCGAAAACAATCCTGTCAGAGCTCGAAAGCGGGCAGAGCGGCGCCGGTCACGACTCGTCCACCAGCGCCCTGATTAACAGGTGTATCAAGGGACGACAGTGTACCGAGACCGGCCTGGAAAAGACGGGGTCAGGTCTCAACATTTGACATAACTAGCTCAAGTCTTCCGGAGAAGAGAGTCTATTTCCACCCGGAAATGATCGGCGATCTTCAATGAAAGGTCCAGGGAGGGCAGCATCTTTCCTTTTTCCAGCTGGCACACGGCACTGGCGCTTACGCCGATACGAACAGCCAGTTCGCTCTGGGTTATATGCTGCCCTTTTCGTAAAGCAACCAGGTTGGGTCCGAAATGTGAGAGATCACGCGCACCCACCACCGGCCCCATCCCCGGCGACGCCACTGCTTCGAGCTGCAGATCATTCTTGGCGAAGATAAACGGTACCGCCACACCGATGCCGCCGTGCTTCCGGTTTTCGGCTTTCCGGAGAGTAAGAAGGGTTTTTCCTTCCTGTGCTGATACTTCGGTAACCACCTGGGTGACATGTTTCAGTCTGGCCCGGAAAACGTCCGTGTGAGCCTTCTTCTCGTATATCCAGTAGGCCACCGACTGCAGATCGAAAAGCCGGGGGCATGTGTAGGTGAAGAAATTCAGCGACTTCTCTTCACTCTGCCACAGTTCCATCATCCCGGTAAGACTGTCGAAGACATACCACCCCTGGCCGGCTATGGTTTTCTCAATACCGCTAATGGCCGACAGGACATTATCAGGTTGCTGCGGATCCTCTACCATGATGAACCGCTGACGGTCTTTCTTGGAAAGTGCGTTGTAAAACCGTGTAAAGACAGGATCGCACTTACCCTTACCGCAGGAGAAACAGTCCACCAGCACAAACGAGTCCGGATCCACTGATGAAGCAAACTGGGAAATCATCGTTTGAGGAGAGCGGTTGAAGCTCACCAGGCACTGAATGGACTCACCGCTGCTCTTGAAATACCGGTTTATGATTGGCAGCAGGTCCACACCGGAATCAATTTCCCATACCATGTTGTCACCAGGTTGAATACCACCGATAAGAGAATCGAGCTGGGAGTAGCCGGTTGAAAAAAGATGTGAAGTCATAACGCCATTACCTCGTTTTCTACACCGCGTGCTTGAGGGTGAATAAACAATAAAATTCACTTGTGCTTAATACTTTCAATATTACTTCAGTCAAACAGTAAAAAGCAACCTTCTCTTGAATATCTGCTTAAACCGGAAAAAGCAGTTGGTTTTGTCATGAGGCAACGGGAACAAAAACCACTCTGGACCGGGTTATATAATGGTATGCTATAAAACCGGAATCGGAGACACCTCGTGCCAAAAGAAATCAATGCCACGGAAGAGCTGGGGAACGGTGTCAAACTCAAGCTGGGGTGGATTCCTCCCGGTGAGTTCATGATGGGCTCAGACAGCGAAAGAGCCAGTACGAAACCGATCCACCAGGTCAGGATAACAAAAGGGTTCTGGATGGGAAAATACCCGGTAAACCAGGCACAGTACTTGAAATCGGCTTTTCGCAACCGATTTCCGCCGGCCAAACGGTACATCTACATCGGTCTTCGGGTGGTATGCGCCGGCCAGAACTTTCGGTAGCCGGCCCATTGGAATATTGCAGGGTATGGGGCAAACAAGATAAACCGACCGGCCCCGTATAACGAAGTTGCGTATCAGGCTTACGTGACTTATAGTATGCATCGTGACGTGTGATAGAAATACGGGAAGGAATTCGGACCATGAACCGGCAGGTTAATCTCCATCAATATTCCGCCAGCTTATATCACAGTCCTGCCTGTTGCGAATGGAGATGTGCTCATATCTTAAGCGTTATGCTGGCGGTCGCCGCGTTCATTGTGCTCTGCGGCCCGGCGGCGATCTGTGCTGACGATACCCCTTTCAAGGTGTTTGTCAGCATCGTTCCGCAAAAGTATTTCGTGGAACGGGTCGGGGGCGGCCTGGTAGATGTGCAGGTGCTGGTCCAGCCCGGGCACAGTCCCGCCACCTATGAACCGACTCCCCGCCAGATGGCGCAGCTTTCTCATGCCGAGGTCTATTTCCGTATCGGTGTGCCGTTTGAAAACGCGTTCCTTCCCAAGCTCAGCCGGACCATGAAGCCCCTGAGAATAGTGGACACCCGCCGGGGCATCACTCTGCGTAAGATGAGAAACCGGCATGATCATGGAACCATGCGGAAACTCGACAGCGAAGATAGTCACGGCCACACTACCGGGGACAATGACCATGATGCTCATCATCACCGGGAACACGGAAACCATGCCGACAACGAAGATAATCACGAAGAGAAGTACGGCAACGATCCCCACACCTGGACCGATCCGGTGCTGGTAAAGCAGCAGGCACACACCATAACCGCTGCCCTGGCCGAATTGTACCCGGACGGAAAAGCCGTGTTCGAGAAAAACTGCGAAGCGTTCGCAGCCGATCTCGATAAACTGGACAAGCACCTGGCGGAAGCGCTGGCAGAAGTAAAAGGCAGAACGTTTATGGTGTTTCACCCGTCCTGGGGATATTTTGCCGACCGCTACGGACTCAAGCAAGAAGCTATCGAAATAGAGGGGAAGACACCCAGCGCCAGGCATCTGGGTGATATAATCAGACGGGCCAGAGCAACAGGAACCAGAATCCTTTTCGTGCAGCCCCAGTTCAGCCGCCGTACCGCCGCCGCTATAGCCAGGGCCATAGGCGGGGCCGTGATTCCCATAGACCCGTTGGCTGCAGATTATATAGAAAACATGGAAACGGTAGCAATAAGAATACAAGAGGCACTTCAATGAAAATAAAGGTTTTACGCCATGAGTAAGCCGATCGTTATCGAGTTTGGTGATGTCTGTTTCGGCTACGACACCGAAGAGGTCCTTCACAATGTCAGCCTGGAGATTAACGAACGGGACATGGTGGCTGTTGTCGGACCCAACGGCGGTGGTAAAACCACTCTGCTCAAACTGATCCTGGGCCTGTTGGAACCGCGTCACGGACAGGTCAGGATATTCGGGCAGCGACCCGATCAAGCGCGTCCACGTATCGGTTACGTGCCTCAGCACATCCAGTTCGATCCCGATTTTCCCGTAAGCGCCTTTGACGTGGTCCTCATGGGACGGGTGGACCGGCACCTCGGCGGCCCCTACCGCCGGGACGACCGGGCAGCGGCCCGCCACGCCCTGGAAAAGGTGGGACTTTCTCACCTGCACCGCCGCGCTTTCTCCGACCTGTCCGGCGGGGAACGCCAGCGCGTGCTCATAGCCCAGGCCCTGGTGACCGAACCGCAGATGCTCCTTTTGGATGAACCCACCGCCAGCGTCGATGTCGTGGTAGAACGGAGCCTGTACGGGCTTCTCAACACCCTGAACGAAACCATGACCATCGTCGTGGTGTCCCACAACCTCAACGTGGTTACCCGGCACGCCTCCCACGTGGCCTGCGTCAACCGCACCGCTTCGATAGTTCCGGCGAAAAAGCTGGCTACAGACGGGATTCATGGAGTCTACGGATCGGACATGACGATAATATGCCACGAAGACTCCTGCCACGTAATCGATCCTTCAGACACGCTCCATACACCCCATCGGGGAGAGCACCCGGAGGAGGAAGACCGATGAAGTTATTCTTCCAGGACGCCGCCACCTACGTTTTCCTGCAGTACGCCCTGCTGGCCGGGCTTCTGGCTTCGGTTGCCTGCGGTATCGTCGGCAGTTACGTGGTGGTGAGGCGCACCACCTATATCGCCGGCGCCATCGCCCACTGCGTTCTCGGCGGTATGGGCGCTGCCCGGTACCTGCAGCAGGTCCACGGTGTTGCATGGATGACACCGTTGACGGGTGCAACCGCTGCTGCCCTGGCGGCGGCGGTCATCATCGCCCTGGTAACGCAGTTCGGACGACAGCGCCAGGACACGGTGCTCAGTGCCATCTGGGCCATCGGTATGGCCGCGGGCGTCTCCTTTATCGCCGCCACCCCCGGCTACTACGAGGACCTTATGAGCTACCTGTTTGGAAACATCCTGATGGTGTCGCCCCCGGACCTGTGGCTCATGGCCGCCCTGGACCTGGTCATCGTGGCGGTGACATTCCTCTTCTACAACAAGTTCCTGGTCATCAGCTTCCAGCCCGAACTGGCCCGGCTCCGAGGTCTTTCCGTGGGCTTCTATCACACGCTGCTGCTCGTTATCACGGCCTTGACGGTGGTTCTTCTCACCCAGGTGGTGGGACTGGTGATGGTCATCGCGCTGCTGACACTTCCGGCCGCCGCCGCGTCACAATTGGTGAAACGGCTCTGGCAGGTGATGGCGACGGCCGTCCTGCTCAGCCTGCTTTTCACCGTGGGCGGCCTGGCTATCAGTTATGCTCCGGAACTGCCCGCCGGCGCCACCATCGTCGAGGTGGCCGGCGCTGCCTACCTGCTGGTGCTCGCCGGCACGTGGGTGGCGGGAAAAGTACGCAAATAACGAGAGACACATACAAGCTACCCGGTCACCTAGTGTTTCCTATTCAAGAGATAGAAAAAGTAAAAAACATATGATATACTCCATACAGAACCTAGTGTATTATTTGACTCTCCCCGAATAAGCATGAAAAGTCAGGAATGAGCATGAAACGAGACGTGCCGTCCACAACTAAACAACCTGTGCTGACCGTCTCAGACCTCCACAAAACCTACCGTGTCGGCCGCCGCGCTTGAGATGGAAACATCAAATCAGAAATACCCCAAAAAGCAGGACCTTACTGCGGTAAGGATGCCTGGCAGTCCCGCCCCCGGCAGCGTTTCTTTACCATGTAGGAAATAAGCCCCAGGGGACCGAAAATAAAGGTCACCACTCCCCAGATTGTCCTGTTTTCATTGGATTTGCGACAGTCAAAAAACACCCATAGCAGTGAGGCTATCCAGGCTAGTGCGGCTGTTGCTTCGAAAATGTAGATCCCTGTTTGCATTGCGTTCGCCTCCCCCTCACCACAAGCTGCCCAGGAAGTTGCCCACGGCGGAAACCGCGTTACCCACGCTGCTTACCACCGTGCCGACTCCCTTTGTCACGGCGCCCGCTACCGTGGACGCCCCGCCGGCCACCTTGTTGAAGAACCCGCCTTCGTTCCACTTCTTGCGGCCCCAGTCGGACATCTTGTCGCCTGCCCAGTGGACTCCCCGGCCGATGGCGGTGGGAATGGCACCGAGCAGTCCTCCGGCCAACCGGGGGATGGCCCGCGTGATCTGGGTGAAACTGCGATTCTTCCACCCCGCCACCAGGTTGGTGATACCGCCGGCTACCGCGTCGTCGAATGCGCAGTCGAAGTTGAAGCTGCTGGAGCCGTCGTAGGTGATCATCAGGTTGTGGTACCCGCCCAGGGCGCCGAGGGCCGAGTGCATTCCACCCAGCGGGTCGCCCCACATCTCCTTGAACTCGTCCACCGGAATTTCACGCATGTAACATGAATCCACTACTTTTAGCGAAGCAATGTTTCCATTTTCATCGGTGGTGTACCCGGTAACCGCGATATAGTGAGGTATCTTTCCGCTGCTGCCAGTTCCCAGAATCGTCACCGGATTACCCGCGTCGAGCTGGGCACGCAGGTCCGACAGGGTTGAGTTATTGTGCTTGCCCGCCGGTACGCCCTGCTTGCGGGCGTACCGCACCAGGTCATCGGGGGACGAAAATATCCCCGCCGGGTTGACCTCCTGATAGAAATCCTTGAACGATATATCTTTGCCGAAGTGCTGCTTCAGTATGGCGTAGGTAGCATACTGGCCGCACCAGTTTTTACCGTCAGGCACTTCTTCTTTAAGACCATAAACGTTGTTGATACCGAGATCGACGGTTTTCTCCTTACTTGCGGGCTTTTCTTCGTCGTCATCGCCGGTATCCGCCGCAGGCTGTATCTCGGGCTGCTTGCTCGTGTCCGCCTGCGGAAGTTTCTCTTCGTCGGCACGGGGTGCTTTCGTATCGCCCTTTAACAACTCTTTCCCCGACTTGATGGACATCCTTCGCAAGTCGGGAAGCAGCGGTCCGTGTTCCACGGGCCCCTGGATGGTCCCGGTTTCCTCCTCGGTCTCCTCGGGATGGATAAGTTGATCGGGATGGAGCGGTTGAATCGAGGTGCCCGGTTCTCCGCTTGCTTCCAGCCCCGGTACGTCCTGCTCGATGGTAACTACCGAACCGGGACTGCGCTTGAGCGGAGCTTCTCCCTCAACGTAGAACGGGTTGGCCAGGCAGACGTAGTCACCGGGACCGGAGGAGGCCAGCACGAACAGGGCCGCCAGCACGGCTGTCAGCACCCTGCGTCCCCGCCGGTTCATTATCTGTATCATCATTGAAATTTCCTTTCGATATTCTGCCCCGAATAATCCACAGACTATTCTACTGCGGCTCGAAAATGACCACATCTACTTCGTTGCACTTGCTAATAAAGGCAGCAAAACTTCAATTATAGTTCAGGATATACTTTTTCTTTATTAATCATAGATATAGGATACAACTATGTCAACTTTGTCTCACGTTTGCCTGATAATACAGCATATTCTCCGGCTACTTGAGCGACTCCCGCACCATGTGGGTATCGCTGATCCCGAAGGTGACCCACAACAGCCGCACGTTGGGTTGAAACGCGGTCATGTCGGCTGATGCGTCTCCAGTGCTGCTTCCCGGCAGGGACGCTTCCGGTACCGCGGCCATGTCCTCTACCCGAACGACGACAGTTACGCGCTCATTTTTCTCCCGGAAGATCCGCTCGAAGGCACCGGACACGAGCCACCCGTCCCATTCACCCGTCCCGGGCTGAGCAGCCAGGGATTTCCAGTTCCGACCCCGGTCCAGGCTGATTTGAACGGAAGCGATATGCCCGTCCGGAACCGGGTCGACTTCCCCGACACGCCCGATGTTGTCACGGACGTATGCCCGGAAAAACAGCCTGGTGTTCTCGAAAAAGACCTGGTCTGGAATGGTATACTGCCAGTCCTGGGAGTTTTCCTCGAACGATGTGTTGATCGCCTGTATTTCACTTGGATCGGATAAACCCTGACCGCTTCCCGCCGGGACCTGTCCGGGAACGGTGACATCCACCCGGCGATTGTCGGTAATACGGAGAAACACGTTGGGACGGACGGGATCGATTATCCACAGGGGCCGCATCTGCCTGAGCGCAGGCTCCTCGCAGGCGCCGTCATACGTTTCCATTACCGGATAGAGCCGCCCCCGGTAGTGAAGCGGAAATTGCCATATTTCACCGTCTCCGGCCATGTCCGGTGTGTTTCTCATCAATGTAAGAGAGTAGTAGCCTCTTTCGTCCGTTCCGCTTCCGACCAGTCGAACAGTGTGCATATCGGACCGGGTTTGATCGAAACGCACCGAAAACGGTCCGCACAAAACGTCCCCGCTTCCCGGCGAAGGAAGCAGCGACACCGTGCTTCGTACCCGGTTCACCTCCGGGGACAGGTTGGGGTTGTTGTCTTTTACCGCCACTTCGATACCGGTGATCGGCTGACCGCTGAACCTGATACGTGGCGAGCGCTCGTCCTGCAGGTCCACTTCCAGGTTACACCCGGTCTGAGGTGGGGGAGTAGTGTCGTAAACCATAACCGGTACCGGCTCGGTCTGGTGGAACCAGGGTTTGAAAACCTTGATCTCCTTGAGCTGTCCGTCGGCCCCCCGGAAGCTGTCCCGGTTTTCCTCCCGGGAGTAATCGAGCCGCAAACTGAAGAAACTGCGGAAAGGATCGGAGAGATAGGTATCAGCTCCCGAGGAAGGCACCCTGAACAGATCCGCGCTGACACTCCACCCGTTAAGCTCCAGGAGCTCCGGGTGCGTGGGTGATGAAAACCACCAGGTAACTCCCATCTGCTCGTACCGGTACGGGGAGCCGAGACGGGTATCATCCGGAGAATCCCAGACGGACTTGAACTCGTTGGCAACATCTTCCAACGCTCCCTCCGAGAGCATGAATCCTCCGTCCCCGTCCGGTATCCGGACCCGTGGAGGAATAATTGTGAACTGCTCGCTGAGCGGGGCGGTGAACGAATCGAGAGCGGTATCGGCGCCGCTTCCGGGAGGAGTAAACGACACCTCATCGCCGCCGCGTCCGTCACCTGAAAGTGGAGTTATCTTCACCCGGCAGGTGGACGGGTCCCGGCTAAACGAGTGGCCGAGCTTGCCGCTTTCCACGTCGTACCAGCTGGTCAGCTCACCTCTATCATTGAGCCACTCCCGACGGTACAGGACCTCCTTGGCGCCCGATTCGTCAACCACGCTCCCCCGATGCCATTCACCACCGGGAGCAACGGTAATGGGATCGGAGCTGTCTCCCCAGTCCACCCTGACATTCTCGGCAAGAGTGGGAGACAGGGCGCCCAGAACGATAAAGAGAACGGTAAAAAACAGGAGTACCGTCCGCATATGCACCCGGCCGTCACTGACGTTACCGGTTAAATTTCCGTTCCTGTTTATCAATGGCTTTCTCAAGGCTTTCAATGTTTTCACACAGGCCCCGGTCCTGCTCTACAATCCGATACATTCTTTGCAGGGACTGATCCAACGCTACCCGGTTTATTTTTATCTTTTCCGGGTCTCCGGCTTCTTTTCGCAAGATGTCAAAATTCTCTCCCAGTGCTATTGTCTGCCGGACCACTGTTATAAAGGTATCAGCCAGTTCGCCGGACCGTGATTTCAGATCTCTGTGCCGCTCCTTCATTTCTTTCAGGCCGGCTTTAATCATTTTGGTATCAATTTGTGCAGCCTTCCGGTCGCGCTTCATGATGGTGACGGTAACCGGATTGCTTAGAATGATCAGCCCTTTATACTGGACGGTGGCAAGGATGGTCTTCTTACCCGGTTCGTACATCCTGACCGTGACGGTACCGTCCGTCCCGGTAGTTCCTTTTGGCCAACCGTTGGCTGTGATTTTTGCTCCGATAACCGGCGAATATCCACTATCGACCACACCGACAGCGACATCGTTCATCCAGCCGTCACCGTCGGTATCGATTACCTGTGTGGTAATGGTTATTTGACGTTTACCCGATGCTTGATCGTTTTTCTTCATTGCCGGTTGCGCCCACACCGCGACGGCGTACATAATCAGGATGTGAACCAGCATAATTCTTGAAGCCAACTCGATACTCGCTGTTTTTTTTGTCATTCCCAGTATGTCCCTTTCTCAAATAGAAACTCGCACTATAATATATTTACCATTCAATATTCCCGGCTATAACAATGATACACTATTACCGGACGTGAGACCTATATGAACATTGAAGATCCGGTAGAGATTCCGATCGACGGGGTACTGGACCTGCACACCTTCAGACCTGGTGAGATAAAATGCCTCATACCGGAATATGTTTACGAATGCCGGCGACGAGGCATCTATGAGATTCGTATCATCCACGGCAAAGGCACGGGCACGCTGCAGCGCATCGTCCACTCGGCTCTGGGCAAGATACCCGAGGTCGAGTCGTTTCACCTGGCCGGAGCCGACCACGGCGGCTGGGGCGCAACCATTGTGTATTTAAAGAAAGAGTAGTTAGCTTGGCCGGAGGATCCACTCAAAAAATATAAACAGGGCCGGGAGCGTTTTGCTGCTCTCCCGACCCTGGATGGTTTACTCAGTTATATTTCCGGCGAGTCTGCTATCGTTCAAGAGTCCTGCTAGTCGTCGCGTTTTGAAGGCCGTTGTTGACGGTCTGCTGAGTGGTGTTGGCAGTGTTGGCGAAGCTCCCGTCATTCTGAAGCGTACCGGCAGTGGTCTGGCCCTGGCCCTGGAATGCGCCCTGAACACCCTGCACGGTATTCTGAACACCCTGCACGGCGCCGGGGACTGCCTGTACGATCTGCCCCGCCTGCCCCAGGGTATTTCCAACATTGTTGTTGCCGAACATACTGGCTATACCACCGCCGGCGCTGAGTGCCGAACCGATGCCGCCCATGATTCCCGAGTTGCCCAAAATTCCACCAATACCTGAAACGAGGCCGCCGATAACGCCGCAACCCTGAAGAACCATACTCCCCGTAACCAGAACCATCAGCAGCAGCAGCGAGCGGCAATTTCTTTTCAACATCTTTCATCTTCCCTTTCCGAGTCATCCTTTATTTTCCTGCGGAACGTTCAACCGTTCCGTGTTTTCCGTTTTCACACAGTAAGTAACGTCCAGTGGAAAAAAGTTGGAAAGTTTATTTTTTGGGGACTTCAACTACCGTTTACGCTGCGCATCGTCTACTCGGCTCGGGGCAAGATACCCGAGGTCGAGTCGTTTCACCTGGCCGGAGCCGGTCACAGCGGCCGGGGACCTATTGTCGGAACCTATCAGCTTATTTGATGTGGCGTCGTTTAGGGAAGCCTACTACGTTTTACATAAACTGTTGTAAAATTTACAACGTTTCATTAAATAGCCATACTGACCAGAGACAGTCATCCCGACCAGGGACAGTCATCCTAACCAGGGACAGTCATCCTCCGGCTTGACCGGAGGATCCACTCCAAAAATATAAACAGGGCCGGGAGCGTTTGCTGCTCTCCCGACCCTGGATGGTTTACTCAACTATCTTTCCGGCGACTCCGCTATCGATCAAGATTCCTGGTAGTTGTCCTTCTGTTGTTTTCATTCATAACCGCCGTAGCGTTTTGAAGGTTGCTGTTAACGGCCTGCTGAGCGGTGTCGGTGTTGTTGGCGAAACTACCGTCACTCTGAAGCGTACCGGCAGTGGTCTGGCCCTGGCCCTGGAATGCACCCTGAACACCCTGCACGGTATTCTGCACGCCCTGCACGGCACCGGGGACTGCCTGCACGACCTGGCCTGCCTGCCCCAGGGTACCGGCTACATCGTCGTTACCGAACATACCGGCGATGCCACCAGCGGCACTGAGAGCCGTACCGATTCCGCCCATGGCGCTCGAACTGCCCAACACTCCACCAATACTCGAAACGAGGCTGCCGATAACTCCCACCACGGCGCAACCCTGAAGAACCATACTCCCCGTAACCAGAACCATCAGCAGCAGCAGCGAGCGGCAATTTCTTTTCAACATCTTTCATCTTCCCTTTCCGAGTCATCCTTTATTTTCCTGCGGAACGTTCAACCGTTCCGTGTTTTCCGTTTTCACACAGTAAGTAACGTCCTGTCGGATAAAGTTGGAAAGTTTTTTTATGAAGCTTTTACTAACGTCTCCATTGACAACTCCCCATGTACAAAACCAGGGGCTTTACGACGTTAACTGGTAAGGATATTCATTGAGCATTCTTACGAATCGGTGCCTGGCGATTGGTTCATCCAGAACCGGTACTATAGCCAAACCGGGAAATGAACGGGGCGAGATCTTCACGGACGTATTCGAGCTGCTCGGCATACCGCAGCCACCGGAACTTCGCCCGCTTGTAGATCGGTTTGGTCACCGACTGGTAGCTCGGCGTCTTGATAGTCCTCTTTTTGGCATGGTCCCGGTAATTCAAAACAGCTTCGTCCCAAGTAAGTTCGAGAAACTCCAGCAGCCCTTCGACTGCGCCGCGGAGGTTCTCCACCAACGATTCATATTTCACGGTGTGGTATTTCACCGGTAAGATCTTTATATACAGATCCCACAATCCCATGATGTGTTTGTAGAGACGAGCAGACTCCTGAAGCGTATAAAAATTGGCCATGGCTTCGTTGATCTTGTAGTTCTGCATGAAATTGCTGAGGACCACATCACATGGATGGCGTATGACCAGGATGAACTTCGTGGCGGGGAACAACCGGACAGCCAACGGTACGTGCTGTATGTTGAGCGGAAGTTTGTCAACCAGAACCGTTCCCGGCTTCCTGCCGATACTCTGCTCCACTTCGTTAAAGTACCGTGCCCGTAAAGATTTGATATCCTCCTGGTCAAGAGAGGGCAGCGCGCGTGGGTAACCTCCATACGATACGTCAATCTCCGAAGCAAGCGTTTCCAGGATAGGCACCTCTTCCATCACCTGCAACTGCGGATGACAGTCGAGAATCTGGTCTAAAAGCGTCGTTCCCGAACGGGGGAATCCCACCAGAAAACAAGGTGGGCCGGAAGGATGGGACACCGGCTGCGCCGAAAAAGACCGGCCCCACTCCGCGGTGACCGTGCTCTTCATCCGTTCGAGTTTGCGCAGGTACGATTCCATTGCCCGGTCGGAGCCCTCCGTTTTCAGCCGCTGAAGGTTGTTGCCCGATGAAAAGTGGTGATACGCCCTGGCGTTGTCGTTGAGAAGATCGTACAGCTTGCCGAGCTCGAAATGAATGAAAGAAAGATAAACGCTTTCTACCTGGACAGCCGGGGCTAACAGCTCTACGGCTTCCTCGAGTTTCCCCCGGCGCCTCAGCAGGCGGGCCTGAACGTACCGTGCGTGCGGATTGGCCGGGTCCATACTTAAAGCTTTTTGAGAGAACAACTCGGCCTGCTCGACGTCGTTGCGCTTTTCGTAGATCTCACCCAGATTATTGCAGGCATCGACTAATCCGGGGTTGATTTCATACGCCTTTTTGAAACTGGACAGGGCCTCGTCCAGCTGGTCACACTCCTGGTAGATGAGCCCCAGGTTGTTGTGGACTTCGGCGAAATCAGGCGCCAAGGCGAGGGCTTTCAAGAAACTGTCAGCGGCTTACTCCAGGCGGCCCAGGTCCTTGAGCGCGTTGCCCAGGTTGTAGAAAGCCTGGGGATACGCCGGTTTAAGGGTGAGGGCTTTTTTATAGCACCGGATGGCTTCATCGGTCTCACCGGTGCTTTTCAAGGCATTGCCCAGGTTGTTGTGGTATGCAGCCGCAGAAGGATTGCAGCCGATAGCGTCCCTGATGAGGTGTATGGCTTCACCGTACCGCGCACGCTTCATGAGCAGCACCCCCAGGAGGTGGAGAGCATCGGCATTTCGGGTATCGTTTCGGACAATACGACGGTAGAGCTTTTCGGCTTCATCGAAGCGGCCGCCCTGGTGGTGTCGAAGCGCCGTTTCCAGATCGACGGACGTACTGCCCCCGGGGGCAGGTCCGGGATGCCGGCTGCGCTGGTGTTTCCGGCTGCCTTTTCGCTTCTTTGATTTTTTCTTGCCCATGGTACCGTTTATGGTAACACAGTGTCATAGCGCACGAAATTTACTCCTTTAACCAAACATAGTTGAAACAATCCTTCCCTTTATGCATAGACCCGAGTAAGAAATAGACCCGAGTAAGAAATAGACCCGAATAAGAAATAGATCCGAGTATGAAGTACACCCAAGTAAGAAATACACCCAAATAAGAAATACACCCGAGTAAGAAATACACCCGAGTAAGAAATGCACCCAGGTAAGAAATACACCCGGGTAAGAAATGCACCCGGGTAAGAAATACACCCGGGTGAAAAGGATAACGCTGGGAAGAAGGGACAGCGCAGGAAATTGATCTAACTGAGGAAATTCATATAACTGAGAAAATATATTTTAACTAGGACATAGTGAATAGATATATTCAGCAGCAATAGAAATATATCAAAAAGCAGGGATTAGCAGGAAGCAGGTGTTTTCATGAAAAAACTGGCTGTATACCTATGTGCGGCAGCTCTGCTGGCGCCAGCACTGGTGATGTCCGCCACGACCGTTGAAGCCCGGGAAACGGACATCTCTGTCATTGAAAGACAAATAACGGAGGTCGATGCAACGGAGAACCGGGCGGCGGAAGCACAGCCAACGGAGGTCGATGCAACGGAGAGCCGGACGGCGGAAGAAACCGTCCACTATTCGCTGGTGCGCGTCTACCTGGACAGCAAGAACGACAACCGCCTGCTGGCGGATATGGGCGTGCTGGACATCTGCGGCTACTCGGTTAAAGACGGCTACACGGAGCTGGTGGTCAATTCGTTTGGCCTGGAGCAGCTCAAAAACACGAACTTCCGGATAGAGATTATCGAGGACGGCCTGGACGCCCGGCTCGAGAAGTACCGCTTAAGCGGTGATCTCGGTGCTTATCACAGCGTGGCCGAGTCGAACCAGGCCATTCAGCGGATGCACGAGGATCATCCCGGGATAACCGCCCTGGAAGTGATCGGGTTTTCCTGGGAGGAACGGCCCATCTGGGCCATCAAGATATCGGACAACCCGCAGCTGGATGAAGACGAGCCGTCGGTCTTCTTCAACGGGGCCCACCACGCCAGGGAGTGGATCTCCTACGAGGTGCCCCTGGCCCTGGCGAAACACCTGCTTGAAAACTACGACAGCGACGAGACCATCACCGAACTGGTGAATGAGCGTGAGATATGGATCGTCCCTATTGTCAATCCCGACGGGGTGCGCCATGCCCAGACGACGTTCACCTTGTGGAGGAAGAACCGCCGGGAAGCGCCGCCGGAAGGCTATGAAAACGGGGTGCTCGACCCCAGGACGGTGGGGGTCGATCCCAACCGCAACTACGGGTACATGTGGGGCGACACCAGCGACAACGTCCGTATCGAATCGGAAACCTATCACGGTCCCGGGCCGTTTTCCGAACCGGAAGTAATCGCCGTTCGGGACCTGGTCCTGCGGGAGCGGTTCGACACCGCCATCGCGTTTCACAGCTACTCCGAACTGATTCTCTATCCCTTCGGTTTTTCCAAAGAAGTCCATGCACCCGACGAACCGGCCATGCACGAGATAGCGGAAGAGATGGCCCGGTTCAACGGCTACACTCCCATGACGATTGCCGAGCTCTACCCCTGCCGGGGGACGGCCGACGACTGGTTCTACGGCGAAGCCGGGATCTTCCATTTCACCATGGAGCTGGGAAGGGATTTCATCCCCGCTGACGAGGACGTGGCGCCCATTTGCGAATCGAACATCAAAGCGGCCCTGTACCTGTTGGGCAGGGCGGGAAACCTGGTTGACGAGCGCGTAGAGACCATCGTCCAGGTGCAGGATTACGTGGAGGCGCTGCTTAAAGAGGCAGCC
Organism: uncultured bacterium; assembly: GCA_964432985.1. Classification (GTDB taxonomy): domain Bacteria; phylum Muiribacteriota; class CAYSPT01; order CAYSPT01; family CAYSPT01; genus CAYSPT01. The sequence goes on from CAYSPT010000011.1 coordinate 27,782, forward strand.
GCCGACGGCCGCGGGATGTCCGACGGCGAGAAGATCGACTACGTGCGGATGCTCAGGCTGAAAAAGGTAATCGCAGAACAGCTGGCGAAAGAAGTGGCCGCAGGCTGCCCGGATAAAGCGGCCCAACTGACAGCGAAACTCGGCGCCATGCCACCCGGGATGAAAAACGTGTTTCGCCCGGTGGTCAACCACATCCTGGCCGCCGTGAAAAATAGAATGACACAGTGCTCACCGCAGCTGCGGTCACTGTTTAAAGAGTTTTAACAGGTCGCGGCGGTAAAGTTTGTGAAGAGTTTGGACAGGTCGCGGCAGAACAGTTTGTGAAGAATTTGGACAAGTCGCAGCAGAACAGTTTGTGAAGAATTTGGACAGGGAGTTAAGAAAGGGGATTTGAAGTATGAAGCACCGTAGTTTGACTATTCATGTGACGATAATGTTGGCCGCGGTTATGACACTGGCGGCGGTTATGATGCTGCCGGCCTTCCCGGTGGAAGCCCGTACGATCGACGTACTGCTGGCGGAGAAACTGGCGGAAGCAGAGCGCACCGGTGATATCGCCATGATCCCGGTCATCGTGGAGATGAAAGAAGAAGCCGACCTGGAAACGGTACGGGAGGGCGACGCTGCGGCAGTGTGCCTGGCGCTTCGGCACACGGCCGAAGAAAGCCAGCGCGACCTGCTGGCCCAGCTGACCTCCAAAAACGGGGGCGGAGCGACGGACATAACCAGTTTCTGGGGTGTCAACGCCGTGGCGTTCACCGCCACACCCGATGTCATCGAATCTGTTTCCCAGCGCCGCGACGTGGGACGGGTGTACCTGGACAGTGTCCACACCCTCCCCGAGGAGCCACGTTCACCGGCGGAGTTTCCTGAAAAAAGCGGTGCCGTGTGGAGCGTTGAGAAGATCAAGGCCGCCCGGGTGTGGGATACCCTGGGACTGACCGGCGCCGGCGTGGAAATCGGGCACATCGACAGCGGTGTGGCCGGCGATCATCCGGACCTGACTGGGCGGATCAAGGAGTTCCGCGATTTTTCAAGAGGCGGGATAGCGACCGAGCCGATCGACGATGGGGGGCACGGGACCCACACCGCCGGCACCATCTGCGGCGGCGACGCTTCCGGCAACACCATCGGCGTGGCACCTGGCGCCAAGCTCCTGGTGGCCAGGATATTCGACAAGATCGGCCGGACCAGGGACACGTGGATACTTGGGGCCATGCAGTGGATGCTCGACCCCGACGGCAATCCCCGCACCAATGACGCCCCACCGGTGGTGAGCAACTCGTGGGGTTCATCCAACTCCAACGACCGTCTCTCCTGGAACATGATCAGAAACTGGCTGAAGGCGGGGATCTTTCCCTGTTTCGCCGCCGGCAACAGCGGTTATTACGGCTCCAGTACCATGGCCACGCCGGCTTCGTACCCGCACGTTTTCGCCGTGGGCAGCACCACCAGGACCAACGCCCTGTCGAAGTTTTCTTCCCGCGGGCCGTCTACCTGGAACGGCGTTGAGTATATCAAACCCCAGGTCACCGCTCCCGGCGACCAGGTCACCAGTGCCAGGCACACCGGAGGATGGGTGGCCATGAGCGGTACCTCCATGGCCTGCCCCGCGGTGTCGGGGGTGGTGGCACTGCTCAACGAGATGAAGCCGGACATAACGCCGGCGGAAGTCCGGGCAGTACTGGAATCAACCGCCCGCGACCTGGGAGCACCCGGCAACGACAACAATTTCGGTTACGGCCTGGTGGACGCCCTGGCAGCCTGCAACACCCTCAAGACCGGGGGAACCCTGGTGGGCACTACCTGCGATGTGCATGGGAATCCCATCCGGGCCACCGTCAAGATTTTCGGACGCACACTGCCGCTTGACTCAGGCGGCGAGGGCACCTTTGCGATATTCCTGGAATCTGGTAATTACACCGTGCAGGCCGAGACCAGCGGTTACTACCCGTTCGAGAAATCGGTCGCCATCCGCAAGGGGCAGGCCACCATGCTGGATATCCGCTTCGAGCAGGCCGCTCCGGTAAAGCTCTACGGCCGGGTGACCAGCAATACCGGCCTACCGCTGGCCGCTCGCATCGTGGTGCTCGGTGACGACATGCCCGAAACCCGGGCCGACGAGAACGGCTATTACGAGCTCAGGCTTCCTGCGGGCCCGCAAACCCTGAGAGTATTCCACACCGGTTACGCAACCGCCGGGGAAAAAGTCACCATCGGTTATGTAGACAAGGAGTTGAATATAATCCTGGAGAAACTGCCGCCGGTTCTGTTGGTGGACGACGATCATTACGCGCAATACGAAACCTACTACACCGAAGCGCTGCGTGCAGCCGGTTTATACTTCAATACCCGACATGTATCACCCGACACCGACACCCTGCTGCAGTACCCGCTGGTGATCTGGTTTACCGGCGAGGACACGCACGACACGCTGTCCGAACAGAACCAGGAGGCCATCACCGGCTACCTGGCTGGCGGCGGCAGCCTCCTGCTGGCGGGGCAGAACATCGCCGCCGACCTGGCTCAAAGCAAATTCCTGCGGGAGACTCTCAAGGTGAACTACATGGATGACAACGCCATGTCCGACATCCTCGACGGGACCGGTGGGCCGTTCACCGGCAAACGTTTCTACATCCATGGAGGCGTGGACGCCGTCAACCAGGCCCGGCCCGACTGGATCACGCCCTTCAAGGACCACAGCACGGAATGCCTGCAGTACTCAAACGGCCGGGGAGCGGCGGTGTGCGTTGAAGACGAAACTTCGCGCCTCATCTTCCTGGGATTCGGCTTCGAGGGGATCCACAAACCGGCGGCACGCTTCGAGTTCATGCAGCTTGCCTGCCGGTGGCTCCTGCCCACGCCGCGAGATACCCTGTCGCGGGTAGAGGCAGCGGTGACCGGGACGGATGATTTCGGGACCGTGGCCCTGTACTACCACCACGCCCGCGAGCGGATCGTGGCCGAACTTGACCGGGCGGTCGAAAGCGGCGACTGCGAAACCATCCGGGAGTGGACCCGGGCCATCAACTGCCTGGAAGACAGCCATACCCCCACGCTGAACCGGCTGATCTGGTCAGTTGGCGAATGGGCGTACGGCCAGCTGCAGGGGAAGGACCGACACGGTGACAGCGATCTTAACAAATCGCTCCGGGCTCTTCAGTACGAAGCGCTTCAGGACCGGATGAACTGAACACGATAATTGAGAAGCGAGCAGGCTGCATCGAATGATTCCTGCTTCGCCCCGTGCAATAGCCACATGCGATAAGAGATAGAGAAGAGAAATTATTATGAGAAACAAATGGTTATTATTCGCGCTGGTAACGCTGGTTATCGGTCTGGTGAGTTTGACGCCGGCTATGGCTGAAGACTTCAATCACCTTGAAGAAGCGTTTGAGCTCCATCAACCGGGCAGCTTGTTATCCCTTGTTAAGGACGCGTTTGGCTTCGATTTTAGCGATTCGATCTCCAGGGCCGAGTATGAGAATATTCGCGTAAACCTCACCGCTCTCAAGGAGAAGGCCCGGTTCAAAGCGGTCAACGAACCGCACGGCACCCTGTATTCGGATCTTATCAAAGCTCTGGATGAGATTGAAAGCAACCTATCCGAACCTTCACCCGAGCCGCGGTTCACCCGGGACGCACTTGGCGTCATCACCGACAGCAAGACGAACCTGCAATGGCTCGAAGGTCCCAACCGGCCCTCGAGCTGGGAAGACGCACAGGAATGGATCCAGAGCCTGGGCGGTTCGTGGCGGACGCCGACACTGGCGGAACTTGAAGGAATCTACCTGCCCGAGTCCCGGCGAAAAGGTATCTACGGGGACCCGCTGTGCCTGGATTACGCCTTTCAACGCGAAAGCGGCTACTCCCTGTGGTCCGTGGAGAGATACCCGGGAACGGCCTGGATGTTCGATTTCAGCCGCGGTTACGCCCACTGGATCGACACCTATTTCCCAGGTCATTTCGATCGGGCGGTGGCGGTAAGAGAGGCATACAACTGACAACCGGGCAGAGGAAACGATCCGGCTTTTCAATAGACATTCAAACAACATGTGAAGGAATGAAAACAGAAATGGAGAAAATATCATGAAGAAAGCAATTTTGGTTATGGTGTTGGTTATGTGTACCGCAGCGGTCCACGCGGAGACGGTGCAACTGAAGTCCTTCGACGAAGTGATGGCGGCGCTGAATACCGGGGAACATGTGCGGGCCGTGTTTCATTACGGCAGGTGCAAGCTGATGATCGGCGACGAGGAGCACGAAGCTCCCGACGCCGTGGGTGGCATGGCCATCGAGACCTACGAGTACTTCGCCCCGATGGTGGTCAGGAACAAGCTGGCCTACGTGGTCACCTCGGAGTCCAAACTGATCTACCTGCCCCACCTCGGGTACGTCTACAACTACGTCAAGGTGAAGATCGCCAAAGACAATTCGGTGAAGATCATAGCCCAGTACCTGACGCCGGGAACCCTGGAGGTAAAGATGGACGAGACCTTCGTGACCAGCGTCAATGACGGCACCAACGATGTCCAGGCCGCGTACTTCTACAAGGCTCGTTAAGCACATTTCTACCATCATCGTTAATGCAGCGGTCAGTTTCGAACTGCAGCACTGAGCATGCATCATGGAAATCCCGGTGCATGCTCAATCCTGGCGTATGCTCAATCCTGGCGTATGCTCAATCCCGGCGTATGCTGGATTTAGGCCTACGCTGACGCGGATATATGTTCACCTGTGGGGTTGTCTCAGATTTGGTACGATCGTCTCAAATTTGGTACAACCCCTGAACAGACATCCCCCCCTTGCTTTCACATCCTGTTAAGAGTAGTCTTTTCACTACCCATTCTCAGACGGGCCGGTGGTGCTGCCGGGAGATCCCAACTCCGATCCGGCCTTTCTTTATGACCGTTTTTGTATTGCGTGCCCTCCAAACTTGCTAGTAGTATAATTGTAGAATCAGACATTTTGCTGCTCAAAGAGGGTGCTTGAACACTATGCAAAACAAACATGATTACAATAGAGTAACCGTGGGCGCAGGAGTTCTGGCTGTAATTCTGTTTGCCGCCTGTTTCTTCAGCCCTGGTCAGGCGTTCGGTAATGAAGGACGGATACCTTTCGGACATCTTCCTCTCAGCCCTTACCTGCGGATCGAACTCGCCCGGCAGGAGCAGGCTCAACTGAAACCCAGGAGTCCAGCTGCCGGATCAGCGCCGGTCAGAGTTCTTATCAGGGGAGCAAGTGACAGCACAGAAACAGTGGTAAACCTGGTTGAAGAAACCGGCGGCACCGTCCGGTCGATAGTGGGGCCGGTGATTTCAGCCAGCGTACCGGCGGCGGCAGTGCCGGCTCTCGCCGCTGAACCGGAAATAGCCTACATTTCCCATATAAAAAAGCACCGGCCGCTGCTGGACCTGAGCGTCCCCGCCGTCAGGGCAGACCGGGTACACACCTCTGCTATTGGTGACCGGCTGTCCCGGCAGTATACGGGCGACGGCGTGGTGGTGGGGGTGGCGGATTCCGGCATCGACTGGCGTCATCCCGACTTCATCAACGAAGATGGGACATCGAGAATCCTTTACCTGTGGGACCAGACCGATGAACAGGGTCCGCCCCCGGACGGATTCGGCTTTGGAACCGAGTACGACCAGGACGACCTGAACGACGCTCTGCAGGGACTCGGCACCGTGGACCAGGCAGACACCAACGGGCATGGTACCCACGTAGCTTCTACCGCCGCCGGTAACGGCCGCTCGGAGGGAGGAACCCCCGGGGTGGCCCCGGAAGCCGATCTCATCGTGGTCAATATCACCTGGGATGATGATGACCTTATGGCCGCCGGCCAGTACATATTCCAGAAGGCCGGAGAACTGGGGAAACCATGCGTGATCAACCTCAGCCTGGGGACCCATAAGTCTCCCCACGACGGCACCGGTGTGGCCGCCGACGGTATGAACGCCCTGATGGGAGCCGGCCGCATCGTGGTGGCTGCCGCCGGTAACGAGGGGAGTTATCCGGCGGCTCACGTGGGGTACACCGCCGGAGCCGGCGATGCCGGCAGCCGCTTTACGCCGTTTGGTTTCTACCCCGGGGAGACGGACGGATCGGTGGACATCTGGTACGAGCCTCCCGGGGAGATCGAGTTCCGGGTGGACGTCTTCGATATGGACCTCAATTTACTTATCTCCTCCGGCTGGGTCGAGCCGGGCTGGAGCGTCCAGAAGACAATCAAGAAAGGAGGCGATATCTACGGGACGGTGACGGTGGATGCCGAAGAGACCGCCAACCCTTTCAACGGCTCCAGACATGTGGCGGTGCAGCTCGAGGGAGACATGATCGCCTACGGGTACCTGGGGTACCTGCTCTGGTCACGGGGGACGGGGTACTTCGACGCCTGGATCGATCTCGGGGGATTTGAAAGTTCGGACTTCGGCGATGACTACAGCGGCGATTACGAGATGAGCGTGGGAGATCCGGCGGTAATAACGGATGTAATCGCGGTGGCCAGCTACACCACCCGGAACCAGTGGACTGATATCGATGGTGACACACATACCTACAGTGACACTGTGGGTGACATATCTCCGTTTTCCAGCCGGGGTCCAACCCGGAATGAAGCCCTGACCGGCGTGAAACCTGAGATCGCGGCCCCTGGATCAATGATCGCGGCCGCCCTGTCCGGGGACGCCGAAACAGACCGTTTTTTTGTAACTTCCGAAGGGGAGCATACCGTGAAGGCCGGGACAAGTATGGCCTGCCCCCACGTGGTGGGTGCGGTGGCGCTCATGCTTCAGAAAGATCCGGACCTGACGCCGGCAGAGGTGAAAACGTTGCTGTTCGACCAGGCTGTGGTGGACCAGTTCGTGGCCGATTCTACCCTGGGTGAAACAGTACCCAACCACACCTGGGGATACGGCAAACTGGACGTCCTGGCAATCATGCATGCCATGGAAGCGTCCGATCCCGGGGTACCCACAGGCACCATCACCATGACGGCCACTCCCGGTACGCTGCCGGCAGGCCCCGGCTACTTCTGCACCGTGGTGTCCGACATCATCACCGACGCCGCCCAGCAGCCGGTCGCCGACGGTACGACGTTTGACGTAACCGTGAGCGGAGCAAGCGGTAAGCTAAAACCGCACGATGATCTTTTTTATTCCGAGAGTATCGAAGCCACGAGCGAAAACGGCCGGCTGGCTTTCTATTACAAGAATGTCGATGTCAATTCCCGGGAGGTTGAGATTACCGCTGCAAGCCGGGTCGGATTGGCAGAAGGGACCTTGAAGATTCCCTTGATTGCGGGACAGGGCACCGGGAAAGGGTGTTTTATTGCCACCGCCGCATATGGAAATCCCGGTGCATCACACCTGTCGGTGCTGCGTCGTTTCCGGGACCATTATCTTTGTACCTCCGTCTCGGGACGCCGGCTCGTGGAAGCATATTACCGCTGGTCGCCGCCCATGGCACAGGTAATTGAACAGAATCCATCTTTGCGTCATCTGGTAAGAAATCTGCTCGCACCGGTCACCGTGGGAATCAGCCTGCTTTTACCCTGATTACATCACCGGGTTTAGGCGCACGCAGAGGGGTTTATCAAGTATAATGCTATCGGGTCCGCTTTTATGGCACATCATGAACCCAGCGGGCCGGTAGAGGAGCCTTGATCATGTCTTCGTGCAGAACGCAGACTGCCCGGCTGTTAATAAAACGAGCCAAACACTCGTCAGTAATCATTCTGCTCGTGCTGTTCACTTTTCTCCTCAACGCCACAGCCCTGTTCGCCGCCCAGCCCCTGAGAGTCGTCACCTACAATATCGCCGCCGGCTGCGGGGAGAACAAGGGCTTTTTCACCCGCACGCTTCCCCACGGGACGGGCGCTTTGAAGAAAGTGGCCCGTGCCCTCAAAGAGATGGACGCGGACATCATCGCCCTGAACGAAGCTGATTTCAAGAACTACCGAAGCCTGTGGACGGACCAGCCCAAGTACATCGCCAAAGAGTGTGGTATGCAGTACTCCTGCAAAGCCGCCGGCCAGAGCTTTTCGGTCTTCTTCAACTCCGGAAACGCCATCCTGAGCAAGCACCCCATCGTGAGCCATACGGCCCACAAGCTGTACAAAAAGGACGACATGCAGCGGGTCTGCCTGGAGGCGAAGGTCGACGTCAACGGCACCATGGTCACCGTCCTCAACGTCCACCTCAGCACCACGGAGGAAGAACGGCTCAAGCAGATCGAAGAGGTGAAACGAATCGCCGCCGCCGTTTCCGGCCCGGTGGTCCTACTGGGTGATTTCAATGCGATCCCGTCCTCAAGGGTAATAGAATCTCTGCTCAAACCCGGACAGGACAAAGAGTTCCGGGACAGTAACATTGTTGTCAACGGACCTGATGCCGCCAATAATCGAAGGACCGTTCCGGCCTGGGAGCCAAAGGACGATGACGTCATTCTCGGTTGGTCGGGTACCGGGAACGAAAAGCAGGCCTGCATCGATTACATATTCACCTCGAACGACATCGGGGTGGAAGACAACTATACCCTGAACAACGCCACCCGGAAGACCTCCGACCACCTGCCCGTGGTGGCGAACCTGGTCATCCCGGACGCTGACGGCGGCGTGGAAAGCTACGACAGGGCGAAAGCCCGGGCGGCGCGCAAACAAAAACTGCTCGCCCGCTTGCACGAACTACAGGTGCGCCTGGATAAACTGGAGAGAAGAATTGATCGACTCGGAACAAAGCGCAAAAAGCTGTCCTGGTGGCGGGTCATATCCAAATTCACCAATGACCGGAAGCTCAAAAAGCTGAAGAAAAGGCTCGCCCTGCTGAAGCTGCAGCGGGACATCCTGGCTGAGCGGCTGGACAAGGAAAACCTGGAAGGTGAGGTGCCCGGAGCTGTACCGTCCAACGTAGTATTGCCGGCACCCGAACCATCCGGGACGGGAAGCCATGATGGCCCCGACTCGGGCACTAAGGAGAGCCCCGGTACCCTCTCACCGGACGACAAGACGTCTTTCTGAATGATAATCCGCAAGCGTTCAAACGACCGTCAGCAGATCTTTCCAACCCACCACGTTCCCGTAAGCGCGCTTCTGGCTGTCTGAGCCACCGTAGATGATATAATTCATATCCGGTGGCTGCCCGCTGATTTTAGACCAGTATTTGAGATTCTTGAAAAAATCGGAAACGACGGTTGCACCCGATTTTATCTCAACCGCCCGACACCCGGCGCCACGCTCGAGCAGGCAGTCAATCTCATGCCCCGGCTTATCCCGCCAGTAGTAACAGTTCGTGCTCCTGACCCGGTTGAAAACAGATTTGAAGATCTCACTTATAATGAACGACTCGAACAAATGTCCCCGCAGGTAATGGGTACGAAGCTGTTCAGCCGTCTCCAGACCGAGCAGGGAGCACACCAGCCCGGTATCATAGAAGTACAGCTTCGGTGACTTGATTATCCTCTTGTTGAAGTTCTTGTAGTATGGCTGCAAGAGGAAGATAATGAAGCTTGCTTCCAGGATGGAAATCCAGGCACGCACCGTGTTGTGCGACACCCCGAGATCGTTGCCCAAAGAACTCATATTGAGCACCTGCCCTACCCGGCCGGCGCACAGCTTGAGAAACCGCTGGAACGTGTTCAGATCGGAGATATTCTTGATCAGCCTGACATCCCGTTCCACATACGCCTGGATGTAAAAGGGATACCACTCCCCGGGTGCCAGGTCCTTGTCGTAGAGGCGCGGGTAAAAACCGTTGAAGAGATGCCGGACATAATCGTCTTCCTGTTTTCCCACCGAGGCCAGTTCCTCCAGGCTCAACGGCAGGAGATTGAGGATGGCCGCCCTTCCCGCCAACGACTGCGATATCTGCTCGGACATGAGAAAATGCTGGGACCCGGTCAACAGGTATTGGCCCGGTTCGTCCCGGTCGTCTACTGCAGTCTGTATGTAGGAGAACAGCCTGGGAGCCCGTTGGGCTTCGTCGATAATCACGTGCAGCCCGTGCTCCTGAAGGAATCCCCGGGGGTCGTCGATCGCAAACTCCCGCTTGTCATGCTCCTCGAGCGATACATAGGTGTAACCGGGAAACGCACTGCGGGCCAACGTGGTTTTGCCGGATTGGCGAGGACCTATCAGGCAGACAACCGGAAACTTGCCGGCAAATGCAACAAGGTTTTCGGTCAATGTTCTGGGTATCATGGTTTAAGTATAGTACAAAATGGACAAATTGTAAATGTTATTTACAAAATGACATATATTCTACTTCGTCTCAAGCGCCTCCAGGCGTGACATGATCTCGGTGTTCTGCGCCTCCAGTGCTTCGATACGCTTATCCCTGGCGGCCAGCTCGGATTCTTTTTCCATCCTCAGAGACTCGATCTCGTCGTCCTTCTGCGCTTTGAGCTCCTTGATGGCGTTTATCAGCACGAAGGTAAATGGGCTTGAATCGAAGCTGTAAAACTCGGTTTTTTCAGCATCTTCAGGTTCTAATTTGGCCATAAATGTAGAAATCGTATACGGGGCAATATTGATCACATCCTGCGCAACAACCCCTATTCCCTCAGCTCCCCGGGGCCGGGCCGCTTTTCCATTCAAGCGATAGCTGACCGGATTTATTTGCACGACAGTATCCAGGCCGTCAGTAAAGGGTTGTATGTCTTCCTTGAGTCGTTCATCCGAGACGATTGTCCACGTATTGCTCGTCGGTTTGGCGGCTGAATCGGTGGACAACTCGAGCTGGTAACTCGGGTTGGTGGTGCCGATACCGACATTGCCGCCGTTCAGACTCATGACGTGCTTGGTTCCAACATCTCCCGATGCATCCGTACCTTGATCCCACACAAAGAAATCGATTGAATTCTCATTGTCTGCACTACTACGGTGGCGAGATTTAATAGCGTGTGTGTAACTGGAAGCTATTGATAATAGTATCTGGTTAATGTCATTATTGAAACTTACACCATCGCCAGACCTGAGTCGTAAAGCATCCTCAAGCCCATCCGGATCAATATCAACCCTGGCCCCCGGCGCGGTGGTGCCGATGCCGACCTTGCCGGCTGAGTTAATCTGCATTCTTTCCGTGAACGTGTCCGACGTCGAGTTCCAGTGACCGATCTGGATAGCCTCGCCATCCTCAGTGACAATATCCCCTTCTGTCGCATTTGCCCCGGTAATGTAAATGCCAGGTTCTCCGCTGGGATCATAAACGCTCAGCAAACCTTCAGGAGTAGTCGTGCCGATACCGACCCTGCCGCTGCTTTCCATGAGAGTCAAGTACCCGTTCACCGGATCGATCCGCAGGCGCGTAGTCGTATCGTAGATGCCGAACTCGTCATCCGAGTCGCGGGCCCACAATTTCCACTCCTTGGTCCCACTCAACAGAGAGAGTTGGGACTCGTTGGCGTCATCCGTCTCGATGCGGTGGATAACATCCTCCCCGGTTCCCCTAACATGCAGCTTGGTGGCAGGGGTGGCACCGATACCGACGTATCCGTTGTTGTCTATCGTCATTCTTGTAAGGGGCGAGGTAGCGCCATTCGCGGTCGTCCCAAACTTCAGCTTGCCGCCGCCAGCTGTGCCAGTCCAATTTTCAGCTGCTTGAGCCCAGATATAGGCAGCGGCTCTATGACTTGATCCCGAATGGCCGTAATAATAGAGTGTTCCAAGTATGTCATTTGACTGCACCGCCGCCGGGGATGCAGCGGTCCCCCGGGCAAACCTGAAATAAATTTCCGGATCGGCGTTGGCATGATCATAATAACTTTCAATGTATATCCCCTGGTCAAGGCCATCTTTAAACAAGTGAAGGGATTTCGCAGGCGCCGTGGTGCCGATACCGACCTTGCCGGCGTTGGTGATGCGCATACGCTCGGCGTTCTCGGTGGTGAAGGCGATGGTGCCGTCGGTGGTGGCGTCGGTGACCTCCACCTTGCTGTCGTCGGCGCTGATGCTGGAACCGGCGGGCAGGTTAGTCAGGGCGGAGCCGTTGCCCGCGAATGCGGTGGCCGTGACGGTGCCGTTGACATCGAGCTTGGACGATGGGCTGGTAGAGCCGATGCCGACGTTGCCGGAGCTGTCGATATACAGATGCTCGGTACCGGCGGTACCGAGAGCCATGAGGTCCGTGGAATGCTTGTAGGTTATCCGTCCCCGGTAGGCTGCGTCCCCAGATGTCCCGTCGGCAAAAGCAATGGCACCTTCGTCAACCGTTCTCCCCGCGATGGTAATCCCGCTGGGTCCCTCTTCATGAATAACTAGATTATTAAAAGAAGCACTATAATCCTTCGGGTTGGTGGTGCCGATGCCGACGTTGCCGTCGTTTAGGATGACCATCTTCTCGCTGCCAGCAGTGATGAACTGAATCTCGCCGCCGCTGGTGGAGTCGCTGTCAGCGGTGATGAGCATGTCAGCGGTGTTGGATATAGAGGATGCCGCTCCAACGCCGGCATCGAGTTGGACGATGGACATAGTGGGTTTTGTATCTATTCCAGTATGAGTGTTAACTGCAGCACCTTCGACGTGATAAATCCTCATTTCAATAAAATCGCCTGCCTGTAAATCCAAGACTTCAACAAGATCATTTCCAAGAGCTTGATTTGTATATGAACTTGTTTCGATTACTTTTTTAATTCTTACTCCATTGTAAAAAAAAGCTAATTGCATCTGCTCCCCACCATCATTATTGATATGGTAATAATATCCAATAACCATATACTTTCCTGACTTCTGAATAAGAAAACGGTTGTTTGATTCATCAGCAATTCCCCCAATGTCAAATTCCACATTATCAAAAGCGATTGTCGTGTATACTCCGTTGGGTAGACTCTGTGCTGCATCTCGCACCATCTTCGCCATGTGAGCCGTGCTGCCGGCGGTGGCGGCCATCTCTTCCCAACCGGTGTTGGTGCCGTCACCGGAGGCCTTGCGGTAGACCTTACCGCTGGCGTGATCGGCGTAGATAGAGCCGAGCTGCGCGATGACCACTCCTTCGGGCGCGCCGGAACCGGTGTAGATGCCCATGGAGTCGGTGTTGGTAGTGTCGGTCAGGCTGATGAATTCGGTGTCCTCGGCGCCCGCCACTGTGAGCGTGCCGTCGGGTGTATCGGTGCCGATAGCGACCTTGCCGGCGGTGGTGTAGACGTCACCGGTACCCGTCCAGGAATCGTTGGTGGTGTCCGCAGCGCCGGCGGTAATGCCGTCGAGTTTGGTGCCGTCTGCGGCGATGTCCCGTCCATCCACGGTCCCGGAAACAGCGATATTGCCGGCCACGTCCAGGACTTCAACCGGCGTGGCCGATCCGATGCCGATCTTACCGTCGTTGAGGATGACCATACGTTCGCTACTGCCGGTGATGAACTGAATCTCGCCGCCGTCGGCGCTGTCGCTGTCGGCGGTGATGAGCAAGTCTTCTGCATTGGACATGGCGGTGGCATCCCCGCCTCCCGCGGCGTCGAGTTGGATGATGGACATTCTGGGTTTAAATTGTGCTGCAGTAGAGGTAGATAATCCTGATCCCGTACCAGCCTTAATATAAAATTCAATGTAATCTCCTTCAACAAGATCAAAAACTTCCGTTATAGGACCAGGTACTTCACAACCAGCTAATTTGTAATAATGACGGTAAAGCATCTGTGACGTACCGTTTTTATATATCAGGGAATCAATATGTCCAGACGGCATATTTTCACCCGTCCAGAAAGCTGAAACAATGTACTTTCCCGCTTTCTGGATAATGAAACGGTTATTTGTCACATCCGCCATTCCTCCTACATCAAACTCAACATTATCAAAATCAACAGCTGTAATCTCAAGTTCAGTTAGACTCTGGGCAGCATCCCGCCTCATCTTCGCCATGTGAGCCGTACTGCCGGCGGTGGCGGCCATTTCCTCCCAGCCGGTGTTGGTGCCGTCGCCGGAGGCCTTGCGATAGACCTTGCCGCTGGCGTGATCGGCGTAGATAGAGCCGAGCTGCGCGATGACCACTCCTTCGGGCGCGCCGGAACCGGTGTAGATGCCCATGGAGTCGGTGTTGGTTGAATCCTCCAGGCGGATGAGTTCGGTATCCTCAGCATCGGTGACAGTGAGCCTAGCGCCGGGACTTGAGGTACCTACGCCGACCTTGCCGGATGTGGTATAGACGTCATCGGTCCCCGTCCAAGAATCGTTGGTGGTGTCGGCGGCGCCAGCAGCAATGCCATCGAGTTTGGTGCCGTCTGCGGCGACGTCCCGTCCGTCGACCGTACCGGTAACCGCGATGTTGCCTACCACGTCAAGGATCTCTGCCGGGGTATCCGAACCTATCCCCACCTGGCCGTCATTGAGGATGACCATCTTCTCGCTGCCGGCGGTGACGAACTGGATCTCACCCCCGTCGGTGGAGTCGCTGTCGGCGGTGACGAGCATGTCGGCGGTATTGGATATGGAGGACGCCGCTCCTACGCCTGCATCGAGTTGGACGACAGACATGCGCGGCTTATAATATTCACCTGTATGTGTATTCATTGCAGTTCCCTTACTGTGTTTTACAGCAAACTGAAGATAATCATTTTCCACTAGATCTAAAACATCAGTAATAATTGCAGAAGAATACGCTGATCCAGCATGAATGTGCGTAAACGCAACTGAAGATCCATTTTTTTGAATTCGTGCTTCCATGGACGATCCAGCAGTGGCGGTACTGCTTGACCAAAACCCTGTTACCACATATTTTCCTGTTTTCTGGATGACAAACCGATCATTTGTTTCATCTGCCATCCCTCCAACATCAAATTCAACTGTATCAAATTCAATATCTGTAATCGTAGTATTCGGAATACTTTGTGCTGTCTCCCTGGTCATCTTAGCCATGTGGGCGGTGCTGCCGGCGGTGGCGGCCATCTCTTCCCAGCCGGTATTGGTGCCGTCCCCGGAAGCCTTGCGGTAGACCTTGCCGCTGGCGTGATCGGCGTAGATGGATCCGAGTTGCGCGGTGACTGCCCCTTCGGGAGCGCCCGAGCCGGTGTAGATACCCATAGAGTCGGTGTTGGTGGTGTCGTTCAGGCTGATGAACTCGGTGTCTTCTTCGCCCGCTACCGTAAGCGTGCCGTCGGGAGTGTCGGTGCCGATGGAGACCTTGCCGGCGTCGAAATAGGCGTCTGTGTCGGTCTGCGTCCACAGTCCTCCGCCTCCGGCGTCAAGCTGGACGATGGACATTCTAGGTTGGTTTTCTTCGTTTGTATGAGTCGATATAGCACTGCCTTCGGTATGTCTCACAACCATTGTCACATTATCGCCAGCTTGCAAGTCAACAACATCAGTAATAAAAGGACTTGCGCCAGAATTTGCTGCTGGACTCATTCTCGATGAATGTAGTTTTGATACACCATTGATATAAATGTCGCAAACAACTTTTTCTCCGTCATCAATAACAGCAGCTGTTACCCATGATGCAGAAATCAAATACTTACCAGATTTCTGGATAGTGAAACGATTGTTTGTTTCATAAGCCACTCCTCCCACATCAAACACTACCGTGTCAAAATCGATAGTTGTATAGGTTGCATGTGGGATACTCTGAGCCGCGGCTCTCGTCATCTTCGCCATGTGAGCGGTGCTGCCGGCGGTGGCGGCCATCTCCTCCCAGCCGGTGTTGGTACCGTCGCCGGAAGCCTTGCGGTAGACCTTCCCGCTGGCGTGATCGGCGTAGATGGACCCGAGCTGTGCGGTGACTACCCCTTCGGGAGCACCGGAGCCGGTGTAGATGCCCATGGAGTCGGTGTTGGTTGAATCCTCCAGGCGGATGAGTTCGGTATCCTCGGCATCGGTGACGGTGAGTTTTGCACCGGGACTGGATGTGCCGACACCAACTTTGCCGGACGTGGTGTAGACGTCATCAGTACCGGTCCAGGAGTCGTCGGTGGTGTCGGCGGCGTCAGCTGCAATACTGTCTAGCTTTGTGCCATCAGCGGCGATGTCTCGTCCGTCAACTGTGCCGGTGACCGCGATGTTGCCCGTCACATCCAGAATCTCTGCCGGAGTATCCGATCCGATCCCAACCTTGCCATCGTTGAGAATGACCATCTTCTCGCTGCCGGCGGTGACGAACTGGATCTCGCCGCCGCTGGCGCTGTCGCTGTCGGCGGTGACGAGCATATCGGCGGTGTTGGATATGGATGATGCCGCGCCTACGCCGGCGTCGAGCTGGATGACGGACATAGTGGGGGCATATTGTTGGTTTGATAATATGTTCTCGGTATTAAACGCAGCTCCTTCATTATGCTTTACTTTCATCTTGATAGTATCGCCAACTTGGAAATCCAGTATTCTAGTTATTTCCGTATCTACCGTGATATTTGCAGAACGTCCCAGTCCATCGGACGCAGCTATTGCAGCATCATTCACAACAAGGTAAATCCTTACGTATTCAGAATCATCCATGACTGCAGGAGTTCTTATACTGGCCGTTATTAAGTATTTTCCAGCTTTCTGAATGGCGAATTGATCATTTGTGTCATCACCAATTCCGCCAATATTAAAGTCAACAGTATCAAATGCGATTAATGTTGCTGAGTCGTGAGGGATACTCTGCGCCACGGTTCTGGTCATCTTTGCCATGTGGGCAGTGTTCCCAGCGGTGGCGGCCATCTCTTCCCAACCGGTGTTGGTGCCGTCACCGGAGGCCTTGCGGTAGACCTGGCCGCTGGCGTGATCAGCGTAGATGGATCCGAGCTGCGCGGTAACCGCCCCTTCGGGAGCGCCGGAACCGGTGTAGATGCCTATAGAATCTGTGTTGGTTGAATCCTCAAGACGTAGCAATTCGTTATCCTCTACATCGGTGACGGTGAGCTTCGCGCCGGGTACCGTGGTGCCGATGCCGACGTTACCTGAGGAGATGACCAACTGATCGGTGCCGGCTACCAGGCCGTTGGCTGGCAGGGTGAGGGTGCCGGTCATGGTGTCGCCGGTAGTGTTCACCCAGCTGTCCGCTGTGGCAGCCATGAATTCGTTCACCTCTGCAGTGGCGGCGGAGCCCAGGCCCAGGGTTGCACGCTGGGCGGCGGCGTCCGCGTCGTCGAGAAGTGTCCGGCCGGCGGTAGATAGCGGCGTTACCGCATAGGTGTCGGTACCGGTGGTGTAGAGCATTTTGTCAGCCGCTGTGGTCAGACCGGATATGGACTCAAGCGCCGCGTGAAACGCCTGCACATCGGCGCCGATGGCGTCCGTCATGATCGCACCGGCTTCCGCCACGGTAGTGGGATTAGTAACGTCGGCGCCCGCGGTGATATCGTCCAGCTTGGCGCCGTCCGCGGACAGGTCGCGCCCGTCGATGGTGCATCCGGCGGCGATCTCCACGGTGGCCCCCAGGTAGACGGTCCCGGCCACCTTCAGCTTGTAGGCACCCGGATCGGCGGTGCCGATTCCCACGCTGTCCCCGGCGGTGGTGAGAGTGACGATGCCGGTGCCTTCGGTCCAACCGCCGGCGCTGCCCGTGGGTTGAATGTCCAGGGCTTTCCACTCGCTTCCGGTATAGCCCTCGAAGGTGCCGCCGTTGAACCGGATGGTACCGGCGTTGGTACCGGTGGTGGTCCCCAGGATAAGACCACCTTCCACATGCAGCTTGTCTGCCGGGGCCTCGGTGCCGATGCCGACATTGCCGTCCTGAACGCGTAATACTTCTGTCACACCATCATTGAGGGTTATTGATCCGGTGTCCATGCATGTCAACTTGAGCATATCGTTACCGCCACCATGGGCGATAAATGATTTAACTGCTATACCTTCATAAAAGCGAATATAGGTGTTGTAGCCGGTGTTGTTCACCAGGCTTAAACCGTCGTTGTTAGAGGTGGTAACCACCGTCAGCCTGGTGGTGGGACCTCCGGTACCAATGCTTACGGAACTTTCGGTGGTAAGAACGCCGTCACCGACACTCCACGGCGAATAGAGGTTTATCGTCCCTTCGGTAAGGTCGTCGGTGGTTTTTGCGGAAAACGCGGTATCGAATCCCCCCGAAGTGAAGTACTTGTTGGTGGAACCTTCCGACAGGTTGTCGGTGGTCTTTCCGGACAGGGCCGTTTCGAACCGTGCCTGGGTGTAGTAGAGATTATCACCTTCCGCAACCGCAGTAGTGGTCAACGTTTCCCAGGTCTTATCACCACGGAAGTACTCGGTAGTGGCCCCGGTGGTGAGAGCCGCTTCCTTGCCATCCACCGCTGTCTGCAGGCTGTCGATGTCGCCTTGAAGACCATCAAGTTCGCCCTGCAGGTCGGTCTGACTGGAAAGCGTGCCGGTGATGCCGCCCCAGGCAGTGCCCGCCTGGAAATCGGGGGTCCAGTTCTCCCACCGCGACTTGGAAGCGCTGTATTTCAGTATCTGCCCGTCACCGGGTGAGGTGAGAGCAACATCCAATAGATCGCCGGTCTGCTTTCCGCTGAAGGCGGCGTCGAATGCCGTCTGGGTGAAATACTGGTTGGTTGAACCCTTGGTTATATCGTCGGCGGTCTTCCCGGCCAGGGACGCGTCAAACCGGTCCTGGGTGTAATAGAGGTTGTCACCTTCGGTTACCGCCGAGCTGCTCAACGTCTGCCAGGTCTTGTCGCCCCGGAAGTACTCTGTGGTGGCGCCGGCAGTGAGAGCCGCTTCCTTACCATCCACCGCCGTCTGCAGGCTGTCTATGTCACCTTGCAAACCATCAAGTTCGCCCTGCAGGTCTGTCTGGTCGGCCAGGGTGCCGGTGATTCCACCCCAGACCGCATCCGCTGTAAAATCAGGCGTCCAGTTCTCCCACTGTGATGTGGATGAATTGTACTTCAACAGTTGTCCATCACCGGGAGTGCTGAGTGTTACATCGGAGAGATCACCGGCCTGCTTTTGACCTAAAGCGGCGTCGAATCCTGACTGGGTGAAGTACTTATTGTTGGATCCTTCCGTGATATCGTCGGTGGTCTTCCCGGTCAGGGACGCGTCGAACCGCGTCTGGGTGTAATAGAGGCTGTCGCCTTCCGCAACAGCGGTGGTGGTCAACGTCTGCCAGGTCTTGTCGCCCCGGAAGTACTCGGTGGTGGCCCCGGTGGTGAGAGCCGCTTCTTTGCCTTCCACCGCTGTCTGCAGACTGTCGATGTCGCTTTGCAGGCTGTCAAGTTCGCCCTGCAGGTCCGTCTGATCGGAAAGCGTACCGGTGATATCGCCCCAGGTGGTGTCACTGGTGGAGCCCGATGAATCAAGCGCCTTCCATTCCTGTCCGTCGTAGCCTTTGAAACCGGTGCCGTCGAACTGCACCATGCCCGCTTCGGCGGTGGCGCCGAACGCCGGTCCCATGATGACGGTGCCCACCACGTGCAGGTCGGCTTTCGGATCACTGGTGGATATCCCGATTTTTCCCATGGTGATGACGTTCTGGTGCCCGAAATCGGGGCTGATCTTGGTGCCGGCGATGGCGGCGGTGGCGCTTACCCGGTTATCGGTTACGGCGCCGGACGCTATTTCTGCGTTGGTGATGGCCCCAACAGCAATGTCGTCCGCAGTTATCGTACCGTCGGCGATATCGTCTGAAGTAATGGCCCCATCGGCGATATGAGATGAAGTTACCGCTTCTTCGGTAATACCGGAGGTAGTTACCGCACCGGCTGCGATATTTTCGGCGGTTATTGCCCCAGAGGCGATATCGTCGGTGGTGATGGTCCCGTCTTCGATGCTGCCTCCGGGACCGCCGGAAACGGTGGAGGTCAGGCTGTCGATTCCCAGGTTGGTGCGGGCCTGCTCGGCGGTGGTGGCGCCGGTTCCGCCGCTTGCAACCGGGACCACACCGGTGACACCGGCGGCATTACCGGGGATGTCGCCCTCCACGCTGGCACCGGTGATCGGGCCGCTGATTTGTGAAGATGGGATATCTCCGACAACCTGCGAGGAGGGAATATCCCCAACAACCTGTGACGAGGGAATTGTTCCGGTTATCTTCGAGCCGGAAACGCTCTCGATGGAGTCATCTGAAATCAAACCCGTAATTTTTGTGCTGCTTACCGACTCGATGTAGTCGTCGGCGATGGGATCACCCTGCCAGGCGCCATCGATGACGTTACCGTTCTCATCTACCGCGAAGACACCGCTGGTGCTGCTCGTTCCCGCCTGCTGCTGCCCGCTGCTGCCCACGGTCAAAGCGGCGTGGGGATCGGTGGTACCGATGCCGACATTGCCGGTATCACCGTCCACCACGAAAGCGGAGCCCGATTCCGATTCCACGTGCAGCAGTCCCTGCGGGTCTTTCGTACCGATACCGATACAGCCCACCGCCGTGAGCAGGTTCTCGCGCTCTTCCGCAGTGGTGCCGCCGGGGTCCCCGGACACGTACAGGTATTCGCTTCGGTTGTACTCGATGTTCCCGTGCCGGTCCTTCACCCGCACCCCGAACACGTACCGTCCGCCGGAAAGCGACCCTTCGAAGATGCAGCCGCACTCGCCTCGGATACCGTCGTAGATCTCCGTATCACTATATTGGACAGGGTTGTTGTTGTCCCAGTTCTCCGGGTCCCATTGTTCCACCGTATTGTGGTAGACGATGAAAGTCAGGGGAGAAGAGGCGTCCAGGCAGCGCCCGAACTCAACCGCCACGGCAAACTCTGCGCTGCTGGGATTTGCCGATTCATCGCCCCCGTTGGCCGATGACATGTCGATCTCGGTCATGTACACCAGACCGGGTGTGCTTTCCCACACCGGCGCTTTTTCGTCGATGAGCGAGGCGTTAACCGTGGATGTAGCTCCTTCGGCGACCGTTACGCCCTCTTCCACGGCTCCGTCTACGATCAGGTCGTGCCTGAACGTCACGGTGTAGCTTCCCGGTTTCACACCCACGATCTCGTAGTAACCGTCTTCGCCGGTGACGGCGAACTGCTCTTCACCGCTAGAGCCGGTCAGCGTGACCATTACTTCCCCCACGGGCTGCTGGTCCTGAGCGAGGGCGCTGCCGCTTACCGTGCCGCCCAGATACGGGATAAGGTTCACCGGGTCCAGCACCGCCGCTGAGGCGGCCGGGACCTGTACCAGCGCCGGGTAGTCCTGGCTCTCGTATCCCGGGTGCATGAAGCTCACCTGGTAGCTGCCTACCGGGACCTGGCTGATGGTGAACGATCCGTCGTCGCCGGTCATACTGATGTAATCGGTGCCCTTGATGACCACGAAGGTGCCGGCGTGAGCGCCGGATTCGGCGTCCTCAAGCAGGCAGTAGCCGGTTAAAGCGCCGGTGGGCGTGAGGGCCAGGTCCACCACGGTGGCTTCCAGCGGAGACACTGTCCCCCGCCCTTTTGCCTTCAGGCCGCCGCGGGTTGCTTCGATGTAGTAGGTGCCCGTGTCCAGCCCGGCGAGGACATAGACTCCCTGCCCATCGGTGACGGTGGCATAGGATCCGGGCGCGGCCGCGCCGGCCGCCTTAACCGATTGCCTGAAAGCGGTATTCCCGGACGGACGGGCCGCCAGCACCTTCGCCTGCCGGGGGCTGACGCCGCCTTCGTCCACCCGGCTGGCCAGCACCAGTATGCCCGGGCCCGACGAGCCGTCGGGCAGGATTACCTTCCCCGTCAAGGTGTATCCCAGAGCCGAAACAGTCGATGACCCGCCGCTCGAGGAACCACCCGTAGCAGCGCTGTCGCCGCCACCGTCGCCGCAGCCGGTCATGACAATACAAATAAAGCCTGCCAGCAGGCAGGCCGTTCCAGTTGAAAATACACCCTTTTTAAAGCTATTCCCACATCCCATTGTTTTCCCTCCTCTAAGGAGTTCTTAAAGTGCCAGTACCGAATCTCTCCTGTCTTTCATATTTATTCTTTTTCATATCATTCGAATTATTATTAAAATGGTAAAAATAATAAACCTTAGTACCAGTTTATGCCAAAAAGGCAAGGTTTGTCAAAGAAAACCTTAGGTAGTATTAGGGGATTTCCCTATTGGGTAAGTATATTATTTACGGGGACTATTGGGGCCAGGTGCCCGGCAGGCGTCTAACAAACAGAGGCAGCAGCGACAGCAGGCTAAAACATCTTTATTCTATCTATTTTGCTTTATCTTTTGACTGGGAGCCATTTCACTTGTTAGTATCACCTCAGCAGGCTGCTATATCTTTCACCCCTGTAAAATGATAACTATATGCACCCCTGTACACTATGCTTGTGCGCGGTGCCTGTAACGGAGGTCAACAATGATTATCAATCAAACAAAAGATGTTCCCGAGACGGCTGTTGCAATGCCGGGGGCCGAAAAGGTCGCCATGCGCATCCTGATCGGACCGAAAGACGGGTCCGATACCATCGTCATGCGCTCGTTTGTCGTTCAGCCCGGGGGACACTCGCCCCACCATTCACATGATTTCGAGCATGTGGTCCGTGTACAGCGAGGCCGGGGAATTGTTATTGATGAAGAGGGCGAGGAGCACCGGATCACGGTGGGAGACAGTGTCCTGGTGGAGAAAAACAAGGAGCACCAGTTCAAGAATCCCGGTGAAGAGCCATTCGAATTTATCTGTGTGATCTTGAATCAGGACCAGTCATAAAATGTATTTGGCGGAGGTTCCTTCGCTCATAGAATAAGGAGTTCAAGGTGGCGCTCGAGATAATAGGCAGCGGGTTGACGATTGAAGATGTTGTGCGTGTTGCACGACACGGTGAAAAGGTGGAACTGCACCCGGAGTCCGTGAAGAGAATTGAGGCGTGCCGGGCCATGCTGGAAAACAAAATCAAAGCCGGCGAGATCATGTATGGCGTGAACACCGGCATAGGGGAGTTTTCCGAAGTTGTTCTGGACCATGACCAGATCAAGGAGTTTCAGAAATACCTGGTTTACAATCACGCCGCGGGGATAGGCGAAGCGGCGCCGGTGGAGCATGTCAGAGGAGCCATGTTGGGGCGAATCAACGTTCACGCCCACGGCAACTCTGGATGCCGTCCGGCGATAACGTTCACCCTGGCGGAGATGTTGAATAACGGTGTTACCCCTTATGTCTGCCAAAAAGGTTCGGTGGGAGCCTGCGGCGACCTGGCGCCCATGTCGCAGATAGCGCTGCTGCTGATGGGCGAGGGGAAGGCTTTTTACCAGGGGGAACTGCTCGAAGGACAGGAAGCAATGGACCGTGCGGGCATTGAGGTGCCCGGGCTACACGCCCGAGACGGGCTGGCCACAATCAACGGCTCCAACCTCCTGACCGCCATGAGCGCGCTGCTGCTCTACGATGCCAACCGGTGGTTGAAGCAGGCCGAGATAGCCGCCGCCATGTCCCTTGAAGCGCTCAAGGCCAACATGAGACCATATACTCCCAAACTGCATGAAGCCCGTGGTTTCGCCGGCGCGGTACGAACCGCCAGGGCAATTTGCAAACTCATCGAAAATGGAGACCTGGCGGAAGGCAAAATCAAATGCCGGATACAGGACGCCTACTCCATGCGCTCCACTCCGCAGGTCATCGGCGCCGCCCATGACGCTCTCGCCTTCGCCCGTTCACAGGTGGAGATAGAACTGAACGGTGTTGGTGATAATCCGGTCTTTTTCCCCGAAGAGAATCTCCAGCTTTCCGGGGCGAACTTTCAGGGCACCCCGGTTTCGCTGCCAATGGACATGGTAGGAGTCGCGCTCACCATGGTCAGCGTTATGTCAGAACGGAGGATGAACAGGCTCAATAATCCGGCACTCAGCGTAGGGCTTCCCGCTTTCTTGACGAAAGGCGCGGGAATGTTCTCCGGGTTGATGCTGAGCCAGTACACCGCCTGTATGCAGATAGTCGAACAGAGGATCCTTTCAGCGCCGGCGAGCATTCAATCCATACCGGCGGCGGCGGACCAGGAAGATTTTGTTTCCATGGGGATGAATACCGCCATCAAGAATTTCCAGATAATCGATAACGCCTGCGGAGTACTGGGAATCGAGTTGATGGCCGCCGCCCAGGCGCTGGATTTCAGAAACTACACGTTTGGACGCGGTGTTACCCGGGCCAGGGAAGTTATCCGCAAATACGTTGATTTTCTCGATATCGACCGTCCGTTGTATCCTGATCACAACGTGATGAAACGGCTGGTTGCATCGTATGAAATCCTCGAAGAAGTAGAGAAAGAGGTTGGATCCCTGGGATAAGATTGCCTGTGCACCTTCTGCAGCATTCAAATACCGTCTTTAAAAGGCTCATGATATGAACAATGGAAAAATAAGGAATATAGCTATCATCGCCCACGTGGACCACGGGAAGACCACCCTGGTGGACCAGTTGTTCAAGCAGAGCGGTATGTTCCGTGAAAACCAGGTGGTGATCGAGCGGTTCATGGACTCGATGGATCTGGAACGTGAGCGCGGGATCACCATCACCTCGAAGAACGGATCGTTCAGGTTCGATGAGTATTTCATCAATATCATCGATACGCCGGGACACGCCGATTTCGGCGGACAGGTGGAACGGGTGCTGAAGATGGCGGACGGTGCCCTGCTGCTGGTCGATGCGCAGGAAGGCCCCATGCCCCAGACCTATTTTGTGCTCAAGAAGGCGCTGGCTTTGCGTCTTCCCATTATCATAGTGATCAACAAGGTGGACATGCCCCGCATCCGGCCCGACTGGGTGGTCGACCAGGTATTTGATCTGTTCGTTAAACTGGAAGCTCCCGACAGCATTCTCGATTTCCCGATACTTTTCACTTCGGCCAAACATGGGTACGCCACCCGGTCAATGGATGAACCGGGAAAATCGTTGGCCCCGTTGTGCCAGGAAATCATACACCACGTGCCGCCTCCTTCCGGTGACGACGGCGCTCCGCTTCAGATGCTGGTCAGCTCCATAGAGTTTTCCCCGTACCTGGGACGGCTGGGCATCGGGAAAATCACCTCGGGAGACCTGGCCGTCAACCGCGAGATAGCGGTGTCACTGCGGGACGGGAAGATCGTCTCTTCCCGGGTGACAAAGATCTACCGGTTCGAAGGCAACCAGAAATCCCCGGTAGATACGGCTGGCTGCGGAGAAATTGTGGCGGTGGCCGGGGTCGAGAACGTGACGGTGGGAGTGACCTTGACCGATAAGGATGATCCGCAGCCGCTCCCTCCGGTCAACCTCGATCCGCCCACCATAACCATGTCCTTCATCCCAAACGATTCACCGTTTACCGGCCAGGCCGGAACCTTCCTCACCTCACGGCACCTCGAGGAACGGCTCCAGCGGGCCGCCCTGGCGGATGTGGCTCTGGTGGTGGAAAAAGAAGGCGCGGGTAAAGGCTTCAAAGTCTCGGGCCGGGGAGAGCTCCACCTGTCGATTCTCATCGAGCGGATGCGCCGGGAAGGGTACGAGTTCCAGGTAACCCGGCCACGGGTCATTTTCAAGAAACGGAACGGTCGTCTCCTGGAACCCTACGAGAAACTGACCATCGATGTGGACGAAGCATATGTGGGATGTATCATCGAGGGGTTGGGCAAACGCAAGGGGCAGCTTCAGAACATGGATCCCGGCCCCCTGCATACCAGGCTCATGTTCACCGTACCGGCCCGGTGCCTGCTGGGGTACCGCTCGGTGTTCCTGTCGGATACCCGGGGGATGGGAACCATGAGTTATGTGTTCCACGAGTACGGTCCTTTCGCCGGTGAGATCAGGCAGCGGAAGAACGGCGTGCTGGTGGCCCTGTCGGGCTGCACCACGGTAGCATTTGCCCTGTTCAATCTCCAGGACCGCGGCCGCCTGTTCGTCGGTCCCGGTGAACCGGTTTACGCGGGACAGATCGTCGGCGAGCACAGCCGGGAAAACGATTTGCGGGTCAATCCCGCCAAGGGCAAGAAACTGACCAACATGCGGGCCGCGGGTTCGGACGAAAACGTGATCCTGATTCCGCCGGTGGAGATGGGGATAGAAGACTGCATCTCGTTCATCAATGACGATGAACTCGTAGAGGTGACACCGGCCGCCCTTCGTTTGAGAAAACGTCCCTGATCTGAAAAAACAGCTTGTGCAGAACGAAGACGATTTTAGAAGTCGTTACTTGGATCTACCTTGATTTTAGTGGGACTGCCTCCGAACTTCTTATCCAGCCATGCTCCCAGACCGCCGCCCAGCAAGACCCCGATAACGATAGGAACGATAATCATGGCCGCCGGAATCAACAACCCGGCGAACACCCCGCCGCCCACTGTGGTTATGACTATGTACGCCGTGGCCAACTGCCAGAGCCCCAGGGCAAGCATAGCTCCGCCGACGCCGCCTGCGATGGCGCCTATGGTCCTCATTTTGACAGCTTCTACCGGCTGAATGCACGTCACAGCCATGAAAGACATAACCAATAAAACCGCAAGCATCCTGGTTTTGGATCCGTGTGTCATTATCGCCGTCATAACGATACCTCCTCATTATTCCATACCCGAAGCAACCGGGGTATATTCAAAGTATTAGTTACTATAAGTATAACAAAAGTTGGAAAATAAATTTGAGCCGGCTTACCAAAGGGTGTTTTTTCAAATATGGCACCTTAGTCCTGTGAAACAGCATCAACCTCAATCTCAAACAGGAGATTATCGCGGCAAAGATCATTTTGCATGATTACCACCGGCAGGGAAGGTATTTCTCTTTGTTTCCAATACTGATCCAGTGCCGGAACGTCGCCTGCCATCTTAAAATATGCAGATGCCCGGGTAATGTTTGAATAGTTCATACTTCGGGATTCGAGGAGAGTTTCCATGGCTTCCATAGTATGAGCTACCTGGGCATGTATATCGTGAACGTAAACAGTCTTACCACCGGCATCAATGCTTGCTGTTCCAGAAATAAGTACCGCGCGATGGTCAGGCATGGTTATCTCTACTGCCCTGCTAAATGAGCTTCCGTAGTCGGGAGCGGGACATTGACAGGGGGAGTCTACTTCCAGCACCCGAACATTCTCTCCCTTATCCTGAATGGCAATAGTACCGGCGACGAGAGCCGTTTCGTGTGGATTGCTGCCTCCGACGCCGGTACTGGCCGGCAGTAATCCTTTGAAGATTTCTCTTTCCATGAAGAAGTTACCGCGCACAGCGTTGAATTTGTCATACCAGTCAAGGATGTTTTCGTTATAGAACCACGTCCGAACAACATTCGACATATCCATTCCGGCCCGGACGAGCAGCTTTTCCAGAGTAACCAGAGTATGTCGTGTTTGTTCTTCACGGGAAAGGGAGGTAAGGCTCGGGACAACATCGCCGAGCATACAGTACCGGGCGAAATCGTCATAGAAAACCCGTGCGGCGGGATTACCGTTCAGTAATATCGTTTCCACAGAAACGTTGGTTACAGCATGAACATGGAGGCCGGCCACAGGATGGCCGAAACAACCGATCCCCTCCACCCAGGTTACCGGCCAATCAACATGACCGAACACATTTTTAAGGGAACTCATAAAAGGCTTGAATTCACCGATAGACCCGAAGACATCGAACTTCACCACCCGGGCTTCCTGGTCTTCCAACAGGTGTTTCAGCCGTCCAATCACAGATGACAGTTTTTCACCTTGTTCAGGAGATATGGTAATGAATACCTCCTTGATACCCTGCCGCTTGATGATTGACAGGAAAGTACCGGAATAAGGCTGTTTATTTATGGTAACGTTCCTCATTTCAACCCGAAAAGCACAGAGTATTATACCATTAACCAGAACAATGGAATTTACTTCATCACGGAGGAATGACAGCAGGTGTTAGCGGTGCGCACTGTCCTGCCGGGAGCTTACTGCTGAAAGCCGCTGTACATCTCTTCGGGGACCTCTTCCGGTGCAGTATTTTCTCCCTGGCCAACATTTGGTGTTGCACCTGATATCACATCGGCGGCCTGGCCCTCCTGAGAGGAAACAATAGCTTCTTCAAAGTCTCTTGCCGTCCATGGGATCCGGGTGCTGGCAAGTTCGGGAGCATTATAGTTGTCGAGCAGGGAATCGTAGAAGGTGGGATCTTTCTGCGGGAGGAGGAGCGGTTTGTGATCCCTGCCGGTTTCGTCGATGTAGCTGAAATAAATCTTGCTGAACAGGTTGTCGCGCCGCTTGCTGACATAGGCAATCCAATGCCCGTTACTCGACCAGCTGTGCCAGGAATCGGTCTGCTGGCTGTTATGCTTCAGTGGCCAGTACCGGCCGCTCAGGAGGTCCAGCATATATAGATCGGCGCTATCCTGGTAAATAGGGAAGTTTCCGTATTGAGTCAGGCACAGGAGAACGAACCGTCCATTGGGAGACACTCGCGGCTCCAGTATGCTCAGGCCGGTATCTTCGCTGCTCAGGATGGTCTCTAATTCGCCCCAGGTCCCCGTCTTGATGTCGTAGCCGATTCTCATCAGATCGTACTGCACAAACTTGTACTGCTGAAACGGTGGTCCTTTCCGTTCGTCCTTTCTTTTCGGGTTCCATCTGAGGGGAGTGCGGCAGAAGAAAAGGTATTTTCCGTCCGGCGACCACGAAGGAAATGTTTCGAGCTGGCCAGGATCGGAAATTCTACGGGTACTGACCACCTTATTGGGCTCCACCAGGTAAAGGGCCAGGTCAGATTTAAAATCGAAGACTTCACGGGGCTCACCGATGCTGTGGAAGTATTGACCGAGCTTGTTCACTGAGAAGGCCAGTGCCTCGCCGCTGGGATGCCATGACGAGTACGCTGCCGGAGAAGCATTGTACCGTGTTCGGGTATTGATCTTGCTGACGCTCTTCCCGCGGGCCAGCAGCATGGCCACTCCCTTTTTGCCTCGCATGTGCAGGATCATCTGCTCGGGATTGTTGTTGACGAACGTGTGACAGTTCACACATCCGTTTTTGTCGCCCAGCAGAATGGGAATCTCCTTAAACGTTTCCACGTTTCTCTGGTAGATCCCCATCCTGGTGTACTTATTGTACAGAGGTTTCAGCCGCCGGTAAGCGATATAGGGATCGATTGTCTCCATGGCGATACGGTTCGAGATGGTATCGTACTTTCGCCATTTTCCATCTGATCCCCGGGAGTAGATATCGAAATGCAGGGCTCCCCCGGCATTGGCAGATAACAGCTGGTTCCAGCGGGTGCGGGGGAACATGATCTTCGAGCCGCTGCCGACCACCACCAGTTCGTTATCGTTGTTGCAGTAGGCTTTTACCAGAAATTCCAATCCTGGTTCCTTGATGACGAAATTCAGTGGAGCGATGTTGGGTGGAATCGTGCAGCCGGAATAGTCGGGGTCAATGCGAGCGATAGTCCCGGCGGGGATAAACCTCGCGGGTAAGACCGGCCTGGCCGAATATTTTCCAAACACCAGGCCCAGGGTACAGACGGCCGCAAGAACGGTTACAATCACCAGTGGCCGACGATACATGATCATTGAGTTCCTTTCGGATGAACAGTGGCAAAGTAGAGAAAATAACTGTTGCCAAACGTCGCGTCCAGCTTTTTATTAAGTTCTCTCTCCCGGCCGGCATCGTTTTCACTATCAATGTCCTGCATTATTCGTGCAAACTGATCGAATCGTTTGTAGATACCAGGATCAATTTTGTATCCAAACAGCTGCGGTGCCGACCTGGAAAACATCCTCGAGTATAGTACGACAGCCTCGGCGATATGCTCAGGGATTTGCTCGAATTTGAACTCGTTTTTCATTATCTCCAGACTTTCCAGCAGGGGGACAAGCTGCTTCGTGCAGAGATAGTAAGCCAGGAGATATTCGAAAGCCATCCGGTTGGACCTGTTCGCCAAAAGAAGCATCATCAGTGTCATATTGGGCTCCGGCGACATCAAAATATCTTCTACCGGCATGCGCGTACGCACGCTCTTCACCTGCGGATCCGATGTCATTAAAGGATCTTTTTCCAGGCGTGTCAGGTACTCTTCGGCCCAACGATCGTGGATAACATCTTTCTTCATCGCGTTTAAAAAGACACGGGCGGCTTCGGGCTTCTGTTTAACGATATTGATCATCGCCAGAAGGCGGAGAATACTCGGCCGCTCACCGACCAGTTCCAATGACTCGTGGGCCAGGTGCTCAGCGTCGTTCACACTTCCCAGATCGAAGAGCATCTGTTGATAACCAGGATAGTAAATCCCATCAGCACTCGACATGAGCAATGGAACAGGATGCTGCGGATAAGAAAACATCTTGTCGCCCAGTTGACCCGTTTCATAAAGAGCACGGTTAACGTCCTGTACCGTGAAGGCCAGGAAATAATCCTTATGGCATTTCCAGGCCGCTTGAAGAGTGCGCTCCCATTGGTGAGTCCGGGCATAGTAGTTGACCCACAGATTATCCCTGACGTTTCGGTCAAGGCCGGCGAACGCCGCCGCCAGGCCCACGACGATTACCATCAATGGTGCCCAGACTTTCCACCGGAACCGTGCGGTACCCAAATCCGTTCGATCTACCTCAGTCGTCTCATCAAAGACCTCATCGAAGCCAGATCGACGTATCACGGCGGTTGAAGCAAGGCTGAACAGAAAGAAAGCATACGTTGTCGATAAAGCGGCCGTCTTGACCACATAGACCACCGGCAGAATCCCCAGCAAGCTAACATAGGCTTCCCGGGCCGTCACATCAAGAATATAAACACTCGTCAACGGTACCAGGCTTCCAGCAATGAGGTAAGCAGCGCCCAGCCGGAACCTGTGTTTATTTTGCAGGATTTCCACCAGGCTGCTCAACAGAATAAACAATATGTATGGACCGGCGACCAGGTAGTGCAAGGCTGCCGCTAAAAATAAAAAAACAAAGAACCGCGGTAACCAACCGCCCAGTCTCCTGCGCAGCGACACGTACAACCAGGCTGTTAAAACAGCTAAAGCCAACGCGATGAACTCTCTTAAATAAAACGTATAGCGGACAATGGGAATCAACAGTAGAATGACCGGGATATACTGAAAGCCGCGTGCGCTCCTGCCGGTGACCTTGCGAAAAAGCCTCGCCGACGCCAGGCTAATCAAAACCAGCACTGCAGTGATGATGGCCGGTCCGACCAAAGGGTAATAGTAGTACTGACTCAAGTAGGCTGAAACATACTCCACCAACCCACCTGGCCGTCCGACAAACTGCAGGAAGAATTGCGTTCCCCTTAAAAAGAAGGGGAAGACTATCGATTGGCCCTCCAGGAGCGGATATCCGGCTGGGGGAATTGCGAGGTGGATTACATAATACAATAGCTGTGGATGCACCAATTGCCACAGGAACAGATAGATCAGCCCAAAGACCGCTGCATTTCCCAGGAAACCGCGCATCACAGATCTTCCAGAATGGGCGCAACGCTCTTCGCCTGGTTCCGGTTGCCGGACAGTCATCTCAATTTCAGCAGACACTGTGGCATTCTCCCATAAACATTGGGTTGATTATAACATAATTAGTTTCTCGTTTAAATTTGACACGCGCCCCGCAACTTTGCACTATTGCTTTGTACAATTGATGAAGAAAAACATAGCAAACCACCAGTATGAAAAACGAAATCTGTCATGGCTCCGCTTAATCCGGATTCGTTACGTTTTGACAATGTCCGGCTTTACATAAATGATAGCCGATATTGCTAATTGTCTTTCGATAGCCTATAATGATTCGCTTTAAGTGTTACTACATAGCTGGCATTGTTTGTTGAGCCATCTTACCAAAGGAGCTGATGAAATTCATGCATAAACGCATCGATTATATTTCCTGCCTGCTGACCGTGGTGCTTCTCGTCTCACTGGCCTCCTCCGTCGCCGCTTTTGACTCTCCCCGGGAAAAGACAGAGGCGCTGAAACTGGTATCGCAGATACAGGACCCGGGAACCAGGCTGAAAATTAAGCAGAACATGCTTCTGGGCACTATCAAAACCTACCGGCAGCTGGAAAGTATAGTGGCCTCGCATTTCAGTGCAAAACCTCTCGGCTCCGAGCTGGTCACCGATATCAGGGAGGTATTCCTGTTTCAGGGATCCCAGAGCCACGACCGGCAGGCAAAGCTCAGGATCCAGGATTTCATCGAACGGGTTCTTAACAATCCAGGGCGGCTGCAGGTGGAGCTCTTTTGCTCTGAAGACCGGATCGTGCTGCGGGATGTGGGCAATCCGGAGTACAGCGCCGTTATCGATGACCCCCGCCTGGTACGGGAACTATTCAAGCGGCACACCGGGCACGTGCGCTCGGATTACCTGCTGTTCGACGGCCGGATAATTCAACAGGTAAATATAGCCGGCAGCTTCAACGGCTGGAACCCGGATTCAACCGCCGCCCAGATGACCTTGACCGACGGCCTCTGGAAAACGAACATATCTCTTAATCCCGGCGTCATCGAGTACAAATTCACTGCCAATGGCGGCTGGCTGAAAAACTGGGGAACCGGCACCGCGGACCCGGCCCTGCCGCAGCAGGGGACGGCCTATCCCGGGGATGATAATATCAAGGCGAAGATAACCATGGCCGGTGTTCATGAGTTTACCTTCAACCCCGAAACCGGCGGCTTCACCTTAGACAGGGATCCCGATTCCGATGATCCGCAACCGCCGTCTCCGCCACCACCGCCGCAGCCGCCACAGCCTCCCTCGGGAAAGGATTTCCGCGAAGAAAGCATCTATTTTCTGCTCACCGCCAGGTTCTACGACGGCGACCCGGACAACAATTTCTACTGCCGTGACCGCATCAAACCGGGCGACCCGCACTGGCGCGGCGACTTCAAGGGGCTCATAGAAAAGCTTGATTATCTTAAAGCCCTCGGCTTCACCGCCATCTGGATCACCCCGCCGGTGGAGAACCGAAGCGGGCTCGACTATCATGGCTACCACGCCTATGACTGGACCCGTATCGACTCGCGCCTGGAATCACCCGGCGCTTCCTACCAGGACCTCATCGACGCCTGTCACGCCAAGGGAATCAAGGTCATCCAGGATGTGGTGGTGAACCACTCCTCAAACTACGGTATCCGCGGCCAGGTCTGGATCGACAGGCTGCCGGTCAAGTATTTCCGCGAGCCCGGCATGAACCTGACGCCGCCCTACACCGGCAACCTGGGCAATTACCAGCATCCGTACCGCATGGACAACGATAACCCGGCGGCACCCGACTGGTTCAGAGAACGGAACAGCTCCGATCCCGA
Organism: uncultured bacterium; assembly: GCA_964432985.1. Classification (GTDB taxonomy): domain Bacteria; phylum Muiribacteriota; class CAYSPT01; order CAYSPT01; family CAYSPT01; genus CAYSPT01. The sequence continues at coordinate 60,787 of CAYSPT010000011.1, forward strand.
CGGAGAGGTCCCCCTGCTGGACCCGACCACAGGGATCACGGTCCCCACCGTTAACATAAGCCCCAACCGGTTCTTCGGTACCGATGCCGGCACCCTCGCCCCGGAGTGGTACCACCAGAACGGCTTCATCTCCGGGGGAGACTGGGAGAGCCCCTGGCCGCTTCAGACCAAGCATCTGGCCGGCGACTGTATCGATCTGGCCACCGGGCGCCAGAATGTCCGTGATTATATCAACGGCGCGATCAAGACGTATCTCGACATGGGGGTCGACGCCATACGGGTCGACACGGTAAAACATGTAGAACGCGGCGACCTGCTCTCGTACGTCAATACCTGGAAAGCACACAAGCCGGGGCTGTTCGTGTTCGGAGAAAACCTGGTTAAAGGACATGGCTGGGGGGATCTCGGCGGGGATAACGGGCCTTCCGATATCAGGCCCTGGTGGTATACGCGGCTGGGAAATGACCGGAGCAACCCCCGGTCAGGTCCCGATTCAGGCTTTTCCGTGCTCGATTTCTCGCTGTTTTCAACCTTCCGCGACAATCTGAGCCACGGTCACTACGGCGGTATCGGCGGCGTTCTCGGGATGGATTGGATTTATGGCGATGTCACCCAGCTGGTGACCTTCCTGCAGAATCATGATGTGGGGCCGGACAATGATTTCAAATACCGCTTCAAGGGAAACAATCGCCAGGCGGCAACAGCCTATAACATGATCTGGACCATCCGCGGTATACCCTGCCTTTATTACGGGGAAGAGATCGCGTTCATGCGCGGAGCGCCGCAGGATATCTGCGGCAATGACGACACCCTTGACACCACCGGGCGGGCATATTTCGGAGATCACCTCGAAGAGGACACTATCGGCGCCACCATGAATCACCCGCTTTTCAAGCATATCGCCAGGCTGAATCTGATCAGACGCTCCGTCCCCGCCCTGCAGAAGGCGCCCATGAGCCACGTGAACGAATGGGGCGCGGGCATGAGCTTTGTCAGGAACCATAATCACGGCGAGAGTTATGCCGTGGTCGGCCTGTCTGCCGGTTCCGGCCAGGGGATCACGGTAGGCGGCGTGTTTAACGGTGTGTACCGCGACGCGGTCACCGGCAATGAAATCACCGTTACCGACGGTACCATCAGCTTCCACGTAAAGGGCGCCTCGGCCGGTATATACGTATTGAACGGGCCAGGCAAGATAGGGCAGGACGGCGCATACCTGCGATAGCAGAGGGTTTACTAGGGGTCAGGTCTCAACATTTGACATTTCTCTGATATTCAAATCTTACTTTCAAATCTTCTTGCTTGAGGGTGGGACTGACCAGCTTTGTTACCCTGCAGGTCTCAACATTTGACATTTCTCTGTCAGACTCTTATCAGTCCCGGAGCAGCCGTCCCCCGCCATTGTAGATACGGGAGCGGAAGTGCGTTGTCATCTCCGGCAGCTCTACCACTTCGAGAGACCTCTGGCGGTACTTGCCGTAGAACCACATGATATAGAGAACCACCAGGGGGATACAGAGGATCATAGCGGCCGGAACCAGACCACCGATGGCCGCACCCATCAAAGCTCCGATCATGGAGTGATCCACAATATCTCCCATAAAAAATCCTGCCGCACCTACGAGAACGGCACCGAGTACGATAGGGTGCATCGAGTATCGACCTCCGTTCCAGAAATTTGATTCATTTAGTATTTTTTTCAAGCTTCAATCCATAGGTGTCGGCAAACGCCAAATTGTTGGAAACTTTTTTCAATGAATGAGGATGTTCTCAAGAAAAGAGTTCTTTACGAGTCACATTGCATTAACAAAAGCCTTTTCTTATTCCGGCCTCATTGCGACTGAAAAGACCTGTTCTTCATGTTTGATTCCTGTTGTTCTTGCCGCTGGCCGTGGACAGAGAGTATCATGAGAATAGCGTCAGAGACGCCGGCCGGACATTGTACTAGTTTGATAATTGAAAGGGTTTTGAGATGATGCCCTCATTAACACATGATGTTAGACCTGACGGGGATGGAAAATCCCAGATATTAAGTTTACGGGAAAAAGAGCTTCTTTCTTTAATAGAGATCTGCAAGCTTATTGGTTCCGTAATTGTACGGGATGAATTGTTGAATACCATAATAAAGGTAGTAAGAGACCTATTGGACGCTGAAGGTGCGTCCATTATTATTTTAAGTGAAGACAAGAAGGAGTTATTATTCTGTGTTGTAACCGGAGAAAAATCAGATATTCTCAAAAAGATACGCCTTAAATATGGTGAGGGTATAGCCGGGAATGTGATAGCCCAATGTATCCCCGTTATTGTTAATGACGCTCAAAATGATCCCCGGTTTTGCAGCAGGATTGATGATGAATCCGAATTCAAGACACGTAACATTTTATGTGTTCCGATGAAAGCGGGAAATAAAATAATTGGAGCCCTCGAGGTTGTTAATAAACGTAATAATAAAGACTTTGATTTTTATGACTCAAAAATTTGTGAGGCCATGGCCAGCCAGCCAGGAGTAGCTATAGACAGGGCGGATTTGATAGAAGAAAATTTGAAATCAGCAAAATTAGCGACTATTGGTCAGACAGTCGCAGGATTGGCCCATTGCGTCAAGAACATATTAAACGGATTGGAAGGCGGGCAGTACATAGTTAAGCGGGGCTTGGAAAAGAACGATGAAGCAAAGATAAATCGTGGTTGGAATATGGTTGAAAAGAATATCAAACGTATTTCAACGATGGTTTTTGACATGCTTCATTATGTGAAAGATCGTAAACCCGAGTACGCCGAAGTAGATCCTAACCAAACAATAGAAGAGGTCAAAGATTTGTTCCTGGTCCAGGCGGAGAAGGCCGGGGTAAGAATTGAAACCAAAATGGATAAGAATCTGAACAAAGCCATGATTGATCCGAAAGGTCTTTACCGATGCCTGGTCAACCTTGTCAGGAATGCCATTGATGCTTGTACCGAACTGGACAATGAAGGTGTGGTCACTCTGGAATCACGGCTCGATTCAGACGACCATTTCATAATAAGTGTTAATGATAATGGAATTGGTATGGATGAACAGATCTTGAAGAATCTTTTTACGAAGTTTTTTAGTACGAAGGGATCAAAAGGAACCGGGTTAGGGCTGCCGGTAACGTATAAAATCATCCAGGAACATAATGGTTCTATAAACGTAGACTCACGCTCCGGAGAAGGAACGACGTTCAGTATCAGTCTTCCGTTGCTTCAACCATAATTCCCGCCTCGGGGAAAGAACGTCCTCCAGTATCAGTCTTCCGTTGCTTCAACCATCACCGACTGAAGTCGGTTGATTGATCACGGTTGAGGTTACGCAGTCTTCCTTCTCGCGGATAATAAACATTTGTAATGTATTTCATTGTTGGGTGTGCCATGGTCACTCTGGGAGTCCTGAACGCAAAAGGTATTATCGTTGTTAACTGCATTAGCTTGTTTTGATATACTGCCTGATGTTTAACTCTAATTATTGAATCAAGCATAAATTTTGGGCAGGTAGATATTCGATGATTCTAGATTCGCTGATTTTATGTGCCGTTATCGTTGAATTAATGCTGTTCATCAAGATTGGGCGCCTGAGCACCCGGAATAGATTAGTGCGCTATTTCCTAATATCTATTGGTTTTTTCATCATACTGAGTTTTTTACTTCACCAGCTGAGACCAGGTTTTTTTCCAGGTTATTTAGTGATCTGGAAGGTCGAATATATCTTGTTACTATCGGTCATATCACTGCTTGCCGGGATGAGAAGCCAGGTAGTAAAGAGTTCTCGCGAAAGGCGGCTCTTCGCAATTATTTTTAGTCTTGGTCTCTTCCTGGCATCTTTTCCTTTTCTCCTCCGGCCGTTTATGAGAGTTTCCTGGAGGGATAGTGAGCCAAGCTTCGTAGATGGAGTGTGCCTTCAGCAAGCCAGTTACAGTTGTGGCGCTGCCAGTATCAGCACGGTTATGAAACATCATGGGTACGAATTCTCTGAAGGTGAAGCTGTGATTGCCACCTGGACGGTTCCGCTTCTCGGAACCGAACCTGACATGCTGGCTTCGGGAATAGAGAGTCTGACACACGATGCCTTACAATCTTCTGTTCACCGCACTCCTTTTGCTGAGATCGCACGAGAAAGGTTACCCTGTATTGTCGCTCTATACTGGAGCGGACTGGTAAGCCACTACGTCGTGCTGTTCCAGCTTACTCCGGAAACAGCGGTCATTGGCGATCCGTTGGTAGGATCTGTGGAATATCCGGTCTCCTGGTTTTCCGGCCACTACCGGGGCTACTTGATCAGTGTCTCACCGAAAGCAGCTCGAAAATAACTGCATAATTCCACGTAATCCGCTCACGACTTCCTCTGGCGGCGCAGTCCAAAAGTTTCGATAATCGTCCACCAGCACCAGGAGTATATGGACCTATGATTCTGGAACCGGCAGCACTAACTTTGAATTTGGTACAATGATTGGGGTAGGTCACGGTTGGCGCCTGTACAAATCATCGGAATCGTGCTCTGCATAACCGGTGCAGCCCTGTCAACCTATTTTAAAAAGGTTTGAGTGCGATAACACCGTTTGAAAACTCGTTCATCAAACCGGAGAACAGAGGAGATAACAATGAGCAGTACACCGAAACAATGGTACGAAGAGCTTTTTGAAAACTACGGGAAGCAATACGACCGGGAGTGCTTCACTCAAGGTACCGCAGGTGAGTGTGATTTCATCGAGCAGGAGGCTGCACATACCAGGAACATACGCATTCTCGATATCGGCTGTGGAACCGGCCGCCATGCAATTGAATTAACCCGGCGAGGATATACCAGTATAGTGGGCGTGGATCTTTCCGCATCGCAGATAGCGCACGCGAAAGTGAAAGCCGAAGCCGAGGGGTACACTATCGACTTCAAGATAGCCGACGCGCGTAATTTACCGTTTGATAGCGAGTTCGACCTCGTTATCATGCTCTGCGAAGGCGGATTCTCGTTAATGGAAACCGACGAAATGAACTTTGAAATTCTTCGTAATGCAAAAAAGGCGCTGGTTGAAGGCGGTAAGCTGATCTTCACCACGCTCAACGGTTTATTCCCTCTGTTTAACGCCGTTCAAGAGTTCCTCAACAGCGGAAACAAAGAGGGTAATGCGTTTATTAAAAACCTGCAATTCGATCTCATGACGTTTCGTGAAACGAGCGAATTGACTGCGGTGGACGACGACGGAAACGAGAAAACACTGCTTACCAACGAACGTTATTATATGCCGGCGGAAATCACCTGGCTGCTCACAACCCTGGGGTTCAAGAAAATCACAATCCGTGGCGCCCGCCTCGGTGAGTTCTCTCGCGAACATTCGTTGACGGTGAAGGACTTTGAGATGCTGGTGATTGCAGAGTAAGGACGGAGCAGGAGCATGACTGACCCAGCCAAGAATTCATTCCTACGCAAAGACGACGGTTCGGTATTTCGGCTTGAAACAGGCCAATCCGCTTCAGCCCGTATCCGTTCGGAGCACGGAATCCAGAGCAATATTGTTATAGGCGAAGCCGCTGGTAACACCGGCAGCACTCCTCCCGGAAGCGGTGAGGCTGACGACGGCAAAACACTGACAGCCGCCAATGGCGACCGAGTCACGCTCTACTATTTAAAAACCGCCCTCACACCAAGCCAATGAGCCATTTGGGCTGGACCAGGCAATAACTGCTCTGGGAGTTGAAATAATACTCGCCTCCCCGTCCCAGGAAAGTGGGGTCCGTTTTAAGAATGTATCTCCACTCAGGCGCAGCAGGTTCGATCAGGCTGCGCAGCCGGGAGATGTTCGTCTTGACGGTGCGGAAATCGATAAAGGTGTCGTAATCCGCCAGCCAGACCGCCTCAAACAGCTCACCCGCAGTGTAGCGCCGCCCGGCGTGGGTGATTAAGAAGCAGAGCAGCTTTCCCAGAACACGCTTGCGGAATAGGCTGATCTCGCCCAGCTTCTCCTCCCGGACCAGGCGGGTTTCCAGGTCAAGCCAGAGAGAAAAGTCGCGGCAACTGCCCCGCAAGGATTCAACCTCCTTACGGGACAGCTCCTGACGACCTCCATGGGTGTACAGGAAGTAATCACTCATGCGCTCAGATCACCTGGCCGGGCTGGTTGAACAACAACTCCTTATCCATCACCTTGGCAATGCGCAGCAGGCAGTAATCGAGGGTGCCGTCCTGCTCGCCAGCCCGGAACATCAGCTGAACAAAAGGAGAAGAGAAAAATGCATCGTTCTCATCCGTCAGACTCTTGCCCTGCTGGATGTTCTCCAGCATCTTTCCAATAGCCTCGGTGACCAGGACTGCACCGCGCGGCGGGGAAAAATCCTCCCGTAAAGCCTCCAGGCTGACCTGAATGGGAATGCCCGAGTGCAGCATCTGGCCAAACTTCTCACAAAATAGTGACATCAGAGACATGTGTAAGCGATCCATAATAACCTCCAAATGAGTTTTTCGAAAGACGTCTTCCTGTACCTAAGGATAACAGATTCCGGTGCTGTTTCAAGTTACAACAAGGTTACAATTAGGTTACAGAGTAAGGAGGGTGGTACTCTACACAGTAGTACACCATGATCTGCAGTGGCTTCATAGGATGGAACATGAGAAGACAGTAATTCTAGCCATTTTCCATTAAATGTCAATACTTTTGCAAAGCTATTGGGGTACTCAAAGGATATTAATATTCAGAAGAGTACGAAAATTCGAAGAAATAGAACACCTTCTAGATTTGATACCTGAGCGATCATGAATAGATATCAGATCATCGGGTATAATTGTTCTACCATAAACAGGAAGATATATTTCATCGCCGCTGTTTGTGAAAGTTGACAGAATATGAATGTTTCAAGTTTATTCAGGTACCCTTTGAATTATGTCCGGCACGGAGTTTTCGGGGACAAGATATGGTTGGACGCATCGAATGTCTGCCAGTTGAAGTGCCAGTTGTGTCCCACCGGACAAGAAGAGAGTACCGCCAGTACGGTAGGATCCGGTTTGCTGGGCTTCGACAACTTCAAGACAATTGTTGATGGCAACCCATGGATTAGAACCATAGAACTTTCTAACTGGGGTGAAATATTCCTTAATCCGGAGCTGGCACCGATCGTGCGCTATGCCTGCGAAAAGAAGGTGGGCCTGCGGGCGGGCAACGGTGTGAACCTCAACTCGGCGGAGGATGAAATGCTCGAGTGTCTGGTCAAATACCGGTTCAGGTTTCTTTCCGTTTCACTGGACGGCGCCAGTCAGGAAACATATTCGCTGTACCGGATTAATGGTCATTTCCATCGGGCCCTCGATAACATAAAGAAGATCAACGACTACAAAAAAAAGTATCGGTCTGAATTCCCGAAGCTTCGTTGGCAGTTCATCGTTTTCGGTCACAACGAGCATGAGATTCCGGCGGCACGAGAAATGGCCCGGGACCTGGGCATGCATTTCAAACTGAAACTGAACTGGGATTCGACGTTCTCACCGGTCAGGAATAAAGAACTCGTAAAAAAAGAGTTAGGGTTTGATGCCTCCTCCCGGGAAGCCTTCAAAGAGCGGTATGGCGTCGAGCACATCCTTCCCTGCCTGCAGCTCTGGTTCGAACCGACCATCAACTGGAATGGTAAACTCCTGGGCTGTTGTGACAACTGGTGGGGGGATTTCGGCAACGTCTTCGAACAGGGTTTGACGGAAACGTTGAAAGGCAATCGATTCACTTACGCCAGGCAGATGCTCATGGGGAAAAATCCCGAACGGAACGATATGCCCTGCGTCCGGTGCCGTTACTTCCATAGCATCAAGCGCTCAGGTAAGCCGATACGGTTTCTCCTCAAGCACATTGTGGTTCGAATAAAAGACAAAATAGTCAACTATTGATTCAACTATATGAATCTGACAAAACAAAAGTCCTCTACGCAGGGTGGATGAGGAAATGAGGCCCTAAGCGACTGGATTTGACATAATTTTAAAAATAAAATATACTATCTATTCCAACAAAAAGCTTATTAATTAAGAATCTTATCCTTAATAAGCAAACGTTTATTTTAAGCAAAAATAATTAATTGCAAATGTACTACTTATAACTAGCTTACAAGGTATATTCTGGTTTTTTATAAATCTACCGTTTTAAACAACGTTTTATCACTTATAAGCTTATTTTAAAAGGAAATTTTGATAATTCATATTTAAACATTGTTTTTCAAATATAGAACGCATTCCTGGAAAGGGTTTTTATCATGACTTCATCGCAGGCTCGGAAAATCGCCGAGCGGATTCAATCAGATGTCAGCGTATCCCACTGGCGGAATTGGCGCTGGCAGTTGAAGCATACCATCCAAAAGGTATCGTCGGTGGAACGGCTCCTGAAGATCACCTTCAAGGCCAAGGAGCGGGCCTTGCTCGAACAAACAATCAAGAAATTTCCCCTGGCGGTAACGCCGTACTACCTCTCGCTGATCGACCGGGATGATTTTCGCAACGATCCGATCTTCAAGCAGGCTATTCCAAACCATCACGAACTGGTCATCGAGCACAGCGACATGAAAGACCCGCTGGCGGAGGACGCGGACAGCCCCGTACCGGGCATTACTCACCGGTATCCCGACCGGGTGCTGTTTCTGATCAGCAACATCTGCTCCATGTACTGCCGGCACTGCACCCGCAAGCGGAAAGTCGGTGACGTTGATTTCATACCCGACCGTGAGGTGATCATGCAGGGAATCGAGTACATACGAAAGACGCCGGTGATCCGGGATGTTCTGCTGTCCGGTGGCGATCCGCTCATGCTTACCGACGATTACCTGGACTGGATTTTAACCGAGTTGCATTCCATCGACCACGTGGAAGTGATACGTATCGGCACCCGCATGCCCGTGGTCCTCCCGTACCGTGTCACGGACGATCTGGTGGCCGTGCTCAAGAAGCATCACCCGCTGTGGATCAATACCCAGTTCAACCATCCGCGGGAGCTGACCCGCTCGTCCCGGGAAGCTTTGCGCAAACTGGCCGATGCCGGTCTCCCGCTGGGCAACCAGTCGGTCTTGCTGGCCGGGATAAACGACTGTCCCCGCATCATCAAGAAGCTGGTTCACAAGCTGGTACAGAACCGGGTGCGGCCGTATTACATGTACCAATGCGACCTGGCGGAAGGGCTGACCCACTTTCGCACTCCGGTGGGTAAAGGCCTGGATATCATCGAGGGCCTCATCGGGCACACCAGCGGTTTCGCGGTCCCCACGTATGTGGTGGATGCTCCCGAGGGCGGCGGCAAGATCCCCATCATGCCCAACTACATCATCTCCTGGTCCACCAACCGGGTGGTATTGCGCAATTACGAGGGGGTCATCACCACCTATCGGGAACCCGACTCCTACGAGCCGATCTTCTGCGACCGGAACTGTACGGATTGCGATCTTCAGCTCAAACTGGACGACGCCGAGGAGATCGAGGCTACGGGGATCGAAAAGCTCCTGTGGGATTGGGACAAAACCACGTCACTCGTGCCCGAAGACACCGATCGTATTGTCCGCCGGGACGAGGAATGATCCGCCCGTAAGCGCAGTTGCTGTCCAAATGGTGATTCCCATTGCTTGTATCCAGGAAGGGAGAACAATGACTAATCTTGCCTCATTCATGAAGGTGATCCCCGTAACCGACAACCCGGAAGTGAAGGCCGTTTACGCCTGTGATTTTCCGGCTAGCGGTGGAGAAAACGGTTCGGCGGTGTTTGATATTTATAATCGGCGTCTGAAGCTCTACACTATCGCGCCGGCGGATTACGTGCGATGCCTGACCGGCAGGGAGGCTGGCCGGCCGGTCGATCTCCCGCCGGATATTACCAAGGTTACGGTATACGCCCGGCCAGGTGACGGGTGGCGCCGGCATGGTTTCGAGCGCGAAGCGATCATCAGGGGCTTCTTCGCCGATGGGACCGATGCCTGGCTCTGGGCCCTGTACACCGATTTAGAACGCGGCCGCGACCAGCGTGAAGAAGAGCATATGATAATCACTAAAATCGCCAGCGCAAAGGCACCGGCCACTCCCGAACTAAATACCGTCGAGTACACCTGCTGCCGCGCCGTGGCCGGTGACGCCGGCGAAATCGCCGCGCTGCTGCTGGAGATCTTCCCGGATTATCCCAGCCCGCTGACAGAGGAGTACATCCGGAACCGCATCGAGAAAAAAATAAGCCATTTCCGTTTCATCCACAATAACGACGGGGCAATGGTCGCGGCGGCATCCGCGGAGATCGACCATTGCAATAAGAACGCCGAAATGACCGACTGCGCCACCAGACCCTCGGCCAGGGGTCAGGGGCTCATGGCGTACCTGCTGTGGATGTTGGAGAACGACCTGCAGGAACTCTACAACATTACCGACCTGTACACTATCGCCCGGGCTGACGAGGTGGGTATGAACTGCGTCTTCAGCAAGCTGGGTTATATATATGACGGCCGGCTGGTAAACAACTGCCGTATGCCCAATGGCTGGGAGTCCATGAACGTCTGGTGCAGGCAAACCTCTCTGAACGGATGATACACAGTGAAAAACATCGCGCATGTTGATACTCGGGACGATGATTACTCTTCCCACCCGGCGCCGGCGGGCGAGGAAAATCCGGATGCCGTTTTAACTCTTCGTCAGGCGGTTCCGGGTACCGGTGACGTTGCCGACCTCCTGGCGAGTGAGCAGCAGGCCTTCGGTGATAAGAGCTTCACTATCTGGGCGGTTGAGCCGCTCTGCCGCCACGGCGCCGCGTACCTGTTCGAATTCGATGGTAACGTCGTCGGGCACGCTCTGCTCATGAAGGAATGGACTAATCCCGCAAGCGTCTACCTGGCCAGCTTTGCCATTGACAGCCATTACCGCGGACGAGGTCTGGGCCGCCGTTCGCTCAGACTTTTGCTTGACGAACTTCGCGGGCAGGATATTGCTCTTGCAACTCTGACGGTCGACCCGGTCAACCAGTCTGCCTGCGGGTTATACCGCAGCGAGGGGTTTTATGTTAACAAGACGGTTTCCGACCAGTACGGGCCCGGTGAGGACCGGTACGTGATGGCGGTCTCGCTTTCAGCAGAAAAATGCATGGTAACCTGAAAGGCACCTATGAAAATCCGTTAGGTGAAAGGAGATGGGCGTGAAGCTTCCAGACATCACGTTTGACGTTCAGTTCGATCGGTCGGGGATTACCAGGCAGGTGTCCCTGACGGCTTTGATTGACCAGGTGATCGAGTTACTCGAGAACCATGGGGTGGAGCCCATCATCGACCGTAAAACATACGCCGTAATCGGGACGGGAGATGGTATCTCCCGCTTATCCCGTCTACTGGATACCGCCGGGTTTCCCCGTGACCCGCGGGGATTTTTCGGCGAGCTTTTGAAGCAGCTGCAAACCGCAGGCTGCGGACGGGCCCTGACGGTAAAGATAGGTAAGGTCGTTGTCCCTTACAACCTGCTCCTGGCTGTGCTGGAAGTGGTGATACCGGGCAACAAGTTCGTTACGGTGAAGACCGTGCGCCAGCTGGAGCGGCTCTGCAACATCAGCGTTCCGGCCGGAGAACGGCCGGCCATGCAGCTGGTACTGGACACCTACCCGGTGCGCTTTTCCCTGCACACGCTCAGGCAGATGCACCTTTCTCCGGCGGTGGCGGCCCAGTACATGCCGTTCATTGATGAGCTTAACCACGAGGGCCTGGTGCACACCTGGGTAGGGCAGTTCCACCGGGGTGTGCTGGAGCAGATGTACCGCAACCGGGTCATCTTCATCCTGAACATGTGGTGCCCGGTATACTGCCGCTTCTGTTTCCGCAAGCACAAGGAGTGCCGCAATCAGCGTCCACCCACCCAGGCGGCGGTCAAGGAGGCGCTCGGATACCTGCGCCAGGCAGAGCATGTCAAGGAGGTTGTCCTGACCGGCGGCGATCCGTTCATGAACAGCGCCACGCTGCGTTACGCCATCGACGGGTTGGCCAGAATCCCCCACATCAGGGTGCTCAGGATTGCCACCCGTTCGATCTCGTACTATCCCGACCTGTTCTACCGCGACGACTCTTTCTGGTTCCACTACCTGCAGCAAAAGAACTACGAGCTGCGTTATAAAAATAAGCGGATCGAAATCGCCACCCACTTCATCCATCCCGACGAGGTATCTGTTTACAGCCTGGATATCATCAATCGGCTCACCGGAAACGGTATTCCCGTGTACGTGCAGACGCCCTTTATCGGCGGTTGCAACGACGACGGAGATATTCTGGCATCCCTGTTCAGCCGCCTGCGCGCCGCCGGGGCGGAGAATCACTACATCTTTATGCCGTGCAGCCCCCTTCAGGGCAACCGGGTGTACGGCACCACCATCGCTAGCGGTTTCGAAACCGCCCGGCGGATGCGCGCCTATCTTTCGGATCGGGCCATCCCCAAGATGTGCACCGCCACCTCAATCGGTAAGATCGACTGGAACACCAGCGGCTGGGCGGTGGAGCGGGACGAGGAGGATCCCCGGTACTTGTGGATCCGTACGCCCTATACCTACGAGTATTTCGCCTCGTTTACCCCGATCCTGCAGTTGTCGGAATTGGTACGTCCTAACTCCGGCGGCACCCTGGACGCCAGGTTCATGGTTGACGTGGGTGACGACCGGCTCCTCAAGGGCCGGGAATTCGGCCGCCGGCCGGTTCCGCGCGTGGCGGATGTGCTGCCGCACATCGTCGCCAGCGAGCGGGCGCAGCGGGATGACCTTGAATTCCTGCAGCATTTCGCGCTCAAGGACCAGCGTGTCTCACGGTCGGTGGTCGGCACGGGATCGCCGTCTATATCACGGGTCCACCTGACCAGGGTTGAGCTTGACTGCCTGGCGCCGGACCATGAGATGGGCGCCACCTTGAAATACATCAAACATGACCGCAGGATCACTGACGTGGTGCTCTTCTCGCGGCGGGGCATCATTCGGAACCTGTACCGCGTCGGGCGGATCATACAACGCTTGAACTCCATGCGCCACGTGCAGAGCATCCGGCTGCGGAGCCTCAAGTTCACCTACCAGCCGCATGAATATACCCCGACCGCGGTAAAGAAAATAGTCTCCTTCAATCATCTCGATGTCACCGGGTCGAAACGGTTGGAAATCGAGGCCCGGTTTATGCATTCAAGCGAGTTTACCGGCGCTCATCAGCGGCTGGTCAACGCCTTCCTGCGCCGCGGGGTGACAGTCTACAACAACACGCCGCTGCTGGCGCACATCAACGACACCCCCGGGGAGATGAACCGGATAGCCTACCGATGCCGGGAACTGGGGCTTGAGTTCCATCACTGTTACGTAGCCGGGCTGCCGATCCAGATTTTCTGGGGGCACAGGCATCCGCTCGATCTTAGCCGGGTCACCCGTATCGCGAGCTTCGTGCGCAAGTACGGCAGTGGGCGTGAGATTCCCCGTTACATTATCCGAACCCCGCTGGGAGAGGTGGATTACGATCTGACATCCGAGATAGTGAAGGTCGATGACGGCGGCCGGATTATGGTCAGACTACTGCCCTACGATCTTGAATATTTCAGGAGTATGGATAAGGAATTCACCTTGCCTGCCGGAGGCAGAATCGATGATGACGGAATGATCCTGGTCCCGGTAGACGGGCTCCGCCAAGGATAGATGGATTTTTGTAGGAGTTCAAAGAACATTCCATGGATACACAATAATGGAGCTTGACAGCACGCAGAGGAAAATAGTCGACAGCCTCAGAGATTTGAGACTGCCTCCCGGCGCACGGATTCTGGAACTAGGGATGGGGCGCGGGGGCCACACAATACCGCTCAGAGCGGCTTACCCTGAGGCCTGGATAACCGGCTATGACCTGGCAAAGTGTCAGATTGGAGGCAGGCCCGACCGGCCCTCCCGTAAAGCTTCCAGGCTGACCTGAATGGGAATACCCGAGTGCAGCATCTGGCCAAACTTCTCACAAAATAGCGACATCAGAGACATGTGTAAACGATCCATAATAACTTCCAAATGATTTTTTTGAAAGACGTCTTCCTGTATCTAATGATACCAGACCCCGGTGCCATTTCAAGTTACAGCAAGGTTACAAATAGGTTACAGAACCAGGTAAGTGCGCGAGTTCGAATCATCTTTAACTTTCCACGCATACCTAATCAGAGGGTGGTACAAGCAAGTTTTCAAAACAGAAGCGTGAGATGCCTCAATTCCTCAGCCATCCTATGCGACTGGATTTGAAGCAAAGCCGATCATAATTGATCTTTATAACCTTCGCGGATCAGTTTAAAAATACCGTTACCCGTATTGAGATCATAAATATTGAAATTTGTCCTGATATCAAATCCCTCATGATGAACAGCAAAATTCAAGGATGCCGAACCTTCTTCCCCACTGCGAATGCGATGAAAAACAGCCCTCGGCCAGGTAAGCATTGCCGGTCCGTCAAAAAGGATTTCTCCATCTTTTTCAATCCGGTCAGGTAGTACGATGAAACTCTCAACATTCCCATGTTTTCGATTATAAACATCGACATATCGAATGCCATGAAGGACAATGAGGTTGTCATCCTGATAAGGATGCATATACCAGGGCCGTTCCACATCACCGATCAGGCCGGGTGAAATAGCGTCACTCTTATGAATAACTCTATCGATGGCACTGATTCGGGGCAGCAGGTTCATTGGTACGATATCAAAAGCAACGTTTTTCGTGTGCCGGAAGGGAATCAGTCGGATAATACGGTATAAATCAGGAACTTCATCTATTATATCTAATTCAGTTTTCATAATCGTACCTCTCTTTAGCTCTATTCTTAAGAAATCATACCGTACCACGGCAATGTCTGCAAATGATACAATCGAGTTCAGGATGGTGATCTGGTATGGGGCTTACTAAGCGCTTACTGATACTGGGGTTTCTGTTAGTCCTGGTAATGTGCCTGAAAGCGGCCTATGGCCAGCAGGACGATGCAACTGTCAACACGGACCAACCGGCCAGTGGGCGATCCTTCGACCATGTGGCAAGCAGCATCCCCTTTGATAAAAAATCGTTAAAGGAGCTCAATAAAAAAATTGACAGACATTATAAAAGCGGGGACTATTCCCAGGCTGCCGCGCTGGGTGAAGTAGCGCTAAAAATAACGAAAGACCTGTATGATGCTGATCATCCACGAGTAATTACTGCGCTAAACAACCTGGCCCTCTTTTATAAATTAACCGAGAGACTTGATAAAGCCGAGCAGATGTATCGGGAGGCAATATCCCTCAATGAAATGTCCGGCGGTGCTGATCATTCTGAAACCTCCACCGTGATCGGCAATCTGGCCATGGTGTGCCTGGATCAGAAGAAATATGGGGAACCCCATTCAATACACAACATGCTGCTGGGAGCATGCGGAAGATCTTTGAGGATGCGCCACCCGATTTTTGCCCGACTGGGCCGCACCAGGTATTGATCCAGCTGCACCGGATTTAAACCCATCTTCGCTGGACGGATACCCAACCCTGTCGGGTATAATCATACAAGGTCGAGGTGAGTTGTTCGGTGAATTACGGAGTGAGGAATAAGTGACGGGAAGATGAAAAAGGTACTCAATAAACTGCATCACATTCTTGCGCCGATGTTTCTCTGGTTCTTCCTGTCTTTCGTTATTGTTTCAGCGCCTGGCGCTCCGGCCGCTGAACCATCAAATGCCGCGGGTGTACATTCATCTTTCACGGGAATACCATCAAATGCTGAGAGTGGTATTTCGCGCCCCCTGATCCTGAAGCATTTCTCAGAGACCCTGATTAGATCATTCGAGATTTCACTCCAGGAATTCAAGAACCCGACTCTTGCAAAATGGCTTGGAACCGTCAGTTCACCAGACAGGCTGTCCGGATCGACCCTGCACGAACTTTTTAATGAATTCAGCAGTCATCTTCTCCAGGTACTATCGGCCACTGAGCTTGCCGGTCAGGAGGATACTCTCTGGAAAGCCATGCAACGCTCGGCCAATTTTCTCCGTCTCGATGATCGCCCTCTGGAAGAGAATTTACCTCTTTTAAAAATCGAACGTTCGCTCGAAAAATCTCCGCCTTTCACCAGAGAGATAGACAATACCAGTTCCACTGTCGTCGAAGTCAACTGGCCTGGAATCGATCACTACACAGAAGATCGTCTCGGTCCGCTGGAAGTCCTTATCAATATCCTGAATCCGGCAGACCGGGTGATTCTGACAAATACAGATCTCAGTGAAGTGCTGGCTGGAATGACTGACCTGGTCTCTCTGGTCAGATACAATCTGCCGATTTCCTCGTATGGGAAAAATATCACTCTGGCAACTAAATCCGATGGGAAAAAAATCCTCGTCCTCTCAGGTTTTGACAGCAAAGCCTACCTGCTTCATTTCGGACTGATCATAAATCGATACAGACGGATCAAAAAAAAGCAGTTCTCCATTTTTGAATTTATCGATCCGAAAAGCCTGAAAAATAGTTACACCCAGCTCCTGTTATTCGCTCAGAAGCATCCTTCCCTTTTTTCTTCCCTGGACGCCATCGTGATCGGTTACGATTCGGCATTCCGGGAGCAGTGGAAGGAATATGAAACCGCCGTTGCCTGCCAGAGAGGCTTCCCTGGTGAAAACTGGGGGATCAATGTATTCCGCTTCCCTGAAGGAAAAACAGCCGGAGTCCTGACAGGAGATGTGGACTATTACGGAGAAGGTCTGGTCTGTCAAATTGAGACACTGATATCCCGTTTTCCAGTTAAACAGGTTTTCTTTGGCGGATCGGGAGGGGCTGTCATTCCCCGCCCGATCTATGATATGTACTACCCTTCCGTGATAAGATCATCCAACGTAATCAGATCATCCCCCGGGTATGAAACCACCAATGTGCTGACCGGATCAAGTGATGCGGGAACCCATGTCAGCGTGAATTCGCCGCTCTATGAAACCCCCCTGCTGCTGGCTCGGTTTCAAGCCGCCCATTACAATACCGTCGATATGGAAGCGGGTCATCTTGCCCGTCTGGCCGGAAAACACGGTATGGAAGTAGGTGTCGGAATCCTTGTCACCGATTTCCCGCCCGGTTTCGAAAGCATTGACGTCACCTTCGCTAAGCAGAATTTCATGGCCAAGCAGAAAGCCAGGGCCGATTTTGTCCGCAAGGTGGAAGCGTATGTGAGGCGGAATGAGATAACCTACCTGCACTTCCTGGAACGGCTGACCGGTAAGACCATACTGGAAATCAGCCGTGAAACACTCACCAGCCATCGCGATAAAATAGGCCTGTTTTCACCAGAGGAACAGGAGGTTGTCCGGCGCCTCTTCACCCTCCCCTTCCGAATTGTCGTTCGAATGAGCCCCGGACGTCTGCACTGGACACTGAAAGACAGCGCCCTGTTCTCCACCGGACTGCTAAACAGTCTCGGCAAGAAGACCGATCCGTTCACGCCCGAACTTGAAGACCAGATGTTCGGCGCCTTCGATTATATATTCGCATCATACTGCACCGATTTCGGACAGAGCATGTACGGAGATGTTATCGTCCTCCTCAAACCCGAGGAGATACTGCCCCGCAGTTGGGGTTCCCGGGCATCAGGATGGCGGGTCGCAGGTTACAAAAAAGGCTCCCCGCTGGAAGTCCACCAGAAAAACTTCCTCCGGGAAGTACTGCATCCCAGCCATTACCGTGAAGCCATGGAACTTCAAGCCGTGTACCGTTACCGCCGTCTGAAACCTTCAACCCGGAAAATGCTCATGAACCGCCCCGTAGAAACCTGGCCTTCAATTTTGTATGAGATCGGTTTCGGCAAACTCGAATTAAAGATAAAATCGCACGTTCTAACCAGAGAGATCCAGCGCGTCATACTGCCCCCGTCAGTCCGCGGGGAGATTCCAGGCATGCTGAAACAGCATAACATCCCCTTCGAATATTACCGAACCGATGATAAATAGCGTTAGCTTATAGATGGAAGCCACTTTTCGCGGTGGCCGCGACGCATCTTTCCAACCGCTTTCTATTGGTGTCCACCCCCTTATAAACATTACCCTTTAAAATTCCACATTTTCCATTGATTCGTCTGGTTATCACGCCCGTGGATGTCAGCGTGGATGTCAAATTGGCAGTTAAAAGAAGAGGCGATAATGACCACCTCGTACGCTTCATTACAGTTCGAGTACCGCACCCAATTTCTCGGCTGTGTCCTGCTGCATTGTGAGCAGTGCATGGGCCTATATATCAAGCGTCATACCCGTGCCGGTGCAACTCCTTTGTCATCCACAGTCTGCTGAGATGTGCGTAAACCTCCAAACAAGGCATACAGGGCTGGCAATACCAGCAGTGTCAGCACGTTGTCAGCGATGATGCCGCCGATTACCACGGTGGCCAGGGGACGCTGGACTTCCGCTCCCACCCCGGTACTGATGGCCATGGGAAGAAAACCAAGCACGGCTACCAGTCCGGCCATGATGATGGGCCGCAGCCTTAGAAGCGCGCCCTCCTCGATCCCCCGGGCTACGGAGAGCCCGCTTGCCAGGCGATTCTTTATCGTGTGAATCAGTACCAACCCGTTCAAAACGGATACGCCTGAAGCAATGACAAAACCCACACCGGCGGAAACGGTAAACGGCATCCCGCGTAAGCAGAGCGCGGTCAAACCGCCGAAGGCCGCGAAGATGGGGCCCAGGAAGATAATGCAGGATGCACGCGTTGAACCTGTGGCCGCGAGCAGCAAAACGAAGATGAGCAACAGGGCCAGCGGAACGACGATCATCAGCCTTTTCGCCGCCCGCTGCAGGTGTTCGAACTGACCTCCGAATTCCACGTGATAGCCCGGCGGCAGCGCGAGGGTCTCCTCGATTGTGCGGCGTACCTCCTCCACGAACCCGCCGATGTCCCGGCCGGAGACATTGCACTGGATTACGATCCGCCGTTTTTGCCACTCCCGGGTGATTGTCGACGGCTCTTCGACCTGCCGGATGTACGCCAGGCGGGCCAGCGGGATACGCTCGCCGCCGGCAGAGGGAACCAGGATACGGCCGACGGCGGAGGTGTCACAACGGTATTCTTCCTTGAGCCTGACCACCAGGTCGAACCGCCGCTGCCCCTCGCGGATCTCTCCCACGTGCCGGGCACCGATCGCTTCGACAGCGTCGAGGACATGCCGGGCCGGCACGCCGTAACGGGCAATAGCCTCCTGGTCGAGGCGGACCTGAAGCACCGGCTGTCCGGTGATCTGCTCCGTGTATAGATCCGTACTCCCGGGAATCGATCGAAGGATAGCCTCCGCTTCCATGGCTTTTGTCCGTAAAATTTCAAGATCGTCCCCGAAAATCTTCACGCCGAGGTCGGTTCGGATCCCGGCAATCATCTCATTCACCCGCATCTCAATCGGTTGGGTAAAAATCATCCGCATACCGGGCAGGCCGGATAGCTCCCGGCGTAGAACGGATGTCAACTCATCCTGTGTCCGGGCCCGGACCCATTCCTCACGTGGTGCCAGGGTGATAAACACATCACTCAGCTCGATCCCCATGGGGTCCGTGGCCACCTCCGCGGTCCCTGTCCGGACCCAGACGTTTTTCACCTCGTGAGGGAACTTCTCCCGGATGAGCGTTTCAATCCGCGTCCCGTACCGGACCGATTCTTCCACCGACACGCCGGCTAGCCGCACGGTATTGATGACGATACCCATCTCCGAAAGCCTTGGAATGAATTCCGATCCGATACCGGCGGCCAACCATATCCCCGCAGCGATGACGATCACCGGGATAAAGCCGAACAGTGCCGGATTCCTGAGTGTCCGGCGCACCACCGGCCGGTATAGCCAGGCGATCAACGGCGTGATGCGGTCCTTTGCGGTCCTCATGCGTCCGGGGGTGAAATAACTGACCATGACGGGCAAGACGGTGCAGATGAGCAGCACCGACCCGGACAGGGCGAAGAGTATCGTCAAAGACATCGGCCGGAAGAGTTTCCCTTCAATTCCTTCCAGGGCCAGGACCGGCAAATAAACGATCATGTTGATCGTCTGGGCGAACACCGTGGGACGGGCGACCTGTACCGAGGCCTGCTTGACTATCTCCATCACCGGGCGTTTACCGGTGCTCTCCTGGAGGTGGCGGACATTATTCTCGACCATGACCAGCGCGCTGTCCACGATGAATCCGAAATCTATGGCTCCGAGGCTCATGAGACTGCCGGCGATTCCCAGCCGGAGCATCCCGCTGAAAGCGAAGCACATGGATAGAGGGATCGCAGAGGCCACGATGATACCGGCCCGAAGATTCCCGAGGAACAGGAACAGCACGGCCACCACCAGGACAGCTCCTTCCAGGAGGTTGTTCTTGACGGTATCCAGTACCTGTCTGACCAGGTCGGTCCGGTCGTACAGGGGAAGTATTTCCACTCCCGAGGGTAGAGACATCCGAATTTCGTCCAGTCGTTTCTTTAGCCTCTCGGTCACCTGGTCGCTGTTTTCGCCCATCAGCATGAATCCCAGCCCCAGTACGACCTCTCCTCGGCCGTTGGCGGTCGCCGCACCGCGGCGGATCTCGTGACCGATTTTCACGACGGCCACGTCGCGGATGCGAACAGGAGTTCCACGATACGCGTCGATGACGATATTGCCGATCTCCTCCGTACTCGTAGTCAGACCGATACCATGCACGAGATGCAGCTCCCCGGCCTGAACGATGTTGCCGCCGCCAACATTGAGGTTGTTTTCCTGCAGGGCTGCAAAGACGTCATCCAGAGCGAGGTTGTATTTCATGAGGTTTTCCAGGTCGACCAGCACGTGATACTGCCGGCGCTTCCCGCCCCAGGTGTTTACTTCTGCCACACCGGATACCGAGCGCAGGCGGGGCTTTACCACCCAATCATGAATAGTTGTAAGCTCTTCCAGGCTCTTGTCCTGGCCGGTAACGATGTAGTGGTAGACTTCCCCCAGCCCGGTGGAAACAGGACCCATCTTCGGCCTGGTTATGCCTTCGGGAAGTGACACGACCATGAGTTTTTCCATCACCAACTGCCGGGCAAAATAGATATCGGTTCCGTCCTCGAAGATTACGATCACCTGGGACAGGCCGAACTTGGATATCGACCGGACCTCGGCCAGCCCCGGGAGCCCGCTGATCGCCTGCTCCACCGGGAAGGTGATCTCCTGTTCGATCTCCCGTGGCGACAGGGCGGTGGCAACAGTGTTGATCTGCACCTGGACCGGTGTGGTGTCGGGAAACGCGTCAATCGGCAGACGGGACAGCGAGTACATCCCGCTCACCGCCAGCAGGAGGGTGAAGGTGATCACCAGGGAACGGTTGTCAAGCGACCACGATATGATACGTTCGAGCATATGAGTCTCCCTCCCCGCCTATTGTTTTCCCGGCTCGACTTCGCAGCAGCCGGCGCCAATGCTTCCTTTTAGTATCTCGGTCTTGAGCAGAAAGCTGCCCGTGGTCACGATTTCCTCACCATCCTTGACGCCGCTTTCCGCCACGTAGAAGCGATCCGTCTCGTAACCGAGCGTGACCTTGCGTGGTTCGAAGAGGACATCGCTTATCTTCACGAAAACAACATTGCAGCATCCATCCCACTGGACCGACTCTTTGGGGAGGACCAGCGAGGCTTCGTCCTCCCGAACGATAATGGCTGCTTTTCCGAACATCCCTGAACGCAGCAGACGGTCCTGGTTCTCTATTTCAGCCCGGACCTTGATTGTTCGCGTGCGGAGGTCCACGTGGGAGCTGATCCAGGTGACCCGGCCGCCGCGGCGTTCGCCGGGAAGTCCTTCAGGCTCAAAGATCACGTTTTGACCGTCCCGGACCATTGGCAGATCACTTTCGTAGATGTCGAGCATGGCCCACACACGGGACGTGTCGGCGATGCTGACAAGTGGTTGGCCGGTATCGACGACTTCACCGGCTACCGCGAGACGTTCCACTACCGCCCCGGCGAAAGGAGCCCGGAGGGGAAGCAGCGAAGAAAGGTCCGTTTCCTCCGGAATGGCCTCGATCTGTTCGTTGGAGAACCCGAGGTTCCTGAGCTGTTGGGCCGCCCGGGAGAGGCTGATGCGGCTTTCGGTAAGCCTGGTTTCGGCCTCCTGGATTTCCCATTCGGAGGAAGCTTTGTGTTCCAGGAGACGCGCTTCGCGGGCGTGATTTTTCTCCCAGAGACTCACCAGGGCCAGCGCCTGAAGGTACTCGGCCTTGGCCGTTCCCAAAGCCACCGAGTCCACCACCGCCAGCGTTTCGCCCTCCACCACCGGCTGGCCCAGGTCCTTGCGGATCTCCCGCACCACACCGCCGGCCCGCGACGAGAGGCGCGCGTACCGGCCGGCATCGAAGGCGGTCTCGGCATTGCAGATAATCGTCTGCGTCACCTTCCGGTTCTCGACGAGCGCATACTCCAGCCCGGCGGCCCGCGCGATCCCGGGAGAATCGAATTGGACGCGCAAGTCATGGGTCCGACAGGTAACCGAAGGGGATCGTTGACTCCTGGGTGGTTCGGGAGCCCGGACGAGCCTGATATCGGATGCCGGAGCTTTGCTCTTCTCGCTCACGCTTCCCCCTGGCACCAGATCATGGTTGCAGATCGTGCATTGCGACTCCGGGATGTCGTGACCAGCGCACCAGTCGCCGATGGCTTTGAAGGCCGTGACGAGGTCAGGAGAGCATTTTGTGCAGAGGGCTTCCGGAACCCCGTGCCCGTTGCAGAATCCCATTGCATCGATCAGGCTTTCATCACAGAAGGGGCACTTTCCAGATGTCAGCCCATGCGGGCATGCCGCCTCCGTTTCCCTCTGAACACCGGGTTTCCCGGTGGGTATCCACCCGTGCCTGTCGGCGACGATAATCAGAGAAGCCCCAGCGGCTACAAATATCAGTCCAACCAGTACCGACACAAACCTTTTCATGGCCTACCTCCGGGAATCCTTCGGCAACGCGCCTTTCTTTTCTCCGGGGAGATGCCCACCCGCCAGGCACGGTGCGCATTGGGATTCAGGGACGCCGTGTCCCGCGCACCAGTCATTCTCCACTTTGAATCCGGCAATCAGGGCTGGATTGCATTGTGCGCACAAGGCCTCGGGGACGCCGTGTTCAGGGCACTTGCCTTTGCTATTTACCAGGGAAGGATCACACCACGGGCAATCTTTCTCCGCAATCTGGTGTCGGGTGCAAAATTCCTTTGCCTGGACTGCTACGGGAGTTTCCTTAAGCGAACGGGTGTAGCGGAGGTACATGAAAGCTCCGCCGGCCCCGACCGCTACCAGAAGCACTGCTATTGCGATTTTTTTCATCTTGATTCACTCCTTTGTGTTAATTCATTTTCGATTTCTGGCTCCATGATCTCCCACAGGCAAGCTCCGGTCACGTAAATATCTTTAGATGATTCCAGCCCGGAGAGGCGTGTGGTTTACTAATCAGGAAAAACAAGAACTATCTCCTGCAGGGATATAATAAAAGTATTCACCTGATCAGGGAACAACTGGTATGAAAAGGAATCAAGCACGGGGAGGGTGGAAAATATCCGTCGGATAGACGGAGAAAAGGTCGCAAACCTGGAAGCCAGGGATTGAACCGGTACGAGCAACGTAGAGAAGTTTTGCTACAGGGGTGTGAAGCAGAGGCATGCCTTCACAGCAGGACCGTGAGCACTTCGTGCAATCATTCGGGCAACAAGCTCTGCCGTCAGGAACTGTCTCGCTGGAAAATGTCGCGTACGAAACGGTACCGTGACAGCAAAAAGAAACCGGACTATCACATGGTCCTGCTTCATCAAGCTCACTTGATTCGCGGCAAATCCGGCTGTCAGGAAGACTGTCAAGCGTATGGTCGGCAGTCGTGAACGGGAGATGCGCTGCCAGCATACTGGGGACCAGCACCAGGATAATAATCCTGCGCCAGGATTCATTCCAAAGTCGATAAATAAGTCTGGTCGTCATTCTCGTACCCCTAATATGGAACGAAATCTTTTCTGGATAAAGTTCCTTTTCTCTCTTAGTCTGACAAAAAATTACCAACAATGTCAATAGGTTTTACGGGCTGTATAAGTTATTGTTTGTCAACTTTATCCATTCTGTCAATGTCATTGTATAAAAATAATTATTGTGTGTTGTAGTAATTGATGCCAAACTGATGTCAAAATCAGATTTGAGACCCTACCCACCCTATGCGACTGGATTTGAACCAGCTAAATACCCAAAGGGTATTCATGCTCAGAAGAACCTAAATGTTCGCAGAACATTAGACCACCCCTTGAACCCCATTCAAACTTCAGCCCTGCACACAGTGGTATACAGTGATACACAGTGACCTTTCGATTGTATTATCTGGATAGTCTGTATAGTTTGGTACCGGTGTTGCTGCAGTAATTGCTGCAGTACCTCAAGGTAAAAGCGATTCAATCCAGTCCATGAACCGTTCAACATGCTTTGCCAGGTCACGAGCTTTAGCGGCAGTGCAAATGGTTCCTTCATATTCGATTATATTCTTTGCCGTGAGAAGCCGGCGAAGGCGGGAAGCATTGGTAGATGCCTCTGTATGCCTGACCAAACTCTTTAATAGTTTAGCTGCATCATCATGTTTGGGACTCACACTCCTCACACCATGCAAGAACACAAGTAGAGCATCATTGGCCGAGATGGCAGCGTGAATGGAGTTGAGAGCAGCAGCATTCCAGTTTCCTGACGCCATACTTTGCCGCATTGCATCTCTGAAATCAACAGCTTTTGACCAGAAATTTACATACTGGCTTTTATCAGTTGAAGCAACAGGGATTTTACGAGCGGCCATATCCCAACACCTCGCCAATCGACATTCCATAGAGGACTTTACCCGTTTCTACGACTTCCTTGATTAGGGTATCCTGTTTTTTATATCTAGTAAGAAATGTATTGCCTGTCATAACAACTGGTGAGAGTCGGTTGCCATACCTCATGCTGATCGTATCTTCAAGCTCGTCCATACACGCCTTGGATTTTCGAAGGGCTTGGGCATCGGACACTATAATGAGAACATCATAGTCGCTGTCTGGACGAGCCGTCCCTTTTGCATTACTACCGAACAGAATGACAGCAAGAATATTATTTTGGCCTATGGATTCGATGATAAAAGAGGTCATTGCCCCGGTTACATTTCGTTCGCCGTTAAATAAAGGTTTGAGAAGATCAGTAACAAGGATATTATCGAAATCAAGAGCATACAGATGTGATCGTCCCACTCTCCGCATTGACATGATCCCATGCCGAACCAAATCTTTTAAAGCATTGTGACAAGCAACGTGAGAGAGGCCAACTGCCGAGGCAATTTCCCGCCCGTTAAACTCAGCCTGGGTATTCATCAGGAATCGAAGAATTTTTACCTTCGAAAGCTGGGACAATATACCATCAAGTGGATTATTCAATAGCATTTTGTTTTCCTTGAATACCCGCCCTTATTGTAAAGTATAGTTACCATTTGTAAATAAATATTACCATATAACATTGTAAATAGCAATAGGGTAGACGAAAAGCTCCGACAAAAGTAATAAAGTGAGATACCTCAAATCCCCAACCACCCTATGCGACTGGATTTGAACCAGCTAAAATTACCGGAGGGTATTCATGCTCGCAGAGCCTAAATGCTCGCAGAGCCTAAATGCTCGCAGAGCATTAGAACACCATTGAACCCCATTCAAAATCGAGGACTCTACATAGTGGTACAGCGTGGTATACAGTGACTTTTCGATTGTACTGTCTGGATAGCCTGGATAGTTTGGTACCGGTGTTGCTGCAGTTGGTGCTGCAGTGGAAAAAAATGACATCTGGGACCGATGTAAATGGCAAGTAACTTTCCCACTGTAGTGGCAAATAATTTTACCAGTCAAGCGGAAAAAAAGAGATCACTTCTCCTTTCCTTTTATTCTATATGACTCACCATCAAGGTTGAAGACCTGGGAGTGATGGAGCAGCCGATCAAGCAGGGCCACCGTCATGATCTCGTCGCCCATCATTTCGGCCCACGAATCGAAGCTCTTATTCGAGGTAATGATGATGGAGGACTTCTCGTAGAGCTCGCTCACCAGGTTGAAGAACAGGTTCGCCTCCTTTCTCTCAATCGGCGTGTAGCCAATTTCATCGATAATGACCAGATCGGACTTCATGAGGCGGTTGATCCGGAACTGGGCCTTCCGTTGGATCTCCGCGGTCTTGAGCAGCTTGATCAGGTTTGTCACCCGCTCGAAGCACACGGTGTATCCGGCCTGTATGGCCGCCATGCCAATGGCGATCGACAGGTGGGTTTTTCCAAGACCGGGCGGCCCAAAGAAGAGCATGTTGTGGTGGTTGTCCAACCAGCGGAAGTCGAGCAGCACCGAAACGTCCGACTTGTTGATGCCTTTGACCCGACCAAACTTGAATCCTTCGAGTTTCTTTTCCACCGGAAAGTGCGCTGCCGCCAAATTGCGTTTTAAGCGCCGTTCGGCCCGGTAGGCGACCTCTACATCCAACAACGTGCCGAGAAAGCCCAAATACGATACCTTGCGGTTCTCGGCTTCGTCGATCTCTGCATCGAGTTGTTTCGAGATGCCTTTCAACTTCAAACCATCCAGCTTGACAACAATCTGTTGGTACTGTTTCATGACATCACCTCCTCGCCGGCGGCACCGAGCAGTGCTCGGTACATAGACGGATCGGTCTTTGCGACCTGGAAGTGTGCACCAAGGTGATCACGTTTCTTTACCGAAAGCAACGCCACGACATCTTCCGGTATCCGATCCGGTTCCTGATTGCTCATTCGTAAGAAATGACGATATGTGTCCAACAGATCGATCATGCTGTAGGTCTTGTTGCTCAGGCAGAACTGGAGCGCCTGCTCAAGGATGTCAGAGTCGTACTCACCGGCCATCCTGCTCATGAACTCGCCGTACTGGTCCCGGAAGTAACGTTGGTAAGTTTCGTAGTTCTGCTCGACGAACTCTTTCCAGCTCGGCAGCTTGCTCTGCTTCAGAAGCTTCGCTTTCAGCTTTTTGCGGCATCCCGAGCGGGGCCGGTTCTGGTGTCTACGGGAAACAATGGTTCCGGGAACAAGCGAAAGAGCATGTTCCTCAATCTGTTTGCCGGTGGTCACGTCGAACACGAAAAGCTGGTGTTCGGTCTTGAAGATCTCGACCTTGCCGTGCTTGTAGTCGACGGGGACCGGATACTTGCTGGCATCCACCGATATCCGCTTCATCTTGTTGACGGTTCTCGTGTCCCGGTACTTGGTCTGACCTTTTTGGAAGATCGAAGCCTTGAGCGACCGCAGGTGCTTTCGCTCTTCACCGATAAGCTCAGCCGGGATCCGCCGGGTGGCGGCGGAGATCTTGCCGTTGGCCCGCCGGACAAGCCAGTCGAATAGCCGGTCCCTGGCTTCTTCCACGATATCGAAGTCTCGGACCTTGAAGAAGTTGTTCTTCACGAACTTGACGAGGTTCTCGACCTTGCCTTTGCTCTCCGGGTCCGCCTTGCGGCAGACATACATCTCCAGCTCCATCTCCTCTTTGAAGGTGTTGAAGTCCGTGGTGTAGATGATGTCGCCCTTGTTTTCGCTTACCACCATCACCCGGTCTTGATCGATTACCAGCTCCCGGGGCCGGCCGTCGATGTAGGTGAAGCAGTCGAGTAGATGATGGATGAGGTCGGTGGTGTTGAAAGGCCGGCCCTGGACGGCGCAGTACTTGTAGCGGCTGGCTGAGAGGACCGCGGCGAAAATATAGAGCTTCAACCCAGAACGAGTCCTGGTCTGCCCGAAGTCGATCTGCAGCTGCTGACCGAATGGTAGTTCCGGAACCGGCGTGTAGTTTCGTTTCGTCTTCTTGAACTCAATCTGTTCTGATTCCTCCAGATATTCGATGTATTTCCTGAACGTTCGCTCAGAGCCCGGTAGTTTCCCGTGAATCTCTTCCAGGTAGTCGTAGACCGCGGCCTTGGGCAACCGCCTGCATCCGTTCTCCCGGTACACGGCCAGAACGTCGTCACGCAAGGAGTCAAAAGCCTTGGTGCGGCAGCGAAGTGCTTCCAGATATGGATAGAAATCTTCCTCTGACATGTGATAATACTTGCTGACAGTTTTGATATTGAGGTTGGTTTCTTTGGTTATTTCTGTCTTTGTTAAGCCTTTGCTCTTGAAATGTTGGATTCTTTGGTACATAATTTTAGTGATCATTGGTTAGGTCCTTTGGATTTTGATTTGGCTTTGGCACCAAAATCTAGTCTAAAGGACCTTTCCTTTGATTGGTATTTTTATTTGCCGCGCTACTGGGAAACTAGTTTACCGTTTGCAACCGATAAGGGGTATTCTGTCAATGGCCGCCTCCGCGCGGGGTGGTGCCCAATTTTTGCGAAAAGGAATTTTCTATGAGTTTGAAAAAGATCAGATTAATTTAATAATATCAAATTTTACTTGCCTGGATATCATGTTACTATTAAAGGCAGAATTTGATCTCTTTAGGCAATAGAGATATAGTGTTGAAACTCCAGGTGTGACTTGCATCAAAGGAGTATAAAATCTATTCTATGAATAAACTAATAGATTTAGAAACTAGACAGGACATCGTCGTGACATGCCCTCATATGGGAGAGGGCGGAACCCAAAAAGTTGTCATGGTATTGTGTCAGGAATGGCTTAAGCAGGGCAAAAAAGTTACCGTAATTTCGATTTATGAAAAGACCGAAGTATATAAACTGCCTGATGAAATACAACATATACATCTGTATGAGCATCTACCTCCTGCTAAATTTGCCAGGCTCAACGCAAAAGCACGCTCGTATTTTCCAGATGCTGATAATAATCTGGTTTTGCTATGCGTGGGCCGCATACTTAAGTCTTTGTTCAGATTTAAGATAAAACTACAATTTTTCTTTAATTGCTTTCCACCACTTTCGGCCAAATCGCAAGCGTTACGGAACATAATTAGGAAGTGCGAAGCACCAATAGTATTAGCATTTGGTGCCACCACCAACATCATTACTGCCGCCGCCACCCAATCACTCCCCGTAGGATTAAGTGTTTCAGAGAGAAATGATCCAGCCAAACAGGAACTTGCTTTTCCCTGGAACAACCTAAGAAAGGTATATTACAACAAGGCTCATATCGTCTCTGCTAATAGTCTTGGTGCCTTTGATAGCATGAGGAATTATGTTGATAGTAGCAAGTTTATTTATATACCAAATCCTGTATTGGAACCGGCTAAACAAAGTCTTAAAAAGTTACGGCAAACCAAGAGCGGTAAAGCAATACTAACTATCGGGCGCTTACATCCGCAAAAGGGACAAGATGTTCTTTTGCGTGCATTTGCAGCAAGCGGACTCAGCCTTGAGGGATGGCATCTTTATATAGCTGGAACGGGCGAATTAGATAAATTTTTGGATGAACTTTCAAAATCGCTCCAGCTAGAAAATTCTGTTACTTTCTTGGGGCATGTAAAAGACCCATTTGAATACTATGGAATTGCCGACATATTTGTTTTACCGTCTTTGTACGAAGGTATGCCTAATGTACTATTAGAAGCCATGAGTTGTTCGCTTCCTATCATAACAACAAAGGCATCATCCGGTATCGTGGATTTAATAGACCACAATGAGAACGGCTTGCTTGTCAAAACCGGTGATGAAAACGAACTACGCAATGCTATTTTGCTATTGGCGGAAAACAGAACCATACGGTACAAACTTGGAAAAAAGGCTAGAGAAACGATTCTTCAGTACAATCTCCCAACTATAATGCTAAAATGGGATGAACTGATATCGCGTCTGGAAAGCCTATCCAATAACCATATCATGTAGAAAAAATAGTAGTTTCAAGGGTGCTAAAAAACTATTCGTTCTAAACTGATTGCACGTCAATATGACCCCAATAGTTTGAAAATTACATTGGACGGAAATTGCTCAAGCCGCTGATGGCGATACAATGATTGGGGGCAGGTCAAGAGTGGGGCCAATTAACGAAAATGATTTTTCCAGCTCAGCAGGTAGTTTTGCCCCCATATACAATTAGTCCAAAGGCAAATGATCAATCGAAACTGTTCGAGAAAGTAAGGATGTAAACACATGGTTAAGAAAAACAATATGTACCCACACCATATTTTTTGTGTTGGTGACAAAACTATTCCTTACGCACGTCTATGTGCAATGTGCATAGAAAAGCATTGTCCTCCTAAACTTCGGGCCAATCTTAAAATTTACATACACTTAGATGGTCTCAAATCGGACGCGGATGAGACTGCAAAGTGGTTGAGTCAGGTACCATGTACAGAAGTAACTATGGGCTTATTTGGTATCAAACCTGATGTAAAGGTATCTGGAAAATATCATCAGGCGATGATTAATACAATTTCTGAACAGTTTAAAAATGAGCCTGTTTTGGCGTTTGTCGACGCAGATTGCTTTCTAATTGACAGTTCATGGCATAAAGCAATCCTGAAGCACAATCCGTCTCGACACTATAGTCTTATTCCCGGGTTCAAAGGTGAAACCATAGCAGAACATCAAGGTATATCTTACAGAAAAATGAGAACTACCCTATTCACATTAACCCCTTCATTACATAACAAAATTTGTGAGCAAAAATTCAATAAAGATTGGTCTGCTTATAGTAAACTTGTAACAGAATTTCCTGAGGTCCATTTCCCCACTCTGAAAAAGATGGATTGCATGGTGACATCTTCATTAAAAGCTCAACTGTTAGGCTATGAGATTAAACCTTTAAGAAAAGCAGTGAAATTTACACACATAGGAGGCTTTTCGTATATGACAATAAGAAAAATACAGGAAAACATTGGTAGAACAGATTATCTGGATAGGTGGCTTAGACGATTACGTTTGAATTTCAAAGTTCTTAGTTTTTTTGAACAACTGGGATGGGAGTCGAAAATTGACTATAGCTACGCATTCAGCATTAGGAAAATGATGCAAGAAGCACAGTCAGAACCATACTTGTCTAATAGATTAACAACTCTTCCAGAAACTAGCAGTGAGAAAAAGTTTAGGCGACACATCGAACCGTTGTCAGCCCAATTTGGGCGGCCAGAATCGTGACAACAATTTCCTCCATTATATCCTCTACCAGGAAGTTGTATGCAATTGATTGCGTTGTTTAGATCAGTTTAGAACATCATTAATCATGAGGTTTTTACGATGATACTATTAAAAGAGTTGCAAAAAAGAGGATCAACTCTGAATGCCTGCGCTCGCATTATCGGCCGGGCATTCTCGATTAAATCGGCCACCCTTTACCGTTTAAATCGGCCGGGGTTTCTTGAAAAGATCGGCCGGCTGTTCTCATTTAAATCGGCCTCCTTTTACCGAATGAATCGGCCACCCCTGGTGGCCCCTATGCCGCTTGCTCCTTTCCGTCCAATATTCTCATAGATTCCTTCGTCTTGAGATCAATACGGACCGCTCCGTGGACCAAACGATCAAGGATGCTGTCTGCTATAGTATCACCTCCCAATAATTCATGCCAAGCGTTGACCGGTACCTGGGTTGAAATGATGGTTGATTTTAAGCCGCTTCTATCCTCGATTATTTCAAGCAAATCACGGCGTCCGGTCTCGGTCAGTTCCCAGGTGCCCCAGTCATCGAGGATCAAAAGATCATACCGGGCCAATTTGGCGAGCAGTTTCATCCAACGCCCTTCCAGGCGGCTGAGCCGGAACTCCTCCAGGAGCCGCCCGGCACGCCAGTACTTCACCCGGCGTCCTTCGCGGCAAGCCTTCTCACCAAGAGCGCAGGCCAGGTAAGTCTTGCCGCTACCGGTCAAGCCGGTGATGAGCACCGGCCGGTGTTGTTCGAACCAGCGGCCCTGGCTTAATTCGATATAGGTCTCCTTATCCAAGCCTCTCCATTTTTTCACGATGACCTCCTCGAGCCGAGCCTGGTGGCGGAAGGAGGCTTCTTTCAAACGGCGGGCGCGAGCACGCTCTTTTCTGACCCGCCATTCTTCTTCGACAATAAGCGCGAAGCGCTCGGGGAAGGAGAGCTCTCGCCAAGTCGGTTCCTCGATCGCTTTTCTGAAGGCTTCGACCATTCCCGTAAATTTCATCTGGACCAGTTTATCCGCTGTTTCATCAATGAGCATTGTGGCTCTCCATTTCTATTATTGGTAGTACTGAGCTCCCCGGATGTTTTCGTTTTTAAGTGCCCTGGAACTCCCTGCTATGACGGGTTCCTTTTCTTGCAGGTTGAGTTCTATGACCCGTTTCAACTGGCGATAGCTTATTCTTGGCCGGGAAGGTCGAAGTATCCCCACAGCTGCTTCCAGCTTGTCGCTTCCGAACCGCTTGGCCAGGCTTTTCATACCCATCCACGAGCGGTAGCAGTGCTCAGGAAACTTGTGTTTCACGAACATGCTCTTGAGTAGGGCGGTGGTTTCCGGTCCGACGGAATGAGCCCATGACAATATCTTCTGTGGGTTGAGACGCTGGCGGTACTGCAGATGAGCCGGCGGCATGTGCTCCTCGATCGTTGTGTAGCCACCTTTCCTGTAGTTTCGAATATGCGTCAGCAGATGTTCGTTTCCCTGGTACACATGGATCAGCCTGGCGGTGATTTTTACGCTCACCGTTTCTCCGATCAGTATGTACGGGACGCTGTAAAAATGCCTTCCTATGTCCAGATGGTAATCCGGAGCAACCTTGAACTCTTTCCATTCGCCAAACTCGAATGGTCTTGTGGGCAGCGGTTTGAGAGTATGCCTTTCTATCTCATCGAACAGTTCCAGGCGGCTTTGCTCCAGGATCTTCATCTTCTCATTGTTGGACTGGTCCATTTTCGTCCATAAAGCTTCGTTGAGCGCCTCCACTCCATAGAACGTCTTATTTCGGAAAGGCGCCAGCACATGCTGCTCGACATACTTGACCCCGGCTTCCACCTTGGCCTTGTCCCGGGCATGAGCAACCCGTGCTGGAAGAATGATGAAGTCGTAATGGCGGGCATAATCCAGATAGGTTTTATTGTAGTCAGGGTCGTAGTAGTAGGGCTTGGTGACCGCTGTCTTGGTATTATCCGGCACACAGTATACGGTTACACCGCCGAAGAAATCGAAGGCTGCCTCGTGCGCGGCGATCCAGGACGGTGTCTTCTGATCAACAAAGGCCTGGCAATATGTATATGAGCTTGCTCCGATGGTCGCCACGAATACCTGGGCTTCCCGGATCTCGCCGGTTGTTGGTTCAATATATTGCGGTAGTGGGCCTCCAACCCAGTCAACGAACAGTTTTTCCCCAGCCTTGTGCTCGAAACGCATCACCGGATGTAGTTTTTTCCGGAACCGGCGAAGCAGGGTGCAGAAGCGTTGGTAGGAGTAGCCGACCGGATGTTCTTCCCGGTATTCGTGCCATAGAAGCTCCAAGGTCACTCCTTTCTTCATCGCCTCTTTCCATATGTACTTAAAGTCGGGGAGCGGAAACCGTGGCTTATGCTTCTTCTTGAACATGTCCAGAAGTTTCTGGTCGCTAATATCAGGCGGCAGAGGCCATGAAAGCCCAAGTTCCTGGGCTTTACCGAGCAACCGGGCAATTGTATCCCGGCTCACCCTGAGACTGAGGGCGATTTTCCTCTGTGACAGCTGTTCCTGATAGAAAAGGCGTAGTAGTTCTCTTATCTTGAGCATCGATACCCTCCTCTTCTTGTTCGACTTGCTCATCTTCAAACCTCCCTGTTTTTTGATGGGAGGTTACCCTATACAACTTTCGTGTGCGATCAAGGGCAGATGGGGCCGAGGAGGGGTGGCCGATAATTTCAAGAATGGGCGGCCGATTTTTCCGAGCGCAAACACTGAAGACATCTATAACAAACATTATATCCAGGTGGGAAAAAATACCTGATGGTTGTGTTTGCGGCGCTTTTTTTTATGATCCGACACAGCACAAATTATCCCAGGCGCATACTATCCTTCAAGTGCTGAAGGATCTTAAAAAGGAAGGTGTGTATTTACATTGTCACCCAGTCATAACTTCCTCAGATATCGTTGCTAATATTTGGGATAAAGATGAATTTATCTTGATGACAGGGAAAGGAAGTATGAAAGATGACAGCCCCTTAGCTAGCATGCTTTCGCAGAACCTCCCTGTCTTTGCAATCGTTAGAGGTGCTTCTGCATCCCTTTACGACTTAACAACATCTTTATTAGTGGATGATCGCCTTACAACACTTATCCGTAATACAAACCTTTTGGATTTGAGCCTAAATAATTGTGTAAGTGATGAAAATACATACCGATACCATGTTCGTCTAATCAATGAAAGTGAAGGTATTTATGAAAACAACAGTAGAGAAAAGATCATTAATAAAGAACATTTAGCAAAAATATTTACGGGTTACTCCATAGCGACTTATCCCCGTTTAGACTCACTTGTAGAATCACAGCTCCATTTAAACGAAAACCGTCCCATTGACATCTCCTTCGTAGGCAGTGCTAATTATGGCATAGAGGCAATCAGCCGACACCGCCAATTAGCAGCTAAGACTGTATCTGAATTGAGTTCATCTGGTTTTAATGTTCATGTTGTATGTACCAGAAGCCGGAATAATCAGACGGCAGTAAAGTATAAGCTCAAGGAGTTCTATTCTATATTGGCAAAATCTAAGATAGCGTTGTCGCCCTGGGGTTTGGGTGAAGTCTGCATCCGAGATTTCGAGACAATGCTCTCTGGTGCTCTTATGATTAAGCCTGACATGAGTCATCTTGTTACCAACCCACCTTTCTATCGAGCAGGTGAAACCTACATTCCTTGCCGAACGGATTTTTCTGACCTTCCAGACTTAGTAGAGAAAATTATTGAAAATTGGAGTCAATATGATGATATACGGCAGGAAGCTTATAATGTCGTCATCAACTCGCGAAAGCCTGAAAACGTTGCAAAACAAGTAGCTGCACTTGTTTATGATGGATTGGCAATACATCATTCACAATGAAATTACACTGTCTGTATAGTCTGGATAGCTAGGTACCGGTGTTGCTGCAGTTGGTGCTGCAGTAAAACGGATAGGAAAGGAAAAAATCAAACAAAAGACATACTCATACGTTTTTCCATTGCTCTCCGCTGATTCCCGCCTGACGCAGTATCCTGGAAAGCAATTCCTTTCCAATATCTGAACGGTGTGGATTGGGAATACGTAGAGTTGTGTCTCCCTTTATCATGAAATGGTGTTTTCGACCGGTGTAGGGGCCTTCGAAACCGAGTTTCTTCAGGCAACGAATTAGATCATTGCGCTTAATCGGGCCAAATTGAGGCATCAAGCAACTTCCTTTATGACCAGTTCAATTCCATCGACGGTTGGTAGAGGGAGATTCTTTGCTATCCGAAACAGAAGCCATTCTTCCAGAACTTCTTCCAGTTCCTCCCGGCAAGATTCAAGCGTTTCGGTGTTTGCATACACGCCACTGAATCCGGGGATTTCACCGTAGAACATGCCATCATCAGATAGTATTTCGTACTTCGCCTTATGCATTGCCGCCCTGAGGTAACTTGTAAGCATTCTCTGCCACTTCCAGCCTGGATTATTATTTGTCGATAACATTGCCCTGACTTCGTATTATTTTAAACTCATTGCTTTATTTGAGTCAACTGCTGATAAGCCAGGTTGCTGAACAAAAACCACTTGAATCTGTCAAGTGGTCGCAAATGAACTGAATTCTACACAGTAGAATATTTTCTATATGGTTGTCCTGAGTGTACAAACAGAGGTTTTGGATGAGTTAATTGCTGCAGTAGGCCCATTTTGGCCGGGAAATGCTCATCCAGCCCAACGCCGAAAACCAGCATCAAACCCTGACAAAAGTAAAAGGTGAGATGCCTCAATTCAGGGCGGTTGGGGAAATGAGGCCCTATGCGACTGGATTTGAACCAGCCAAAATACCCGAAGGGTATTCAGGCTCGCAGAGCCTTAGACCACCATTGAACCCCATTCAAAGTTAAGCATTCTATACAGTAGTACAGCGTGGTACACAGTGACTTTTCGATTGTATTATCTGGATAGTTTGGATAGCTTGGTACCGGTGTTGCTGCAGTTGGTGCTGCAGTGAAATGACAAATTATCAGCTTTAAGATTCTCATCTTGACTAATATACATTATGATGTTATGCTGTATATAGGAGGTTGATATATTTGAAACGAACCCAGATTTATCTTACTGCAGACCAACAGGAGTTTCTGGAAAACCTGGCCTTTGTTTTGAGTCGCAAACAGCACAAACGGATCTCCATCTCCGAAGTAATTCGCCAGGCCATCGACATGCTAAAAGAAGAGTATGAAGGTGTGGAAAATGAAACCGACCTGATACTTAAAAGTTCCCATCTGATGGAAGGGCTCAGCCGGGCCCGGGAGGAGAAAGACCTCCTGGATCATGAGGATGTCTTCGGCCAGCAATGACCTATATTCCCAAGTACAGACCACAGTTCGCCAAAGATGTGAAACGCTACGCTGGTCTTAAATCGCGGATAGAGAAGAAAGTGCTTTCTATCCTGAAAGATCCTTACCACAACACCGAGCCCCTCGAGGATCGGCCAGGCCATCACCTGAAAGGCATCCGCAGCAAGCGGGTCGACCGCAACTTCCGGATACTATTTTCAATTTGTGAAGAATGCCAGAAACTCTTTTCCCCTGCAACCGAAGCCAAACCATGCCGTTACTGCGAGCCGTCGCTTCATGGTACAACTGTCATCTTCTTTACTGTCAGACCACACAAAAAGGTATACAAAACCGACAAACCAGTTGGATGAAAAAATGTTCAGACCACCTGCTTTAAAGCAGAGCATTACACTATCTAATTGCTGCAGTTGGTGCTGCAGTAAGGGTTGAAAAATTTGGTGCAGATGTTTGCTATTTATTTGCGTTGAATAAAATCTGTTTGTGTGATATTCTTTATGTAGGACAATAAACCTACAGTAAGAGGTGAGCCTATGAAGTTCGCTAGCATCCGCGATTTCAGAATTAACGCCTCCAAGGTATTTAAGGACGCCGGGAATGAAGAAGTTATCGTGACCAGGCATGGCCATCCCTTGGCCCTGCTAGTACCGATTACCGAAGGCAACCTGGATACCGTCCGCCAAGCTGTGGCCCGGGTCCGGCTCGGAACCGCCCTCAAGGACAGCTGGAAAGAAGCTGAAGACAAGGGAACGCACCAGACCACCATGGAGGAGATAGATGCCGAGATCCAGCGCTACCGCCAGGAAAAACGCTCCCAAGATCGTTCTTGACACCAATGTCCTGGTGTCCGGAGTCTTGACTCCCGACGGACCACCTGGGAAAATCCTGCTCCTTTTGACCAGGCCGGATGCTGTCAGACTTCTCGTGTCTCCTGAGATTCTCACAGAATACCTGGAAGTTCTTACTAGAGAGAAATTCGGGTTACAGGATGAAACCATTGCTTTCCTGCTCCACAATCTGACCGGACTGGCCGAGAATGTGATTCCAAAGCAGAAGCTCGAGCTGCTTCCGGATCCTGACGACAGCAAATTCCTCGAGTGCGCCGTCGAGGGGAAAGCTTCATTTCTGATAACCGGGAACATTAAGCACTTTCCGTCTACCGTCTACAAGCAGGTTAGAATTATCACGCCTGCTGCATTCATCAAGAAGTTCAAATGAAGAATAATGTCGATTTACGGATAATGAAGGTCCTAGCAGTAACGAATATCTTGTGGTTTGCAAAAACCCCGACAAATGAAAAAGTCGGGGCGACTGGATTTGAACCAGCCTTAATGTTCGCAGAACCTAAATGCTCGCAGAGCATTAGAACACCATTGAACCCCATACAAACTTCAGCACTCTACACAGTGGTATAGGGTGGTATACAGTGACTTTTCGATTGTACTGTCTGGATAGTTTGGTATCGGTGTTGCTGCAGTTGGTGCTGCAGTAGAGTGAGCTTATCTTCCGAAGAATATAGGCTTCGAAAAATGCATAGAAGTAGCCTGACTATGCAATTTCCTATATGCAGGCCCTATACTTCACTAAATTATGATACTTGACAGAACTATCAAGTTGTGTTATTTACTTAACCATGGTTACCTCAATCAGTTCAAACGATCTTGAATCGCAGATTTCCATGCGTTTTTCTGCCCTTCTCGGAATTGATCCTGCAGAGGTTGAGCTTAGCAAACAACCGGATGCCGCAGTTGATTTCCTTATCAAGGCCGCCGGACATACCTTTGTGGTCGAATTCAGACAAACCACGAGCGCCGCTCAGATAGCTTATGCTGCCGACAAGGTTAAAGCAGTTTCTGAGTGCGTACCGGAATCCGCTATACCTGTGTTAGCAGTGCCTTTCATGGGGAAGGTCGGCCAGAATGCCTGTATGACGGCCGGTGTAAGTTGGCTCGATCTCAGCGGTAACGCACATATCAGTGCACGCGGGATACTGGTCCGCGTGGAAGGCAATCCTAACAAGTTCCTGAAAGTAGGCCGACCACCGAACCTCTTTGCTCCCAAGAGTTCCCGAATTACCCGCTGGCTTCTCATGCACTCTCGCCAAACGTTTTCCCAGCGGGAGCTATCAAAGTACACGGAACTGGGGGAAGGATATGTCAGCCGGATCGTGAGGCGCCTGGAACAAGAAGGCTATGTCGCCCGTGACCAGAAATCGGCCCTTCGACCGAGAGATCCGGGACTGCTCCTGGCGGCCTGGCGGGAAAGCTATCAATTCTCGAAGCATACGATCAAGAAGGGCCATGTGGCTGCGCGGTCCGGAGATGATCTCTTGCGGACAGTCAGCGAGACATTGTCCAGGGAAGGAATTGATTTCGCGGTGACAGGGCTAGCCGCAGCCTGGCTCTACACTCACTTTGCCGCTTTCAGGATCACCACCGTCTACCTTGAAAACGGCTTATCCATATTGCCGGAGGAGCTCAATTTCAGAGACGATCCGCGGGGGGCAAACCTCTGGTTGGTCATACCCAATGATGCCGGAGTGTTCCAGGGAATAACGGAAAAAGAAGGAATCCGATGCGTGCACCCGGTTCAGGTTTATCTCGACTTGAAGGGGCACCCAGAGCGGGCATCGGAGGCAGCTGAGCGGCTTCGTAGCGACTTCTTGACCTGGAGGAAAGATGATCGAACAACGCAGTAGAGCTTCCGATTATCACGACGCACCGGTCGACCTGGTTCGTGCAACCTGTTTGTACATCGCTACCAGGCTTGGAGATCTGCTGGATGATACCGTTGTGGTCGGAGGACTGGTACCATTTCTTCTCATCGATCAAGCCTCGCTTCCCGATCAGACCCCGCCGTATGTGGGAACCATGGACCTCGACCTGGGCCTGGCACTCGCGCTGCTTGATGAAGAGAGATATCGGAATCTCACCGAAAGGCTGCGCTCTGCGGATTTCTGCCAGGATCGCAACGAGAATGGACAACCAACTCGTCAGCGATGGAAGATGGCCGGGACCGATGCAGTCACGATCGATTTTCTCATACCTCCATCGAACGATAATGATCGAGGAGGGAGCCTCCGGAACATCGAGAGAGATTTCGCCGCCGTGATAGTACCGGGATTAGACCTCGCCTTTCGCGACCGGATCAGGATAACTATCAGGGGGATCACCATTCTGGGAGAAAAAGCCACCAGGGATATCTGGGTGTGTGGACCAGGAGCATTTATCGTGCTCAAGGCACTCGCGTTCGACGGCCGGGGAGAGAACAAGGACGCGTATGATCTCTATTACTTTATTCGGAATTACGGAGCCGGTATTGATGATGTAATCACTCATCTACTCCCCCTGCTTGAATCTCCTGACGCCCAGTCCGCACTCGAGATTCTGCACCGTGATTTTCTGGATCAGGAAAGTGTCGGTCCCAGGCGTGTCGCCAATTTTATCCAGGGTCGCCCGGATGATGAAATCCAGGCCGACGTTATCAGTTTTATCCGTCTCCTCCTCGATGGATGTAAATACCTTTAATGTCCTCACCCTGAAAACCGACCATTTGGACCTGTCAAGTAGGCAAAATCGAACTGGATTCTACACAGTTGTATTATTTCCACATGGTAGTACTGAGTGTACGAAATCCATTGATTTTAGAGGTTAAAACTGAACTTTTTATGTTTCATTTGCTGCAGTAGGCCGTTTTTGGGCGCGAAGCGTCCATATGCCTCAACGCCGAAAACCCTCACCATTCCCGACAAAAGTAAAAGTCGGGGCGACT
>CAYSPT010000012.1:0-16518 GCA_964432985.1 uncultured bacterium
CCAGGGAGGAGGTGTTGGAGCCGTAGATGAAGAGGGCATTCTCATTCTTGAGAAGACCGAGTACCAGGCCTGACAATGACTCGGCGCTGCCCTGCACCAGCCCTCCCTCGGGAGTGACCGGCGCCCCCGAACCGCAGTTGGCGCCGGCGGCGTACATGAAGGGAATGCCGTGTTTGGCGCAGTAAAGCAGCCGCTCGGCGCTGGAGTGGTCCATAATCAACGGCGAAATCGGCTCCAGGTAGGCAACGAAAAATGGTTCCTGCCGCAGTTGTTCTTCACCGCCCTTGAGAGCGGCCGCCTGAGCGTGAATGCCCTGTACGTCTTCAAGGCTGGTGGAGGTCACAACCATGGGTTTCACGGTTCCGGCGGCCATCTCGCTGAAAACGGTGGTGTACAGCTGTTGCGGTTCCACGTCTGAAGGAAGCGCCATGGACATGATGAAGTCGAAGCCCTCGAGCCTGTCGGCGATCGTCACATTGTTTCGCAGGTCATCCAGGAGTGAACGCCGGATATCTCCTGTCTGAAGATCGACGTTGTAGAGGGCATCCGAACCGGTCCCGAAATAGGTCTGTCCAACCTCGATATCCAGGTACCGGCTCCCGTCCCGGTGGTACAGTTTGAATCCGTTGCCGGCCTTCTCCAACGTCTCTTCCACCAGTGCGCGCGGGATGAGAATTCTGCCGTCCGGGGCTTTTTTTGCCCCCGCCTGCAGAAAAAGTTCCTCCGCTTCCGGGTGGTCCAGACTGATACCGGTAGTCTCCAGCACCGAGAGCGTAGCTTCGTGTACTTTCGCTGCCTTTCCAGCAGCCAGAAACATAGGGCCGTTCATGAAGTCTCCTTTTCTTTAAGCCGGATTGTAACCGGGGCGGTCGACCAGGCCAACTCACGCATATAATAATGAATAGTGAGGATGGATATTCAAAATACTACTCCTTACGAGTTTCCCACGAAAGCTGGAAACTTCCTATTGGTCTGTAGAAACCATCCAATAACAGTGCCAAACGATCCCACCCTCTGAACAGGATGTGAAAGCAAGGGAGGTTGGCCTGTTCAGAGGTTGTACCAAATCGGATACAATTGTACCAAATCGGATACAACTCCACAAGCGATCATATAACCGCGCCAGGGTGTGCATTTACACCAGAGTGCACATCTGCGCCAGCGTGCGTAAAACTCCTTGCGATTATTATCACCATAATCGAGAGCGTACGCTCCGGCGAGCCTGCTATGGTTTGACATGTCTTGCCGATCTGATATAGTTTTAATTGGTAGTATTTGTTCTACTCGGGTTCCCCGTGAAAGGAGTATGAACATGCCAACCACAGAGCCATCTGATCAACTGGAAGAAAAAGGCTTCGGCAAACTCCTGTCGGTGTCGTTTATTTCCCTGCTCCTGTGCGGAGCCACGGCCCTTTACGGGCTCATTAAACCCGCCCACATCTGCGGCGCATCCCAGGCGATTACATCGTTTTGCCTTGAAAGCCTGGACTGGTTTTTCCTGCTCTCATGCGCGCTTTTCCTGGGCGTCAATCTGTTCCTGGCCTTGAGCCGCTACGGCCGTATCAAGCTGGGGAAACCCGACGAAGAACCGGAGTTCAGCACTACGTCCTGGATCGCTATGCTCTTTGCCGCCGGCATGGGAGCCGGCTTGCTGTTCTGGGGCGTGGCGGAGCCCTTGTCTCATTTCATGGCTCCTCCTTTCGGAGTAGAGGGCATGACACCTGAAGCCGCCAGACAAGCCATGGTGCTGGCCAACCTTCACTGGGGCCTCCACGCCTGGGGGATCTACTCCATCGGTGCCCTTTGCCTGGCCTATTTCGGCTTCCGGAAGGGCTACCCGCTGCTGGCCAGCACCCCGATCAAGGTGGCTTTTTCCGGCCGGTTCGGCGACTACCTGGGCGGGGTGGCGGATGTGGTGGCCATCCTGTCGGTGGTCTTCGGTGTGGCCGGCTCCCTGGGCCTGGGAGTAATGCAGATCAGCTCGGGTTTGAACCTGGTGTTCAACACGCCGGACCAGACCATCGGTATGTGGCTGGCCATCCTGGCCTGCCTGACCATCTCCTACATGCTCTCCGCCGGCACCAGCCTGGATAAAGGAATCAAGATACTCAGCAATATCAATATGGCAATCGCCATAGTCCTGATGCTGTTTGTCCTGTTCATCGGTCCCACGGGATTCATCCTGAGCACCTTTATCACCAGCGTGGGCGACTATCTCTTCCGGGTGGTGCCGCTTTCGTTCCGCTTGAATCCGTACAGCGGCGATACCGCCTGGACCTGCGGTTGGACGTTGACTTACCTGATATGGTGGATCGCCTGGGCTCCCTTCGTGGGCATCTTTGTAGCCCGAATCAGCCGGGGTCGGACCA
Source organism: uncultured bacterium (assembly GCA_964432985.1). Classification (GTDB taxonomy): domain Bacteria; phylum Muiribacteriota; class CAYSPT01; order CAYSPT01; family CAYSPT01; genus CAYSPT01. Next base: position 2,370 of record CAYSPT010000012.1, read on the forward strand.
TCCGCCAGTTCGTGACCGCCGTGATCCTGGTACCGTCGATCTTTACCGCCCTGTGGTTCGCCACCCTGGGAGGTACCGGTCTGCACATCGAGCTGTTCGGAGGAGGAGGGCTGGGGACTCTGGTGCTGGAGGACGTCTCCAAGGCCCTGTTCGAAATGTTCCAGTTCTTCCCGTTGTCCAATGTGCTGTGCATTATCGCCATCGTGCTGCAGTTCGTCTTCCTGGTGACCAGCGCCGATAGCGCCTCGTTCGTGCTGGGGATGATGACCACAAAAGGGTCGCTCAATCCCTCCACACCGCGCAAGCTGTTCTGGGCGGTAATCATCGCCGTGCTGACCACCACCACCATCATCGCCGGTGGTGGTGTGAAACTGATGAAAGCTATCGCCATCAGCGGCGCCATACCGTTCATCGTTATCATGATCCTGCACATCGCCTGCCTGATGGTCGTCATCAGCAAGGAAAGGATACCGGTACCACGCGCCGCCAGGAGGATAGGACCCGTGGAAGGAAAGGAGGCGGCATCATGAGGAAACTGACAGTTTTGGCTCTTTTGTGCTGCCTCGTATTCCTGACATCCTGCCAGCCGGAACGGCACCTGCAGATCGGCTCCAAGTACATCACCGAGAACATGATCCTGGCGGAGATGATGGCCGTGATGGCCGAGCAGGCGGGGATCCCGGTGGAACGCCGCGTGCCGTACGGTAACACCTTCGACTGCCAGGAAGGGATAAAAGCGGGCGATATCGATCTGTACCCGGAGTACACCGGCACCGGTCTGGCCATGATGGGGGTTCCGGCCATCCGGGACAATGACCGCGCCATTCAAGAGGTGAAACGGCTGTTCGAACCGTTTCACCTCCAGTGGCATGACCGGCTGGGTATCGACAACAGCTATGTACTGGTAATGCTGCCTTCCCGAACGACCCGGCAGGGGATAACGGACATAAGCCATCTGGCCGGTGAAACAGTGCCGATACAGTTCGGTACGGGGGAAGAGTTTCCCTCCCGGGCGGTTGACGGCCTCAACGCCATGACCCGCCGTTACGGAATTAATGCTGGCCGTGATCACCTGATCACCGATGAAAAGAAAGATCTCTACCACGCGCTGCTGAAGGAGCACATCGACGTGGTGGTCGGCTACGGTACCGACGGATACATCGAGGAGTTCGGTTTGATCGTGCTAAAGGACGACCTGGGATTCTTCCCGCCATACGAAGTGGCTCCCCTGGTCCGCCGGGAAGCCGTTACAATGTATCCGGCCCTGAAATCCGCCCTGAAGCTGCTGTCGGGAGTTCTGGACAATAAGACCATGCGGCTGCTTAACAAGCGGGTGGAGATTGACGGGCTCGATCCCCGGCTGGTGGCGGAAGAATTCCTGGTGGAAAAGGGGCTCCTGGACACGCTGCCGGAAGAGAAAATCCGCAAGAAGATGCTGGTAGCCATGCCTCCCTCCTCCCCCAGCCGCCGCTTTTCCCGGATCAAGGGAGTGGCCCTGGAAGCGGTACGCTCGGCCAACCCGGGCCGTCACGTTGAGCTTCGAGAGTTTGCCGATCCCGTAGCCGCCATGCTTAAAGGAAAAGCCTTCGTAGCCGTGCTGGGGGCCGAATCATTTTTCCGGATACATCCGGACAACCTGCCTGAACTTGACCCCCGCATAGAGGCCGTGGCGGTAGTGGGACACCGGATGATCCACCTGATCGGGAAAAAAGACAGCGGCCCAGACGGGCTCTCAGGCGGCAATCCAAAAGGAAATCCGGCGATCACCCTGACAGGGATTAAACGACTCGGCGTGGGGCTGGAAGGAAGCAGTTCCCACCACGTGGCCGGTATCCTGCTGGATGCATATGGTCTGACCGGAAATGCTTCTCTGGAGTTCGGACTTTATGAAGAGCAGGTTCGAAGCCTGGAGGAAAACAAGCTGGATGCCATCCTGAAAATCGCCGAGATGGAAGACAACCAGCTCTCTCTATCGTTCAGGGAGCATGGCCTGGCCCTGCTGCCAATTACCGGCTGGGAACAGGAGGACCGGCAGTTCCGGTACCCCTTCTTCCGCCTCTCCACTATTCCCGCCGGCACCTACCCGGCGGTGGAGCATCCGGTGGAGACGTTGAGCACCCAGGTGGTCCTGGCTGGCCCCCGCGGGCCACGGGGACAGCTTGGTGATGGTGGCCCGGGAAGTGCTATTCAGCTCGTGCGTAGATCCCTGCCCGCGGTCATGAAACGAAAGCTGGTCAAATCCGTCGGGTTCGGCGAAACCATCGATCCCACCCTGCCCGGCGAGAACGTAGGAAGAATCAGCCGCCGCGAGAAGCACCTGCCCATCAATCCGTCACCGGAAACGTCCATTCTCAGCGCTCTGGTACTCTTTGGTCTGGGGTATCTCATCTACCGGCTGCTCAAGCAGGACCAGGACGAGATATGACATGTTTTTCCTGACCCTGCTTTCCACGCTCCCTGCTTGAGGGTGGGTGGGTTTTCCCTAGTCCGTCTTTTCGAAGATGATGTACTCCTTTGAAAAATCGGTCCGCGCTTTGCAGAACTCCTGGTAGAGGCGGTACTGCTCCCGGGGGAAGGTGGACTGCTTGACTGTGTAGACTTCTTCAAACACGAGATGTCCGTCTTCTACCTTGAGACCGGCGCGATAGACCATGGATTCGTTTTCCAGGTCCACCGCTTCGGGAAGATAATAGGGCTTGAAGTCCTCCGGCAGCGCGATACGGAAGCTACTCTTCGAAGTGAAGGGAGTCCCCAGGTCGATGTCCGCGTTTATCCGCTCGGGGGGCGCGGCGGCGCGAGGCATATCGTAATCCACCCCGGGCAGCTTCATAAAGTAGAGGGTGCCTGCCACGTTGCAGTAGTTGGGAATGTCGAACGTCAGGTCCATGGTGACATCCTTTTCAAGACGGTCGACGTTGTCAAACAGGAAGCTTTTCAACACGGCGTTGGGATGCAGTTGGTTGACGATATTTTCGGCTATCAGCCGCCACTTCTCCTTGAGGATGCTCCGAAGCTCCCGGTAGGATTTCTGGCTGCTGCCAAGCGCCCGGGTCCGAAGCAGTTCCACCTTCAGTGCGCCGGATTCGTCCAGGCTGCCGGTCAGGGTCGTTTCCCTCAGGTTCCGGTCGCTTTTGGGGATGGTTTCGAACTCCAGGCCCTTACCGGTAATGACCATCACGTCGCGGTTCTGGAATCCCACCGCGCTGTCCTTCATCCCCAGCAGGTTGTTGGAAGCATACAGGAAATAGATTTTGTTTTTATAGGTGGTCTTGACCACCGGGACTTCGAAATAGCGAAGCGTGGTGATACCGGGAATAAGGCGGCGGGTGAACCAGAGCGGTGCGACCAGACCGATATTCGCCTCGTACCCATGAGCCCTTATCAGAACCGTCAGCAGCCAGGCGGCGTCCAGTTGGCTGGCTTTCTTGTTCTTCAGTATCTCCGCCACGCTCTTAGGCGCGACCGCGTAATCCCTGAGGCCGATGGGAAGATGGTGCAACTCCATGGCCACGAAGTTATAGATGATGTCCAGGTCGAGGCGTCCGTGCTTGGTCTTAAGCCCGTCAAGGCATACCTGGGCCCAGGTCAGATCATCTTTGCCCACGGTGAAGCGGTCCTTGATTTCGGCATGCAGCTTCTCCCAGGTGGTAACTGGTTCGAACATCACCAGGGGCCAGTAACAGCTGACGGGAGGTTTGTGCTCCTCGGCTACCCTGGCCTCCATGGGGGAGGTGTTGGTGAAGGTGTGTATGCACCGTCCGTCAACTACCTCCCGGCGGCCGGAGATGAGGTTGCCGTCGTTGTTGAGGATGACGGTCTTCGCTTCAAAGTCTTCCGGCACATCGAACACCAGCTCTTTTTTCACCACCGGCACCACCGGGTAGAAGCAGGCCGGGGGCGGCAGCCAGGACTCGTTGCTGCCGGCGTCAAGGGTGGACTGGTCGCCGGCTGAGTTTCGGTCCAGCCCGGAACCGAAAGGATGATGAATACTGTCCAGGGTCACGATGCGGGAGACCTGGTAGTCCAGGGTGGATCCCAGGTTCACCTTGGGCAGGGCGAACTTGATGTTCGTCAGGCGTTGGTACTCGGGATAGGCCGAGTATTCCAGGGCCGTCTTGACCGTCCGCGACGACAGGTTGCTGACCTCGTTTCCGTTGATGGTGCGGGCGTGGTCGATCTTGAGTTTCTCCGTCTCCGGATCGAAGTTCCAGTTGTCGAATCCCGCGGCTTTGCCTTCTTCCTCCAGGACCCGGGTGATGACACGGGTGGTGTAGGTGCAGGTCCCGTCATTGTTCAGTCGGTAGTGGTGCCGGTCCAGCAGGATGACTTTCAGGGTGCCGGGATACTCCTCCGCGGTGGCCTTGACGTTAAGTGCCCGCTGAAGGTGCTTGTCCATGACCCGGTCCAGGGACATCGTCAACGCCTCCCCGCTGGTTCTCGTGACCTCCACACTGAGCACGTCCTCGTTGGCGTAGGTCTTCACCGATCCATCCTTCAGTTCGAAGGTCAGAGCGTCGGCGGCGGCCTTGACCAGCTCACCGTCAATCTCCTGCCCGTCCCGCAGGATCAGGATATCGGCGTAGTTTTTGGGCTCGTTCCGCTTGAGGATGACGTTCTGCTTCTCGAAATCCAGCATTTGCTGGATGCTCTTCTTGTACATCCGGTAGTCAGCCGCGGGCACCAGGCGTTTCAGACGGTCGAAGTGGTTGGTGAACGTAAGCGTGCGCCCCTCCAGGCTGTACTCGCCCTTGTAGTAGACGTAGTCGTTTTTCACCTCGATAGGCTCGGGCAGGAACATGACCTCGAAGTTCGGCGCCAGGGTGTAGGTGTCATGGTTGGTGCGGCGCAGGGAGGTCATGTACTCGATTGGGTATTTCCTCTCCGCCGGAGCCAGCTCGTCGAAATAGAACGGAAGGGTGGACACGTTCTTCATGATGTAAAGGTTGCCGGCCTTCATCAGGAACTGGTTGGAGCTGTAGCTGTACTCGATGAACACCTCCTTGAACAGGTCGTAGATATTCTCCACCCGGTAGGAGTGCAGTTTCGCGTCGGGCATCTCCCGACGGGTCATACCGAGAAACACCTTCTCCAGGTCCTTTTCGGGGACCGTCTTGTAGTAGCCGCGCAGCTGGGCCGAGCGGGGCCCGGTGTAGTCGCCCCTGAACTGCACCGTGGCCTGCCCCGAAGCGTCAATAGCTACCTGCCGGTGGTACTCGGAGCGGTTGTTCTCGGGAGGCGGCACCGGGGCGCGAAAGATCCTCTCCTTCATGGCGTTGAAGACCGGCACTCCGTGGTCGTCGGAGCGGAAGGAAGGATAGGTGTGGTTGGTGGTGGTGGTGTCCAACACCAGGGAGCGCCCGTCTTTCAGGATCACCTCGGTGATGCTGTGGTTGGCGTCGAAGATGGGGATACGGGTCTCCATCTCCTCATCAGGGTTGGTGTTGATGGAAAGCGGATAGGCCTCCACCCCGGCGGCACGCAGCATGGCGCAGAACAGCACGCTCTTGTCCACGCAATCTCCGAAATTGTTCTTCAGGGTCTCCGCCGCCGGATGCCCGGCCATGCCCGACATGGAGCCGGATTTCACCGACACGTACCGTATCTCGGTCTGCACCCAGTGGTAAAGGTGCCGCACCTTTTCTTCTTCGGAATCTTCCGTGTCGTCGGGGACGTCTTTCAAAATCTCCGCCACCGTCTCCTCGATAAGCGGTGTCACCTGGATGTTCTTGCCCAGCATCTTCTGCTTCCAGTCGAACAGGAAGTCGATGTCTCCCTGGTTTGAGTAGTAGATACGCTTGCAGATGTCACCCATGTGGGGCATGGACGGTTCTTCGATGATGGCTTCCTGCCGGCCGAAGGCCCAACGGTAGACGGTCTTTCCGTCACGGGCGGCAATCTCCGGTTTTTCCTCCTCCGCCGTCATGTTACGCGACACGTAGTGAAGTGGTTTGCCTTCGGGCATGACTACCTCCAGGATGGAGGAGATGACGGGCTGGTCGCCGTTGAAACCGAAGCGGCTGGAGAACATGTCCTCCACGTAGGGCAGGAACGACGTCCGACGGGTCTTGTACTCGATGATGCACCCGGCTGAGGGCTGGGGGAAGTTGTAGTAGAGCACGGCGCCGCTTGATGAGAAGAAAGCCGCCCCCTGGTCCTTGGGCACGCTCTTCACCATGTCCGCCGGGTTCATATAGAACTCGGTCCCGTCCGGGTAGATGATCCGGCCGTAGATCACCTCGAAGCGCATGCGCGACTCGTTGACCCAGGAAGCTACCCGGGCGATCCACTTGAAGTCGTCCTTGAGGATGATGTAGCCGGCGTGATAGGTGTTGACACTGTTGTTGGCGTCGATGTACTCGGCCACCATGGTGTCCACCAGGGTTATATAACCGGCGTCGGGCCACTCCTGCGCGGCCTTTTGAGCCAGGGCGATCAGGTCCTTGGTGGGAATGTCAGAGCGCACCGAGACCGTTTGGGCTTCCCCCGTTGCCCCCGTCTCCTCTTTCTTAACAGCGGGGCTGTCGTAGAGTATCTTCTTGACCTCGTCACGGGGCAGCGTCTGGTCGTCCACCACGATTTCCTTGCCCGAGATTGATACCAGGTCTCCCTTGATTTCCGAGTTGTCGTGCTTAATAAGGGTCACCGGGACGGCCACGCACTGCAGGGCCGCTGTCAGCACCAGTACCAGACACGCGAGAAACACACGCTGTCTACGATTCATAGTTTTCCACTCCTTAAAAGTGATTTAATATAATTTTTCTAACTGATGAACGAGACGACACGTCTTGTATCATCCCGCTCATCCCAGGATAAATGATACAGTAATGAGTGCCGACCTGCAACACGAAGAGGTTAACCGGGTAGACAGGCTGGGAAAGCATAGCCACAGGACAAAAGATCAGACCTAAATACTGTAACGTTTTTGCATAATTTGCTTGTAATCGATACGTCTCCATAAAATGTTCTTTTGCTAAGGTAAATCTCCCTAAATTATAATAGGTAACCGCCATTTTATAGTGAATACCAGAATCATCGTTTTTCTTTTGAAGAGCTTTCTCAAAATGCTGCGCAGCAGTCATATAATCTCTAGCCTTATATGCCTCAGTACCCATTTCGATATGCATTTCAACTGCTGAATAATTTATCAACAGTTTAGTGTGTCTGACCTGGCTCTGGACCTGGCTCCGAACCAGGTGTCGTACCGGGGACCGGATCTGAGCTTGGATCAGACGTTGAGGCGGGAGTTGGAGCTGGAGTTACCGGTGCTTCACTCCCTTTCGAATTTCTATTCGATAGCGTGGTTTATATCTGATTCAGGAAAGAACGCTTCTGAGAATGCCGAAATCCTGGGTGCGGTTGAACTGCTCGAGAGTTGCCACCAGTTCTTCCTCACCGGGGCGTAAAAATGAACCGCCCTCAACCGCCAGTCCTTCGTCGAAGAGGCCCAGGAAGATCGAGATGTTTAGCTCCTCTGCGTAGGCGGCGGCCAAGGCCACGTCAATCAGCTTGGGTGGCGTGAACTCGTCTTTCAGAAAGTATTTCTCCAGCGGTGTGCCGTAGGCTACGAAGGTGGGGTTGAGGTGCATGTTGATCGTCACCCCGTGCTTCCTGGACATGCCGCCCAGATACTCGATGGCCCGTCGGATGTCCTCCACGCCTTCTTCGTCGCTCATTCCCGGCACGGGCTTTTGCATGAAGTAACATTTCAGCTTAAATCCGTAGGGGGCAATCATGGCCACCATCTCTTCGAAGACCTCCAGCTTGAGCCCCTTATGGAAGACATCGTTGCGGATATGGTCATCGAACGCCTCCATGCCTATGGCCAGTTCCATCTGCGTCTGGCCGTCGCTTTCTGCCAGGGCCCGGGCCAGGAACTCCAGCTCCGGCACGTCGATGTACTCCACCCGGGTTTCGATGCTGAGGACCTTGAGCAGAGGCATGTTGAGATTGAGCCGTGCCACCAGGTATATCAGCGCGGTGGAGGAAAAGGTGTCCTGGTCCAGCACGGATCCGTTGTTGCTGACGATGACCTTGCGGATGTCCGTCCTCCGTTTAAGTACCTCGGGATCGGAAAAGACATGGTCCACCTGGTTTATCAGAGCGCGGTAGCTGACGTGGTGCCGTGACGCCTTGGACGGCAGGTTGCAGCCCAGGCACCGGGAGTACCGGCAAGCCTGTGTGAAGAACACGATGAAGAGGATCAATCCTTCATTGGACTCCTGGAACCACATCTGCGCCGGTTGGTTTTCGTCGTGGTCCTCGTTGTACGCGTAGGTTTTTCCCTCGTGATGAGAAACGAGCTCGTGGGACTGGGTACTATCGGGCATTTCACGAAACTCCTCTGGCAGTTAAGTCATCGATTTCGTCAAACGATTGGGTCATCTCACGTGACTCCTTTGATTGTCAGGTCATCTATTTCGTCAAACCATTTCTTTTTCACGGCTTTAAAATCTCCTCCAGCGGGCAGATAGCTGTCCGGGATGAGGCTTTTTCGGGTGCAGTTCACCAGGGCGTGCAGTGTTTGCAGGCGCCTGGTATCGGTGATAGCGGGAGGGACACGGTCCTCGATCACCTCCAGTACCTGTTCGAATCCCGGCGCGTTCTTGCCGATACGGGCGATGAGCTCCGATCTCACCGACGAAAAGCTGGCGGAGGAATAGCCGTCGGTGACGGCAGCGATCTGCTCCATCTCGTCGTCATCCAACGAACCCCGCAGAACGGGATTCACCATCCAGGCGATAAACTCCCTGCGGTCGTCACCCTCGGGGTCCAGGACCGGTATGATGAGATCGCCCACCCGCCCGGGGCGGCGTATGTCGGGTGACAGGTGATGGATCCGGGCGGTCATCAGCAGCCACTTGACCTTTCCCCGCAGTTTCGGGTCCGCCATCATGGCCTGGATTTTACCGGTCAGCCGCCGCTCGGTGGGATGCGAACCTTGCCCTACTCCCCCGAACTGGGTGTCCGCCTCATCGACGAAAATCAGCACCTTAGCCAGCGAATCGATTACCCTTCTCAGCTTTTCGAAGATAACATCGGTCTGTCCGAACCACTGGCTACGGATGTTCTTGAGGACCAGGACCACCATATCCGCTTCGGCGGCAACCGCTTCGAAGATGAAGCTCTTACCGCTGCCGATAGGTCCGCTGACGGCGGCTCCCGGTAGAGCGTCGGGGCCGGTGGAACGCAGGCGCGGGATGAATTCTTTTTTTAAAAATTCCTTGAGTGTGCTGAATCCTACTACGTTTTTCAACGTGTGCTCGGGCCGCTTAAACTCCACCACGTCTTCGCCGAGCTGGGTCCGGATGAAATTCTGGACATGGTCGATCACGTCCTGAGGCGTTACCTTCTTTTCCAGGTGGCAGGCCCGCACCAGCAGCTGCCGCAGGGCGTGGATGGACAATCCACCGGTAAGCCTGGCCAGGTTGAGCTGGCTGGACCAGAGATTTATTTTCCTGTCATCGGGCTGGAGCTGGTTGAACCAGTAAATGAAATGGGCGCGTGTCTCTTCGTCCGGAGACGGTACATCCATGGCCATGACCTGGGGCAGGCGCGTGATTCGGTGGTTGATCGAGCTTCGGGATTCAGCCAGCAGAACCACGGCGTCGCGGCCATTCATGAACAGCGGGTCCGAGAACCACTCGCCACACAGGCCGGTCATGCGCCGGTCGACGCCCGAGAGACGGGCCAGCTCTCCTTCGGGAAGCAGCATGTCCGCCTCTTCCACGATGATGATGAGGTTTTCTTCCAGCAGCGGGCTGCCATTCACCGAAGTGCGGGAGCACAGACAGAGCTGCCTGAGAAACTCCATGGCCACCAGGGGCTCCCGCCCGGCCTTGGCCAGGGTAGAGTCGAACGATTCACCAAGGGCCGCGGCCTGCATCCTCACCCGCGACGCGGAGAGCATTTCCTTTATCTTGAGGTCCTTGCCCGAAAGACCCGTCTTCCACTTGAGCCAGGCGTCCCGAAGCTTGTCGCGGTTACGGGTGGCTGTGGAAGCGGCGCCTGGTTTTTCCAGTATTTTAAGCTGACCATGCGGCTCATAGATCACCACTATGGCGGCGCCGGGGACATTCCACTTGGTGACCAGGAAGTCAACCAGGGGCACGTATTCTCCGGTGTCTTCACCGGGCAAAAAAAACAAACCCCGGGTGTTGCCGCTGAGAATGATAGTTTTTGACTGTCCGGAGTTGATGGCGATGGCCGCCGATCGGCGAAACTGGTAACTGGGGGCTTTAGGCATTGAGTACGCCTTCTCCTTTTCCGTCTTTCACCTGCTGCCAGAAATTTTTGAACTGCTCGGCGTCCTGGCAGAACGTCGGCTCGAACACCGCTTTTCGGATCTCGTTACGCTGTTTGAAAAACTCTCCGAAATCCCGCTCCTGGTCCGGTCCGTAGACCGGCGCTACCCGGTCGTAGATAATGGTGGCACCGGGAAACTCCTGATGGTCCTTTTCTTTCCAGTTCCAGTACTGCGAAAGGCCCACCACCCGGTCGCCCACGTAGATCGCCTCGTTGAGCTCGTGGGTGACGATCAGCACCGTGTAGGGAGGACGCTTCCCTTCCCGCCGGGCCTGGAGGTTCTCCAGGTACAGGGTGAGCAGCATCTTCTGAAGCTCCTCCCGGGTGGCTTCGTCCAGCGCCCCGAAGGGCTCATCCAGCAGCAGCACCTCGGGTTTCATGATCAGTGCCTGGGCAATAGCAACCCGCTGGCACATACCGCCGGACATCTGGGTGGGATACTGGTTCACGGCATCGCCCAGCCCGAGCTTTTCCAGCAGCTCCGTAGCTTCGCGTAAATGCTCCTTGCGGATCTTCCGCCAGGCGAAAGGTCTGCACAGGCGGAAAGGGATGCTGGTTTGATCGAGCAGCGGGCCGATGGCCACGTTCTTGCGGGCGGTCAGAAACGGGAACAGCGAGTACCGCTGGTAGACAATGCCGATTTTACGGCTGGGGCTGCTCACCACTTCTTCCTGGTCCGGACGCTCCTTGGGATAGATCACCACGTTCCCTTTCCGGGGAGGATGCGTCCCGACGATGGCCCTCAGCAGCGTGCTCTTCCCGCACCCGCTGGGGCCCACCAGGGCCACGATTTCACCGGGAATGATTTTCAGGTTGATATTGTACAGGACATTCTTAAGCGTACCGCGCCGACGGTCGCCGAACCAGTGTCTGACACCCCTGCACTCCAGTACGATACGTTCCTCCACCGGTCACTGCCTCCCTTCCGGGACATACCAGGGGCAGATGAGCCGCTGGAGCTTCCTGAGACCGAAATCCATGGTGAACCCGTAGGCCGCCAGCATGGCCAGGTAGGGGTACACCACGCTCATGTTGAGTAAGCGCGACTGGAGTCTGATGCGGTAGCCGAACCCGACGTCGCCGCACACCATCTCAGCGGCGATGAGGAAAATCATGGCCGGGGGTATGTGAAGCCGTATGGTGTCGAGAAACTTCGGTAGTATATACCTGAAGATGACGTTCCACACCACCTCGCACTCGGAAGCCCCAAGAGTGTACGCCTTATACAGCAGGTCGTGGGGGACGTCCTTGACGGCCAGGTATATGACCCTGGCCATGGTGGCGCCGATTCCCAGCGCTATCATGGTGACGTACATCTCCGTGTCGGTCCCCACCAGGACGAAGTACACCGCCAAAGCGGCGGTTGGCGGTATCAGGGCCAGGATGGTCAGCGGCGGTATGAAGAACGATTCCATGACGCCCAGGCACCCCATGAGCAGCCCGAACACCAGAGCTCCCGCGATACCGAAAAACAAGCCCAGCAAAAGCCGTTTGAGGGTGGCGATGGAGTCCACTACGATCCAGCGCTCACCCGAGCGTCGGTTCACCTCCAGGGCCGTTTTTACTCCCCCCTTGAGCTGTTTCCAGGTGGGAATGGTGGTGTCGTCAGGATTTGTCTCATGCTGTCGGTGGGAGATAAAAGTGTAGGTGCCCACCATAAGGATGATGGACAGTATTCCAAGAATGATACGCCATCGTTTCTTGATCGGTTTCCTTATCATCCCCATGCCGGTGTTCCCCTTATTTCCTCTTCATGACCTCCAGGATGTAGCCGGCATCGAACCGCAGAGCTGCATCAGGTGCGGCCGATTTCGAGCCGTAACCAATGACCGGTTTCTTATCGACGATCTCGTGATCCACGCAAAAGTCCACTACGGTGACCATGATGTCCTTCAGTACCAGGTCACCCGATACCTCGTCCCCCGGAAAGCTCTTGCACTGCGCGAACAGGGAGAGGGCCAGGTCGGGGCTGCTGTAGAACTTGGTCTGCTGCACCACCTTGCGCATGGACTGCAAATCCAGGTGGGAAAACTTTTCACCCAGCGCGATGAGGGTGTCGTCCCTGGTGACCGGGTCGGCCATGCGGCGGTTCAGAGCGTAAAACGCGTCGATGACCGCGCAGGCGAACGCTTTGCCGCCCGGTTTGTCCAGGCTCTTCTGCGACACTACCACCATATCGATGATCTCACCCGGAATGGTGGTGGAATCGAACAGGACGTGGGTGTCTTTGCGCTTGTTCAGCGTCTCCAGGACGAAGGGATTCCATACCACGATGGCGTCGTACCCTTTCTGACGCTGCTGCATGGCCATGGCGGCGGCTCCCGGGTCCATGTTGGTGAAAAGATGGGCTTTCTCCGATTCACCCTGTATCTCCAGATTCCTCACGAAGCAATATTCAGACACCGTCTTGGACAGGCCGTAAACCTTGCGGCCACGAAGCTGCAGAGCCCCGGTAATGCTCCTGGACACGATGCAGGCGTCGGCACCGTAACTGGTGGAGGTAGGCAGGATGGCCACCGACTTTATTCCCAGGCTGGGGGGCAGTACGTCCATGTTGGTGATACAGACAGCGTCGCACTGGCCGGCCCCGTACATCATGAGACAGGGGTCGTACTCGGCTTCCTTCAGCACGATATCCACACCCCACTTCTTTTCGATGGGACCAAGCTTGCCTTTCTTGCCGTTGATCAGTTTGACCTCGTGAGCCACACCGAAAGCGCTCCATGAAGGGTACTCACTCCAGGCTAGTGAAAAAGACGGTAAAGCGTCTGCCCGGACTTCAGGCACAACCGCACACGCTGCCAGAACAACAGCGATCACAAGTAAACCTTTCACGAATTTCATCTTGCACTCCTCCTCTTTATGTTTTTTCACTTTTTGCCTCTTGCAACCGTTTACGTTTCCCGTTCCGGGAATTTACGTTTCCCGTTCCGGGAAGTTATTCTTCCGGAAGACGCGGTTCCGTTTCCGGTTCCGCCGACTCGGCGGTCTGCACCGGTTTTTCTTCCAGGCCGATCAGCGAGTCGAACTCGGAGCTCGAGGTGGTTGTGCGGGCATACTCGAGAAACTCCGCTTCCTGGGCCTTGGATTCGGAACCCGCCAGCTCCTTGGAGATCCTGGCTTCGGCCTTGACCTCCTGCCGCAGCTCCCGCATCCTCTGGAGTTCCTCTGCCGTTCCGTCCTCGGCTATGCCGGCAATGGTGTCGGCGATTTCCTTTTCCTGCTTGGCGGTAATCATGTCTGCCACGGCATCGGCTGCTTCCGAGCGGATTTTCTCCAGATCGCGCAAAAGCTCCTGGAGCTGGATCTTGTGTTCCTTGATCCTGACGCCGTACCCATTGATGTCCACTTCCAACTCGTCGATCCGGACCTGCTTCTCGCTCAAGGTAGAGGAGAAGTCATTGTAGGCGCTGTTGCACTTCAGGTAGTCCTCGTCTTTCTGTATAGCCTCCTTGGACGCGCCCTGTTCCTGAAGTGTTTTTACCCGCTCCTTGGCCATGGCCAGGGCACCGGCCTTGAGGCGTTCCAGCTTCTCCATCTCTTTACTGAGATCCTTGACCTTGGCCGTCTTTTTCTCCTGCTGCGCGATCAACGCCGACACCGCCTGCTTGTATTGCTGGATGCGCGAGGTCTTATCGCGCGCGATCTCATCGTACTTGGCCCGCACCACGTGGGGGTCCGTGTCCAGGACCCGCCGGGCCGCGTCGAGCCGGCCCGTGACGAGGTACAAAACCGCTTTGAACCATCTGCCGATAGCTCGAAACATACCGTATTCTCCTTTCTGCGAACCTCTCTGCTGCTTCTGGCCGCTTAGCCGAATAATTCGGGTTTACGGATGCGATCAGGT
>CAYSPT010000012.1:16618-44716 GCA_964432985.1 uncultured bacterium
TACGTTTACGATCAAGTTACGTTTACGATCAAGTTACGTTTACGATCAAGTTACGTTTACGATCAAGTTACGCCTGCTGACAACATATTCCCGCTGACAACTTATTCCCGTTGGGGATCGGCTAAGGGAGAATCCTCCACAGGAGGATTCTCACCAAGATGAGGTTCCGTGTCTCCTTCACCGTTAAATGTGCTCATTCCCCGTTCTTCAAACCGCTTTTCCCACTCGTTTACCTTTGACCGCGCGTCCCGGGCGATGTGAATGGACCGGTCAAGGTCCTGCCTGATCTGCGCGAGATTGTAATTTTCCCCTTCATCTATCTCGATCTTCTGCACGTCCACCAGGATGGTACCGAGTTTCTCGATGCTCTTTTGCACGTCCTTGATGAGCCGTTCCCGCTCCTCCATAATAGGTATGCGGGCTTTTGGTGAATTAATCACCTCAGCAGTTTCCCACAACTTGAGTGTTTTGGCAAGTGCCTGAACGCTGAGATTGAACAGTTCCTCCACCTTGGACACCAGGTCCAGGGCGGTGTAGACATCGACGTTGGACTGCATGAAAGAAGCGTTTTCCTCGATGAGACGGGCGGTGAGTGTCCTGAGATCGTGGAGGTACCGCTCTGTTCTGGGGTCCCCATCTCGAACGAGCTCTTCTTCAAGCGCGTCGAGTTCCTTTTCCCGGGCCTGGTGCGCTTCGTCCCGAATTTCTTCCAATACCTTTTTGGCGGCCTTTTCGTTTCCCACCAGCAGGTTGGTCAAAAAATGCCCAGCCGATCCCAGGAGACAGCACAGGCCCGCAAAAATAGGTATACCGGCGGCCAGGGGTCCCACGGCCCAGGTGCCCAGCAGCACGGTAACGCCGGCCACGAACGGAAACAGGGTACCCGGCTTCGAAGCCAGGTGGAGGAGCAATCGTTTTCTGAAATCGTTTTGATCCCGCGGCATGTCCCTGTCCTTTTCATGTCTTCCTGTGAATTGTACATCATATGCCGACATCATCGCTGGGCCGACATCATCCCCGAGCCGGCAGCGGCACCGGGGCTAGTACGGCAGCTGCCCCACGACGAATGAAACCGACTGGGCTTCTCCTCCACGTCCCGACGGTCTGGCGGCCTTGGCCTTGATACGGGTGCCGTTGATCCCCTGCCCGATCAGGGAATCCGCCGCCACCTGCGCCCGCTGACTGGCCAGGGCGGTGTTCGCATCGACATCTCCTTCGGCCCGTGCGTGCCCGATGACGAGCAGGTAGTACGAGGGCCAAGCCTTGAGGTGCTGGGCCAGGCGGGCCAGCTCACGCTGGCTGTGGATGTTGAGCCGGGCCCCCCCCCGGCCGAAGCTTATGGGCTTGACGTTCATCTTACCTACAGGCACCAGGCTGCTCCACTGATCATCTGTCAAACTGGGCAGCTCGGTCTCCCCTCTCACCTGGTCGAGATCGGACATGGCGGGTCCGACCCCTTTTATGACATCCAGTTTCTTGGCGGGATGGAAATTATCAGCCTGCAGCTCCTTGAGAATGGTGTCATAGTACAGGATGTTTGCCTTCCCGATAAGAGGATTGGTGTCGATGGCCTCCGTGTTGTGCAGCACATTGGCGATGTTCAGAATGATGTCCTCGATGTGCTGGAGCCCCTGAGAGTCCTGCGCGGAGATAAGCCCGAAGTGGGCGTAATTCTCCAGGGTGTTTTTCCACTGTATTCCCTGGATTATCTTTTTGGCCTGTTTCTTCTTGAGGCGTTCCGATCCGGTCTTTTTCGCGTCCTTAACGATGAGCTTGACCATATCGTCTTCCTTCTGCGAAAACCGGTAGGACGTCTTCATATAATTCTGCACGAACTTCTTGACCACCACGGCGTTGTTCTTGAGATATTCGCGCTGAACCACCAGCACGTCCACGATGTACCCCTGGAGCTTCGAGCTGTCGAGCAGCACGTGGGCCCCCTCTTCCTCCAGCGCCTTGGAGACATACGGCTCCCACAGAGCGTACGCTCTCAGGTCGGTGTCGTCCGCCTCGCAGAACCGGTTGTAAACGTCTTCGGCGCCGTCCGCTTCGATCCACCACTTTTTCGGCAGGTCAGGCAGGCTGAAATGGGCGATGACGATCCGGGCCAGAAACTCGCTGGGCGAGTTTGGAGTGAACACGAACCGCGCCTTGGAATCGTTGAGGTCTTCCAGGCTGGATACCGCGCTCTTGTAAGACACGATGGCATCGGCGCCCTTTGTTTCGTCGATGATCATCACCACCGTGCCCGGGAAATCACCGATCATGACGCCGGTCTTGATCAAGGCGTCGAGAGGATAGACGGCCATCTGCACCTTGTTGGACAGAAGTGCCCGGGTCCGCTCTTCGTAGTCGGCCTGGTCGTCCACGACGGTGATCTTGACTCCCGCCGGTTTGAATAGTTTCTGCAAGGCGTCTGAGCGGAGAAAACAGTAACCGGAGAACGAGTCGGCGGCAATCTTGATCTCCCGCTTGTACTGGCTCTCCGAGCTCGTTTCACCTACCAGTTTACCCCTGATGTGCGGATAGACGAGATACTTGAAGGACACCGCCAGGGCGGCGGCAATCACGATCCACAAGCATGCTGCCACCAGGCATCCTTTAACCGATTTTTCGGACAGGCTCGCTCACCTCGTTTCCACCGTCTCACCGGATCAATCCGGAGGCTGTTAAAGGCCTCACGATTCCTGCTGTTACCGTCCCCGGCTGCCACCAAATCTTCTGAGAAACATAATGAACCCAATCACCACGATAAGCAGTATGGTTTTCATTGTTTCCCAGGAGCTTTTTTGGGACGAGCTTTTCCGACTCGTGCCGGAACTGCCGGATGGGGACGATGCCTGCGGCACAGACGATGATTGCTGTTTGGTCTGGGCCCATTGCCGGTGTTTATCCATGTATTTGCCGAATTCCCTATTTTTGCCTATGGGGGCATTGCCGCTGGCGGAAAGTGATTCCAGTATGGACAACGCCAGTTCGCCCGGGATGGACTGAAGTATCGCGAAAGCTTCCTCCTCGGCCACACCCCCGTCACCGGCACTGGATACTTCGGCAAAGACTTCGGCTATGGCCTGCTTCAGAGCTGCCGGGTCATTCCCCCGGCGGTAGGAATGTACTTTGGTGGCCAGGGTGTGATCGCTGTCCATGTTTACCCCGATGACATCCATTGTTATTCCCCTGGCTATCACCTCCGGGGTGTAGGCATCCACCAGGTCCGGATCGCCTGCCGCACCGTCAGTGACGATCAGGAGCCTGTACGAACCGTAGCCGTGTTGTTTGTTTCGTGCCTCCAGAAGCCGGTCGGCGCCTTTCTTGATATATTCTCCAAGCGGGGTTCCACCGCGGCCAATAGGTTTGTTGATGGCCTCGGAGAGCTTCGCATCATCGCGGGGTCCCAGCGGATAGATCCATTCGTTATCGAAGCCGCGTCCGCTGAACACCAGCATCCCGATATGCGTCGAATCGGGGACGAGCCGCAGCACATCGAGAAGCGCCGCTTTGGCAACTGCCATTTTTGACTCGTTGCTGTGGTGCATCTTGCTGTTCATGGAGCCGGAGGCATCGAGTACGATAACGATGTTGTCGATATACACGTCATCTTCAAATAAAGAACCTTCGGCCGGGATCGGGAAAAACGCCACGAGAAACGCGAGAAGCGCGACGGCGGTCCGGAATCGTTTCATTTTGTCCCCTCCTCAGAAATCGAAGTCCGATTCGGTCATGACTTCGGCGGTGACCCTGATGAGCCGAAACTCAACCCTCATGTTCTGCTCGGCCTCTACCATGCTGCTGGGTTTGGCGATAAAGGGCTCTTTTATCCCCACCCCCACAGGTTGAATCTGGGTTTTGTCAAGGTAGCCGCCACTGTCGTTCACATATTGGATTATGGATTTGCGCACGGCTTCCGCCCGCTTGCGGGACAGGTTGAGGGCAGCCTGCATTACGGCCCGTGGATTGTGCTGGGGGATCCCGTCGAACTCACCATGCTTGATGAGCTCTATGACATCGTTTGTAAGCGACAAATCGAGAGGGCGTCCCCTCAGCGAGTACCGGTACCCGGTGGCCTTGCTCCCTGACCTCTGGAGCAGACCCTTCTTCACCCCCGCCCTGACCAGTTCGACCAGGGTCTTTGACGGGTCGGCATGTCCCCTGATGGCCACCACGGCATTGCCGTATTTGTCTGCCATTCGAACCACCCTCTGGTACTCGGCGCCATACTGGTCGGCGCTGAACGTGGTCTGGTTGGGCATGAACTGGATAGTGAACGAGATCAGGGTCCTCTCGTCCAGGATACCTCCCGAGCTGAGTTCTTCGATCTCCTCCACCACCGCCTCTGCCCTGAACCGGTCTTTCTTGGTCACATCAGTTTTGGAGAGGTAGCTGAGGAAAGCACTCGAGCTGTAATCCAATCCAGACGGAAACAATCCGCAGCGGGTTTCCGCATATCCCCGGCTCGTAGCCAGATCGAGAGCCGATTTCTGGAAAGCCTCGAATCCGTGCAGGTTCTTTTTCTGGGTAAAGAATGCGACGTTACCCGGATAGCCGACGAAGGTGCAGTCGCACAGCAGCCCGTGGGCATCCTCTTCCAGTGTGGGAATGACATCCTTGCCGTAAATGTTCTGGGTGAGCTGGAGAAGCTTCATGTAGCTTGAAGAGCCTTTTGTCTCGTACTGCTTTTTGAGCGCCAGCACATCTTCGCACGCCTTCATATATCCTGAAACAAATTTCGTGACCAGGCCCCGGTGACTGTCGTAAAAGTCTTTCCGGCACACGTACACGTCGGCTATGGAACGGGACAGCTCGGCGGTGGAAACCAGCACCCGCGCGCCTCTGACGGTGCCTTCAGCACCGGTACCAATGTTCTGCAGACCGCCGGTCAGGCTGATCATATCGGGGGTGATGACGAAGCAGGCATCGATCTTCTTATTTCTCCTGAAAATCTCCGCCGGGCTGTCCGGCGTGCCGGTGAGATCTGAAGCCCACACCACGTCGATGTCATTCCAACCGAGCTGGCCGGTTTCCAGAATGTCGTCCAGCAGACCCACATGGGGACCGCCGGTTTGAAGAACCACGGTCTTGCCCCTCAGGTCCTTGATGGTTTTGATCTCCTGGCGGGCGATGCAGTGGTCGCCGGCGGACCACGTCATCTGCATGATCATGACACCCTTGGTGCTCGGATGGGAACCGATGATCTCGGAAGCCATACCGATCATGCGGAAGGTCCCCCTGAGAAACGGGCTTTTGCCGGACATGTAGTCGCGGACCTGCTGAATGAAATCGTCGCCGGGTGCCAGTGAAAGATTGAGTCCCTGTTTCTGGAAGATGGTGCCGGGCCTGGTTTTCAGACCGCCGTTGGCAAAAAATGTCGCCATGTCACCGCCCCAGGTGATAAACGGCACCCGCAGCGGGGAGACGGATTTGACCTTTCCTACCGACACCGGCCCGACCAGGTTCTTGAACAACTCCTCCGCGCCGGCGCCCTGACACAGGGCCACGGCCACGACAACTGCTGCTACCAGGCAAACTGTCAGTCTCTTTTTCACAATCGATCCCTCCTCGAATGGTATTTGACCTTCTTGTAGCTCGATGTGAACGCGATCTTGTTTCTTAATCCAGATCTCTTCTTAGAGTAAGCTCATTGCTAAATTCAACTTGCTGCTTCTGCCCGGAAATCACTTCTTTCTCATATCGAAATGGGCGTCTTCTATCTTGCGGAGACGTTCTGAAAATTTCTTCAGCATTTTCATGGCGAACTCCGGCTGCATTCCTATTATTTGCTTTAATAGGGGGGCATTGAGCTGGAGCAGCTTTACCGGTGTGATAGCCTGTACATTGGCTGATCGGGGCAGCCCTTCGAGCAGGGACATCTCCCCGAAAAAATCTCCGTTTCCCAGGGAAGCGATATTAATGACCTTGTAGAGGGGAGGCGGACCCTGCTTGTAGATCCGGACCTGCCCGCTCAAGATCAAGAACATATCACTGCCTTTTTCCTTTTCACGACAGATAATAGAGTTTTTAGAATATGCTTTTCCACACTTCTCAAACAACACTTCAAGCCCCATTGATATATCCACACCCTTTTAGTTTAGTAATATTAATATTTTTATATCTAACAGTATCAATAATATGTTATCAAGTAGAATATTTCAACCCAACTAAATATTCTATCTTATATATTGCATTTTTGCCTTAATAGTTTAAAGGATAATTTTCCTTTAAAAATATTATGAGTAAATAATCATGGTTACCAGCTGGTCACTGCCTGGACCACATCTTTATCCTGGTTACCGCTGTCGTCCGTACCGTCCAGACCGATGCTGAAGACTACCAGGGAACCGTCATCCTTGATTTTTAACCGCATGGGACGGGTGTCCAGTTTTTTTCCGTCGCGGCAGAGGTGGACAAATAACAGACTCCGCGGATGCGTTGAAAAACAGCATCCGACGGAGTCAGTTTGACCTGAGTTGCCTGGTGTGCGGATCAGCTCATTTGCTGTGACTTTGATTTCAGCTTTGACGCCACCTCGTTGGCGACGTCCAGGGTGCTGCTGGAGCCGCCCATATCATAGGTGCGGACCTTTGCTTCTTTGATGACGGCGGCGATGGAATTTTCTAACCGGTCGGCCATTTCCGTCTCACCCAGCCACTCCAGCATCAGCCTGGTGGCCAGCAGCATGGCCATGGGATTCACCTTGTACATCCCGTCGTACTTGGGCGCCGAGCCGTGGGTTGGCTCGAACAGGGCATAATCGTCTCCGATGTTGCCGCTGGAGGCAAACCCGAGCCCGCCGACGAGCTGAGCGCAGAGGTCCGACACGATGTCGCCGAACATGTTCGACGTGGCCATTACTCCGTAGTCATAGGGGTTCTTGATGAGCCACATGCACATGGCGTCGATGTTGGTTTCCCACAGGTCAATCCCAGGATAGTCTTTGGCGATTTCCCGGGCGGTGCGAACCATCAGGCCGCTGGTCTCCCTGATCACGTTGGGTTTCTCCACCACGGTAACCGTCTTGCGGCCCGTCTTTTTCGCGTACTCGAACGCGTCCTTGACGATATTGTAGCAGCCTTTGCGGGTGAACACCCGGCAGGATATAGCCATATCCTCCGCCGGCACGTCCGCGAACCGTTTCATCTTGGCTGCGTGCTCCACCAGCGCGTCTCTGACCTGCCCGGGTACCGGGTGAAACTCCACCCCTGCGTAGAGCCCTTCGGTGTTCTCACGGAACACTACCAGATCGATCTTGTCGCGGTAGTTGAGCGGATTTCCGGAATAAGCTTTGCATGGTCGGAAATTGGTACGCAGGTTGAACTCCTGCCGTATCCGGACGATGGGGCTGAAATATACCAGTCCCTTGTCTTGGAGCTCGGGGATGAGCTCGTTGGCAGCTTCCTCTTTCGGCTTCGAAGTGATGGCTCCGAACAGACAGCAGTCAGTCTCCTTCAAGAGTTTCACCGTGCGATCGGGAAGCGGGGTTCCCTCCTTGCACCAGAATTCCCATCCCACGTCACCGTGAATGTACTCGGCGTCCAGGCCGATAGTGTCCAGGACGATCCGGGCAGCTTCCATTACATCGTTGCCCACTCCATCTCCCGGCAACCACGCGATTCGATACTTGGCCATTGCTACGTCTTCCTCTCCAGTTCCAGTTAGTACTCGCTTAACGAGTCATTGTCCGGTTGTGCTTCACGCCGTCATTGTCCGGCTTGACCGGGCAATACACCTCACTTATCATGTCCCTTGCTTTTGAATTTTCTCCTTAACATACGAAATGAGACCTCCGGCGCTCAGGATGTCCCTGGCCGGTCCGGTCACGGGAACGAACGAGAATGCCGCTGATCCGGCCGTGACCTGTCCTGTTTCAAAATCCACTTCGATCCTGTCACCGGTCTTTACGGTGGCGGCCAGACCCTTGACAGCCGCCACGGGCAGTCCGTCGTTCACCGCGTTGCGATAATAGATCCGGGCAAACGAGTCGGCCAGGATAGCGGCCACACCGGCTGCTTTCAGGCACTTGACCGCCTGCTCCCGGGAGGAGCCGCAGCCGAAGTTTTTTCCGGCCACCACAATGTCACCGGATTCTACCTCCTGAGCGAATCGCTCGTCGGCATCCTCCATGGCGTGCAGTGCCATCTCCGCCGGATCGGATATCGTGTAAGTGTACTTTCCGGGAAAGATCACATCAGTGTTGATGTCATCCCCAAAAACCCATACTTTGCCTTTAACCTTCATCAATCTCTCCTTGCTTTCCAAGCTCCTTGCTTGAGGGTGGGATTGACAAGCATTGTTACTGAATCATGTTCTATAAGCCAATAGAAAGTAAAGATACTCGTGGGTACTTTGCCTTTAACCTTCACTGCTCAAACCTTTCTTTCTACAGCATGTGGACGACCAGGCCGCTTCTTAGTTTTGGCTCAAACCAGGTGGACTTCGGCGGCATGACCTCACCGGAATCGGCTACGTTCATCAGATCGGTGATGGACGTTGGGAACATGGAAAAAGCTACCCTGTACTTACCGTTGTCCACCAGTTTCTTCAGTTCTTTCATCCCCCGGATACCGCCGATGAAGTTGATCCGGTTGTCCTCACGGGGATTTGAAATTGCTAAAACAGGCTCCAGCAGGTTGTTCTGCAGTATGCTCACATCCAGCGAGCCCACGGGATCCTCAGCGTCATACGAGTCTGGCTTCGCTTCGATCATGTACCAGTGCTCATCGATATACATCCCGAAGGTCCCTTTTCGCGTGGGTTTGTAATTGGGCACGAGCGGATCCGGATCATAATAATAGAGTGTAAAATTCTCTTTGATCTTCTCGGAAAATTCCTTTTTGTCCAAGCCGTTCAGGTCCGTCACCACCCGGTTGTAATCCATGATCATCAACTGGTCGTGGGGGAACAGGACAGTCAGGAAGAAATTGTATTCCTCTTCACCCGTGTGGTCCGGGTTGTTCTCCCGGCGCATCTTCCCCACCCTGGCTGCCGACTTTGCCCGGTGATGGCCGTCGGCTACGTAGAGGCAGTCGATCCGCTCGAAGCTCTTTTTCAGCTCGGTTATGATTTCCGGATTTTCAACCACGGTAAATATGTGCCGTATACCGTCACTGGCCTTGAAATCGTATTCGGGTGCGCTTTCAAGCGCCCAGTCTATCAGCTTATTGATCTTGTGGTCGCTGCGGTAGGTGAGAAATACCGGGCCGGTGTTGGCGTTACACACATCCACGTGCTTGACCCGATCTTCCTCCTTCTTGGCCCGGGTGTGCTCGTGTTTCTTGATACGGTCTTCCCAGTAATCGTCTACCGAACAGCAGCATACCAGCCCGGTCTGGAGATGGTCACCCATCTTTTGCTGATAAACGTAGAGCCGGGGTCCTTGGTCCTGCACCAACCAGTCCTGTTCCATGAACGACTTGAGATTATCCGCTCCTGTCTGGTAGACCACCTGGTCGTAGACATCGGTTTCTCCCGGAAGATCGATCTCCGGTTTGACCACATGGAGAAAGCTGCACGAGTTGCCATCGGCAATCTCCCGTGCTTCGTCTGAGTCGATGACGTCATAGGGGTACGAGGCCAGTTTGCGGGCCACCTCTTTCGGAGGGCGGAATCCCTTGAAAGATTTGATGGTAATCATCTTGTTCACCTCATTCACTACCTGTTGTCAATGATGTTTTATTTTAATAAAAAATAAAATGGCAGAAACGGCCGGAGTCGCTGGCGTCCAGTTTCTCACAGCCGTTCTGGCCTTTATTACATAATCAGAAGCGTTTATTTACGCTCCGGCCTGAGCTTCAGCCCCAACGGTTTGGGCCAACAGAATGCCGAAAGCCGTTACGCCCCAGCCTGAGCTTCAGCCCCAATGGCATCGGCGATAGCGGCGGTAACAGCCTTGATATCGTCCAGTGTCAGATCGCCCATGTGGGCCACCCGGAAAGCCTGTCCCTTAACCTTGCCGTAACCGTTTCCGAACTCCATGCCTTTTTCTTTGACCTTCTTGATGATTTCGGCCACATCGATTCCCCGGTTGTTCTTAACGCAGGTCAGGGTAACACTCTCGTAACCCTTCTCCGCAAAAAGTTCAAAGCCAAGATCCAGCGCCCATTGCCGGGTGTATTCGGCCAGTTCAAGCAACCGTGCCTGGCGATTATCCATACCCTCGGCCAGGATGCGGTCGAGCTGGTAGTTCAGGGCATTGATGTGCGGAATGGTCGGTGTGGAGATGGTCTGGGACTTGTCGTCGTACTTGACGAACTGCTGAAAATCGAAGTAATAGCCGCGCCCGGACACTTCCTTGCTGCGATCGATAGCCTTCTGGGAACAGGAGAATACCGCCAGTCCGGGAGGCAGGGCGAAGCTTTTCTGCACCGAGGCCAGAACCACATCGATACCCAGTTTGTCCACTTCAATCTTGGCGCCGGCCAGGGAGCTGACTGCGTCCATGCACACTACCAGGTCCGGGTACTGCCTGGCCACGTCCATGATTTCCGCTACCGGATTCATGACACCGGTGGAAGTCTCATTGTGGGTGATGAACAGTGTGTCGTAGTCACCTCGTTTGAGCTCGGCCGCCACCATTTCAGGCTTGATGGCCATGCCCCAATCCACCGCGATAGCCTCGGCCTGCTTGCCGCATTCGCCAACCATCTTGTACCAGCGGTCGGAGAAAGCACCGTTCACAAGGTTGAGAGATTTGTTCTTTACCACGTTACGCACGCAGGCTTCCATGACGCCCAGCGCTGAGCTGGTGGACAGGAAAACGCGGTTTTCCGTGTAGAGCATTTTTTTCAACTTGGCAGAGACCTGATCATACAGAGCGGAGAAAGCTTTGCTCCGGTGACCGATCATCGGGATACACATCTGCTGACGTACTTCTTCGAGCACCTCAGTGGGTCCGGGAATAAATAATTTGTTAGCCATAATACTATGACACCTCCTGAAATTGTTTATCGTTTCACGCGCCTGTTCAAGCGTTTGTGCTTATTCTAATGCGTTGGCGCTTCTACGAAGCGTTTGCTTCCTGCTGCCCTGCTTGACGCCGGGCGTACTCGATCATGATATCGGCCACTTCCATGCCCACGCGGAAGGTGGCTTCAGAGGTTGAAGCGCCCACGTGCGGCGTGCCGATGGCCTTTTCGTGTCCCTTGATCAGCTTGTTGTCGGTGGCTGGCTCTTCTTCCATGACGTCCAGCGCCGCCCCGGCGATCTTGCCGCTGTCGAGGCCCTCTATAAGGGCCGCTTCCTCGATGGTACCGCCCCGGCCGCAGTTGATAATCCTGACCCCGTCCTTGAGCTTCGCCAGGTTACTGTGGTTAATCAGGTATTTCGTCTCGTCGGTCAACGGCACGTGGATGGAGATGAAGTCGGACATCCCCAGCAGCTCGTCAATCGATTTGAGCATGGTCACCGTGGCGCCTTTGTACTCCACGGAATCCTCTTTTATATACGGATCGTAAGCCACCGTCTTCATCCCGAAACCGGCGGCGCGGCAGGCCACTTCTTTGCCGATACGGCCCAGGCCGATGATACCCATGGTCTTGGTGTACAGCTCGGCCCCCTTGCACTGCTTCTTGGTCCAACGGCCCTCTTTCAGGGCGGTGGTGGCGGCCACCACGTGGCGGGACATGGCCAGGGCGTGAGCGAATACCAGCTCAGCCACACTGATGGAGCTGGCCGATGGAGTATTTCTCACGATCATGCCCTTGTTCTGGGCGTAGTCCACATCGATGTTGTCCAGGCCTACTCCGCCCCGGACGATGAGTTTGAGATTAGTCGCGGCATCTATGATAGGCTCGCGGATCTTGGTGGCGCTGCGCACCATGCAGGCGTCATACTCGGGAATCGTCTGAATGAGCTCCTCGGGGCTCATACCAGTTTTCACGTCCACCTTTTCGATGGCCGGTTCGGACCGCATTTTTTCGATGGCTTCGTTGGCGGTGGAATCACATATCAGTATCTTCATAACACATTCACCTTTCAGAGATTGAATATAATTACTATAGTAAGCAACAGAGAATTGTATCACTGCAAACGGGAAATGTCAAAAAATTAATAACCATAAATTTACAGCGTAGGCTGCAAATTCCTGGTTAGCGCGGAAAAGGCATGAAATTTGCTTTAACTGTGTACATTCACACCAGAACAAAGGGAGGTACACAGTCATGATCCAGCTAAAAGCATTATCAGCCGATACTTGTGATGGCCACTTCGAGACCATCACCCCTGAAAGTGCCCAGCGCGATATAGAACAACTGCTCGCCATGAAACCTTCAGACCCCGATTATGATATCTATTTCGGGAATCGGACAGAGCCCGGCAGGCTCTTGCCATTGATCCTTATACAAACGTTCATGCCTGGTACTGCAGGAACCTCAACAAACAGGCTGGCGGCGTAGCAAAGTTCCGGCGTAACCAGGATCCGGAGTAAGGGCAGGAGCCAAAGTGTTTCATAATGACACAGTACTGTCTCATTGTGAGAAAAAGACATTGTGTGCACCCGGTTGCTGATAGGCAGATGGAGCACATGCGCAGCAGATCAAAGCAGGTCCCGCGGATCGGTGATGGAGCCGGTTAGTGCCGTAGCCGCCGCTGTGTACGGTGAACCCAGGTAGATTGACGCTTCCTTGCACCCCATCCGTCCCTTGAAGTTGCGGTTGGAGGTGGCCAGGCAGATCTCTCCCGGTGCCAGCGCCCCCTGGTGCGCTCCCAGGCACGGACCGCAGCCGGGATTGCACACCACCGCTCCCGCCTCAAGCAGCGTCAGCAGCGTCCCGTCCTGAATGGCACCGGCGTAGATCCTGCTGGAAGCAGGAATAACGATAAGCCTTGTTGTCGGGGAAACCTTCTTTCCCTTTAGCAAAGACGCTGCCGCTTTAAGATCGCTCAACCGGCCGTTGGTGCATGTCCCCAGCACCACCTGGTTGATCTTCAAGCCCGCCAGGTCTCCCACCGGCACACCGGTGTCTACCGTGTGGGGCGCAGCCACCATGGGCTGGATATCCGACAGGTCATACTCGTAGGTTTTATCGTATGCGGCGCCCTCGTCTGGAAGCACGGGGCGCACGGAATCATCGACCGGCACACCCTGCCCTTTAAGCCAGGAAAAGGTCACGTCATCGGCGGGAACCACACCGTTTTTGGCGCCCATCTCCGCCGCCATGTTGCACAACACCATCCGGTCGGCCACCGTCAAGGATGACACCGCCGGCCCCAGGAACTCGCACGAAGCGTAATCGGCGCCGTCCGCCCCGATGTCGGAGATTATCTTCAACACCAGGTCCTTTGCGGTCACGGCGGCGGGCAGCCGCCCGGTGAGCAGGAACTTGATGCTCAGGGGCACCTTGAGCCAGATTTCCCCGGTGGCCCAGGTAGCGGCAGCCTCAGTTCTCCCGATCCCGGCGCTGAAAGCACCCACGGCCCCGTAAGTAGGAGTGTGCGAGTCGGAGCCCACCGCCAGCTGGCCGGGCAATATCCACCCTTCCTCCAGCACCACCTGGTGGCACACCCCGCGGCCGATATCCATGAATTTGCTTAGCCCCTGGTCTTTCACGAACTCCCGGATGACCTGGTGGTTGGTGGCGTGCTTCGAGTCGGCCGCCGGTACGCAGTGGTCCAGAACGATAGCCACCCGGTCCTTATTCCAGACCTTCTCGACGCCGATTTTCTTAAAATGTTTAGAGATGGCAGCGGAGTTGTCGTGGGACAGGACCAGGTCGGGCTCCACCTCGACGATCTCGTTGGGTACGACCGTTTCTTTACCGGATTTCCCGGCCAGTACCTTCTCGGCAAACGTTTTGGGCATTCAGTTCACCTTCTTCTTCACAACACTTTTTTCAGCACATAACCTCATAGGCATCTCAATCACCTTTTCCTTCAAAGCTCACGAGTACTACATGTTTCATGGAGACGCGTGTGCGAAGATATGCTCTTTATTTAGCGTTTTTATTACATCGCCCTCAGCGGTTCGAAGTTGGAAAAGTCGGCGTAGTGGATTATCCAGGCTTCCGGGGTGCGCTTACCGATGTCACCTTCTTTGGAGTGGGCGGCGATCATGTGCGCCACTTCGGGTGGAACACCGCATCGCAGAGCCAGGCACACACCGGTAAAGGGATGGCGGAGATATGTACCGGTGGGGCTCTTGACGAAGGTGTCCTCCTTGATCTGGTACTCCACTATCTTGCCCACATCGTGCAGAAGCGCCCCGGCCACCAGCTTGTCACGTTTCAGCTTGATACCGTGTACATCCCGGTACGTGTCCGCAGCGGCCATGGCCATCCTGGTCACCGCCCGGGTGTGCTGAACAAAATTCACCGGGCAATCTTTGATAAGCAGCGTAAACGGCATAACGAGCATATCGTCGGGAGTGAACCCGGTTTCTTTCAGCGCCAGCTCCCAGGTGTCGAGCACCGCTTTAGCCAGAACGGGATCTTTAACCTCGTTGAACTCGGGAATTATCTCTACAAGTTTCTCTTTCATCACCACTACACCTCCAAAACTCTCAATAGCTAATTTTATCCACACTTTTGGATCCACCGGTCAAGCCGGCGGATGACAATACTATTCAGCGCAGCAATGCTATGACTTTTTCTCAATATACTTTTTGACTCTGGACATACCCTCCTTGATGTTGTCCACGGACGTAGCGTAAGAAAACCTGAGGAAACCTTCGCCGGTCTCGCCGAAGGATGTCCCCGATAAACAGGCCACACCGGCCTCCTCGAGCAGGCCCGTTTGCAGCTCTTTTGATTTCATCCCCGTACCGCTGATATTGGGAAACGCGTAGAAAGCGCCCGGGGGGACGGAGCAGCGGAAACCGGGAATCTCGTTAAGAAGCCGGGTTATCAAATCCCGCCGGGCCTTGAACCGGGACATCATGAAGTCAATTTCATCCCGCGGCCCCATGAGAGCCGCCACGCCGGCGGCCTGGACGAACGCAGGCGTGCAGGAAGTGGAGTTGGCGATACACCGGATAACCTGCGCCGCCACCGCCTCGGGCATGATACCGTAACCGAGCCTCCAGCCGGTCATGGCGAAAGTCTTGGACCACCCGTCCAGGATGATGGCATGGTCGCGCATACCCGGAAACACCCCGATTGACACGTGCTCCCCGTCGTACAACATCCGGGAGTAGATTTCATCGGACAGGATGAACAGGTCGTGGCGGCGCGCCAGAGAGGCAATTCCTTCCATGTCTTCCCTGGTCAGAATACCGCCGGTGGGATTGTGGGGAGAATTGATGACGATCATTTTAGTCTTTGCGGTTATTTTGGATTCAAACTCGTTTAGTTCGAACCTGAAACCACGTTCCTCCCGCAGGGTGTAGGGGACGGGTGTTCCGCCCATCAGCTGGACAGCGGTACGGTAAATAGGGTAGCCGGGATCCGGATACAGCACCTCGTCACCCGGGTTTATACAGACCAGGAACGCGTTGAAGAAGACCGGTTTTCCGCCTGACATGACCACTACTTCGGACGGTGACGGTGTAAATCCCTTCCACCGGGTGGTGTAGTCGACGACGGCCTGTTTCAGCTCGGGCAGCCCCGCTGAAGGACTGTACCCGGTATTCCCGGCCTTCATCGATTCGATAGCCGCATCTTTTATGAAATCTGGCGTGTCAAAATCGGGCTGGCCCAGCTGCATGTGAACGATATTATGGCCGGCAGCTTCGAGTTTTTTAACCTTGTTCAGAACTTCCAGACCGGACTCTACCGACGGGAAATTCATCCTATCAGCCAGTTGCTTCATATGTTCGAGTTTTCCTTTCAACAGCTCGCCGGGCCGCCGCCGCTACATCGTGATGCGTCAACCCGAACGCTTTTTTCAATTCATCAGGTTCACCCGATTCTCCAAACCTGTCACTGACACCGACTATTTCCAGGGGAACAAGGAGTTCCTGGGCCACCAGTTCCGCCACCGCCCCGCCGAGCCCGCCCGCCGCCTGGTGCTCTTCCACCGTTACCATGGCCCCGCACTGCCTGGCGCAGGCAAGTAAGGTCTTGCGGTCCAGCGGCTTGATGGTGTGGCTGTTTATCACTCTGGCGGAGATTCCCTCTTCTGCCAGGACACCGGCTGCCAGGAGCGCTTCATACACCATGGCGCCGGCGGCCACCAGGGCCACGTCGGTCCCTTCCCGGTACGTTTCGGCGCGTCCCACGGTAAACGGTGTTGCTTCGGTGGTGACTACCGGTACCGGTTCCTGCCCGAAGCGTATGTAGACCGGTCCCGGAGTTTCAGCCGCCGCCAGGGTGGCTTTCTTCGTTTCGTGAAAATCAGCCGGAACGATCACCGTCATGTTCGGCAGAACCCGCATGATGGCTATTTCCTCAAGCGCCTGGTGCGTCGCCCCGCCAGGACCGACGAATATTCCTCCGTGGCCCCCCCCTATCTTGACATTCAGGTTTGGATAGCAGATGATGGTTCTTATCTGGTTCCAGGCGCGCCCGGCCACAACAACCCCGTGCGTGGTAACGAACGGGACGAGCCCGGCCAGCGCCAGCCCGGCGGCGGTGCTGAGCATGTCCTGCTCGGATATCCCTATGTCCATGAATCTATCCTGGGATTTTTCCTCCACACACTCATTCGTGTGCACACACCGAGTTAGGTGAACCCACTGGGCCCGGGTAGATTTGGGCAAGGCCGCGTCCAGAACGACAACCCCGGAGTCCCGCCGGCACAGCTCGAGCAGCCCTTCGCCATACCCGTCCCTGGTTGGTCTGAACTCAACTTCGGTGCGGTCAGGATTGACAATGTGTGCGGCATAATTCTCATGTTGATTCACAGTTTGACTCATCAACTTCCTCTACCCGAATTCGGATACACTCAGTCAGCCAGTTCCGCCATGGCCCGCTCGTACTCCTCACGATTGGGAATCCGGTCGTGCCAGTCCACCTGATCTTCGATAAACGACACACCTTTTCCCTTAAACGTGTGTGCCAAAATCAGTGTTGGTCGCTCCCGAGCCCGCGACATCCGGTTGAATGCGGCTATAATAGATTGAATATCGTGCCCGTCCACTTCGATCACGTTCCAGTTGAAAGAACTCCATTTCTCCGCGATAGGGTAGATGTTCATGACCTCTTCGATCCGGCCGGCAATCTGAAAACCGTTGTTGTCCAGTATGGCACACACGTTTTTCAGCCGGTAATGAGCCGCTGTCATGGCCGCTTCCCACACCTGCCCTTCCTGGATTTCCCCATCTCCCAACAGGCAGAAGACCCGGTAATCCTTGTTCTGCATACGGGCCCCGAGGGCCAGCCCGTTGGCAATGGAGAGCCCCTGTCCCAGGGACCTGGTGGAGGCGTCGAGCCCCGGCGTTTTCCGCATGTCGGGATACCCCTGCAGCCGGCTTCCCAGTTTGCGCAGCGTTACCAGTTCCTCCGCCGGGAAGAACCCCCTGCGGGCCAAAACAGAATACAGAACCGGGCAGGCATGCCCTTTGGAGAGGATAAACCGGTCGCGGTCCGGCCAGGCGGGGTTGTCCGGATCGATCCTCATTACCTTCCAGTAGAGCGCCACCAGCAGTTCTACCGCCGAGAATGACCCCCCAGTATGCCCGCTGCCCGCTGCCAAAAGAGCCGTGAGTATGTCGCGCCGTACCTGGCGGCACAAGGACTCGAGCTCGATGATCTCACTTTTGTTCACGTTATGACTCACCTTTTTTACCGGTTAAAGGGATGGAAAAAGCACCATCCGGGTCCCGGATTCAAGGGCGCCGCTAACCGGCGCCAGTCATACCAGGGAAGAAAGCGCCTCGACCACCTTCTGCATATCCGGCTCCACCCGCAGGGGGTCACCTGCCGCCTTGATGGCACTATCTACGTCTTTGAGACCGTTACCGGTAACCAGTACGGCAATTTTTTCCTTGCCATTGATCCGTCCTTCTGCGCGGGCACGCATCACACCGGCCAGGGCGGTCACCCCGGCGGGTTCACCGAACACACCAGCCAGACGTCCCAGGATCCGCATGGCTTCCAGTATCTCTTCATCGCTCACGGCCAGGATCTCACCATCGGTTTCACGGATTCCCCTGAGGGCTTTCAGAGCGTTTCGGGGATGCCCCACGCAGATGGAATCGGCCAGGGTGACGGCCTCCACCGGAACCAGCGGACTGTTTGTTTCCCAGGCGGTCTTCAGGGGACACGCACCTTCGGCCTGTACGCCGAATATCCGGGGGATACGGTCGATAAGACCGAGGGCCTTGAAATCCTTGAGTCCCTTGTGGATGCTGGAGGTAATGCAGCCATCCCCGATGGAGGTAAAGATTATGTCGGGAACGTTAAAATCAAGCTGCTCGATGATCTCCAGGGTGCAGGTTTTCTTGCCTTCCACCAGGTAGGGGTTATACCCGCAGTTGCGGTTGTACCAGTTGAAGTGCTCCGAAGCGCCGATGCTCAGCTCGAAGGCCTGGTCGTAGCTCCCTTTCACCATGACCACGGTTGAGCCGAAGATGAGGAGCTGGGCCAGTTTACCTTTCGGAGCCCGTTCGGGTACGAAGATGAACGTCCGTATCCCTACCGAAGCGGCCAGTCCCGACAACGACGTGGCGGCATTACCGGTGGAAGCGGCACAGATAATGTCACGGCCCAGTTCCCTGGCCCGGGTGACACCCACACCGGAAGCCCTGTCTTTCAGCGACGCCGTGGGGTTGCGGCCGTCATCCTTTACGTACAGGTTGGGGCAGCCCAGCTTTTTGCGAAGCGCTTCGGAAGCGTACAGGGGCGTCCACCCGATCTGCAGCGGCGGCGCCAATTCGAGAGAAGAAAGGGGCAGCACGGGTCCGTATCGGAACATGTCAAACCGCTTGTTGGAAGCGAGAAACTCACGTGTAAGTGTGCTTCCTACCACGTCGTAATCGTACAGGACATCCAGGATGCCCTCCAGCCCGCACTGATCGCAAACGTACAGATCAGGTTCCACCTCAAAGTGCTTGCCGCACTTGACGCATTCCAGTCCGGTGACATGTTTCATAGTTAAGTAACCTGCTTTCTATGCTTATTACATGAAAAAGGCCGTGCCAGTTCTTCGCAAAGAACTACCACAACTTTTCCAATTAGAATAAACACGCCGGCCTCTTGATAGGAGGAGACCGGCGTGTGGTGTTCGGCTGCCTTATTTGGGCATGGTCAATGCCATGGCCGCTTTCTGGACATGCAGGCGGTTTTCCGCCACATCGAAGATGCACGACCGCGGCCCGGAAGCCACTTCGTCGGTCACCTCGCACCCGCGGTCGATAGGCATGGGATGCGTGAAGAGGGCGTTGTTCGAAAGCCCCATCCGTGATTCGTCGCAGATCCAGTCCTTGTGCGTCATTGCCTTTTCGATCTCCGCCGGTTTGTCGAACTCCCCGTCCACGTATGCCGTAGGGCTCATCCAGTTGCGGGAGTATACCACGTCGGCGCCCCAATACCCTTCGAAGGGATCGTGGGTCACCTTGAGCTCGGAGCCCTTCCGGGTGCAGTTATTCTTGGCATGCCCCATGACGATGGGATCGAGATCGTAACCCTCCGGGTGGGCGATGGTGATGTTCATACCGAACCGGCTGCCGATCAGGATCGCCTCCTGAACGCTGCACCAGGAGCGGGCAAGCGCACCGTGCGCCCAGGTAACCAGCAGGGTTTTTCCGCGAAGATGGGTCAAATCAAGCGGTTTTTTGACGCCGTTACCCAGCCACTCGGCCCATCCCATGATGTCCGCCAGACCCTGGCACGGGTGATACTTGTCATGCGCCATGGAGATGATGGGGATAGTTGAATGTTTCGCGTACTCCCGGAGAAGGTCCTCCCCTTCACCGTAGGCACCGATCTTGTCCTCCAGGATACGGATGCCGAGACCGGCGGCGTAGCGGCTCATCACCTTGGCCGCGTCTTCCACCGTTTCTCCCGCCGACTTGGCGGTTTTCAAACGCATTGATTTCGGCTCGAGAAACTGGGCGTGCCCGCCCAGTTCGGTGGCGGCACACTCGAACGACTGCCGGGTTCTCACCGATGGATTGTAGAAAAACATGAAGAATGTCTTCAAATCAAGAATTTTAGTGTATTTCTGATGAAACCGTTCAGCCTTCATTTCAGCAGCCAGATCGAGGGTGGCCCTCAACTCTTCTTCGGCCCAGTCCTGGGTGGTAATCAGGTGTTTCCCGTGCAGTCCTCCGATTCTCATGCTATCGCCTCCAAAGTTTTATTTTTCGTTGCTTCACTCGAATATAAATAAATTTGCTGCTGTTGATTTTATCAACACCGGACAGGGCACATTGTAGAACCAGAGGCAGGCACTTGTCAATGTCTGCAGTTATATTTTTATCTACCAGGAGCAATGTAAGGATCGCATCAACAGGGCCGTCATTTGTTCGCAGGTCACCTGTCGGAGGCTGCGCCAACAATTAACTGAGGAAACCAAGTTGGACTATAGGGATGTCATGTATTCGAAAGCTTTATATCGGAAGTCGCGCTTCCAGCCTTACGGATGTCGCGGCTGGAAGTTAAAGGAAATTAATAATATATGACAGTACCCGGTGTCGCTACTTCTTTTTCACGAACCGTTTCTGGTGCTCCCGGTCCTCGTCTTCATCGAGCAGTATCTGCATCCGGCTCCAGTTTTCCTTGCAGGCATCCTGGTCAATGACCCTGCCCTCATCGACCTGGAAGCGCTTGTCGGAGAAGTGGTAGAAGAAGCACGTGTTCATGCCGAACAGGCATTTACCGGGTTCCACGTCCACCCTGAACAGCAGCGACGGTTTGTGACGGCGGGCGCCGCAGTTATCCAGGCGGATTTCGCGGAAGGTCTCCACCTCGTTGGAGTGCTCACCCTTCAGGTACACCTTCTCGTTCACGCTGTCCCAGTAATGGCATTTCCCGGTACGCAGTGTTTTTCGAAATCCCTTTTCGTTGATCTCCGCCAGTGCCAGGACGCGGTCGGTGGAATCCTCCACCACGATCACCGGCCAGACCGGTCGGGCCGTGAACAGTTGACGGACCGTAATCTTTAGTTTTCCCCGTTTCTTACATAGCATTGGTTACTACCTCGTTTCATTGTATTCGAAACTGCTTTCCACACGCGCCGTGCAGTTGATGCTGGTTCCGGATCAACTCCGTTCATGTTCCATGGAACGGACCATGTCCAGGTAGCGCCGGAACTGCTCTTCGGCCAGGCTGGAAATCATCAACATCTGTATAAGCAGCGATTCCTGTTCTTCCTGCCAGACGAATGCCTGCTGCATGGTCATGATATTCAAATTGGGTGTCCGCTTCAGTGCGAACTGGAAAAGAAGGGGTTGCAGCACGAACTTGGTGAGCGTCGGCTCCACCCCTATCGGTTCGATGGTGTAGTACACCGAATTCAGTTTTTTATTTATCTCTTCGGAGCTGGAACTCCAGAGATCCTCCAGGCCGTTTTCACGCTCCGACGCCTGCTGAAAACTCCGGGCCAGGTCCTGCGTGCACCGGACGCCTTTTTCCAGCAGGGCGAGTACCTGGTGGTTCTTTTCGATCTCTTTTGACAGGGCTTTATCCAGGGAGGAGACACGCTCCAGCAGCCTTTTTTCAACGGCGGCGGAACTGGTATCCAGCCCGGAGACGAAAGGCTCAGGCCGTTTTCCCCGGCAGTAACGTTCGAGGGCTTCGGCCAGCGGCATCTGGACCGTTCCCTTGATCAGGGTGCCGAACTTCTTCACGTCGATTACCGGCACGTCAGTCAACCCGACTTCGACCTCCAGCCACTGCCATTGCAGCCACCAGTCACGGCGGGTGGCAACCGTTCCGCCGCCGATAGCGGGCACCTCCAGGGGGCGTTCGTCGGTAAGCCCGATTTTGTCCCGGACATCGTCTTCCCAGGTACAGTCGTGACGGTAGGTGTCCGCAGTATAACTGTGCCCCTTTTCGTTATAGCACAGGTCCTGTCCCACCAGTATAATCGGGCTGCACCCGAGCGCCCGGGCGGTGCTGAACACCATGTGGGCAACCGACACGCCGCACTCGAGCATGGGCATATTTCCCAGGGACTGCCCCAGCCACCGTTCGAAATACGTGGCCGAGCGGAAAATAAGAAAGGTTCTCCCCTTGAACATCTCCAGTGTCCGGGGGTCCACCACCGGCTGGCCCGCGAACCATACGGTCTCAGGGATATCCCTGTCCAGGTAGAACTCCTCGAACGTCTGCTTGAGCCGCTCGATGGTAAACACTATGTGGGGAACGACACCTTCGTCCAGCAGCTTCTGCAGGATAATGTCAGGGCACAGCATTATCACCTGGTCACGGTCCATCTTTTTGAGTACGGGCAGCTGATCGTCAAGGGAAGGTCCGGCCATGATAATTATGACAGGCCGGTCGTCCAGTACCCCGAAGTAGTCGGTCATGTTATCTGATACCAGGATACTTTTGAGGTTGGCAAAAGCGTTTTCAATACCGATAAGCGTGTCATGCGGATCGTTGCCGACCAGGTACAGCGTGTAGGTAGCGGCGTTGAAAAACGTGCGGCGCAGATCGGCGTACAGATCCTTAAAATTACGTCCCAGGACCGGGTGCTCGATGATTTCGACCGTATTGAAAAATTGGGCCAGTGTCAGGGAATGGCGGAGGAACGCTTCCTGTATGCATGACCGGTCCCCAATCGCCCAGAAGATGTTTCTGTTGGACAGGACTTCCGCCAGCGGCACCGTTTCCAGGACGGTTCTCATGAGGTCCGGCCGGGGCTCAACCAGTATGATTACCGCCCGCCGGTCCTTGCGTTTCAGTATCTCTTGCAGTTCGTACCCGAGCCCGAACCCGATGATGATGTAGAGAAACCGGCTCCCAAAGTCGATCTGTCCCATCCGTTTGGCTGCTTCTTCCGCCGGCCGGTACCGGCTGGCTAAATAACTCTTACGGCCCTGCTCGTCGTGATAACAGCCAGTCCAGCTTTCCCCGGATTTCGTCTTCTCCAAAACGATTCGATCGTTAACGATGCGATCGTCCCCCGCTGGCGCCCCCCGGATTGCTTCTGCAGCGCTTTT
This sequence comes from uncultured bacterium, assembly GCA_964432985.1. Classification (GTDB taxonomy): domain Bacteria; phylum Muiribacteriota; class CAYSPT01; order CAYSPT01; family CAYSPT01; genus CAYSPT01. The sequence goes on from CAYSPT010000012.1 coordinate 39,591, forward strand.
ATCCACTCCCGCCAGGGTACGGAGGTTTCTCTCCAGCATCAGGTTTGTCAGGTTACCCATGGTACGGCCCTTTCACCAGTGCCTCGAGCACAGCGCAAACCTCCTCGATCTGATCGTCGGTGTGCTTTACCGCCGAAGGAAGACACAGGCCGCGTCCGGCAAGGTCGGCGGCAGCATGAAATGGGGCCGAGACCGCTGCCTGGTAAGGTTTCTGGCGAGGGAGCGGCTGGAAAAACGGTCTTCCCTGGATACCGGACTGCCCTAGAAGGTCCACCAGTTCGTCACGGCCGTGCAAGCTTTTTTCTTCGTCAATAAGGACACAGTTGAGCCAGTAGTTGGGACAGGCATCGGCGTGGTGCGGGGGGAGATCGATCTGGTCCAGCGCCGCAAGTTCCCGCCGATAGATGGCGGCCATTTCCTGTTTGCGCCGCAGGAACCCGGGCAACTGCTCCAGTTGTGCTACCCCCAGCGCGGCGGCGATATTCGAAAGCCGGTAGTTGTACCCGATCATGTCGTGCTCGTACTTCACCGGGTCGCTCCGGGCCTGGGTGGTCAGGTGATAGACCAGGTTTTTCACGTCAGTATCCCTGGTGACGACCATACCTCCGGCGCCGGTGGTCATGATCTTGTTGCCGTTAAAACTGAAACAGCCGATGTGCCCGAAGGTTCCGGCGTACTGTCCCTTCCACGTGGAGCCCAGCGCTTCGCTGGCGTCTTCGATGACATACAGGTCATGGCTGGCTGCCAGGTCCATAATTTCTTCCATGGGCACGGGAAAACCATACAGGTGCACCACCATGATCGCGCGGGTCCGGCTGGTTATCATGGACTCCAGGCTGGTCATGTCATAGCCCCACGTCACCGGATCGATGTCGGCGAACACCGCCGATGCGCCGGCGTATACCACCGGGTTGGCCGAAGCGATGAATGACAGGGCCGGCACCACCACTTCGTCACCCGGCCCGATACCCAGTGCGTCCAGAGCCACATGAATGGCGGCGGTACCGTTACAGGTCGATACCGCGTTGGGCATATCCAGGTACCGGGCAAACTCCTTCTCGAACCTGTCCACCATCGGTCCGCCCGTGGACACCCAGTTGGTGGTGACGCATTCGGTCAGGTACTCGAGTTCACGTCCCTTCAGTTCGGGGACCGAAAGCTCCAGCATAGTTACCTATTCCTCCTGTTCTGCCCCGGCTGAAAACAACCAGGGGTGAACGGCTCTCCCGCTGCCATGTCCCGTTGTACCCGGCGGCCGATGACCCGGGCTGCCATAGACGGTGCATAGCCGGTGCCCGGCCGCATGAAGCGTATCATGTTTTCGGTAACCATCGTGCCTGCCGGCACAGCCTCCCCGGCCACCAGGCTTTTTCGCACCACCGCCATGTTTTCACGTTCGCATGGGACCGGCGCTTTCACACCGTCTCCCAGAGCTTGTTCCACCAGGCGTATCCTGCGAACCATTTCAGCGAAGGCTGCCGGCTCCATGGAAGCACTGTGATCGGGCCCCTCCATGGCGGTGTCGAGAGTGAAATGTTTCTCCAGTACGCACGCTCCCAGCGCCGCAGCCGCCAGGGCGATTTCATCTCCGGCAGTGTGGTCGGAAAGACCCACCGGATAACCGAACGCTTCCCGAAGCGTTGCCATGGCCTTCAGGTTGTACTGCTCCGCCGGCGCCGGGTAGGCGGTGACGGCATGAAGCAGGACCACCGCCGGCGAGGCGCCCGACGGGGGAAACACTTCTTCTATGGCCCGGACCGCCTCCTCTACTTCTCCCAGGGTGGCCATGCCTGTAGATAGAATGATCGTCCTGCCTTTACCGGCCACGTGTTTAAGAAACGGAAGGTTGGTGATTTCGCCGGAACCTATCTTGAAAGCGGCCACGTCCATGGAGTCCAGGAAGTCCGCGCTTTTCTCCTCGTCGGGAGTCGAGAGGAAGACCAGACCAAGATCCTCGGTCAGCGCTTTGAGTTCCCGGAACGCCTTAAAAGGAAGCTCCAGTTTTTTCAGCATGGAATACTGGTCATCCTCCGGCGATACAGAGGAAGATTTGCTCTTTCGCTGCTGGTAGGGAGCCAGCGGCGCACCGGGAGCCAGCAGGTCCTCGGTAATCCAGGTCTGGAATTTCACGGCATCGGCACCGGCGCCGGCGGCGGCTTCCACGAGTTTACGGGCCATATCGGGCTGTCCATTGTGGTTGACTCCAGCTTCGGCGACGATGAACATACCGTCGGCGGGATTACCCAATTTCATTGCTCATCCCTCCTCACCAGACAGGCCAGTGCTAAAACTACATATTCACACCGTGGTGCTTGAGCTTTTCACGAGCGCCTTCATGGTCCGGGTTAAGCTCCAGCGTTTTTCGATAGTATTCCATAGATTTTCCGATGTTACCCATTTTCTCGTGAGCCTCTCCCAGGGCAAAGGTAGCAAAGTCGAAGTGCGGGTAGTGCTGAAGCACCTGCTCGAAGCTCCTGGCGGCCCGGTCCGGGTCGTATTTTCTCAGATTGGCGTTGTGGCGGAAATTGACATCTATAATCGCCTCTTCCTTGAGCGCTTCGACCTCCTGCGGTGTAAATTGAGGTGTACTGATGACCGCCCGGTGAAAACTTCTCACGGAATCGAAATCTTCTTCTTTCATGTACCCGCGGTCCAGGCAGGTCTGATACATTTCGGTGCCGGGAAGCGGTGCGGCGATGAAGAAGTGGGCCCAGTCAAGCTCCAGCGACCGCGCGTAATCGATGGTCTGCCGCATTGTTTCCCCGGTCTCTCCGGGATATCCCAGGATGAAAAACCCCCGGGACTCAATCCCCAGAGCCCGCAGCTTCTTTACCAGGACCGGCACTTTGTCCAGATCCACCGGTTTCCTCATGAGCTCCCGAAGCACCCACTGGCTACCGCTTTCAATGGCCAGGGACACCGAGTAGCAGCCCGAATCCTTCATTATCTCTAGCAGTTCCTCGTCCAGAGAAAAAACAGCCATACCCGTTGGTACCGTCCAGGTCAGGCCGGGAAACCGCTGCTTAATACCCTCGAACAGCTCTACTGCCCGTTGCCGGTCGGCGGTAAGGTTATCGTCCTCGAAATGAATTTCCTTGATACCGTATCGCCCGATCAGATCTTCAAGCTCATTAAGAACATCAGCGGCGGAACGTTTCCGCTGCCGTGTCCCCCAGTGATTGCCCAGGGCGCAGAAGGTGCAGCGGGCGGCGCAGCCCCGGGAGGTAATCATCTGGGTAAAGGGGATGTTGCGGTAACCGCTGTGCGGCACCGACAAATCCAGGTACTTTTTGACGGGAAACAGGTGACGGGCCGGAAAGGGAAGCGAGTCGAGATCCTCGATAAAACGCGCTCTTGGAGTGAACCGGAAATGTCCCTGTTTCAGGAAAGCGACACCGGGCACCTGTTCCGGCGACGCCAGGTTTTCGACCAGCTCACGAAATGTCATTTCACCCTCGCCGATCACGATAAAATCGATCTCCGGGCACTTCTCCAGCAGCGTCCGGGCACAGGTTCCCGGGTGAACGCCGCCAAGAACCGTTTTTACATCTTTATTGACGCGTTTTGCCAGGCGGCACAGATTGAGAGCATCCCATTCCTGAGCGGCAAACAGACAGCTGACACCGACTACATCCGGTTTTGCCCGGCGCATCCGCGCTTCGATTTCCTGATCGGTCAGCCCGTACCTCAGCAGCCCGTCCTGCTCAATCGGTTGTTCAAACTCTCCTTCGACCAGGGCATCCAGTACCGTCACGTCGGCCACCCGGTCACGAATCAGTACCGCCGCCAGGTATGCCTGCCCCAGAGGAAGAAAAGGGCTCACCCTGACCGTTTGCGCGGAGAAATCCGGTGGACGCGTTACCGGTGGGAATACGAGCATAACTATTGGGTTTTTCATGGCAGTGATTCTCCCTGCTGTAAATCGGGCTGGGTGGTAACGTTTGGGTTTTTCATGACAGTGATTCCCCCTGCTGTAAATCAGGCTGGGTGGAAATATCGGCGAATTTTTTCGTCAGTAGACCGGGTCCCAATTCTGCGGACAGAAGAACGCCGGCAATTTTTTCGGCTGCGTGACCGTCTCCGTACGGATTACGAATCTGTGCGCACTTCTCGTGAAAAGCCGCGGACAGCACCTCGTTCAGCCCGGCTTTTATGGCTTCCTGATCAAACGAGGCACACACCACGTTACCGGCTTTCACACGGCTCAACTGCCGCATACCCACGTGAAGATAGGGCAGCGAAAAACTGGGGGCTTCCACGATACCGCTGGAAGAGTTGCCGACCATGGCGCCGGCGTACTTCAACAGGTTCAAGTACAGTGTCCTGCCGAGACAGGAAAATACCCCGGAATTGCTCCTGGTGGAACAAAATGTTTCAATACCGTGCCTGATTATCCTGTTGCCGGCATCTGCGTTGGGGTAAGTGAAAATCATGGAGCCCCGATACCCGGCGAGGGCTTCAAGAATGATGGAGGTTTGTTCCCTGGTGACATCGGCATCCGTTGTTTCGGGATGGAAGGTCACTACCAGCGTGCGGCGGTCAACCTTTAATCCGAGCTGCGACTCCAGTTCCCGGCGGGACAGCGGTTCCATGTTCTTGATGGAGTCGAGATTGAGCTCTCCGGTGACGTGAACTCTCCAGGATTCCTCTCCCATCTGACACAGTCTCCAGGCGTGACTGTCAAGCGCGGCGAAATGAAGGTGGCTCATCTTGGTAATGGCGTGCCTGATGAGCTCGTCGGCCAGACCTTCGGTCACGTCGCCTCCGGAAATATGCGCCACCGGAACAGAAAGAACCAGCGCCGCCAGTGCAGCCGCCAGGACCTCGTAGCGGTCACCGAGGATGACCAGGATATCGGGAGACAAGCGGGATATAGCATCGGTCAGGTCAACGACACCAAGCCCCAGGGATTTTCCGATCCCGGCAGGAGTGTCGTCATCCAATACCATCTCGACGGTTTCCGTACGTTTCCATCCATCACCTTTAATTACATCCACGGTGTTGCCGAACTCCGGCGACAGATGTGCTCCCGTGACCAGCACTGTCAAAAGGCAATCATCATCTGCTTCCAGTTCCCTGATAAGCCAGTAGAGCAAATCGTACTCAGCCCGGGACCCGGTTACCAC
>CAYSPT010000012.1:44816-62133 GCA_964432985.1 uncultured bacterium
GGACACCTCCTCAACCCGGAATTGGCGGAGGCAAATTCTGGGTTAAGATATACAATACAATTGTATCAAGTATTTATCAACCTACTTTCTACGCTGCTTGCTTGAGGGTGGGATTGACAAACTATGTTACTGAACAATGTTCTATAGACCAGATAGGAAATGAAGGTTTTCTCGGGTTTGTTTTAGTTCACTTAAAAACTCAATTTTTACGCATAAAATTCAATAACTCTGGTAAAATCGGTGGGAAAGGATATCCTGTCTGTGAAAATCATTTTAATCCAACCCAAAGCCCACCAGGACAATCCCGATTACGTCAATGAACCGCTCGGGCTCGGTTACCTGGCGGCCATACTGCTGGACTCCGGGCTGACAGACGTCCACGTCAGAACGTCGCTGTTCGACGATTACTCGGAAACCATTCAACTGGCCAGGGATGCCCATTTGATAGGACTTACCGCCACGTCGCCCATGATCAAAAGCGCGCTTTACATTTCCCGTGAAATCAAGGCCGTCAATCCCGACGCTTTGGTGGTTCTCGGAGGGGCCCACGCCACGGCCCTGCCGGAAGAAAGCGCCCGGCTGGATCCCATTGATGTGGTGGTCAGGGGAGAAGGAGAGATCACGTTTCTCGAGCTTGCCCGGGCACTGGAGCAGGGTACGAGGGATTTCAAAGATATCCCGGGCTTGACGTTCACGAGCAAGGGGAAGACGATTCACACTCCCCACCGGGACCTCATTCAGGACCTGGACCATCTGCCGTTTCCGGCCAGGCATCTGTACAAGCTCGAACGGTTCCTCGACCGGGGAGAGACGTTGTTCGGAGACAGAGGCAGCTGGATTTTCTCGAGCCGGGGGTGTCCTTATAAGTGCACTTATTGTGCTTCCAACATTTTGTGGACCCGAAAGTGGCGGCCCAGGTCATCGGAAAACATACTGCAAGAGATCCGGTTTCTGGTAGAACACTACCACGTCAACCGGATCAATTTCGCCGACGACACCTTCACCGTTTCTCCCAAGCGCGTCCGTGAATTCTGCTCCCTGCTCAAGCAAAGCGGTCTGCCCATTACCTGGGGGTGCAATATAAGAGTAGATACCGTGGACCAGGACCTGCTGACAGAGATGAGCGACAACGGGTGTACTGACGTCTGGATTGGGGCCGAGAGCGGCTCTCCACGGATTTTGAAACATCTCAAGAAGACCATCACACCGCAGCAGATAGAACAGGTGTTCGGATGGGCACGTGAAGCGGGTCTCCAGCGCCGGGGTTATTTCATGATCGGTTCTCCCGAAGAGAACCTGGAGAGCATCACGGAAACGGAAAAGCTGATTGACCTGGTGGAGCCGGACAGCACCTCCATATCGATATTTACCCCCTACCCGGGATGTGAAGCTTACCGCAGCGCTCTGGAGGAAGGTTTCGATCCGAAACGGCTCGACTGGTCGCAAATCGACCTTTACAACCGGGTCCTCAGGCCGACGCGCCATCTCACCATCAAGGAAATAAAAACACAGCACACACGCTTGCTGGAAAAATACCACCTGATAATATCCACCAGGGGAAAAACAACAAAGACGGATGCCGGTCCCGTTTTGACTCAGGCGCACACCGAAGTGGTCGGAATAGATCAAGCCAGCCGCTGGCATGAGCACCTCCAGCGGCTTCCTCAGAATCTCAACGATGTGTATTTTTTCCCGGAATACTGCCGGGCGTTTCAGCAAGAGGGGTACGGTGCAGTCCAGTGTTTTATCTACCGCGAGGGTGACCACCTGTTCGTTCACGTGTTTCTCAAGCGGCACATCGAGCAGGTGGCCGGCAAAACCATCACGCCCCATTGCTACGATATGGAGACCCCTTACGGTTACGGGGGGCCAGTGGCAACCTCCATGGACCTCGGTTTCCTCACCCGGGCGCACCAGGCCCTTTCAGAGTTCTGCCGGGCAGAAAACATCGTGTGCGAGTTCGTGCGGTTTCACCCTCTTACCGAATGCCTCCGTTATTCGGCGGGAATGCTGCCGCTCAGCTTCAACCGCCTGACCGTACAGGTCGACGTTACCCGGGATAAAGACGCCATATGGAAAAGCTACACCGGCACCGGGCGGAACATGATACGCAAAGCTGTCAAAGCAGGTGTCACCATCGAGCGGGCCGAATCGGAAGACGATCTCAGGGAGTTCGCCGGCCTCTACCGAAAAACAATGGAACGGGTCAAGGCAGATTCATTTTACTTTTTCCCGGATTCCTTTTTCACCACTATGCACACCCTGTTGCGAGAAAACTTCCTTCTTCTCATCGCCCGCCTGGACGGAGTCATGGCCGCCGGCGCCATCTTCCTGAAAAGCCCCCTGTATTTTCACTATCACCTGGCCGGCAGCCGGACTGACTGCCGCAAGGCCGCTCCCAACAACCTGCTGCTTCATGAAGCCATCCTGGAAGCGGTACGGGGTAAGCAGGTAAAGATGCACCTGGGAGGAGGAAGCACTACCGTCACCAGGGACACGCTGTTCAAGTTCAAGACCAATTTCTCTCCCCTCAGGGCCAGGTTCTTCATCGGAACCAGAATCCACCAGCCCGACGTGTACGAGCACCTGCGGGACATCTGGCTCAAGGAAAATCCGGGCCGGGAAGGGGAGCTGAAAACGGTGCTGCAGGTCTACCGATTCTGACGGATACGGCGCAGCTTCACGAAGGTTTCCCTGGCCACTTCCAGGGACAGAACCATCAGACCCAGCGCTACCGCCGCCAGGAGGTAGTTCGAGTCTTTTCCCGGAGTCGGGAACATGAAGTACCATCCCTGGTACCCGAGTGCCCCGATGGTGGTCACCAGCATGAACAGGGCCGGCAGCAGCGTGTAGAGAACGGGCTTACGGTGGGCGGCCAGGTAAGCGGTGATGACAATCAGAGCCAGGGCCGCTATCAACTGGTTGGCCGCTCCGAACACAGGCCAGATGATGCTGAAGCGTCCGGTGACCGCCAGATAACCGGCCGGAACGGTCACGATGAGCGACCCCACCCACCGGTTGCGTGCCGCCTTCACCACCGGGCCGAATAGCTCCGCGGTGACGAACCGTCCCAGCCTGACCGCCGTGTCCAGGGTAGTCATGACAAAGGTGTTGATGAGAATAATGCCGAACGCCGTTCCGGCAGCCTGCTTGACCATCGGTGATACCAGGACGCCGAACCCTTTCCCGAACGCGGTAATGGGGCTTATCTTGAGGTTGGCGAGAAATCCGAGTCCCTCCTTACCCGGCGGCGGCGTATCCCAGTAGAGACCGGCCGCCACGGCCAGCACCGCCAGCAAGGCCAGTGCCCCTTCGGTGAGCATGGACCCGAAGCCTACTGCCAGACCTTCTGTTTCGCTTGACAATTGTTTCGACGAAGTGCCGCTGGCTACCAGTGAATGGAATCCCGAAATAGCTCCGCAGGCCACGATGACAAAAAGCATGGGCCACAGCGGTCCCTGGGACCACCCTTCAGAACTGATAAAAGCCGGCGCCTTTAGCGGAGGAGGAGACAGGAAAAAACCAGTGTAGCCGATGGCCATTCCCAGCAGCAGCAACCAGGTGCAAAGGTAGTCGCGAGGCTGCAGCAGAAGCCACACCGGCAGCGCCGAGGCCACCAGCCCGTATACGAGCAGGAACACCGACCATACATGGTGAATATGATTTCCGGAGATTCCGGGAATGACCTGGCCTATGTCGACAGGATATATCTTTCCGAGCCATATAAATCCCCCGATAAAGAGGAGGGCGCCCAGCGTCCCGGCCCACAGCGGCAACACGCGCCGGTTCACTGCCACCCCCAGCACGATAGCCAGTGGAATCATACCCAGGCTGGGAATTACCACCGCCGGTGCCGACACGAAGGTTTTCGCCGCCGCCGAAGCGAACACGGCAATGATGAGCACCAGTGCTGCCCAGACAAAAGCCGAAAACAGTAACCGCCCCCGCCGGCCGACGCACTGTTCGGTCACTTCGGCGATACTAGCTCCCCGGGAACGCACCGAGATCATCAATGTCAGGTAGTCATGGACCGCCCCGATAAACACCACACCAAAGGCTATCCAGGCAACCACCGGTGCCCATCCGAACAACGCCACCGCGGCTACCGGGCCGAGAATGGGCCCGGCACCGGCGATGGACGAAAAGTGGTGGCCGAACAAAACAAAGCGGTTGGTCGGGCAGAAATCGACATCGTCCCGGCAGGTATGGGCGGGAGTCTCGTTTGTATCGGAGGGCCCGATCAGTTTGCGCTCGATCCTGCGGCCGTATTTATAGTGGGCGACGATAAACCAGGCAAGCAAGATAAAAACAAGCAGTACCGGGATCACTGTCAGTTTCTTTCATTCAAATGTTGTTCAATCAATCGCTGCTCGATAAGTTGTTTCGTAACCGATATCTCCACATCTCCGGCCCCGTAGAGGGTCAACAGGCGCGCCACAGCTTCAGCGGTGTAATCGGTCACCTGCGTACCCGGATCGACAGGAAAAACCATGGTGTCGAGAACGAATGGAAATACCGCAGCCAGGCTCTCCCTGCCGTGACAGATTTCTTCGGCCACGGACAGGTAATCATCCGATTCTGGAAATCCGGGTTCGGTTTCTTTTCTTGGAAGGAAAGGCAAATAATCCTGGATGAGATACGAGGAGTTGATGATGACGGCCAGGTTGTTCTCACCGGCGATGGCTTCCAGGATTTTCCTCACATCAGCGCGCATACCCCAGTAGATGCGGTCGGTCTCCATGAAATCGGTATAGCTGTCCGGAGGCGCCACCAGAAACTGTTGTTCATCGATTGCCCGCCGCATGATCTCTCTTTCTTCCATGAGGGACTCTATTGCTTCCAGGAGAACTGCCCGCTTCTTTTCGAACCGTTTTTTCTCTCTGGTCTTGATTTCATCGATGACCGGATCGTCTTTGGAAAGTCCCCGGGTCTCCGACTCGATCCGCTTGAGGTAGGCCGCGATCAGGTCTTCCAGTGCTTTTTTTTCTTTTTTCAGCCGTTTTTCCTGCTCGGCGATACCCGCTTCGAGTTGTTTTATCTCCTGCTTGAAAGCTCCTGACTGCATTTCTTCAGCCCGCTTGACCGCCCGCTCGCGACGGGCTTTGAGCCGCTCCGCCGGGGGCAGTTTGGCGATGACGGGATCGAATTTTATAAACCGGGAATTGATAAAATCATACTCGCGGAGACGGGGATGGAAGAAGTACACCAGGGCCAGGTCCACGGTGCCGAATTTCAGTTCGGCTGCCTGTACACCACCACCCAATGGTTTGGAAAAGCCGGTCAATACCAGAAGGATACAGGTTCCGGCCAATAAAAGAAGCGGAATGGTTCCAGTCGGTTTATGCGCGGTCATCTACGTCTGCCTATTCCTCTCCTTCGCCTTCACCTTCACCCTCACCTTCACCTTCACCCTCGCCGGAACCGCCGCCGGGTATGGTGAGCGTTCCCCCGTCGAAGTCGGCATTGGTCTGGATCGTGTGCACTTTGATCCGGGTGTCGGTGATTTCGAAGGGGATCTTGACGATCCGGCGGTTGCCGCAGACGTCGGCCACCGAGATCTCCAGGTGGTCGTCCTCGGCGCCTTCCACCTTGGTGGACGGCACCCGGAAAATCCAGTAGTAGGGAGTCTCTATGAGCTCTTCACCGTGCTGGATGCGGGTGTTTCTATCAATACTCAGCTCCGTTTTGCCCTCCTCGGTAGCGAATACCAGGTCCATCTCACCGTTGTCTTCGCTGCCATCGGTGTTGTCAAACGCTCGCACCGACAGCCGGAACCGCACCCCCTCACCCACCTTGATCCGGTAGACCGTACCGGGAGGTTCGAGCTTTCCTTCCAGGAAGGTGCTGAGATCGATAACGAAGGGCTCCATGTTCTCGCCCACGTCTTTGAGGGGATCTTCAGGGAACCGGTCGTAGTAGCCGTCCGATTCGGGATCGCTCTGGGATGGAAGCGGGTAGATGGAGCGTCCCCGTTCGTCCTGTACCTTGAGGACAAACCCGGTCAGGTGGCCGGTGCCGAATCCGCTGGGCTCCGGAGCAGGTCCCCCCGACCACTGCATGCTGTCGTTTCCATTGGCAGGCTCCTCCACCGACTCGACCTCGATACGGGAGGTGCCGCCGAAGCCGGTCCCTATTTCGATGTCCAGGTCGGGGGGGTCGTTGTCCCACACATGGATCGCACCGGTGGCGGTGGACTCGCCGTCGATGTCCGTTGCCGTGCCGTCGGGGTAGACTCCGAAGCCTGCCGTGACGGTGGAAGCGATATTTTCAACAGAGCTGTCGCAGGTAACGTCTCTACTGCCCAGGACAATCTTGCCGCTTCTACCGGCTCCGTCGCAGCCGATGGCCAGGTATTCCGTCTCCCGGCTGTCTCCCGGCATGACGAAATCACCCTTGCCGACGGTGTCGATGGCAAACACGGTGCGGCTGACGAACTCCCCATTGGTGTAATTGCTTTTCGCTGCGGGCCGGCCCGCCACCGATTGCTCACTCTCATCGAGGATGTCTTCACTCTCCTTGGTTACATTGTAGTATAGCCACTGCTTTGTCTTGGGATCTGCGTAGAGCAGCCGCCCCAGGTGATCGCCGCCGAAGTTGGGATTGTTGTCCCGCACTTCGAACTTGATCTCGCCGGTGCGGGGAAAGAGATCGCCGGTGGTGGCTCCTGAAAACTCCTCCACGCTGGTGTAAGCTTCGCCGTCCTTCACTCCCGTGTGGATAAAATTGCCCGCGTCATCGCTGGCGTCAATAAGCTTCACCACCGGTGCGGTGCGGTCCAGCACCGTGACGTTGAACCGGGACACCGCCACCTTGTAGGTCAACACCTCGCGGTAGTCGATGACAGTGCTGCCCTCGTACACCGGCGCCCAGGTCCGCTTCCAGTACTTCAGCCGGGCGGTGACCGCATAGTAGTCGGGCGATATGGGTGTCTTGAACGTCAGTTCCAGCCGGGGTACCGCCGGGCCGGAGGTGCCTTCCTGCGGATACGGGCTCAGCCAATCTACGGACACGTTGTCCGTCCTGATGATGTTGTTGGCCACCCGGGTGCTTCCGTCGGGCATGGTCTCCCCCACGAAGGTGGTGTCTCTCAGGTACAGGGGCCACCGCTCCCTGAAATAGTGGGGCGCCGTTCCGGTAACATGGTTGCCGGCGCTTTCCACCAGGTCCGCCGGGTCGTTGCCTCCCTTGGTCTCCTCCAGCTTGAAGAACCGCTTGCTCCCAGAGGTTTTAGCCGGGGTAATTTCGAGAGTAAGCTCGGGGCGGGCCATGATCCGCTGGCCGTCGTCGGGCCTGGTGATGTACCCGTAGACGATACCGCTGAACTTGTCGTGGGTCAGGTCCTTGTCACCGGTCTTGTACCAGTAATCGGGAATGGCTTCCGGGGCCACGATGACCCGGCTCGATCCGGGATTCCGGTCGCTTCGGCCATCCCGAGGAAGATCCACCGCCGGGTTGTTCAGCGGCACCTGGTAGATGCACAGCGGCAGCTTGACGTCCCCTTCGTACCCGTACAACCTGATGGTGTTGATGTCCTCGAAAATATCCGGCTGGCTGTAGGGAGAAGGATGGTTGCCCCCCGTTCCCAGGTTGTAGAAGGCCACCTGCAGGTCCCCCGGTTCGGGAGTTGGCGGCTTGGCCTGGGCTACCACGGTGATCATGTCCCAGTAGGTGTTCTGGTAAGCGGTCATGCTCTGGATACTCTGAAGCGTTCCCTTGGACTCCCACCAGAACGGCGGATAGGTCAGCGAGCCCCAATCCATCAGCCAGCACTCCAGCTCTACCTTGATCTGGTACTTGCCCCCATCGCGGAACAGGTACCGGTCCCCCGGTTTAAACTCGGGGCCGGTGTTGACGATCTTCCAGTCGCCCTCCACCGAAGGGGCCACCTGGCGGACCTTCCAGGTGAAAACCGGGTTCTGTGGGTCCTGGCGGCTGGATTTACCCCAGTTTGGGTCCCGCTTGTCCAGGTAAACCGCCTGGCTCAGGCCGCCGGCTTTGTTGTCCAGGTCGTAGTCCACGTTGCTTCCCAGGGCGCCGTTCCAGTTTTCGAAGCACCAGGTGCCGCCGAAGTCGGAGCCGTAGTAGCCGTCCTCGTTGATCTGGATGGAACCTTCCTTCATGAAGTCGCGGCTCTGGATGTCCACGATGATGTCACCCTTGACGTGGGGCGGCATCCCCAGGTTGACCACGGTCATATCCATGATAGGGCTGGCGGGAGTGGATATCTCCTCGAAGGGACCGTAGTAGGTGCCGCGGCAGCCGCAGCCCCGCTTGTAGATGGCCTGGCGGTACTTGGTGGTGCCGATGTGGAACCGGTGGTCGGTCATACCCCGGTCCTGGAACAGGGCGTAGTAAGTATCGCGGGTCTTCTCCATAGTCTGAGTTCCGCCGCCCAGGGTGACCAGGTTACCGGAGGTGGTCTTGTAGTAGCCGTAGGTGCGGCGCAGGGTGTAGATGTCGCCAACCTCGTTGTCGTGCTTGTCGGGGGCCGCCGGTTCTCCGTTCTGGTTACTTCCTGAGACGCCGAAATACTCGGCTTTGGTGAAGGCAGCCTTCTTGGCTTCCACGGCCAGGATATTACCGCTGTCGATGCGGCCGGAGTTCTGTATCCTGACGCCGACTTCGTCCCGGCTCCCGTCCCGGCGGCCATCCACCGTCAGGTAGATGTGGGGGCCGGTAGCCTGGCCGGTGACGTAATCCAGGGACCGGTAGCTGTAGGTATGCACCTTACCCGAAGCCTTGTTGAGCGGGAACTTGTGCTCCTTGTAGTCCATGGCCACATAGTCGTCCCGGTCGTAACCGTAGTCGTCGTAGTTGTCCCCGTTGCTGTCCTTGATCTCACCTTCACGCATAGCGTTGGGGTTGAGCTTCATGATCGGCTCGTAGGCGTAAAGATAGGTCCCCTCGATGATGCTCGGGGCGGCCATGTGCACCCGGATGTTGGATCCCGTACCCAGGGTGGCCCAGTTGAGCCCCCAGCTCTTGGATGTGTCCTTGACATCGTTGAGGGCGGAGTCGTTGATCATGTGGTAGATGGTGTTGTTACCGGCGCTGCCCCGGGCATTCTGGGACATGAACGAGAGCCCCCGGCCCACGTTGGGATCGTAGGCCGCCACGTAGTCGGCGTAGGCGTCGGAGCGGTCGACGTTGGCGTCGAAGACCAGGTTCCGGCGCTTGACGGGATTTCCCTCGGGAGTGGTAATGCGGTAGACCTTGTTCCCCACCCGCCGGTGGAGGTACCCGGTGGTGCCCGACTGCCCGGGAAGGGGCGACCACAGGGACTGCAGGTCGTACCCGTCAGCAGCGTGAAGCTGGACATAATCCTTTTTCCGAGTGTAGGCGTTGACCACGATGGATTTGGTGCTGCCGCCCTTCTTGTAGATGACCGGCGCCTTCTGCCCGGGCTGAGCCAGATAGTGGAGCTTTTTTCTTGGCCGGGAAGCGTATACGTACACCCGGTCGCCCGCCTTGGTGTTCTGGCTCACGGCGATGTCGGCAATGTACTCACTGGACCCTCTCGGTTTGGAGCCGAACTTCTTGGTGACCTCGTGATGGTACTTGCCCCACCGACCGATATCCACCTCGAAGGGAGATCCCTGGACCTTGAACTCTTTGTCGTTCTTGTAGACCTTGATGATGTGCCGGTTGCCCCGTTTCACCTCCCGGAGGTTGAACACGTTGCCCTCAGCGTCCACGGTCACGGACACCGCCCTGGGAGCGGAAAATGAGAAGGACCGCTGCGCCGTGCTGTTTACCAGCGGGTAACCGTATATGGTGGTTACCCCGCTCTTTTTGCGCATGACGTAGAAACTGCCGTTCTTGTCCTGCTCCCAGACGTTCTCGGCCTGCACCCCTGCGGCCATGAACGTCACCACCAGCAGAGCCGCCACACCGATGTGAAATGATCTCATTGTTCTGCCTCCGTTTCGTATTCTGCGGAGCCGGGGTCGAAGAGCCTGGACACCAACTGCAGGGTGGCCTCGACCTTGTCTGCCTCAATCTTGTAATCGTTAAGCACCTTTTTAATAACTTCTCCGGTAACAAAAACATTCTTGTATTGGGCGCGGTCCCTGCCCCACATGAACTGCCTGGTTCCGATATGGTTGGAAAAAAGCTTCAGTAAAAACGGCAGTTGATCAAGTTCGTGGTTCAGCAGGGCACGTAGCTGCCCGCTGTTCTCTTCCGTCCAGAACACCTCGGAATAGTGCATCATGGGCTGTTCGGTCACCTTCACCGAGATTGGAGCGGGCGGTTTTTTTTCATCTTCGCGCTCCTGGTGCTCCCGCCCGGTGTCCCGGTGGGGAACCGCCCTGACCCTGTCGGGGTAGGGCAAAACTCTTCTTCCGTAATTGAGCGATGAGTGACCGTAATTAACCGCCAGGTCGATACCGTGTTCCCGGCACACGACCCGTACTGCGTTTAAAATATCCTTTTTGATAGTGACCGCCATGGTGTCAAGACGCCCCCGGGCTTCGTCCACGGGAATATATTTGATTTCAGCCTTTGCCTTTTCCACCTGCTCCAAAAGCAGGTACCGCTCGGCCACCAGTTCACCTTCATCCAGCGGCGGCTCGTCTTCCGGGATTTCATCTTCTTCCACAGGCTCGTCGGGGATGTCGATACTGACCATAACCGGTGCTTCGATTTCCTCCGGGTGCGCGCTGGTATCGATTTCTCCGGTTCCGCCGGTAGCAGAACCCCTGACGGCGCCGTCCCTGAGGCGGTCCAGGTCATGTTCCACCGCTCCCAGCCGGATCTCCAGGTCACGCAGCCGCAGCTCGCTTTCCGAAACAAGTACACGGACGATGCCACCCCGGGCGCTTTCGATGGCGTTTTTCATGAGAATGTAATCGCTGGTGAGAGGGTGGAAGCTTACGCAGACCGGAAAATCCACCGCGCCCAGCATTACCTGGCCGGCGGGCGGCTCCTGGGAAGCACTGCCTGAAACGGTAACCAGCACCAGTAAACAGAGTGCGATACCGAAACAAAATCCTATTTTTTTCATGTACTCACATCCTCGATGTGACCTGTTTTTTGAGCACACTTCACACAGGACACACCATCTCCGTATAAATTGTAGATATTATTGTTACACTTTGTCAACTTAATGTTTCTATTGATTCCCCTTAAAAATCCATGGTTTTCATATTTTTAGATCCTTCGATTCGCACGAGGGTCGCTTCCTAACCAGGCACACTCCAACCTTTCAATTACGATTACCTTTTATCATAGAAAAATGTTTGCACTTTTTTTGTGGATCCTCCGGTCAAGCCGGAGGAGGACTGTTTGGGCCGATGGATGAATCCTGTCTGTCGAGTAACACCTGCTCTAAGGAGGACTGTTTGGGCCGATGGATGAATCCTGTCTGTCGAGTAACACCTGCTCGGAGGATGACTCCTGGTATGGATTGTTGACATTGGTGAAAGTGCTGTGGTACCTTTTTTGGTGTTGCAGTAATTTAATTTTGCACGCGGAAAGTATAGAGTAGGTATGACGAAAAAGCTCCGTGAAACCTTGGTGGCCTGCCTCTTTCTGAGCCCGAATATTATCGGTTTTCTCGTCTTTACCCTGGTACCGGTCATCAGCGCTTTCCTGCTGAGCCTCTATGCCTGGGACCTTTGTACCGCCCCGAAATTCGTCGGGTTGAAAAACTTCGCGTTTCTGCTGGGTGACAAATACTTCTGGCAGGCCCTGTGGAACACCATCTACTTCACCGCGCTGTCCGTTCCCCTGGGTATATTCACCTCGCTTTTTTTCGCCATTCTTCTGAACCAGGAAATCAAGGGGCGGGTCATTTTCCGCTCTATCTATTTTTTGCCGGTAATCTCGTCCATGATCGCCGTGGCTTTGATCTGGCGCTGGCTCTACAATACCGACGTCGGCTTGATCAACAGCCTTCTGGTGCTCATTGGAAACGGTTTTATCAGTATCTTAAACGGAATAGGAAAGCTCTTCGGGAGTTCACCCATCAGCCCGATCCTGCGTGGACCGGACTGGCTGGGCAGCCCCCGTCTGGCCATCCCGGCGGTGGTCATCATGAGTGTATGGAAAAGCCTGGGTTACAACATGTTGATCTACCTGGCGGGGCTGCAGGGAATCCCGGGGCACCTTTACGAGGCGGCGGAGATCGACGGGGCCAACCGCTGGGAGCAGTTCCTGCACGTCACCTGGCCATCCCTGACCGCCACCACCTTCTTCGTGATGATCATGTCGCTCATTGGATCTTTCCAGGTGTTCGGCGAGGTGTACATCATGACCCAGGGCGGACCGGGAGGAGCAACCACCACCCTGGTGTACCTGATCTACAAGCACGCCTTCAAGTTCTGTGATATGGGATATGCCACCGCCATCGCCACGGTCCTGTTCGCCATGATTCTGTCGGTGACGCTGATCCAGTGGAAATTTTTCAAGCAGGACGTTTAATGAATGGAGCGGGCTCCATTCATTTTGGAAGTATCGATGAATCGATACTTCAGAGAATTTGAGCAGGCTCCATTCATTTTGGAAGTATCGATGAATCGATACTTCAGAGAATTTGAGCGGGCTCCATTCATTTTGGAAACGAGAAATGAGAGTGGTCCCACCCACCCTCAAGCAAGAAGAATAGAAAGCAAGGTTGGAGAAAGGACGAAGAAACATGGTCGTAGGGAAAACAGGAACGGGAACGGCGCTGAAGGTCATCACCTATGTCATCCTCATCGCCGGGGCCGCTTCCATGATCATCCCCTTTGTATGGATGATTTCCACATCTCTCAAAGAGATCGATCAGATATTCCAGTTTCCCCTCAAGTGGATTCCCGATCCCATCAAGTGGAAGAACTACACCGACGCCTGGTTCCTCAAGCAGCGGGTAGCTGACCGGCCCTCCTGGTACCTGGCTCCCTTCGCCCGGTTTTTCATCAACAGCCTGTTCATCGCGGTTACCGTCACTCTCGGCCAGGTTTTCACCAGCGCCATGGCGGCATTCGCTTTCGCCCGTCTTCACTGGCCGGGGCGGGACAAGGTGTTCGTCAGTTACTTGGCCACCATGATGGTACCCGGGCAGGTGACCATGATCCCGGTGTTTATCCTGATCAAGAAACTGCAGTGGGTGGATACCTACCAGGCACTGATCCTGCCGGCCATGTTCTCAGCCTACGGCACCTTTATGCTCAGGCAGTTTTTCCTGTCCATCCCCCGGTCGCTTGAAGAGGCGGCCATCATCGACGGGGCCAGCACCTGGAAGATTTTCATCAGTATCATCCTGCCGCTTTCCAAGCCGGCCCTGGCCACCCTGACCACCTTCACCTTCATGGGATCGTGGAACAGCTTCCTGTGGCCCCTGGTGGTCACCAACTCACTGGAGATGCGCACCCTGCCGGTGGGTATCGCCGTGTTCCAGAGCCAGTTCGGCACCCAGTGGGAGCTTTTGATGGCCGGCGCTATGATAACGCTGGTACCGGTGCTCATTATCTACATCTTCAACCAGCGGTTCTTTGTCAAGGGAATCGCCCTGTCCGGGCTGAAAGGATAATGGGCGTGATGATCTCAAAAAGAATGCGGCGGATGGTTTTCCTGCCCACCCTGATGCTTTTCGCAACGACCCTGCTCTTGAGTGGATTATGCCTACTGGGCGGATGTGGCCAAGGCCAAACCCGGAGCGACGACGGCAAACCGCGCCTGGTCTACATGATGTGGGGCACCACCGACGAGTATTACACCGTGGAGAAATATATTGAAAGCTTCAACGAGAAATTTCCCGATATCGTAGTGGACATCATGCACTGCCCCGGCGGGTACAACGACAAGCTGCAAACCATGATCGCCGCCGGCACCCCTCCGGACGTGATGTACATCGGTAAGGACGAGTTTCCGGCCTATGTCCACCGCGGAGCGCTGATGAACCTGAGCACCCTGATGGAACAGGAAACCGAGTTTGGGGAGGACGATTTCTTCCCGGTCCTGGTGGAGCAGTTCAAAGCAAACGGCATCTGCTACGGCATCCCCAAAGACTACTCTCCCATCGTCCTGTATTACAACAAGGACATGTTCGATAAAGCTGGTATCAGTTACCCCACCAGGGACTGGACCTGGAACGACCTGCTGAAAGCGAGCAAGGCACTGACCGTCAAGGATGAAGCTGGACGCCCGCTGGAATACGGCGTCATCGCCGACCTCAACTGGACTTTCTGGGCGCCCTGGGTCTGGCAAAACGGTGGAGAGCTCATGACCAGGGACCTCTCGAAGTGGCTCCTGGCCGATCCGCAGTATATCGATGCCAACACCGATGCGTTATCATTCTACTACGATCTCATATTCAAGCACGAGGTGGCTCCCAAGCCCTCGGTCACCATGGACATGGGGTGCGCCGACATGTTCGCCAGCGGCCGGGTGGCCATGTGCACCTATGGCCGGTGGGTTTGCCAGAACTTCAAGAACATCAAGAACTTCGCCTGGGACATCGAGGAACTTCCCAAAGGCAAGCAGCGGGGCACCACCATCTGCACAGTGGCCTACTCAATCTCCTCGAAGTGCAGATACCCGCAGGAGGCCTGGGAGCTGGTTAAGTTCCTGACCGGGAAAGAAGGGCAGATAGCCGTGGCTGCCGGTGGGCAGGCGGTACCGTCCCGCATCGAGGTGGCCGAGTCCGACTTCTTCCTGAAAAGCCCGCTGGTGAGCGACGACGAATCGGTGTCCAGGAAGATCAACAACCGGGTTTACCTGGACTCCACCTCCTACGGCCGGGGACTGCCGGCCAGCCGCTTCGCCGCCCAGGTCAACGACATCGTCACCATGGAATTCGATCTGTTTTTCAAAACCGGGCGTCCCGCCCGGGAGACGCTGGAAGAGGTCCAGCGTGGTCTGCAGCAGTATCTGGAAAAACAGTAGCTCGTCAATCCTTCGCTGCGGGCGGATCATCTCTCAAAATTCTACTTCATATGAGTTTCCCACGAAAGCTGGAAACTTCCTATTGGTCTGTAGAACACCATCCAGTAACAGTGCCAAACGATCCACCCTTTCTACACTCACTTATCAGAGGGCGGAAACGTCAACTTTGAACGATGGCAGGTAGTGTTGTGGGCGAATAGGTATTGAACGAGAAGAATCAAATCCTCTGAACAGGATGTGAAAGCAAGGGGGGTAGACCTGTTCAGGGGTTGTATCAATTCTGTTACAATTGTAACAAATCTGTTACAACCCCACCAGCGAGCATATATTCGCGCCAGCGTGCGCATATTCACGCCAGCGTGTGCATATTCGCGCCAGCGTGCGCTGGTTGTTTTCTAATAACTTGTAGAACACTGTATATTAATTGACACTGTCTGTCAGCGTACCTATAATTTAATTGAAAGGGCGGTGGAAGAAAACATGCGTGATGAACAGGCGCTTTTCTTTACCAAGTTCAGTGTTATGCTTTCCAACGGGGTACCCCTGGTCAGGTCGCTGGCCATCCTGGCGGACGAAACCGAAGACGAAACCTTAAGCGCGGCCATCGGGAGTATCAAGGAGAAGGTAATCGGCGGTGCCCGGTTCACCGAGGCCATGAAGCAATCCACCGACGTATTCGACGAGAAGATCATCACCCTTCTGCACGCAGGTGAAGTCACCGGCTGTCTCGATCTGACAACCAAGATAATACCCGAATACATCCTGTTCAAGGGCCTGGAAGACTGGAAAAAATAGATTATTCCTACCGGCGCTGCCCGGCGCGGCGGTCCTTCTCAGGCACGCAGTCGAAAGCCGATTCCACAGTGTCAGGGAAATCCTGGCCGCTCAAATCGATAATGTACGCCTCCATTTTCGGCTCGTACCGGTGCGGTTTCACCCGGCTTAAAGACTGCCCGCCGTCCGAAGGCCGCTTCCGCGGCACACGGGTCGGCCCGGTTTTTTTGTTCCCGGCGGGGTTGAAACGTTTGGAGAAATCAGACAGGATCTTGTCGTTCTCCCTGGCGAAGTACTCATCGTCACCGTTATCTCCGGATAAATCACCGGGGGCACGCTGCTTTTCGTCCTCCAGCGGTGTCTTGCTGGAAATTTTAAACTCCGACAGGTCCTCTGAAGAACGCTTGTCGCCTTCTTTTCCGGAATCGTCCTTTTCCGATCCTTTCTTTCCCGTACCGACCTTCATGCTCTCCATTTGTCCCAGTTGACCGGGTAAACGTCTCCTGACGGGTTCGTCCGGCCGTCGGTAATTCAATATGCTCTGATCGATGGTGTGAAACTTGTAGTTTTTGGAATGCTCCGCATTGTAGGTGGAGTTGATCTTGAGATTGAGCTCCTTGTCCACCCCGTCCACGTTCACTACCAGGCCGATATCGATGGGGGCCCGGTCGTTTTCCTTGTTCAGCTCGAAACTCATGGTGTCTGTCTTGAACTCGAAATCCTTTTCAGACAGGAGCGTGCCGGTGGAACAGTCGTATTCCCGGCGGGTGACGGTCGCCTTTTCCTGGTCGAACAGGTACCGTGATTCCAGGGCAATCACGTCGTTGGGATTATCCGGCGACGAGACGGCGCGGCCGATACGGTACTCCATCACGCCCGGGGCGGTGGTGGAGGCAATGGTCTGCAGGCGCAGCGATGAGCGGGCATCGTCTTTCAAGTGCTCCAGCAGCAGGTGCAGCGCGCTGGTCTCGGCGGAAAGCTCGCTTCCCTTTTTGTATCCCACGATGCCGGCCCTCTGAAAATTCATTATGGCCACGATTATCACCAGGCCGATGGCAATGGCGACTATCAGCTCTATCTGTGAAAATCCCCTTGACTTCATACGGCCTTGCCCGGTCTTCGCATGGTTCATCTCTTCACCACTCCCGTCACTATCTGTTCGATCACCAACGTTATTAGTCGGCTTACCAACATTATTTGTCAACCATCAATATTACCTGTTGATCACCAACATTACCTGTTGGCGAACTATAACTATTTTTTGGCCACAAGCGTGCTCATTTTCAAGGAACGGTCCCGGCCGCTTTTCTCCTCGGACCACCCGATCTCCACGGTGATTTCCACCACTTCGCCGTAACGCTTCTCCTCGCTGGCGAGAGGCGGTGATTTGGGATGGAAATCAAAACTCAAGGTACCGCTGAACGGATCGCTATCGAAGGTGGACGGCTCAGTCTGCATGCTTGTGAAGCTCATGTTTTTCAAACTGTTCAGCCTGCCGATAGCCAGGTTGACCGCCAGCAGGGTGTTTATCGTGGCTTTTTGCTCTTCGAAGCTCTTGCGCATCACGTCGAATACCGGAATCAGCGCCAGCACCAGGATAATGGCCGCGACCAGACCTTCGATCAGCGTAAAACCGCGTGAAGCGCGAAAACCGCGTGAAGCGCGAAAACCGCGT
>CAYSPT010000012.1:62233-64414 GCA_964432985.1 uncultured bacterium
GATCAGCGTAAAACCGCGTGAAGCGCGAAAACCGCGTGAAGCGCGAAAACCGCGTTGTTTCTTCATCAGTCCGTTCATGGTATCTCACATTTCCCGGTAGAATTTGCTGGTGATTTCAACCGGTATCAGGTTGGCCCGGTAATACTTTCCGTAATTGCCGGCCTCCAGCGGATCGTACCGCGGATCATACTCGATCTTCCCCGGGCTGTCGGCGGAGAAAAGACCGGTCCCCAGACTGCCTACAGCCACGCTGCCTTTAACCTCCAACGGGCTGCCGGGGACCTTGTTCAGCTTCCCGTTGAGGGCAATGAGGGCAGCGTGGACCTGAATCCCGGACATGGAGCTAATCAGGATATCGCCGTTGAGACTGCACACCACCAGAGAGGTGTCCTGGGGGGGCAGCGAGGAGTCGCTGATAATATTTTTTGATATCCCCACGGTGCCGTCCGTCACGATGATCCCCCCGTCTTTCACCACCAGGTCCTGGTCCAGGCTTAAAGGTCCGGTCACGTGAATCACGGTCCCCAGGTGCAGCTCGTCGTAATCACCTGATCCTCCCCCTTCCGGCGCCCTGATGAACATGGCGGTGAACTCGCCCGGCGACAACTCCATCACCGCCTTGGTCCCTTTCAAATCATTGCCGAAAGATGTGTCCACATCGTCGCCGGGATTTCCCTTGAACACCACGGTTCCGTCATCCCGCTTGATGGTCAGACCGGCGGTTCCCGAAGGTTCGTTACCGTTGACCAGGGAATAGAAATAGTTCTGGTCCGTGGAAGTTGACGGTGGTTCGATGACTGACTGCAGCCGGTCGGTGGTCAACTCGCGTCCTGGAAAAAGGTTGTCGTTCCCGTAATGGATAATGTCATATGAATTGTTGTAGTGCCCCTGGTCCGGGTCATCTTCCCCGATGACCCTGGACATGTAAAACGCGTACCCGTGATTGTTGCCCGGCAGCGTGTACCCATACTCGGAGGTGTTGAAAAAGTGCGGCTTGACATGATACGGATTGACAGGATCGGGATAGTCGTCGTTGAAGGGTGCCTGCTTCGGAAACTCAAGCGCGTTGGCCGGGAGCGCGGTGGTAAATTCATCGTGAGAATATTCCCTGAGAACGAGTTTTGGCGGATGTGGAGGATAGGCGGTGCTGGGAGGATCGTCTTTCCAGCAGATGGCCCCGTACTGAGCAAGCCGGCGGTACGCCCGCCCCAACACCAGGGTGGGCGACTGCCGCGTCCGGTCACCGAACAGGTGGATCGTGTTGGAAAGCGACGCCACGGGGTTCATCCACGCCGCCATATCCGAACCGTCGTAAAACCCGCGCTGCAGCAGCTTGGCGAGGTGATACGCGCCCAGCTCTCCGTGCCCCGGCCGTGATCCGTCGATGAGACACACCCGGCCGACGTCCAGGTAATGAAAGTCCTCGGCTGTACTCTGACTGGCACTTCCCCAGCCGGAAGTGAGATTGAAGTTCCATTTCCCTCCTCCCAGGAATATCCAGCCCCGCCGGCAAATGTCCGGAAGCGCACTGCCCTCCGGGTGGTTGTAAACGATAACCGGCTGCCGCGAGGGAGGGCCTGTAATGGCGCCGAACTTGTCATTTTCCAGCACATTCAGCTGCGAGTCCTCGAGCCGGTCCTTGACGAAAAGCGTAAATTTCGGCAGGACCGCCGGGAGCAGGTTGACCACCACGATTTCTTTGCGAACCTCCTTGACCCACTGCACCCCGGCGTAGGTCACCGTCGCCTTGATGAGTATCTTTCCGGCACGCTCGTTCATGTCGCGCAATACACCGAAGGGATGCTGGGAACTCCAGATGGAGGTGAAATCCTGGAGCACCATCACCACGTCAACTGACGCCTCGTACTGGCTGACAACGGACTCCAGGTACGGGAAATCGGTGTGGCTGAACGCTTCGCTCGTTCCCGCCAGAGTCGACGTGGGCACAGAAGGATCAACCAGATCCCCGTACAGGCTGCTTTCGCGGGAACTGAAGTAGGCTGACGCCTGCTCTATACCGGCGTCAGCCAGCCCCAGGGCCACTTCCTTTTTAAAGGTCAGGAACACGCTTCGGCGGTTGCTCTGAACCATGAAACTGAAGGCGAATATTATCAGGAACAGGAAAGCCAGAACACCCATGACCAGGGGGATAAACATCCCCCTGGCCGGGCGTGTTCCGTT
>CAYSPT010000012.1:64514-78526 GCA_964432985.1 uncultured bacterium
CTTACTGATCAAAGGCATCCTCGATCGAGTCGACCGGCTTGATATCCTGTCCATCTACCTCTTTTTCCTGGAACATGGGTACCGGCACATCCCGGAAGACCGGGTAGAGAATGATGGTGTTGCGGGTATAAGTCCCGCCTTTTTTAATGTCAAATGTCTCTTCGTACGGCAAGAATCCCTTGAAGGTGACCAGGAGATGCACCTTGCCGTCGAACAGCCTGGGGAAGTTGAAGGCACCCTCGGCATCGGTTTTTGTGCTTATAGTCCAGGGCTTTACAACCGGTACCAGGGCTCCCCGGCAGGCCATGCACTGGCCGAGACGGGCGGAGCAGGACTTGCAAAGCTTATAGGAGCCGCTGCTGGTCATGCCCCGGCAGTCGGGAATGGAGCACGCGCCGATATCGGCCGTGACTATCCTGTCTTTGCACCTGGTGCACAGGCCGCCCACTTGGAGCGGGGGCATCTGATCGTTCTGCCTGAGGGGCCGCCTGACAGTGAGTGTCACCTCAGCGCCTTGAAGCGGCTGCAGTATGTTTATCTTCTTCTTGACGGTGATCCTGAGCGTCAGGCGCCTGACTTGATTGTTCTCCCAGGAGCGGCGGTAATCCAGGTACATAAGGGTTTCGCCGAGCGTGTCGCCCCTGACCGACCACCACTTGGTAACGGGGGCGCCTATGATCCGCTTCTCCGGCTGGTCCTTTCGGTAAACAGGACTGTCGATCCAGTTACGGACCACCGAAGCGATTCCCTCCGGTTTGAAGGTGTGGGTCCAGCGGTATCCGGTGGAAGGATTCTCCACCAGGCCGAACTCCACGGTCCAGCCTTTCTTGAGGGACACTTTGATTTCGTCCGCATCGGGATCCAGCACACCGAGTTTCTGAATGCTTTCCCTGCCGGCAACGACGTCTTCCTGTAACTTCTCGTAACCGGGGAATCCCGGCGCCCGCCTGACGATACCGGACAGTGATGTGGCAACCTGTACCGGCCGTTTCTTGATGTAATCTTTCGCTTTGTTACGGCCGGGTTTGAGGTCAAAGTTGAAAAGCGTATACTTTTCATACCCCTCTTTCTCTATTGTCATCATGTACCGGCCGGGCTTCATCTTGGTTATCTTATATTTACCCCCTTTGCGCGTTACAGCAGTGTACAGGGGCTTTCTGATTGGCGGAGGCATAATGGAAATGTCTGCTTTTTCAACGTTTTTCCGCATTATCATTATGGGACGGTAGATGGACACCGTGGCCTTTGCAACTCCCCGGGGGCGCTTCTTGCCCTTGACAGCTTCGTACACAATACCATCCAATGTACTTCCTTTTTTCGCGATCCACTCGTTGTATTTCTTTTCCAGTTTCTTGTAAGTGGTATAGTCCCGCATCACCTTCAGGTAAGCCCGGTACTTTTGAAACCATAATTGAGGAGGGATAGCCAGGAACATCCGGTATGATTTCTCGTATTGTTCTTTTGCCTTAGCCAGCTTTTTCTCCCAGCGGTCGTACTCATTGGTTTCCACTATCTTGCGGGCCGTTATCCCGGCTGCCTGGTCACCCTCCTGGGCCATTACCGGCGCCAGGAAACACCCTGCGCTAAGCAGAATCATCGCTGTCACCACTGCAACCGCTACCACAAACGTTTTCGTTTTCGAATCAAACATTTTCAGGCCTCCAACCATGAATAAGCTTCCGTCTACGATTATCCCACTGTTCACCCCGCCTGAGTCCAGGCCGGTTCGGAACCAACACAGTTGTGTATATCCTCCCCTCACGTTCCACGACAACAATTAAAAGATATTGCTACGGGAAATTTTATTGCATTTTTATATATGTTGCAAGTACCAGCCATAAGTTGGTTATTATTTCTTGAAAAATCATGGTATAGTAGGTACTTGCTGCTGCAGTACAGAACCAAAGAAAAATAGAGGTGAACCACCGTTTCAAAAAAACTGGGAAACCTGTTAAACAAAGCCCTTGCCCTTCACCAATCAGGTGACCTCAAGCAGGCGGCTGAGCTCTACAACCGGATACTGCGTCTCGATCCCAACCAACCGGATGCGCTGCATCTCATGGGTGTCATCGCCAACCAGCTCGGGCAACCCCAGGGAGCGGTGGAACTGATCGGCAAGGCCATCAAACTCCGTCCATCCTCTGCCCATTACCACGCCAACCTGGGCCTGGCGCTGCAAGCAAGCGGGCGGCTCGATGATGCCATTGCATCATACCGGCAGGCACTGAGCATCGGAAAAGAGTCCGCCAACACCCTCAACAACCTGGGTAACGCCCTGGCGGCCAAAGGGCAGCTCGAAGAGGCAGAAGACCATTACCGCCGGGCACTTCGTCTCGAGCCCGGGAATGCACAGACACACAACAACCTGGGCAATGTCTTGATGAAATGGGAAAGGACCGACGAGGCCGCCGGACAGTTCCGTGAAGCTTTGAGGCTGCAACCGTCTTATGTCGAAGCCCATTTCAATCTCGGCAACCTGTTTTATCAGTTGGGCGAGGTCGACCAGGCGCTTATTCACTACCGAGAGGCAGTCACACTGAATCCCAACCATGATGGTACCCACAGCAACCTGGGTGCCCTGTTCGAAGCCATCGACCAGTACGACCATGCCGAAAAACACTTAAGGGAAGCCGTACGTCTGAAACCCGCTTCCGCCGACGCACACAACAATCTGGCCGCCGTGTTGAGAGTGCTGGGTAAGACCGAAGAGTCCTTTCGTCACTACGACACGGCGCTCTCAAACGACCCCGGCAACGCAAATGCCCATCACAACAAGGCCCTGGCGCTGCTGGCCACGGGCCGGCTCGAGGAGGGATGGCGGGAGTACGAGTGGAGGTTCAAGAGAAAGGAATCCCGTGGTCTGCCTTCCCTGCCCTGCCCGGTCTGGGAAGGATCACCGTTTGAGCAGCAGACCCTCCTGGTCTGCGCCGAACAGGGCGTCGGTGACGAGATCATGAGCGCATCCTGCTATACCGATCTCATTCCCCGGGTCCGGCGGTGTCTCATCCAGTGCGACCCGCGCCTGGAATCGCTGCTTACCCGGTCGTTTCCTCAGGCCACCTTCAGGGGAGCACCCAGAGACGATTTTTCCTGGTTTCATCAGGATCCGAGCCCGGATGCCTTCATCATGGCCGGCAGTCTGCCCCGGTACCTGCGCTCCGATCAGGCCAGTTTTCCGGACCACCACGGCTACCTGGTACCCGATCCCGAACGGCAGAAGCTGTGGCGACAGCGGGTGAATGATTTGGGCGATGGGATAAAAGTGGGCATAAGCTGGCGAAGCAAGCAATTGAGCCTGGCAATGGTAAAGCACCACACCCTGTTGAGCCAATGGAAACCGATCCTGAAGGTACCGGGAATCCGGTTCGTTAACCTGCAGTATGACGATTGTCGAAAGGAACTGGAATCAGTCCGGAAGGCTACAGGTGTTACCATCCACACCTGGGACGATCTCGATCTCTTTAATGACTTCGAGGCAGTAGCAGCCCTGACATCAGTCCTCGACCTGGTCATCACGGCCCCCACATCGGTGGCAGACATGGCCGGAGCGCTGGGTGTTGAGGTGTGGATGTTTTACCACTCTCCGGACTATAAAAATCTGGGAGAGAAGGATTTCCCCTGGTATCCCCGAACAAAGGTCTTGTACCGGGGAGTAGGCGGAACGTGGGATGCCGTTCTAAAAACTGCCGCCGAACAGCTGAAGACATTTAAACCAGAGTAAGAGAAGATACCCAAGAATATCCTTACAATCTACGAGCCTGTAGGACATGGTTCAGTAACAGTGTCAAACAATCCCACCCTCTAAGCAAGAGGTATGGAAAGTAGTGTGGGAACGGTGACGATGAACGATGAAAGGCATTGGAGTGGGCTGCAAAGCTGGGAACGAGAAGTGATCCAAAGATAGCTGGTTGCTTTCTAGCGGTTATGAACGAGAATAATTCCAAGAATGTCTTAATTATTTATAAGCTTGTGAGGCAGACTTAAGAAACAATGTAACATTTTGTCACTACTCTGTATATTTACTAGATGAGAACGGAATAATTGTGTTTGAAAGGATGTATATCCATGTCTATTAAAAAACGTTTTGTCCCGAGCCTGGTGCTGTTTCTGGGACTTATTACGGTCCTTACCTTCCGGCCTGCACCGGCCGCGGGATTTGTTGACGGTCTTAAAGACAAGGCCGGCGAGTACAAGGACACTTACGAGGATGCAAAAGACATTGTTGATGTAGGAAAAGACGTATGGGACGAAGCCAACGGTCTTTTCGATAAGTTCAACGACGCGATCGATCCCAAGATGAACTCCTACTATCTCGAAATGAAAAAGAGGGAGATTCAGCGGGCTCTCGACGACTACAACGAAGCCAAGAAATTGTACGAGAGCACCGGATGGTACCGGCCCTTTGCTAAAAGATCGCGGAAAAAGAAAATGGACGAGGCCCGCGATAAGTACCTTGACCAGGTGGACGCGCTGTCCAAAGCCAAGGTCAATTTCGCCTACGATGTGTGGAAAAACACCGGGAAATTCACGTTCTGGCGCGAAGATGACCGAAAAAAAGCCTACAGAAAGGCCCTCAGCGAGCATTGCAATTTCCTGCTCGATTGCGCTGATGAAAAGGTCAAGCGGACCCGCCGTGAGTACCACGACGAATGGTGCATATTCTTCTGGGCCAAGTTCTCGAAGTGGCGCGCTTACGAGGACGCCAGAGAAGACTACGAGGACGCCCGCGACGAAGTCACCTACCTGCAGGGGCGTGAAGGACTTCTTGCAGATGACGACTGGGCCGCCGAAAAAGCAACCAGGCACCTACAGCAAGCACAACCCGCCGGAGAGGTTAAAAGCATCGGGATAGACCGGCCGGGAGATATGTAATAGCTGGCAGCTCCGGGGATAGTTTGTTTTCCATAGTTAAGTCGGCTGGCACTATGCCGCCGGCTTATTTCATGACCGGTTTTATATCCAGCAGCGGCGTTTTGTCCAGGCAGTCGACACCCGTCACGTATATGAGCGTCTTCTCCACAATGGTAATCTCGACTTCTGCTACACCGATTGGATTTGGACGGTGGGGAGACCTCAGGGCAAAGGAACCTGTTATCTGGCCGCTCCCCTTGGCCTGCTGGATCAACAGATCTCTCTTGGCCCGGTCAAGCCAGTAGAGAATCTGGATACGGTCACCTTCATTTAACCCCATGAGCGCTTTTCTGAACGGCTTGTGTATCTCTATAGCGCATTCGGGACCGCCCCCCGAAACGTTGCGGGGGCAGTCTTTCAGCTTCTTGTACGGGGTCCTGATACGGCCGATAAAAAGTACGTAATCAGCCATTGAGTACCTCCCTAAAGCTTGTGAACAACTATCTTGAGGGCTCGCGGCGCCCCGGTGAAAATCCTGCCTGGAAAAGCGTGCATACTACTGAATGTTACCACAAGCGCTTTCCTGCCCTCTGGTTTTATTCTGTATTTGTGGCCTCTTTCTTTATGTGAACACGCTTTTATCATCGTTTCTGAAGATTATGTACCTTCTCCCGGCAGACTGCGGCTTCGGCAGTCATGCCCCCCTGCTCGTAGGCGTCTCCCAGGTCGCTCCAGGCATCCCGGTAAGCGGGCCAAAACTCCACCGCCTGTTTTAGTGCATCAATGGCTTCGGGAACGTTACCCTTCTCCAGGTGGAGAAGTCCCATAGTGTCGTACACGAACGGGTTGCTGTCACCCGTTGCCAGCGCATTTTTGATACTGCTCCAGGCCTCCTCCATCCTGTTCATTCCCCGATACGCCAGGGCCATATTGTTGTGGATGGTTGAATTCAGCGGGTTAAGCGCTGCTGCCTGCTGGTAGCAGATAACAGCCTGCTCGAATTCGTTTTTTAGCAAATTGCAGTTGCCCAGGTTGAGATAGGCCGGCGCGTAGTCAGGTTTGTGCTCCAGGGATTTCTTGTAATGGGTCATGGCCAGGTCTGTCTGCCCTCGTTCCCAGTAAGCATTGGCCAGGCTCCAGTTGGCTTTTCCCAAATCGTCTCCGCACACCCCGTACGGGTCCACGTTGAACAGCAGTCCCACTATCAACAGCGCCGGGACATACCGCAGCAGGACCGTTTTCCACCTGCCTTCGCGCAGCGCCCGGAACAGGGAAATCGCCGCAAAACAGGCCAGCACTATGAGAACCGGGACTACCGGAAGACGATAACGGCCGCAGTTGAAAAACAGCACCACCGACAGTATGTAAATCAACGCAAACGCCAGCAGCACGTACCGGGATTCCCCCCGTCGGGAGACAGCGCCGTTATCCGGACATTCCTCTCCCGAATCATTCCCTTGATCCGCCGGGTCATTCCCGTGGTTCGTTTTTCCACGGCCTGCTACCACCAGCACCAGGCCGATAAATGCCAGCGGACCCACCCCGTGAAAGGTGGCCAGCGGCATGCTCAGAATGGTGGATTGGCTCCTTTGAAACTCTACATACTTGACGTTGCTGATCTCAGGGCCCAGCCAGAATATAAACGCTTTTTTAATCGACAGCACGGCGGCGGAAAGCAGGTCATCTTTCCATAACTCCATTCCTTTGTTAAACCAGTACCGTGACACTTCCGAAGGAAGGAGGCGCCGCCCGGTCTCCTTTTCCGCCTGGCTTTTGGAAAAGAGCCACACGGTGTCCCGGTACTTCCCGTGAAACGGGTAGTACCCGGGAACAGGGGTATACACTCCCGTGGACCGGGAGTTGTTACCGATATAGAAATTAATACCGGCCTGTGATGAGATAAGAACCAGGTCACCACTAACCAGGTAGTTGCACAGAGTCACCGGAAGAATGACAGCTCCCATAAACAAGGCAAATACAGCCAACTGTTTGACCGTCCTCGCCCTGGCACTGCGGTACCGAAACGCGCGTATACCCAACCACAGTATCAGGAAGGCTGCGAAAAGCAATATATTGGGACGGATGATCGCGGCCATGGCACAAAGAAATCCGGCCTGCGCCCACCGGCGCGCGGCCCCGGGCCCAGGAGATGTCCGTTGGGGCCCAGGTTGTGTCTGTCCGGAAACCGGTGGCCGCCTGGAAGGCGGCAAACAATCCCAGGCCTTAAGCAACGACAGGAGAAATGCCAGCAGGAAAAAGATAAACAACCCATCCATGAGAAGGGTGCCTTCGAAGAATATAAAAGGGAAATAAAACGCCGATACCGCCGCCGCCGCCAGGCCGCACGTGGTCCCGAACGTTCTCTGCCCGATGAAGTAGATCAGAGCGCAGGAAACGGTCCCCAGAACCATGGTAATGAGCCGTGGGACCAGGTATCCCGGACCGGTGATCATAAAAATCAGCCACAGCCAGATCGGATACAGAGGCGCTCTGAACAACGCTTCCTCTGACAGAGGTTTTCCCTGGATAAGCTCCATGGCCCGGTTGATGTAGAACTGCTCATCGATGACGGGGGTGTCGAAAAACGGGCCGCGGATAACCTCTGCCAGGTACAGAAACCGAATGATCGCGGCACAAGCAATGATCCAGAATAGAATCCGCCTGCTGCCGGATCGGGACCGGATGTTCATCTTCATGGGAAACCGCCGGTCATTTCTTTGTTTTTCGGTTATTGGCCTTCTTTTTCAGTGAAATTTCGATACATTCTCCCGGCAGGCTGTAGTGAAGGTGCCCCTTATACTCGATGGGAATCAGCACCGGGGCATGGACTTCGATCAACGCCTTTTCTTTGGTAAAGGTGAACGACACCCAGGTCCTTTTGTACAGCAGCTTCATTTTCAGCCGGGTCCACTTTGCCGGCAGGCGGGGCTTGATAACGATTCGGTCTTCCAGGAAATCAATTCCTCCGAAACCGCGCATAACGATGTCGATGGAGCCCCCCATGACGCCGGTGTGGATTCCCTCGGGGGTGGTTCCCCCCTGGGTGTCGTAGATATCCGACTTGAGAATATCCTGACACCACTTCCAGGCCAGGGCGTAGCGGTGAAGCCTCCAGGCCACCACGCAGTGGACGACCCGGCTGAGGGTGGAGCCGTGCGAGGTGCGCTGCACATAGTACTCGTAGTTGTCTTTCATCATCGTGCGGTAATGCTCGTACCCAAGCCTGATCAGGATATCGTGTACCACACTCATGGGGAGCAGGTAGAACAGCATGAGGGTGTCCGCCTGTTTGGCCACCTTGTAGTCATCCGGTGATTTACCTTCAGCCTTCAACAAACGATCCATGCGGTGGATGTTCTCATACTTTTCCCGATACCCGTCCCAGTCCAGTTCCTCCAGGTCGAAGTACCCGTCGAACTGGCTGATGATACCGTCATCGCTTATGACCACATTCATCTTCCGGGTAATTTTGTCCATCCGGTCCAGGTCCTTCGGCGTCAGGTCGAGCTTTCTCATCAACCGGAGAATCTCCTTGCCCGGCAGAATAGTCAGGCACTCTTCCGCCTTGAGCAGCAGCCAGACAATCATGATGTTGGTGTAGGCGTTATCTTTCAGACCGGGCTCTTTCGAGCCGGGCAGCTTTTCATGAAACTCGTCCGGTCCCATGACGCCTTCGGTGTGGTACCGCCCGTCATTCTCGTCGTAAGTGACCATGCTGGCGAAAAACTGCGCGATGGACAACAGCACCTCGGCTCCGTACTGGATGAGAAATTCTTTGTCCCCCACCTTCTTGTAGTAATCCCACGCGTTGTAGGCAATAGCCAGAGAGACGTGCCGCTGCCGGCGGCTGAGGTCCGGCCCCCACTTACCGGAGACCGGGTTGAGGTGTACCTCCTGGGTTTCCTCCTCACCGGTGGAGCCGCTCTGCCAGGGGAACATCGCCCCCCGGTAACCGTTCTCGGCGGCGTACTTCCGGGCCTCGGAAAGGCGGCGGTACCGGTACTTGATCAGGCCCCGGGAAACCGCAGGAAGCTGCAGGTTGTAGAAGGGCATGATGTACATGGTATCCCAGAAAATGTGTCCCCGGTAGGCTTCGCCGTGC
Source organism: uncultured bacterium (assembly GCA_964432985.1). GTDB lineage: Bacteria > Muiribacteriota > CAYSPT01 > CAYSPT01 > CAYSPT01 > CAYSPT01. The sequence continues at coordinate 73,468 of CAYSPT010000012.1, forward strand.
AGACCCCGGGCGGGCAGGCTCACGTCCAGTTCGGCAGTGTGATGGGACGCGGTCTGGAGCAGGTGAAAGGTGTGCAGCCGCAGCGCCTGCTGCGAAAACGGATCACCGCTGATCTCCAGGTCGAACTTGTCCCACAGGTCGTGCCAGATCCCGGAATGCTTCTTGAGAATCGATTCGAAACGCCTCGGTTTGCGCACCAGGGTAGCGGCCGCCCCGACCACGTCGTCCACACCTTCATCCCTGGACGAGTAAACAGCAACGTTCTTCTCAACGGTATACGTCTTTCCCTTTTGTGCCTGGACGGAAAACTCGCAGCCGATTTTCTCCTTTTCCTGCAGGATACCGAACTTCGGTTTTATCTCCCGGCGGCCCTGAAACAACCGCACTCTGGCAGCCTCGCACACTTCGATTCGGGACTGATTGGTGCGCATGGACAGAAAGATTATCCCGGATCCGAAGGTCCCCGAAGCCATCGGGGTCCAGTGTTTGGAGCTGAGCTGCCGGTACCGTTTCACTCCGTAGTTGGTGACCGATCCGTCCAGTTCCGCCCTGAACGTAACCGACGCGCTGTAATTCACCGGTGTAACACTGTATTCCAGGGCTCCCCGATGGGGATCGGCCATGCTGACAATGCGCCGGGTGACCACCTTGGTTTTCCGCCCTTCTTTATCGCTGAAGGTCACCTTCCTGACCAGGACTCCGTTCAGCATATCGAGTTCCTGCTCGTACTGCCGGCAGATGACTTTCGCCGGGTTGAACCAATCACCGTCCCCTATTTTAAAGGTCTGAAAAACCCAGTTAGGACAGTTGACCAGGTCTTCGTTATAAATGGTCCGCCCGGCCATCTCGGTGCCCAGCTTGTTGTAAAGGCCGGCCATGTAGGTCCCGGGATAGTGAGGATCGTCGGCCCTCACCTCGGGGGAGGCCCCCCGGGTGGCGAAGTATCCGTTTCCCAGGGTGCACAGGGCTTCGCGCAGTCCTTCTTCGTCAGGATCATACCCCTTGTAAACGAGACTCCACAACGGTGACTTTTTCATCAGGCTTCCTTTCCGTTATCCTGCCGCTTTGTTTTCAGCTTCGCTTTCCTCCAGTATTTTCTCGAACAGGCGTCGTATGTCATCGGGGGTCGAAACCTGGAAATCCGCTGACGAAGGTTTCGAATGGTCGCACACCAGTATCCCCGTCCCCCTGGTGCGGACTACCCGGAAGGCATCCTCGTCGGTGGTGTCGTCACCGATGTACACGATGGAGTGCTTATCCCACGAAAGGTTCAGCGCTTTCATGATCCAGCGGATGGCTTTTCCCTTGTTCCAATCCATGGCAGGCAGTATTTCGAATACCTTCTTTCCGTGCATCAACCGGAAGGACGGGTTCTCATCCACCAGCTTGTCCACAAAGAGTTTGATCTCGGGCAGATACGTTTCTTCGTCCACCAGCCGGTAGTGTACGGCCACGCTGAACTTCTTTTCCTCCACCAGGAGTCCGGGGATACCGCCCAGGTTCTCTTTCAGTTTGCGTATCAGCACATCCACCAGGGGAATCATGTCTTTGACCGTCGGATTAATCATAGAAAAACCGGGGCCCAAAATGTCGAATCCGTGGCTGCCGGCGTAGAAGAATCCCTCGATGGCTACCAGATTCTCTACGTCCTCCCGCTGGCGTCCGCTGACCACTGCCGTGGTGTAGGTTGCCGCCAGACGGCAGATCACCTCCCGCATCTCATCGGAGAGAACAGCCAGGTCGGGACGGCTCACGATCGGAGTGAGCGTACCGTCGTAATCCAGGAATAATACTGGTTTTTTATCTGAAAGAAAGACGTTTTTAGCCTTCTTCTCCCAAACGTCAAACAGGTCCTCAGGAGTACGGAGGAACCACGCTTCAACTTTATCAATGCTGAATTCCTCCAGGTCCCGCACCACCAGGTCGGCCCCGTTATCGAGCAGCTCCTGCTCGTTGTCCTCCCGGGCCACACCCAGCACCAGACCGAATCCACCGTTACGGCCGGCGGCCACTCCGGAAGAGGCGTCTTCCACCACCACCGACGTGGCTGGAACGGCACCCACATTGGCTGCGGCGGTGACGAAAATATCCCCCTCGGGCTTACCCTGCAGCCCTTGTTCCGCCGACACCACCCCATCCACCCGGGTTTCAAACAACTCGGCGATACCTGCTGCTTCGAGGATGTCCCGGCAGTTCTTGGACGACGAAGCGACACCAACCGCAATGCCGGCCTTTTTCAGGGATTGGATGAAGCTAACCGTAGATGGAAAGACCGCCACTCCCTGCGATTTAAGAACTTCCCGGAGCTTTATGTTCTTCTTGTTCCCCAGACCGCACACGGTTTCCCTGTCCGGCGGGTCCGAAGGATCACCGAAAGGGATGTTGATGCCGCGGGAGGAGAGGAAATCCTTGACCCCGTTATAGCGGGGTTTTCCGTCCACGTACGGCAAATAATCTCCCTCGTGGGTAAACTCCCGGAAAGACTCCCCGTCGCGCTGCGCACGCATCTTCATGTATTCGTCGAACATTTCTTTCCAGGCGTTGGCGTGAACCACCGCTGTTTTGGTAACTACTCCGTCCATGTCGAAGATCACTGCGTCAAAGGAATAGCTGGTCATGTTTCTTCCTCCTTATTAAATGAATACCATTTATCAGGTTTTATAGTTTGAAGTGTACCGTAGATACCGATGATTTCTTCCCCTGTGCCGCCGGAAGGCGCGATCCTGGCCGAAATAGCATCATCCGTTATTTTAAAGGTTATTTCCCGGCCCTTCCAGGCCAGCGTGAACATCATTTTGGTCCAGGTTTCGGGTAAATGCGGATCGAGCCACAACTGCCCATACCGCATCCGCACCCCACCGAATCCGAACACGGCTGCCTGCCAGGTCCCCCCCAGGCTGGCGGCGTGAATACCATCGCCGGTGTTTCCGTTGACGTCGTCGATGTCCATCCGGACGGCGGATGAAAACAACCGGTACGCTTCATGGATGTCACCGATTTCGCTTGCCACAATAGCGCTTATAGACGGACTCAGTGATGAGTGGTGCACCGTACGCTTCCGGTAAAAACGGTAATTGACCTCTTTTTTGTCACGTTCGAACCACTCATCGAGCAGATACAGCATCATGACCACGTCCGCCTGCTTAAGCAGCGTGGTCTGCTGCAAATCCTTGTGCCGAACGTGTTCGGGTATAAGCGGCAGGCCGTTTTCACCCCACTCATCCAGCACCACGTCTTCCAGGTCACTGTACCCGTCGAACTGCTCGATTACTCCTTCGGGGGTGATTGTAAATTTCATCCCGGTGGCTATCTGCTCCCACTGCTTGACTTCATCTTCCATCAGAGCAAGCATATTACACATTTGTTTACCCTGCGACCGCTGCTGCTTCATAATCGAAAAATACCCGGCCGCCGTCACCAGGTTCCACAGGGCGAGATAGTTGGTGTAGGCGTTGTTGTTGACATCCTCATGGTACTCGTCGGGGCCGATTACGTGCTTGATCTCGTAAGTATCCTTCTTACGGTTGTAATGTACCCGCGACGCCCAGAAGCGGGCCGTCTCGAATATGATTTCATACCCGCAGTCACGCAAAAACGGGGTGTCCCCGGTAGCCGAAATATACTGGTGTAGAGCATAGGCGATATCTGCCGTGATGTGATGCTCGTATTGCTGGGTGTAGATGCCGGTTACCTTTCCATCGGGATGACGCCACCATTCGGGTGTTTCTTCATCCCCTGTGTCCGCCGATTCCCAGGGAAACTTCGCGCCCTGGTACTGCTCCAGCCGTGCCAGCTCGCGGGCAGCATCCAGGCGTTCGTAACGGTATTCAAGCATGCTCTTGGCAATACCGGGAAAGGTGAACAGGAAAAATGGCAGAATGAATATCTCTGTGTCCCAGAATACGTGGCCCCGATAACCTTCCCCGCTCAAGGACTTGGCGCCGATACTGGAGAAACCCCCGTCATCGAGCCCGCAAATAAGCATGTGGTAGATGTTGAACCGCAGGCACCGCTGCGTTTCGTCATCGCCGGTTATGGCCACATCGGTCATGGCCCACAATTTCTGCCACTGCCGTACGTGGTCGGCCAGCAGGTCGGCGAAGGTCTTTTTCAGCACCCGGTGAAACGTTTGCAGGGCTTGCCGCAACTCCCGTGAATATGTCCGTGAATGCGGCATATGACGCACGTAGAACACCTTGGTGAGAACAACCTCCTGCCCTTTTTCCAGCAGCAGGGTAAAGATATCGTCGCTGGGAAACACTCTCCGTTTGCCCGTCTGGTGAGAGACGCTGCTCAGCATGATGACAGTGCGTTTCTTTTCCATCGTGTCCATTACCAGGTTGGTGGTTTTCTTGTCCCTGGTGGTTTCCCGCAGGAGAAAGTGCTTTTTCCAGCCTTCATTAGAGCCCCCGGCGTTGGCTACCGACGTGTCGATGCCACTGTGGACATCTATGCTGCATCCCGCATCCATCGGCGTCAACTCTACCTGGACGACGCCGATGTTTTTATTGTGCATGGAAAGAAACCGGTGCGAGCGAAAATCGTACCGTCGGCCGTTTCGGTCACGGAACAGGGTCCGGCGCGACAGGACCGCCCGTTTCAGGTCAAGCGTTCGGTGATGCTCGTCCGCCGTCATGGTAGTCAACCCGATTTTCTCACCATCGGTGAAAAACGTGAAGGGAACCGGGTTGGGAAAATTGACCAGGTCGGCAACCTGCGCCGTTTTACGGTCGAAAACGCCGGCGCAGTAGGTTCCCGGACGCGAACCGGCAGGAGTCTCTTCCAGAACGCCCCGGACGCCTAAATAACCGTTTCCCAGGGCGAACTGGGATTCGCGAATATTCTGGCGAGACGGGTTCCACCCATTCTCTTCCACTAACCAGAGCGCTTCACTGTTTGAGGAGGAACCCGAAAAATCTGTCATATTCATGCAGACCTTTTCATGTCACGATTTCTTCCGGAAGTATAACACAGCAGGCATAGTCATTAACAGACCTATAGTAGTTAACAAATATAGTCTATTAGTAAACTATAGTCGTTAACAGGCCTTTGTCATTAG
>CAYSPT010000012.1:78626-93725 GCA_964432985.1 uncultured bacterium
CTATAGTCGTTAACAGGCCTTTGTCATTAGCAGGAATGTCTATTGCTCCCATGATGTTCCCCTGATAAACTACCGGCGTGGATTGAGATATATGACTACAATAATTAGTTTACAAGCTATTGTTACCGCATTGGGAAAGCAGGCGGATGATCAGATGCTGTTTCTCGACCGGGCAACCGGGCGGCTGATCAACCATACCAGCAGGAAGTCCGGAGAAACAAAAACCGTTTTACCTCCCGGCGCGGGGGAAAACCGCGTGCAGCTCCCTACCCGATGGGAGATTCATATCAATAATATCAAAGAGAACTTTTGTTTGTCGTTCGATGACGACGAGTTGAAAAGCAGCCTTTTTTTCGCGATTAAAGGCTTTGGAGCGCTCAACCGGTTTTCGGACTGTATCGAGCATTTCGGCCTGGAAAAACAATGGAAACGGTACCGGACCGATGCATTGAAGGCCATCGCTACGGACTGGTGCCGCCAAAACGGTGTGGATTTCCAAGATGATGTTGACTCCTAAGATCATACAGAATAAAGCACTGCTGTTCTCCATTCTTTTCCTGGGTGTCGTTTCGCTGCTTCTCTTCAGGGACCCGTTTCTCTCCGGAAACATGCTGTTTGGAAGCGACACCATTCTTCACGAGTACCCGCACCGGACCCGTTCATACGATATCCTCCGCGAAGGACAGGTACCGTTGTGGAATCCCTACATGTTTTGTGGACTTCCACTTCACGCCTCCATGCAGGATGGGTTCTTCTATCCTCCCAACCTTCTCTTCGCGGCGCTGCCGGTCAAGGACGCCATTAATCTCAAAACCTGGCTTCACATGTGGCTTGGTGGTATAGGTATGCTGCTTCTCCTGCGCGTGCTGGGGGGCACCTGGCGCGGTGGGCTTCTTGCAGGCCTCATCCACATGCTGTCCACCGCCCAGGTTTCCAGAATATTCGCCGGGCACTCCGGGGTCCAGGATATGTATCCCTGGGTCCCCCTGGCAGCGGCCCTGCTCCTCATGGCTGTGGAAAAGCGGCGGGGAAGATGGTACTGGTTCGTCTCTGCCGCCGGTGTGATGGTCATCCAACTTCTGGCCGGGCATCCGCAGTTTTTTCTTCTTTCAGCCATGGCGGTAGCCATCATCGTACTGCCCCGCGCCCTGGGCAAAGCCGGCCAGCACTGGTTAAGAAAACTGGTCTCACTGGCCGCCGCCACTGCTGTATTCTGTGCTCTGGTTACTGTTTTCTCCGCAGTCCAGCTGCTTCCTACCGCAGAACTCGCACGCCACTCCAACCGCGAGGGAGGCGTAAGCCAGGAATATGCCATGACCTACGAGCTTCTGCCGGAGCAGCTCTGGCAGTTTTTCGCTCCGGGAATCATGGGAGACTTTTTCAACGGGAAATACCGGGTCCCCGACAAACCGTCCTCTTCCGGATTTTCCAGCCGCGTCCTTCACCAACTGGACAGGTGGGTGATCGGTTTTTCTCACTATGTACAATTTTCACCGGACTTACTGGTTACCTACTGGGGAAAAGGATATTTCTGGGAAACCTGTGTCTACGTGGGACTTCTCCCGCTGATTCTAGCGCCCCTGGTCATTTTCGGCCGCCGGCCCCGTTACGCCGGATGGCTGTTTATGGCAGCGGTGCTCTGCGTCGGCGGCGCCATGGCTTCCACCCTGCCCCTGTACCGGGTCCTCTACACCGTGTTTCCTCCCATCGGGCTGTTCAGAGCACCCGGGCGCCTTCTCTATATTGCTTATATTCTCCTCAGTGTTCTGGCCGGGCTCGGGTACGACGCCCTGGCGCGGGCGTCGGTGTTCAACTGGAAAATCAAGCTGCGAGGAGTAATTGTGTCCCTGGCACTGGCCGGGCTCATCTGCTGGTCGTACCACGCGTTTCTGTCGGGGGAATACTATTCACGGCTCTACACACACCAGTCTACCAAGGGGAGAGCCACCGTGGAAGCGCAGGGGGTGCCGTTTCCCGGCTGGCAGGACGCTCAGTTCAGAGCCATGGGAGCCGGGAAACGCATGATGGTTTTCTTTGCCTGCTCCCTGGCAGCCGCGCTTCTCGTCCTGGCAGGAGGACGGCGCTCTACGCTGGCCTATGCCGCTGTGCTGGCAGTTCTCACCCTGGACATTTTTTCGGCCAACGCTCATTTTATTTTGTCCATCAAGCCCTCCGACATCCAGTATCCGCCGCGGATAGCCGAAGCTCTCGAAGGTCTGACCGGCAAAGGCCGGGTCGTGTCATTCGCCTCGTGGATACCGGAGAACATGGCCATGTTCTACGGACTGGAGCACGCCGGCGGCAACGAAACCATGCTGGTGAGATATTACACCCGGCTGGCCAACCTCTCACAGCTCAGGGACATCGACGAGCCCCGATCCGTCTTTCAGCTCTACCGGTACTCCAACCTGTGGAAACTGCTCAACATCACCCATGTGATCACCAGCCGGGACATCAAGCTGGGACCACCGGTATTCGAGCTGATGCTCGAAACCAAGCGCTGCGCTCTGTACCGTTTCACCGGCGCCGGGCCCCGGTATATCCTGGTGGACCAGGCACAGGGCCCGCTCGTTGACCGCGCGGCCGCTCAGATTCTGGGTGCGTCTGATTTCAATCCCTTTGCCAAACTGGTACTGGCGGAGGGGCACGGATCTGTACCAAAAGAGAACGGCGCCGCCAACGGCGCTGTCAATGGCGCCGCCAACGGCGCTGTCAACGGCGCCGCCCAACAGGCGTCCGGTAAATCCCCCGACCCCCTGCTTCTGAAGTGGGAACCGACCGAAGTGGAAGTGGTGGCGGAGCCGGTGAGACCATCATATCTCGTAGCCATGGAAACCTGGTTTCCCGGCTGGACGGTCACTGTGGACGGAGAACCGGCGGACCTCCTGAGAGCCAATATCGGAGTGCGGGCGGTCAGGCTCGAAGCGGGACGCCATCTGGTCAAGTTCTCCTACCGGCCGCAGCCGTTTGCATGGGGGCTGCTCATATCCTTCGGCAGCCTTCTTGTGCTGCTGGTGATCGGGACAGTGAAGCTGGTACGGAGAATCAGACGTGGATTGTCCAGTCAAACCGGACATTGACGTAGCTCGCCAAGCCGGACAATGACTCTCGGCAAATCAAGCCGGACAAAGACGTGGAATACAAAGCCGGACAGTGACGTGGCTCGCCAGATCGAACAATTACATGGTGTACCAGGCCGGGCATTGACTGCATGGGACGTCAATCGGATATACCGTAATTAACTAAGGCGCGGGTGGTGTTTCCTACCCAATTGGGATCGCGGACCCAGTAGGAAAGGTATCGTGACATGACCACGGTCCTGAAAGCCGTCGTCTTGGTCCCAGTTGCGAGAAACAGCTCCAGCTTCAACGCCGGAAGCTTGATGTGTCCGTACTCCAGCTCGAAGGTGCTCAACTTGAGGTCCTTGATTCCTTCGACTTCCTTTTTACCATCACGGTACAGAATGCCGCCGTTGCGGTCGAAACGGTACATGACAGACTGGCTCACCGCGCTCTCGCTATCTTCATCGTACAGAGGAAATCCCTCATCGTCGAACATGGGCTGGTATATTTCCAGGCTCACACCGCTGCCGTCCACTGCCTGGTGAACCTGTATCTTGAACGCGCACTCCTGGACATCTTTCTTGATGAGGAGCAGGGATTTACGGATCTTCTGCAGCGCTACCAGCCGTTCCGTCCCTTTGTCCGAGCTTTTCAATCCTATCCGGAACACGTTAAACAGCGCGCCGAGAATGATACCGACAATTCCCGCTACCACCAGGAGCTCGACGAATGTAAAGCCTTTTGGGCTTCTTTGTAAATGATTGATCCAGCTCATTTTAAAATTACCCATGGATTGGAAACGAACGTCCTGAGGGCAATTCTCTTTTCGACGTCCTTCTCCTTCCAGGTGATCTCCGCTTTCAATTCCAGCATCTGCCCCTCGATCTTCTCCGTTACGTACACCTGCCGGTCGTACAACACGTCAAACAATCCCAGCGCCGGCAAGTCGTGGCTGTCAGCGCTGACAAGGTCATTGTAGGCCCTGGCCTTCAAGATCTCCAGTGCCTCGGCTCCCAACTCCACCGCCACCGACCGGTTGATGGTCTGCTCTGTTTCGGACATCCCGGCAAGAAACAGGGCCAGCAGCGGCACCATGGCCACGGCAAACACCGCGATGATGACGGCTATTTCGGTGATCGTGTACCCCATTCGTGTCTTAAGGCGGAGTTTACAGTAGCCCCTAACGTTACTCATCGTGTACCCTTCCCCGCGCCACCCATTTCACAGCCTGCTCAGACATGGTGACGAAATACCCCGGGTCATAAAGCCGATCGTAATCAAACTCCAGGTTGTTTTCACCGGAATAGTTCCAGTTGTCGGCGTAGACAAATCCCTTGATGGAAAGATTGCTGTCTGCGTCAAGAACACTGTACGGCAGGTACACCAGGCCTTCGAAGATCCGACTGCCGAATCCCCGGATGGAAATAGGTGTGTTGCCGATATCGGACAGGGTAAACTGGAACTCCGGCTCGATTCTAAAATGACGTACGTTGATCTTGACTCCCCGTGTTATCAGCCATCCTTTGCCCTGGACCTTGCCGGAAATAGTCAGCTTGCTGCCCGGACCTTTCGATCCCACCATCATTATCCCTGAAAGCGAGTAGATACCGTGGTTGAAACACCGGTACATGAACTCGTCCACGTTTCTGAAATAATAGCTTATTTTTTGGATGCACAACGGAAACCGCCGCTTGGTGGCGTCGAACCAGGTGTACTCCCACGAGCTGTCCATGATCTCCTGGGCTTTCTGATCGAGCGGCTCCAGGTTGGAGGGAATCGCCGGTTCGCCCTCATTATCCAGGTCGAGTTTACCCTTTTTCCAGATCCACAAGCTGTACTTGTCCAGCGGAAAGGGGGGGGTCAGCTTGACCACCTTGATTTCACGCATGGTCTCCACCTTGAATGTCCGCCGGGCCACTCGTATCTGAGAAATGATTCGCATAGTCCCGATTTTTTCCACCGAATCAGGAGCGGGATCATCGATGAACGGCTTCACCCTTTCAAGGCTTATCTGAACATTCAGGGAATACCCCGACGGAAAGGTTTCCTGGCAAAGGTTGTTGGCGAAGATCGGGTCGAAATCCTCAGCGGTGACGGTGCTTTCGAGAGAGGACGTCGGCAGGCGGAGACTCTGGAACCACGACTGCTCTTCCATGTTCATGGTCCGACGTATATACACCACGGCTTCTTCCATGGCGGCCTCGGCGGCGTAGATCATCTGTTCCCGCTCGTAGAGTCGCTTTGTCAAACGCTGCTCGCCCCGCAGAAAATTGAAGAAGGCCATCCCGATGGTAAAAAATACAACCAGGACCCCCAGGGCGATGAGGAGGTTACTTCCTATTCCCCGCTGAAAACGGGACCGGTCAATGATGGATACGTGAAAGCGCATGATCGTAAGGTACTCCTGTAAACGAGCTTACCACGAAACAATGGACTTCTCATACTTTGTCAAAAAAACAGCCGCTTTTACCAGATAATCCAGTGTAGCTGAGTACACCTTAATCGTCAAGCCATCTGGATCTTCCCAGATTAAATCTCTATCCTTTCCACACTGCAGAGGCAGAGGGTGGTAAAGGTGACAAAGAACGATGATAGGCGTTGTAGTGGGTGTATCGATATTGAATGAGTAGAGATTCCCAAGAGAGCTGGTTGCTTTCTATTGGAGTGAGGTGTGGCGGCAACGAAAGGGAAGAAGGCCAGGCTTGCTGGAAACTTCTTGTCAGGTCTGCCGAACTTGACTCCGTATCAATAGCCGCGTTAACGTCCGATTTTCTCCACGGAACTGGTCCATCCCGAGTCTTCCGGCTCGGTTTCGGACTCAATTTCTTCAACCTTGGCCTCAGGCGCTTTTTGGGCGATTTCGGACTGGCCGGATTTTTCGAACTTTTCACCGTTCCAGGTAAACCGTTCCCCTGTATCTCGGATGAAGATGTCGTACTCGGGGCCGTTTCCAACAACATACCACTTGTCGCCCCTTTTCTTGATGACTATACCATTTGACAGCACCCTGAGGTTCTTGCCGGTGACGCCGCCGCCCTTGAGGAACGACATGTCATCGCTGTTCACGAACACCATGTGGCGGCCGTTGTTGTCCCGGACCTTGCCGACATTGATGATCTGATTGGTATCCGGATCCCACACCCCGCGGTTGCCGGTGATGTCCACAAAATCGTACCGGGTGCTGGCGTGGGCGTTAAACCCCGTACCGTCTTTATCATCGATGGAGAGGTTCCAGTAATCTCCGTCATTGCTTACCTTGATGTTCTCCAGGTTGTTTACCAATTTGATCCGGTTCCGAACGTTGCCGACCCGTTCGAGCTTTTCTATATCCAGAGCCACCAGCCGGGCAATATCGCTGTTGATGTCTTTCCCCGGTGTGGCCATTCCGCGGATTTCGCCCCGGATCGACCGTTCCATGGCGGCGCGTTTGCGGGCATACATCCACTCACCGTTATCGATCTTGGCCCCGAGCCAATCACCGAAAAACGCACCCACGCCGGCAACCACGGCACTGATACCAATGGAAGCGATGAGTCCCACCGGACCGGTAGCGCAAATCAGCGCGCCGGCCAGCACCGATCCCAGGTAGCCTCCGACGAAACCGCCCATGGCGCCCATCAAGCGGGCTGTCTTCCAGCGGCGGTAGCCGTCGATGACGTTTGATACGGCGGTCTTACGGTTCTCCCAGAAGTCCTTTGTCTTGTTGCCGGTCTTCTGGTAATACAGATCGTACAGCTCGGGGGTAGCCATCGTCTGGTTACGGTTGCCCCCGATGATTACTCCTTTAGGAATGCCCATGAAGAAATGGTGGCCTATGTCGAAAACACAGTTCAAAACGAGACCGCACGTGGCCCCCAGGAACATGCTTTTGGTCAGTCCCTGCAGAGAAAGCTTGGTGGCCCCTGCGATATCAAACAAACCGAGTTTCTTCGCGCTGTCGGCGCCTCCCTTGATAGCCACTGAGCCCAGCCGGTTCGGTTTGAACAGCTTGTTGCCTAGAAGCGCAACCGCCTTGTCCATCCGGGAGATGGTCGGCGACTTGAGGGCCTGGAAATACAGTCGGTCGAAAACTTTGGAAAGTGCGTCAAAGGCGTGCTTGGAGACTACCATCATGACCGGCAGCGAAATCAGTTTCTGTTGGGGCTTGTGCAACTGGCAGATGGCGCTGAGGTTGACCACATTGTCCCGCAGCGAGTTGAGATCGAGTCCATCGTAGATACCACGTTCGAGCAGGGCCGCCACCAGACCGATAGCGGCCATGCTGGCATCGGCTTTCATGGTGGCGCCAAGCTGGTTGGTGCGGGCGAACTTGGCCACCGACTGTCCGATGCTCGAGTTGCTCAAATTCTGGTTCAGCGCCGAGAGCTGCTTGGGAGTCATTCCCGCGATGACCCGGCCTGCCTTCTGCCATGTCTGGGAGGAAACTGCTCCCTTTCCCTGCTTGGCGATCGTGTTAACGATGCTCTGGGAAAGAAACCGGCTGATGAGCCCGATTTCTTTATCAAACACGCTCAGACCGACCTGCTTGAGCGGATACATGATGCCGGAGTCGGCGGTTCGCTTTGACAGGTTACCCGTATACGACGCATTCGGCGAGTCATCGATAATCTTCTGGGCTTCGTCGTCGGAGTCGAATCCTTCTTTCGACTTGAACTGGCGGCTCGCTCTTTCACCGATATCGCTGATCCAGTTGGCGATAGAAGAGACAAAACCGGTGTTTTCCGAATTCCTGGCTCTCGACAATTGTTCCAACTTTTCAAGGATATCATATCCCGGCGGCGGCGCGATGTCGGACGGTATGCCCGAATCAGCTTCCGGCGGGGCTTCGATGTCCGGTGGAACTTCACTGGTCTGCGACTGTTCTGCGACCTTTGGGGCCTGTTCTTCGACCTTTGGGGCCTGTTCTACGACCTCTGTTTGTTCGTCTGCCTTCGCTTTGCCGGCGGCCAGGGCCATCGGCGGCGCCACCAGGTTTAAGGTGAAAACCAGCGCCAGCAGAAGCGAAAGGACCCTACAGCTTTTTCTTAGTGTCAACATTTTAATCATGATTCAAACTCACATCCTCGCGTAAATAGCGGTTTTTGATAAACTGTAACTTTGATATAGTGCAACAAGGCAGGCGCATATACCACGCACCCATTAATATATAGTAAACCCCTATTAAAAGGGTTACAGAACAATTATAGTGAGGATGAGGCAGACTGTCAATTAAATAGAAGATTGATCTCACTGTAATCCTGCTCGATCTAACACATACTTTACGCCCCCAATGGCTACATTGAAAAAAGCACCAGTAAACAGTACTGTTTCCGTAACGAATGTGTTGAGCACACCGTGAGGGAGTTCATGAAATGCGGTGTTTGACCGGTAGCCGCCGTAAATGTATTATAATAATGCCGAGACTCAAGTCATAAGAAAAGAAAATGGTTTTCTTGGGATAATCAAGCAGGTGGAAATAATCGTGGCAAACTATGGATTCTGATAAACAAAACCGTCCGCCGGAAAAACTTCCCCCGAAAGATGACATAGACAACCTGGCTGAACAACTGGCCACCTACCAGGATCCCGATCATACAAGCGACACCCTGATGGGACCGGGAGAGGGTGCTAAAACTCCCGAAGATGACCGGGGTGAGTCCTGTAACCTCCGGCCTGCTTCAGGCCGGGTTGCCGGTGATAACCTCCCGTCCGGCGATTCTGGTTCATTTTCGGACAAGGATGATAAGTACAGGGTTTCCGGGGAAGTGGCACGGGGAGGAATGGGAGTAATTCTGAACGCACAGGATACCGTCATCGGCCGTGACGTGGCCATGAAAGTTATTTCCTCCCGGGGACAGGACTTACGGGAATTTTCCGAACGGTTTGTCCGGGAGGCCCAGATCCAGGGAAAGCTGGAGCATCCCAACATCTGCCCGGTACACGAACTGGGCGTGGATGAAAACGGCCGGCCCTATTTCACCATGAAAATGGTGCGAGGCTCTTCATTGGCGGACATGATCGAGCAAGCCATGGATAAATCAGATCCTGCGAGTCGTACCTGGCTCACAGAAGTTCTGAACATCTTTCTCAAGATATGCGATGGCATCGCCTATGCCCATTCAAACGGGATTATCCACCGGGATCTGAAACCGGACAATATCATGGTGGGCGACTTCGGCGAGGTCTACGTTATGGACTGGGGATTGGCCAAGATACTGGGGGAAGAGCAGGACGACTGCCGGTACGGTCTTCTTATCGACCAGCGGGAAGGGCAAACCGATCTAATGAAAACCATGACCGGTTCGGTGGTGGGAACTCCCGGTTACATGTCACCGGAGCAGGCCAAAGGGCTGGTCGCAACAATGGACGAGCGTTCGGATGTCTATTCCCTCGGAGCCCTGTTATACGAACTGGTTACGCTCGAATCCCCGTTTCATGGTGAAGACGCCTGGGATATCCTGGAAATAATACAGCGTGATCTGCCGGTACCCCCTTTGCAGGTAAAGCGGGGGAAGAACCTGCCTCCGGAGCTTGATACCATCATCATGAAATGCCTGGCAAAAGACAAGAACGACCGGTATCGAAGTGTCATGGATCTCAAGGAGGAAATCAAGCTGTTTCTAGCAGGGCATCCCATCGGCGCCATGGAATACAGCCTCTGGCAGGTGTTCGGCAAATGGATAGCCAGAAACGTGGTTCTTTCGGCCTCACTCGCCGCCGTTTTTGCGATCATGGCCGTATCGTTCGCAGTGTCCTACGTCCGGATTTCCGCTTCCCAGCATGAAGCGATTTTTCAGCGTGATTCCGCCCGACGGCAGAAGACCATCGCAGAAACGGAACGCGACCGGGCGGCCGCCAAGGAGCAGGAAGCGCTGGCGGCCCAGGCCGAAGCGGAAAAGCAGCGGCAGGAAGCCGAGATCAATGAACTGACGAGCAGACTCAACGTGGCCCGGATGCTGGAAGGGAAAAAGGAGATCAGCCAGGCGGTCAAGCAATACCGTGCGATAAGGAAAGATCTGCAGGAACGGAAGCTCCATATCTTTCCCTTTATCGATCTGGCCATATGGAAAGCACAGTACAACGAAGGACAGTCTATTCGCAGCCTGGGGATACTGGGGAAGGGGCAGCTGGTTTCCCAGTGTACCGCCTTCAGTTCTGACGGCCGTGTCCTGGCGGTGGGCTGCGATAATTCAACGGTCCAGTTGTGGGATTATGCAGGCAGGAGCCTGAAAGAACTGGTTCCCGGGCCCGGACCACCGGTCAAGTGCCTGGCTTACAGTCATGACGGACGGTTCCTGGCCACGGGGTATGATGACGGCGGCCTTATTCTGTGGGGTATCGAAAACCGTCGGATGATCGCCCGGTTCAGTGATCCCGGAGTGTCGGGAAAACGGGCCCACTCGCATGGAGTCACCAGTCTCGTTTTCAACCTGGATGACCGCCTGCTCGTGTCAAGCGGCGGCGACGATATTATCAGGATTTGGGATATGGCCGGCAAAAAGCTGAGATCCGGTTTGAGGGGGCACCTGAGCAGCGTATTTTCAGTGGATATCAGCCCGGACGGGCGCTACCTGGTATCCGGCAGCCGTGATACCAGTGTCATTCTGTGGGATCTTGAGAAGGCAACCATGATAAAGATCCTTTACCAGCATGGGGATTTGGTCCAGAAGGTCAGGTACAGCCCTGACGGGAGCCTGATAGCCTCCGCCGGCAACGATACCGATATCAAGATCTGGAATGTCAGGGAAGACCGGGAGGAATTGCCGCTCGCCGGTCATGAAAACGATGTCAACTCGCTTGATTTCAGCCCCGATAGCCGGACAATTATCAGCGGGAGCAGAGATTACAGCATTCGTTTCTGGGACGTGAAACGACGGGCGGTCACCGCTATTTTCAGGGAGCACGATTACCCGGTTAAATCGGTGGCGTTCAGTCCCGACGGCCGTTTTGCCGCTTCCGCCGGGGAACAGGGCGACCTGAGCCTGTGGTCCTGCGAAAAGGATGCAATGGTGACCACAGTGGACATGTCCCCGTCCGGGTTCAAGATAGCCAGCCTGGCCTTTCACCCGTCTGGCGATTACCTGGCCGCCGGCCCGTGGGGCGCCCGGCTGGTGCCGATGTTGTTTATCGATCCGGCCAACGGCGGTATTGTGGACAGGATGATGCTGCACGGCAGCAAGGTCAGCTCCATCGCCTTCAGCCCCGACGGCCGGCTCATCGCCAGCGGCAGCGAAGACGGAATGCTACGTATCGGTGACGTGGAAAAACATGTTTGCCTGGCCATGATAAACGTTAAGGATAACAACCATTTCAGCCCCGTGTCAGCATTGATGACGACAATGGAACTCTTTTCCAGGACTGCCTGCGAGATATGGAAGAGTGTCAACTGTGTCGCCTTCAGCCCCGACGGCGCTCTCGTGGCCACCGCCTGTTTTGATAAAACGGTCAAATTGTGGGACGTGAAAACACAACGGTGTATCTATACGTTTCCCGAGGTATCCACCACCCCGCTTGCCGTCGCCTTCAGTCCGGACGGCCGCCTTCTTGCCGCGGGAGGTAAGGACTGCACAGTCTATATATGGGATCTTTCTACCCGAAGGCTCGAGGCCGGACTGACCGGCCATGAGAGACAGGTGTGCACCCTGGCTTTCAGCCCCGACTCCCGTTTGCTGGCGTCGGGCGCCGATGACTGGGATGTCAGGCTGTGGGACGTGGCCTCCGGGACCTGCGTAAATGTGCTGCCGGGCAACAAGGACAATATCAGCAAGGTGGCCTTTCATCCCAACGGCCGGATCCTGGCCGCCGCGGATGATGGAACCAGCATAAAGCTGTGGGATGTGAAACGGGCCGAATGTCTCATGATCCTGAAAGATCATACCAACGATGTGGACGCGGTTGCGTTCAGCCCCGACGGCACCATCCTGGCTTCCGGCGGCAGGGATTGCACCATCCGGCTCTGGAAGTTCGGTGATGCCTTCAAACCACTGGAAGTGAAGGTGGGCACCAGACTCGGTGGAAAATACCTGCAAAATAACTAGCATGAAACTGCTTTTTGACAAAACCAGCAAGAAGCATCCAGCAAGCTCGAGTAAACCCTTATGTGAAGGCTTTTTCCATCAGCCTCAGGACCACGATCATCAGGGCGAAATACGCTACCAGCACTCCGTAATAGACAGGCCAGTTCCGCTGGTAGTTGAAGAACTTCTTCGAATCTTTCTGGTAGAGCAGATCGTCGATGTTTTCGGGGTTGGCCTTCTCGCCGCCAAGGATGATGCTAATGACGTACCCGCCTATGAAAGTAACCACGCACCCGATAACGTTCCACCACATCCAGGAGATGTCGGGATGGTACCTCCAGAGATACATGTTGATCCCGAAACCGGCGATGATCCCGGCAATAGTGCCTTTATCGTTTGCCTTTCGGGTCAATATGGCCAGGAGAAAGGTGGCTAGTATGGGCCCGTAGGCAAGGGAGCCTATCTTGTTGATGGACTCGATGATCGACGTGGAAATGCCCCCCACAAAGAAGGAAAAGGCGATGCAGACTACCCCCCAGAATATGGTGGTCATCCGGGACCAGAACAGTTGTTTGGCCGGCTCCAGCTCGTGCCCCACCCAGAACCGCTCGATGATGTCACGAATGGTGGTGGCGGAGAGCGAGTTGATGGTGGAGTCCAGCGACGACATGGCCGCCGAGAACAGGGCTACCATGATCAACCCGATGACACCGTGGGGCAGGTAGTGCAGGCAGAACATGGGTACGGCCAGGTTGTAGTTGGTAGTGGTCGTTCCGACGACGGGGGGAATCTGCTCTAAAAAGCTTGGATTCTTAACGATGAAGGCGGCGATTGCCACGCCCACCAGGCAGTAGGTGATAACCAGTGGGAAACGCAGAACGCCGTTCATGAACAACGACAGGTTGGTGTCATCCACATTACGCGATGAAAGCTCCCGCTGGACCTGCGACTGGTCGCAGCCGTAGTAGCTTATATAGAGGAACAATCCCCCGATAAGCATAGGCCAGAAGGCGAAGGTTTTTCCGTCGCCGAACCCGTGGCTGGCAAAATCCAGGGTACGTGTCTTGGCGTCCGGGAACGCGTTCCAGACCTCGGACCACCCGCCGCAGTGATGTACGGCGAAGAACAGACACACGGCGATACCGCCGTACAGGATAATCATCTGGATGACGTCGGAGTAGATGACCGCTTTCATACCGCCGAAGAAATCGTACACTACGGTCACCACCCCAAGCACCAGTACCGCTACCCAGAATGGAATGTCCACCAACTCCTGCAACACGATAGAAATACCGTACACGGTCACGCCGGTGGCGAAGGCACGGATGAACTGGAACAGGACTGAAAGAAGCGTCCGGGTCCCAATGCCAAACCGTTTCTCCAGGTATTCGTACACCGAGACAATATTCTGCCGGCGGAAAAACGGCAGGAGAAATACCATGACCCCGATCATGGCCAGGGGGACTGCCAACTCGTACTGCAGCCACAGAAGTCCGCCCACGGCGATAACGAAAGCCGGGGCGCCCAACAGGCTGTTGGTAGAGCACTGAGTTGCCATGGTAGAAAGACCGATGGCCCAGTAACTTACATCGTTCCCGCCCAGGTAATAGTCCTTTTCACTTTCCTGGGACCGGCCCAGGTAGACAGACATACCGATCATACCGGCCATGTACACCACGATAATAGTCCAGTCGAATCCGTTCACGGTCTCACGCTCACTTTCTACGTTCTGACATCCTGCACTTCATGTACTTAACACGAATAATTCAAGTTAAAAAGATACTACAACCTGTCAAGCAAATACTGCCGATTCTTTCTGAACAGCTTCGCCTGCGCGGCAATTTCCTGCTCGGCTTTTGCCTGGGACATGGTTCTCGTCTCCTGTATGAACGAGTACACCCGGGCGAAATACAGGATTTGCAGCACCTTTATGGCTGCCTGTTTTTTGCTGCGGTATGCCAGCATACAGTCAAACACCAGCTTGCTCCACACGTCTGGTTCTATCGCCAGGTACTTCCTGTCGAACATGGTCTTGACCACGGTGAAATTATCATCGGTCAGCACTTTTTTGATCTCGTTTTCATGCTCTTTGAACTCCTGGAGGACATCGCGCTTGATCTTTTTGTCATCAAAGGTTAAATCCTGCGGCTTGGCCAGGTTCTTCAAACCGAACATCCTGGGCTTCTGAAGCCGGTTGGGCGCTCGCAGATTACAGCCATACAGGTTGTAGAAAAGCGAATCGGCCACCTGCAGGAACATGACGTTGAGGTTCGGGGCGCTTGGTTTGTGGATTTTTGATCCCAGGTTGACCTGGCCCACCTTGAATCCGCCCCGTATGGCGCTGATGGTCATGAAGATATCAATGCCGAAATAATTGACAGCCTTGATCCATTTCTGCTCCAGCCAGTACTTCGCCAGGCGTCCGCTGAATGCGAAATCACCGCCAATGGGCTGACGTATGTCCTTGCCCAGCAAGGCGTAGACCAGCGGATAACAGATGTTGTTGGTGATGGTCCCGTCGTACTTGTGCCGGGAGTAATAGGGGGTGACATAGTGGTAGCCCCGGGTCAGGGGTTCTATCATGTGCTTGACCCAGGTGGGTTTGATACTTTTCAGATCGGCGTCCACACAGATGCAGTACCGGGCATCGTGTTTTTCGATGAACTTGAACAGCTGCCTGAATACGTTGCCTTTACCGGTGATGCCTTTTTTTCTTAACACTTTCTTTTCCGCCCGGGTCTCGGCGGACAGGAAATAATCGATAGTGTCATCGGAGCTGTTTCCATCACAATTGATTATAACTGCCTTGTGATCTTTGAAAAACCGGGTTATCCCACGGTCCACCTGCTGAGCCACATACTTGATATTTTCGCCTTCGTTGTATGATGGAATACCAACCACAATGTCACAACAGCTCATATGTACCATCCCGTCTTAGACTGGCCACTGAAAGTGGTCCTGGTTTCGAATGCCGCCGGCTTGTACCGTAGGCTCCAATACTTGTACCGTAGGCTCCAATACTTATACCGTGGGCACCAATA
>CAYSPT010000012.1:93825-99438 GCA_964432985.1 uncultured bacterium
TACCGTAGGCTCCAATACTTATACCGTGGGCACCAATAATAAAAAGAAACTACACCATGTATTCCTTGAAGATCACTCCCATGCGGTCCATCAGGTCCGCATTCAGAGAAAAACTGGCCATAAGGCCTAAAGTGTTCAACAGATCGATCGCGTTGATGCTCACATCGCCGCCTATTTCCTTGATGGCGTGAAGGCGCTGGCAGAAACTCCGGTTCACCTTCTCGACCTTTTTCAGGAAGGTGACCAGGTTCTCCAGGTCCCAGTCGGTGGAAAGCCCTTTCTTGTAGCGGAAGTACTGTGATGTCAGGTACATGGATACCATCCGGTACGTCGTTTCCTCGTGGCTCTGAAAGGGAAGATGAGTCTCCACCATGGGCTTGAACATGCCCAGGATGGGGCACCCCGATGCCGCCATCAGGAGCCCATAAAGAGAGCTGACCGCTTTTTGCAGCGAAGTGTGGTTGCTGTATGTTCGATGATCGGTCTCGACGAAGACATCCGCTTCCTCAAAGGAGCGGAAAGAGCGGAATGATTCTATCAGCGGCTTCAGGCTCATGGCAGCAGGGCAATAGTGATGCACCGCTTCATCGAGAGGACAGTCGGGGCACTGGTGGAACGACAGATGTGTCCAGTCGGGATAATCCGAGGCTTCCGGCTGTATCAGTTCGAGCGTCTCGTAATCGATTGTAAACCTGTACTCGTTCTCGTGCCCGTCAGCATACTTGAACCGGTAGCAGAAAGAAATAACTTTCCTGCCGCCGGAACCGGAACTTGCCTCATCCGCCATCGTTTGTTCCCCCTTTTTCAACGCTGCCACCGGCGTTTAAGCGGCTGTCGCCAGACCGTCCGTTTCAAACGCCATTCATTATACTGCATTTTGGTCTCAATGACCACCGGACACCCTCGGAGCAAGATATTCACTGGCCAGGCGGCCGGCGGCCTTTTCAAGCAGGGAGCGGCAGTTTTCAAGCGCGTACTCAAGTGCCATTCCCTCGCTGCGGCACGAAACAGCCACTTCAATACCATGCCGGCGGTACTCCTCTGAAGATACCGAGACCTGGCCGGCGATTACCGCCACCTTCGGGCCCCCCACCGCCCTGGCGGCCATCTTGAGAATACCGGACACGACCTTTCCCATCAGGGACTGGTAATCGAATGAACCTTCGCCGGTGAGCACCCAGTCCGCCGTCCCCAGTTCTGTTTCCAGGTTGCTGATCTCCATGACAGTTTCGATTCCGGAGACCGCTTTCCCGTCCATGAATGCCAGAGCGCCCGCTCCCAGGCCACCCGCAGCCCCGGCGCCCGGGATGGTCCGGACATCTCGCTTTAGATGCAGCTCGACCTGGCCAGCAAGGTGCGACAATCCCCGCTCAAGATACTCCACCATCCCAGGGGTTGCTCCCTTCTGGGGACCATAGATTTTGGCCGCGCCACGCTCACCCAGCAGCGGGTTATCCACGTCGCATAGTATCTCGACCGGAACGATTTCGTGAACCGGAGGTGCGGTGATACTGACTATCCGCTCCAGACCCCCGCCACCCAGAGGGACGGTTTCACCCTGTTCGTCTTTAAACGTCCAGCCCAGAGCCATGGCAGCACCGACACCGCCATCAACCGTGGCACTGCCCCCGATGGCCAGCAGCACCCGGCGCGCGCCGTGATCCAAAGCAGCCTTGATGAGCTGGCCCGTACCGAAGGTGGTAGTTTCGAGAGGATTCATCTGCTCTTTAGTAAGTAATTCAAGGCCGCTGGCTGCAGCCATTTCCACCAGGGCGGTGGCGGTATCGTCAAACCAGGCAAATCCGGCTTCGACCTCCATGCCGGGAAGAGGCCCCATTACTGTCTGAGTGACCCAGGTTCCGCCACCGGCATCGATCAGCGCCCGGGCGGTCCCCTCCCCCCCGTCGGCCATGGGCTTTTTCACTACTTCACAGCCCGGGAGGTGGCTGGATAAAGCCTCTGCTACGATGTCGCAAGCTTCGCGGGAGGTGAGCGTTCCTTTAAACGAATCGAGGGCGACCACGCACTTAACCGGAGAAACCATGAGTCCACATCAACTCCTCTGCAATTTAACTGGAGTTCTTCAGCACGTATTTCATACCGGCTATTATACTACCAACCGGAACGGCACCAGGAGATTAGACCGTTGGGCGTATTGAACCGTTAATTTTGATATATTTATTGTCTTATGATACAATCACATTTAATCATGAATACGCAGCCCGGCCATAACACCGAGCGGAGTAGTTCCAGAGGGGTCATGTCGCTTAAGGCCCTCCTCATCGCCCTGGCAGTGGTGATGGTGGTACTGGCAATCGTCCATTCGGTCTTTTCCTCATCCCGGCCGGCCACAGAATCCATCAAGTGCATCGAGCAGGAAATCGCTTCGTACCTGTGCGAAGCGGCCATCGAGGAAGCCATCATGCGGGTACGGACGGGCATGAACAATGCGCAGGCCGACTGGTACCCCCGGTTCCGCCGCAAAGACCTGACACCCCAATTCGAGGATTTTCAACCTGAAATGGTTAAAAAGAATCTCATGAATGAAGTTTACCAGCGCCAGTGGCCTTTGTCGGTAAAAATCGAGTTCTTCAACCAGGAGAACTTCGATGATATCATCCCGCTGCGAGTTGAAAAAAAGGGCACGCTAAAGTTCACCGCCACCCTCACCTTGAGTGACGATTCAAAAAGAGTTGTCGAGGTACTCAAGGATTGCAAGGTGGTCAATATCGGCCCCCCGCCGCCTCTGGACGAGTTCGCCGTCTGGATATGGACAGGAGAAAACCAGGGAGTGTTCCCTGCCCGGCGCTTCAACCTGTACGACGAAGATTACGACCAGTTATATGAACTGGGAGAGTTTCCTGAAGCGGGCTCAGTCATCCGGAATTCGTGGAAATGGACCTGGGGGGGGAAATCCCAGTACAATAATTTCTTCCCGTTCAACCGATACAAGATCAGCTATTACTGCCGGACATGGAATGAGTTCAAGGACACGTTTAAAGCGGGAACCGGAAAAGGCACCTTCTACCTGGACGGGCTCAGCCTGATCGGAGACAGAAAAGGCTTCTACCTGGGCGGTGCGGTGGAGCAGTCCGGCATGATCATAGCCCGCCAATCCAAGATGGTCGTCGGGCCGCTTAAGATCCCCGAGCATTCGGTGTTCAGCGTGGTGGCCCTGTCCGGTGAGAAAATAAAAATCAACAACCCTTATTACAATGAAAATCCCTTTGGCGGATCGTTGTATGCTCCGGTAGGGAGCATCGTAAACACTGAAGACACGCTCATCAACGGAGTGGTGTACGCAGGCGCCTGCTATCACATGCCCCGGGTTAATTTTCATGATAAATTCAAACATCCGTGCTACCACGTCACCATGTCGGAACAAATCCTGGTGATGCGAGAAGAACTGGAATAGGTTGCCATGAGGTACATGTTGTCATGAGAGGAAAACTACTTACTGGTATTGCCATCGCGGTCATCCTGATCATGATCGGTTTCTTCGGTACCCGCCTGCTGGTGAATATCGGAAAAACACCCATGCCGAAATGTTCCCGGATTACCACGGCCGTCACCTACGCCACATCTCTCATGGAAAGGTACCGCAACCGCCCATTTTTCCAGCTCGACTACGACAATGTACAGGACGATTCACGAAGTCCCTTTATTTCGGAAGTGGCGGTAGAGAGAGTGGAGGCCGACATGGCCAGGATCGTGGTCACCGTGTACTGGGACGAGGCACGGGCCCCGGACCAGTGCGTGAAGCTTGCTACCTTCGTTACCCGGCAGGACCCGATTCCCGAGGAGGATCCTGAACCATGAAAACAGTCAGGTTCCGTTTCAACAACATCCGCTTCAAAAAGCGCGTCATTGTGGTGGCGGTAACAGCCCTTTTCGTCTTTCTGCCTGTCGCCCTGCTCGCGGGAGAAGAGGAAGATTTCATGAACACCTTCGCCGCGGTGATGAACCAACTGTCTTCCGATATCAAAAGCTCGCATTACCGGATTTCGGTGGATTCGAACGAATCAGGGACAACCCTCACCCTATACAAATTCCTGGTAAACGAGTCTACGGGCGTCCCGGAGGTTGACAGGAAAGGGTATCCAAAAGAAGGTTTTCCCATTAAGTACACGTACAACCCGGCGGACAAGACGCTGGTTCGCGAGAGTCTGAAGAAAAAGCAGCCGATCAGCAGTTTGTTCCACGATGTTCAGTTCGCCATCGAACCGTATGAAATCGCCACCAGAGCCGGGAACAAGACGTTTCAGGTTCCCGCTGTCAAGACGACTATCGTGTTCGAAGAAGAAGGGGAACTGGTTTCCCTGGAAAGGCTCATCATCCCGCGCTTCACCGCTTGCTGGGCCAAGCAGCCCACGTGGGTGATAAACAGCCAGGGGGCCTGTTTGAGATTTCCGGACTATGAGGTGAAGTGAGGAGTTCGACCGTTGAGACCAATGACTAAACCTGTTATTCTGACCTGCATCCTGGTACTGCTTGCCGTGACCGCCGTCTGTCCCGCGCGAGCCAGTAATAAAACCGTCATCACCCTGTTAACCCACGAAAACTCCCTGATCAACGAGCTTGGTATCATCAGGGACTTCAACCTGAGCCACCCGGACATCCAGGTCAACATCATCTCCATCGGTATCGATTCCACCGATGCCCAGTTTTCCAGCTTCCTGGATTATTTCCTGTCGGACCCATCCCGCATCGACGTCATGCTCATCGACATCATCCGTCCGGCGGAGTTCGCCCTCCTTGACTGGGCCGCTCCGCTGGACGTGTACGTTTCAGATGATTATATCTCCGACTTTCTCACTGCCCCCCTCCAGGCGTGCAAGTACCGGGACAGTCTGTACGCTCTGCCGGTCTACATCAATGGCGGACTGCTTTATTACCGCAAGGACCTGCTGCTGAAAGAGGGGCTGAAACCGCCTCAGACCATGGACGATCTGGTGACGCAGGCCCAGTCCCTATCCGAAAAATACAGTGTCCACGGACTGGCTTTCCAGGGCGGCCGGTATGAAGGCATGTTTTGTGATTATCTCGAATTCGTCACCGGTTACGGCGGCCGTATCTCCGTCAAACCGGGAGACATCGAAATCAACACCCCGCAAAACGTCGAAGCTCTCAAAAGCATGGTAGACCTGATTCACACCCACAAGGTGACACCACCACCCGATGAAATTCTGGCTTACAATGAAACGCTTTCCGAGAGGATGTTCAAGCAGGGGAAAGCAGCTTTCTTGCGGACCTGGCAGACCTTCAGCCACTTTGCACAGGAGCCCCCCACGGAGATCGTCGACCGGGTTGATTTCGACGCCATGCCCGGCAAAACCAAAGACCTCTACGGGTCCACCCTGGGAGGGTGGACGCTGGCGCTCAGCAACTACTCGAGGCACCCCCGGAAGGCCTGGAAATTTATCAAGTACATGGTTTCCCACCAAACCCAGAAGCACCGGCTTCGCTTCATGCAGTTTCCATCCCGGCGCTTCAGTACCATGGAGCGGGAGTTGGGAGAAGGCGGTTTGCAGATAACCCGCGTGCAAAGCTACCTGGAGGATGTAACTCCGCGCCCGGCAACACCGTTCTACCGGGTCATTTCTCTCATATTCC
>CAYSPT010000013.1:0-98528 GCA_964432985.1 uncultured bacterium
CCTTGCCTACGCTATCATCCTTGCCTACGCTATCATCCTTGCCTACGCTATCATCCTTGCCTACGCTATCATCTCCACCATCTCCGGGATCGAATCCGAACAAGGCCAGATCGAAAGAGGAGTCATCAACGCTGGAGGAAACATCAGCGCTGGAGGAAACATCAACGCTGGAGGAAACATCCATTGGAGGCGGATCATCATCTATGTCCACCTTGAAACCGGCCACTCGAAGTTCCCGGGTCACCCCGTCGGTGACAGCCTGAAGTGTAAAGGCCACCAGGCCGTATACCCAGGTCACCTTCACCCGGGCACCGGGTTTTGCTTGTTCCGGCAGATCGCACCAGCCCTTGAACCGGGCCCGGATGGGGCTGAGCAGTGCCAGGATGAATCCGGCGACAAGAAGAATCCCGAGCACCAATATAATTTTAGTCAGCAGCCAGAGTATTTCCCACACCCCAAAGGGCCTCCTTGCCTCAACAGCCAGATCACATAAACTGGAACGTTTTCAGTATCCTGGAGTACACTTTGACGCTTTCTTCGAAGTGCTCCTTGTTATCAGTCACAACAATGGTCAGCAGACTGTCTCCATACGAAATAAAAGCGTGCTTGGTTACTCTGGCGTTTTCCTGCTCGTACACGAGAACCTTGCCTTCGTACTCACCGACTTCCACCTTTTCCGTGTCAAGCTTCTTGTACCCGGGCACTACCCGCTGCAGTTCCTCTTCCCAGGCAACCGCCACATCGTCCGATGTATACAAATTGGGGTTTGGCTGCATGATGACAGCTACCAGCGCGAAGCGGCCGGAAGACTCATCTTGTTTGACCAGCACCACCTGAGCTTCTTTGACCATGTACTGCTCTGTGTCCTCGGTAGCTTCCCAATCGGATCCGGGCAGGACGAACTTGTACCCCCACTCATGGTTTTCGTACCAGTTCATCACATTCTGTTCCTGAGCGGTTTCCACCTTGTCTACAAAAACCTGGATCTTGCTCTGAAGGTGAGGATCCGCCGTCCGCAGCGCCGCCCGGGCCTCGGTGAGCGCTTCATCATAGCTGGTCTGGAGAAAGTAGTAACCGGCCAGGAGATAGTTGGGAAATCCCCAACCGGGACGGGCGTCGATAGCGGAACGGAAGTGGGACACAACTATGGCGCTGTCGCTTCCCGTTCCCTGTGCTAGATACGCCTGCGCCAAATACCCTTCGGTACTGCTGGGATTTATTGTCGTTATGGCTTTGAAAAAATCAGCGGCCTGGGGGTTTTCCGCGGCCATCAGGATAAAGCCCAGGTAGAACATGGACAGTGTGTGTTCGGGATTGAGCTCCAGCACCTTTTTGAAGGCCTCAATGGACTCCTCAATGCTGTCGGTCTCGAACCGTATGATCCCGGTTCTAATCAGGGCCGGGATATTGGCGGAATCCGCTTTGATGACCTGCGCTAGTTTGACCAGCGCATCTTCCACCCTTCCCTCGGCAGTGTCAATGAATGAGAGGTGAAAAGTGGGCTGGAGGAACTCGGGCGCCAGGTCCTGGGCTTTACGGAATTCTTTGGCGGCCCCGACGTAATCTTTTGATTTGAGAAGGCAGAATCCCAGTGTGTCGCGGAAATGTTCCGAATTGGGCTTTTTCGTCACCGCTTCCCTGGCCTTTTCAACCGCTTTGCTCAGCAGTATTCCGGCATTGGCGCAGGCAAAGGCAAAATTATTGGCATAGGCGGGATTACCGGGCTCTTTTTCCATGGCTTTCTGATAGCACCGGATGGACTCGTCCAGAATACCGAGTTTTTCATTGATATAGCCCATGACACTCATGGCCTGTGCTGAATCGGGCATACCTTCCGCAGCAGCCTTGGCAAACGGAAGTGCGTCCCGGAACTGCCCGTCCCGGATAAGCTTACCGACTTTCTTGAGTGCCTCCTGAGGTGTCAGGTCGGTTGCTCCGGCTTCGCCGGATGATCCGGGGGCCGGAGGAAAATCAACTACGCCGTCCCCCCCGACGTCAAATTCGTCAAAGTCATCACTACCGCCGCCGGGTATGCGCCCATGTACCGTGCACGAGATCTGAAAATCACCTTCGTGAATATAACTTCCGCCGCTCCGGCATACCGGTAAGTCCTGAATGTACTTTTCACCTATAAGCGTTTTCATGAGTTCGGACTCGGGAGACATTTTGCCGGTGGGGACCGGTTCGGATTCCATGCTGTCAAGATCATACATTTCCAGACCGCAGCTTATGACTTTCATATTAGCCACACAGGCCTTTTTAATGGCTAATTCCCGTCCCGAAAGCGCGGTGCCGCCGCTTTGACCGCCGCTTTGAGATGAAGAGCTTTGGGGTGAATCTTCCGGGGTCCCTCCCGTCTGAATCCGGGTAAGCAGGTCGCGGGCTTGCTCGTTGCCCGGATGGATTTCAAGAGCTTTCTGCAGGCAGAAGATGGCTTTTTCGTACTCTTGAAGTTTCTCGTGGTGGGTTGCGTTGACATACCAATTGTTTGACCGGTTGACCTGTTCCGGATCTGTTTCCTGGGCCGGCAACTCCCCACCGGCAGTGGTGATAATCACGATAACGGCCAGAAACAGACAGAATGTGGCCCGGAAAATGTGATTGATCCGGTAGCGGTATTTATGTTTTTTAACACGTATGAAAGATGGCATGAACAGGTTCTCCACTCTTCCGATATGGCAAGCGCATCATACACTTCAGTCCTGATTCAGTCAAGTCCTGCCGACCGCGAAAAACCAGCATCCGCAAGTGGAAAAAATGTTCTTCGCCGTTGTCTGGCCGTAGTGAACTTGATAGAATCTAACAATAAAGTTACAGGAAGGCTGATGAGGTTGGACAACTCCCGTATAACCGCGTTACTCAACGAGATAGGGGACATTCTCGAGATCCAGGGAGCTAATCCGTTCCGGATACGAAGCTATCGCAAAGCCGCCGAAATAATAGCCGGTCTTTCCCGCAGTGTCGAAGACATCGCTGGCGATGAAGGGCTGCAGTCCATCGCCGGGATCGGTAAGGACCTGAGCGGTAAGATCACCGAGATGATCGAGACCGGGAGCTGCGCAAAACTGGATGAACTCCGTATAGAGATTCCGCAAAGCGTGGTGGAACTGCTCAACATACAGGGTGTCGGTCCGAAAGCGGTCAAACTGTTTATGGACCGCCTGGGTGTGAGGACCATTGACGACCTGGAACAAGCAGCCCGGGAGGGTAAGATAAAGGACCTTCCCCGCATGGGAGCCAAACTCGAGCAGAAGATCATGAAAGGAATCCAGGCATACGTGCGCTTCCAGGGACGGTACCACCTGGGAACGGCGTATGAGCAGGCCCGCAGAATGCTTACTTACATCAAATCGGTGCCCGGAGATCTCGTGATTTCCGCTTCCATCGCCGGAAGCCTCCGCCGGTGGCGCGAGACCATTGGTGACATCGACCTCCTGGTGGCCTCAAACGATCCGCAGTCGGTCATGGACTGGCTTCAGGACTTTATGGAAATAGAAGAAGTCATACTCCGCGGTCCCACCAAGATGAGCGTACGGACTATTCGGGGGATACAGGCTGATATGAGGGTGGTAGAGCCTGAATGTTTCGGTTCGGCTCTCCACTATTTTACCGGGAGCAAACAGCACAATATCCAGATAAGGGAACGGGCCCAGAAGATGGGTCTCAAGGTGAATGAATATGGCGTTTTTAAAGAGCCCGGTGATGTCCGTGCCGGAGGAGCCAGCGAAGAAGAGGTTTTCGACCTCCTGGGGCTGCCATGGATCCCACCTGAAATACGTGAAGCCGGGGGGGAATTTGTAACGGCTGAGCATGGCCGGATGCCTGATCTGGTTGAGACCGGTGACATCCGTGGAGATCTGCACGTTCATTCCAATCGATCTGATGGTGTAGAAGACATGAAAACGCTGGCTGTTGCCGCCCGTAACCGGGGATACGAATACCTGGCCATCACCGATCATACTAAGTCCACCTGGATTGCCAACGGCCAGGATGAATCGGCCATTCTCGAGCAGGTAGAGGAAATCAAGCTGCTCAACGGGGAACTCGAAGGAACCGGGATAAAAGTTCTCTCAGGAGCTGAAGTGGACATACTTCCGGACGGATCGCTGGACATCGACGACTCGGTGCTCAAACGGCTCGACCTGGTAATCGGGTCAATCCACTCCCGTTTTTCCATGCCCGAAGAGGAGATGACCGAACGGATTATTAACGCGCTGTCAAATCCGTACCTCCATGTTCTGGGGCATCCTACCGGCCGTCTGATTCTGAAGCGTGAGCCCTACGCAGTTGACATGGAGGCCGTCATCGAGGCGGCGGCCCGCTTCGGGAAAGCAATGGAAATCAACTCCCACTGGGAACGGCTCGATCTCAAGGACGTTCATGCCCGGCGAGCGGTTGAACTGGGTGTTAAGCTGATGATAGCAACGGACACGCACAGCGCAGATGGCTTTAATAATATTATTTTTGGTGTTGGAACCGCTAGAAGAGGGTGGGTGGGGCCTTCTGATGTAATAAATACCTACAGTTATAATGAGCTGAAAGTATGGCTAAAGTCTGTCAGGAGCTTGTAAGAGCTTTAGATGCTGATGAGCAAGTGTGGTGTAAATATTGTATACGTACTGCCAGATAGAGCACACGGCGGATGCCGGATTCGACATCACCGCCGACAGCCGCGAGGAGCTGTTACAGGCCGTGGGTGAAGCGCTTTTTTCCCTGGTGGCGGATTCTTCCGAGGTAGGGAACGATGAAATGCGGAACGTTGAAATTTCCGGCGACAACCTTGAGGACCTGGTGTTCAACTTCCTGAGAGAGCTGGTGTTCCTGCTGGCAGTGGATGGTCTGGTGTTCACGACGTTCCAGGTAGATTCGCTGCACGATGATGCGGCGAAAATCGGATGCTTTGGGGGCCGTGTCCCCCGCTCTGCCCCGCACCCTGAGCTCGAAATCAAAGCGATTACCTATCATGGATACCGGGTGGAGGAACACGGTGGGCAATGGTACGCCCGGTTCATCGTGGATGTATAAGCAGGCTCATTTAATGAGAAAACTCATTTAAGGAGAAAGCTGATATGGCCAATCTGGAGAAGATCGACCGGTTCACCTACCTCATACCGGCTCACGGCCGGATGAAGGTGCCTGGTAAGGTGTTCAGCTCCGAGCAGTTGATCAAGCTGATCGCAAAGGACAGCAGCGTGCAGCAGGTGGAAAATGTGGCGCATCTTCCGGGTATCGTCGGCCATTCCATGGCCATGCCCGACATGCACCAGGGCTACGGATTCCCTATCGGAGGAGTGGCAGCGTTCCGTACGGACGGGGGAGTGATCTCTCCCGGCGGTGTGGGCTATGACATCAATTGCGGCTGCCGCATCATGACGACCAACCTGGAAATGGAAGACGTCCAAAGCCGCCTCAAGGAGATAGTGGCCGGTCTGTTTCGCGACATTCCCTGTGGGGTCGGTTCTACCGGACAAATACATGTAAAAGGTAAATCAGCCTGCCGGGTCATGGAAAGAGGGGCTGCCTGGGCCGTCCAGCAAGGTTACGGAACCCAGGATGATCTGGATCACACTGAAGAGAACGGTTTCATGGAGGGGGCCGACCCGTCGTTAATTTCAAAACGGGCTTTCAAACGGGGCGCCCAGCAGTTGGGGACCCTGGGTGCCGGCAACCACTTCATCGAGGTCCAGGTGGTGGAAGAAGTGTTTGACACTGATGCGGCGGACGTTTTCGGTCTCAGGAAAAACCAGGTCACCGTTATGATTCACACCGGGTCCCGGGGATTTGGATACCAGGTGTGCGATGATTTCCTGGCGGCCATGACCCAGGCGGCCCACACCCACGGAATTCACCTGCCCGACAGGCAGCTCTGCTGCGCCCCCTTCTCTTCCAGGGCAGGCCAGGATTATTTCGCCGCCATGAAGTGCGCCGCCAACTACGCCTGGGCCAACCGGCAGTGCCTGACACACTGGGCCCGGGAAAGCCTGGGGCACACGCTGCGAATGTCTCCCCGGGACCTGGGCGGGCGCCTTGTCTATGACGTGGCTCACAATATTGCCAAGGTGGAGCGCCACCGGGTGGCGGGCAAGACAATCGAAGTGTGCGTCCACCGCAAAGGTGCGACCAGGGCTTTTCCCGCCGGGCACCCGGCGCTCCCCGAGAACTACCGCTCGTGCGGACAGCCGGTGCTCATCCCCGGAGACATGGGAACCGCCTCCTACATTCTGGTCGGACAACCGGGGGCCATGGAAAAGAGCTTCGGTTCCACCTGTCACGGGGCCGGTCGCGTTATGAGCCGCAAAAGGGCCATCAAGGAGGGCCGTAACCGATCGATCGCCAGGGAACTGGAAGAAAAAGGCATCGTCGTCATGGCCCGGGGAAGAAAGACTCTCTGGGAAGAGATGCCCGACGCCTACAAGGACATCTCGGCGGTGGTGGATGTGGTGGAGGGAGCGGGACTCTCCCAAAAAGTGGTACGCCTCCGTCCTCTGGGCGTGGTGAAAGGCTGAGAGCAGCAGCATGCAAGATAGTCCGAAACGAGCATACCTGGTGACCGGCGTGATGGTTGGCTGTGTAATCCTTCTGGCGGCCCTGGTCTATATAAACGCTCTCTCCGGTTCGTTCATCTATGACGACCTGGGGCTGATTGTGGAAAACCAGTTTATCCGGGACCCCGGCAATATCCCATATTTTTTCTCGCTTCAATACTGGGGGAAACATCATCCGGGAGGCAACACCTACCGTCCTGTACGGACTGTTTCCTTCGCGCTGGACTACGCCCTGTGGGGAGGCGCAGAGCCCCGGGGATTTCACTTCACCAACCTGGTGCTGCATGTCTTCAACTGCCTGCTGGTGTTTTTCCTGATGAAAACCCTGGTGGACCATGTTCCACCGCAGGCACAGATAGCAGGGCGGCAGGACGAGTCTCCCCGGGATTACCAGCCAAAAACGCCGTGGATGCCCTTTATGACAGCTGTCCTTTTTGCCGTGCATCCCGTACACACTGAAGCCGTGGTCTGGATTAAGAATCGCTCTGAACTGATTGTCTTCGCCTGCTATCTCCTGTCATTTCTCTTTTTTATAAAACACTCAGCAGCTTCTCGCTCCGGGCAGCGGTGGGGTCTTTACGGACTCAGTCTGTTTTTCTTCGGGGTCGGTCTTCTGACCAAGGAAACAATATTCTCATTGGCTCCCGTGCTGATCGTATTCGTACTGTTGCTTCATAGCCGGAAGCGGCGCTGGGGGCTGGTTCTGGGCACCCTTCCCTGCTTCGTACTGTCTGTCCTGTACCTTGTTATCAAGCGAAGTGGCCTGGGAACGATTTCCATGTACGAGGAGACTTTTCTGACCGGCTTTTCCCAGCGCGCGCTGGCGGTCATCGAGACGGTGGGTCGTTACCTGGCCTTGCTCGTTTGGCCGGTAAATCTTACCATCGAGCACGAATTTAAGGTTCCGGTCTCTTTATTCGATCCAGCAGTCCTTGTTACTTTGTTTTGTATGGCCATTCTGGCTGCCCTGATGTGGATTACAGCACAGCGTGACAGGCTGCTCTCGTTTTCGCTAGCGTGGCTGGCGATGGGTCTCATCCCGGTATCCAATATCGTGTTCATCGGGGGACGGCCGCTGGCGGAGCAAAGGCTTTACCTGCCTTCTCTCGGATTTTGCTGCGCCTTGTCCTGGGGAATTATCGCCCTGTACGAAGCCGGCTCCCGGCTGATTTCCCGCAAGCGAATGAAAACCCGTGCCGTCGCAGCTTTTCTAATCATAACAACCGCGTATGCCGGGATGACGGTTAGACGAAATGTTGATTGGAAGGACCAGTACACCATTTTTTCCAGGGCGCTGCAGGTGGCCCCGGCAGTAGCCAAAACCCACATGCATCTAGGGCACATCCATGCTCTCCGTGGTGAGATATTTCGGGCCGTTTCCTGTTACGAGCAGGCCATCAAGCTCGATCCTTACCGGGTGGAACCATACTATAATCTGGGCACGCTCTACTCGCGGCAGGGCAACTTCAAGCAAGCCGAAACGTTGTACGAGAACATGATTCGGCTGATGGTCGAACGCCCTGACGGTTATTTTCTCAAGGGTATGTTTTTCAGTAACCGGGGATCATACCGCCAGGCGCTGCCCCTGCTTAAAAAGGCGGTCTCTATAAGAGCGGATTTTGCTGAAGCGTATCTCGAGCTCGGCACCGTTCACGAACGTCTGGGAAATCATGAGCAGGCCGAAGCCGCTTTTAACAAGGCCGCCGGGTCTAACACCCGTTCGGCGGAAGTGCTGTACCTGGCCGGGTGTTACCACGAACGCCGGGGTACCCACACCACGGCCCTGGAGCTTTTCGAACGATCCGTTACTGCAGATTCAGCGTTCCGGCCGGCCTACGCCGGGTTGATACGCGTGTACATGCAGCAGAGCGACAGCCAGGCGATTGAATTTTGGTACCGCAAAGCTCGGCAGGCAGGCATAGAAGATCGGGAACTGCTCAATCTTCTGCCTGCGCAGCAGGAGTGACAGAATCATATTCCATGGTACTCCATATCATCTCGACAATCTGCTTGACAATTGTCTATATTCACGATAGGCTTTAAGTGCACATAATAAGGAGATGATTGCAATGCCGGCTATCTCGGGTTTCGGAACAGGCATTCAGTCATCTGCTCAACGCTCGAATCAGAATACTGCAGATAAGCCAAAAGCCGGTGCCCCGCCGGATAAACCTGACAATCCCGCATCGGCAAAACGCCCGTATCAGAATACTGGACTGGAGCCAAAAGCTTCCGCTCTGCCGGATAAGGCTGAACCCCCCGATCCTCCTGATAAAGCCGCCCCTCCCCTCGATCCTCCTGCGAAACAGATAATTCTTGCACTGGAGGGAATAGGACAGGGGATCGACTTTTTCGCCTGACAAAGCCCAATCGGTTACTGACAAAACCCAATCGGTTACTGACAAAGCCCAATCGGTGTCTGACAAAACCCAATCGGTTACTGACAAAGCCCAATAGGTTACTGACAAAGCCCAATAGGTTACAGTGATTTTATCACTTGTCGAAGGTGTACCCGAGCTTATCCGCAACTTCGTTCAGCAGATCGGTCCCGAAGGTTATCTCCAGCAGCTCAAGCGCTTCTTCACGGGTCATGAGCCCTTCCCTGATGTGCTTGCTCATCTCCACATGGTAATGGCTGTAGCCATAGTACTTCATCGAGTTGTGCACGGCGATGTAGTTCAGGTAGCAGTTGGTTGACTGCTTCGGATAGCTCAGGCGCGGAAACTTCCATCCCAACTCGTCCTGTATGGTCTTCACATAGGTCCCCACCTCGAAAGGCAGAAACCAATGCGGGGACAGCACGATACTCTTGTACCGTTTCTTCGCCCGTTTCAGTACATCCTCCATGCTCTGGGGGAAATCCCTGTATTTTGGATCGCTTTTCAAGGATTTCAAAAACTCCACGGTGGCTTCTCCCATGCTTCGGTACTCGGGAGCATCGATGGAGCAAGCGCATTTGGTCATGACCGGCTGCCGGGTTGACTGTCCCTTGGTCCATCCGGCAATAATTATGGGAATTTTGAAACGGGCGGCCATGGTGAAGGTGAGGTCCATGTACCAGATGGAGCACAGGTGGCAGATGACCGCGCGGGAACCGCTTTCGAGGATTTTCTTGACCAGGTCGTGGATGTAGGTTGAGCGAAAAACCATGTAGTCCACATCCAGAATTTCCACCGCCCGGCGGATATTTTCCATGGCGTCTTCGGTTTCGAATCCGTGGTCGAAAGTGAAAGCCAGAGGGTTCATCTTGTAACGTCTCTTCATGTAATACAGTGATGACGTGCTGTCTTTGCCCCCGCTGCACATGACCAGGCAGTCGTATTCTCCTTTTCCCCGGTATTTGTTTAAGGTTTTTACGAAATCAGTCTCCAGCAAGGCAGTTTGCCGGTCGCCCAAGCGGGCTTTTTCATATTCCAGGCACACATTACACACGCCGTCGTCGTTCAACCGTATATCGGGTTCGCTTTCAGGAAGGACACACCGGGTGCACAATCTGTGTTCGCCCATCACTCGTCTCCTCTTTTGACCAGCAGTATCCAGCTGTCCCCCTGCCGGTCCTCCCCTATGATTGCATGCCCCTCTTCCCTGAGGCTGGGAGGGACGTTTTCATGCGGTTCACCGTCATCCACAATCACGTGAAGCACCTGTCCCGGTTCCATCCATTCCAATGTCAGTATGGCCCGGGCGGAGTTTTGCGGGCAGGGGACACCACTGAGGTCCAGCGTTTCGTCCGGTACATGACTGTCGGTCATTGTATGGTACTACCTCCACTGGCTCGTTCCTCGGCCACGATCTCCACCAGAGCTTCCACCGCGGTGTTAATATCATCCTGCGTGGTAAACCGGCTCAAGCTCAACCGGACGGCCCCCAGTGCTTGATCGGGCGTCCGGCCGATGGCCAGCAAAGTCTGGCTGGGTTCCAGTTTTGACGATGAGCAGGCCGATCCGGTGGATATATAGATACCCCGCGCGTTCAATTTTGTAAAGACGGCTTTTCCGCTCACTCCATCAAAGGTAATATTGATATTGTTGCACAATCTGCGGTTGCGGGAACCGTTAAGTATAACTCCCTCTATTTCGTCTTCAATCAGGAAAAGGCAGGAATCTCTGAGGTCACGCATGTAGTTGATATGCCGGTCGAACACCAGGTCGGTTGCCTGTCCAAAACCGATAATACCAGCTGTGTTGTATGTTCCCGACCGGCGTTTCTGCTCCTGGTCACCGCCGTGTAGAACCGGTTCCAACTCGAGCCCTTCTCTGACGAAGAGGGCCCCCACCCCTTTGGGACCATGAATTTTATGGGCGTTGAGAGTCACCATGTCCAGGTGCTGCTCCCGCACATCCAGTCCCACCTTGGTAAAACTCTGGCAGGCATCGGTGTGGAACCGGATCCCGCGCTCGCGGCACAGGGAGCCGATTCTACCGATAGGCTGAATGGTGCCAATTTCGTTGCTGGCCTGGATAATGGACACCAAAATGGTGTCGTTGCGAATGCTGTCCGCCACGCATTCGGGATCAACCAGGCCTTCGCCGTCCACCGGGACCACTGTTACCTCGAATCCCCTGGCTTCAAGCCACCGTGCAGGTTCCAGGACGCTGGGGTGCTCTAGGGCCGAGATGACAATGTGCCGGCCCCTGTCCCGGAGAGCGAAGGCAGTGCCCTTAACAGCCAGGTTGTTGGCCTCGGTGCCACTTCCCGTAAATATTATTTCATCGGGAGCCACTCGTATCCTGGCGGCGATAATCATACGGGCCCGCTCGACCCCTGTCATCACATCAAGGCCGGGTTGATGCTGCGAAGAGGCATTGGCTGGAAAGTTGGTTTGAATATGATTTATTACCTGGATAACACCTGGATCGAGCCGGGTGGTAGCCGCGCTGTCAAGATAGATCTTGTGCTTCTTTTCCGGTGTTTTCATCTGGACCATACCAATCTTTAACCCGGAAAATGCGGTTGGTCTCCTGGCTGCAAGCGAAAGGCTACTGCATTTTCGGGTTACGCAACTTTATACTTAAACGGGTAACACTACGGCTAAGATTATAACAGGAAATCGATGCTGAGAAAACTCTGATCCTGATTACTATCATCATGCCAGGTCTCCGGTGAGTGTTCAATCCATGAAAGAGACCCGGCAATTGACGTCACCCGCCGTTTTCTGATACATTGCCGTTGCCATTCAGTAATGATACCAGGTGAGTGCTGCATTTTTTTTATGCTGCCAATCCGCCTGCGACCGGAGGAAACCATGGAACTGGAACATAGCAAGGAATTTGTTGACGATTATCACGGAATCAAGGTGTCGGATCCCTACCGCTGGCTGGAAGACCCGGAATCATCCGAGACCCTTGACTGGGTAAAAGAGCAAAACCGGGTGACCACCGAGTTTTTGAGTGCTTGCGAGGCGCGGGAGAAAATCAAGCAGCGGCTCACGAAATTGTGGGATTTTCCCAAGTACTCGGCTCCCTACAGAAAAGGTGACAACCGGTACTTCTTCATGAAGAACGATGGGTTGCAGGACCAGTTTGTGTTCTACATGCAACACGGTCTCGACGGTGACGCTTCGGTCGTCATCGATCCCAACACCCTCAGTGACGATGGAACAGTGGCGCTCACCAACCGTTCGGTGAGCAAGGACGGAACGCTGGTAGCCTACGGGCTGTCCTACGCCGGCAGCGACTGGCAGGAAGTCATGATCAGGCAGACGGACACCGGCAGGGACTACGATGAGGTACTTAAACGATGCCGCTACGCCCGCATCGCCTGGAAGCATGACAACTCAGGCTTTTATTACAACCGTTTTCCCGACCCGGAAACCGTTTCAGAAGAAGACCAGTTTAACCACTGCCGAGTTTACTGGCACCGCCTGGGCACACCCCAGTCCGAAGATAGTATGGTGTTCGAAAGGCCGGACATGAAGGAACTGGGATTTCTCCCCATCATCACTGACGACGGGAAGTACCTGGTGCTGCATGTCTACCACGGAACGGACACCAGGAACCGTCTTTATTTCCGGGAAGCGGAAAGCGACGGCACTTTCGTCAGGCTGCTGGACGAGGCCGACGCCTACTACGGCCTAATCGATAACGTGGGTTCGGTTTTCTATTTCGAAACTGACCTGGATGCACCCCGGGGACGTATCATTGCTATAGACGTGGAAAATCCCGCCCCGGAGAACTGGAAAGAGATCCTTCCCGAAGGAGAAGATGTACTGTCCCATGTGACCATGGTCAACAACCAGATGCTGGTGGCGTACATGCATGACGCTCATCACCTGCTGAAACTCTACGATCTGGATGGCACCTTTGTCCGTGACATCGAGCTTCCGTCCCTGTGTACCGTAGGTCTGGTTTCCGGCAAACGCCACCATACCGATATGTTCATCATGTTCACGTCCTTCCTGTTTCCTACCAGTATCTACCGCTATGATTTCACCGATGAAACCATGAGGCTTTTTCGAGGGCCTGATATCGATTTCGATCCCGCGCAGTTCGAAGCGCATCAGGAGTTCTACACCTCTCGGGACGGCACCAGGGTACCTTTGTTCATCGTTCACAAGAAAGGCATATCCCTGGACGGGTCCAACCAGACCCTGCTCACCGGTTACGGCGGATTCAGAATCAGCCTGACTCCCTTTTTCTCCCTGTCGAATTTGGTCTGGATGGAACAGGGGGGAGTATTTGCCGTGGCCAATCTCAGAGGAGGCGGAGAATACGGTGAGATCTGGCATCAAGAGGGAATGCTGGGCCGAAAGCAGAATGTTTTCGACGACTTTATCGCCGCGGGGGAATGGCTGATCGAGAATGATTACACCTGCTCTGAACGACTGGCCATCAGCGGCGGAAGCAACGGCGGGCTGCTGGTAGCCGCCTGCCTGGTGCAGCGCCCGGAGCTGTTCGGGGCGGTGCTCTGCAGCGTGCCGGTCATCGACATGCTGCGCTACCACCGTTTCTCCATTGGACGTTACTGGGAGCACGAGTACGGCAATGCGGAAAAAGACCCGGAACACTTCAGGTTCCTGTTCGCCTATTCACCTCTGCACAATATCATCGATGACGTGGCCTACCCGCCGACACTTATTGCCACAGCGGACACCGACGACCGGGTGGTCCCGGCCCATGGCAAAAAGTTTGCCGCCGCCCTGCAGGAAGCGCACACGGGCAGCCACCCCCTTCTCCTGCGGGTGGAGACTAAGGCAGGTCACGGTATCGGCAAACCTACCACCAAGATAATCGAGGAGATCAGCGATCGCTATGCGTTCCTGTTCCGCATTTTCAACCTGAAATACGCAAATCCTGCTTGAGTTTTTAAGCAGGACGGCAATGCAGTCAATGAATATTGACTGCTGCTATGTGTAAAAGCTATACTATTCTTGCTTCTTATGCCTACCCTGGCAGCAGTGTGCCCGGGAATTTCTGAGAACCGCATCATGGGAAAAAACGCATTATGATAGATGATACGAAGAGTCTCGTTAACATAGATTTTGGAATTTCGCAGCACCAAGGCAAGGTGGTAATTGGCGACGACCAGGAAGAAGCCGCTGTTCCTACCGTGCAGATTGACGTGGGTGACCTTATCGGTGAGCGCTACGAGGTGCACTGCGTCCTGGGCGGCGAAGGTAAAAGCGGCATGGGGATCGTCTATATTTGCCGCGATATCCAGAACAACGAAATTTATGCCATGAAGACCTTCCAGGACCAGTTCCTGGCTTCCGAAGCAATACAGGAGAGCTTCAAGAACGAGGCCTACGCCTGGATTTACCTGCGGAAATATCCCTATATCGTCCAGGCTATCACCGTGGAGAATTTTGACGGCCGACTCTACATCGTTCTGGAGTATGTGCCGCCTGATGAAGACAGCCGCAACACTCTGACCCATTACCTTGAACGTCCGATTGCCCTGAAAAAGACGCTGGAGTGGGCCATCCAGTTCTGCTACGGTATGGAGCATGCCATTACCCGGGGCATAACCGCGCACCGGGACATAAAACCCGACAACATCATGATCTCCAGCAAGCAAACCGTGAAAATTACCGATTTCGGACTGGCCAAAATGTGGGGTGGGGCCGATACCCTGGCCCGCTGCGAGACGGGACCGGCGGATCGGGAAGAAACAACCACAGTGGCTACCCGGAAAGGCGACGAGTCGGTGGTTGGCACGCTTCCCTGGATGGCCCCCGAGCAGTTCAAGGGGCAGGCCGGCATTCAAAGCGACGTCTACAGTTTTGGCGTGGTGCTGTACCAGATGGCCAACCTGGGCAAACTGCCCTTCTCGGCTAAAAGTATAAACGAGTACTATGAAGCGCATTGCCACACGGCAGTGCCGAAACTCAACTCCGTGCTGTATCCTATTATTACCATCTGCATGGATAAAGATCCCGCCAAGCGGTATGGAGATTTCAAGGACCTCAGACTGGCGCTACAAAATCTCTACCGCAAAGAATTCAGAATAGAGGCACCCAAACCGCCTTCAGAGGAAGAAACAAAGGTAGAGGAGTTCTTTTACCGCGGCCTCTCATATTTCTCCCTGGGACTCATCGACGACGCTGTAAAAGAATACCGTATTGCTCTTCTGCTGAAGTCGGACAGTGCCGAGATTCACGCCAAACTCGGGGATTCACTGCTGGCTAAAAAGGAATATGAGGAAGCAATCAACTCCTACCGCACGGCGATACTGATCGACAACTCCGTGGCTGACGTATATCTCAACCTGGGAACAGCCCTCGAACACATAGGTAAACGCGAAGAGGCAATCGACCAGTACAAGCGGGCTCTGCTCCACAACAGCAGCCTGGCTGA
Organism: uncultured bacterium; assembly: GCA_964432985.1. Classification (GTDB taxonomy): domain Bacteria; phylum Muiribacteriota; class CAYSPT01; order CAYSPT01; family CAYSPT01; genus CAYSPT01. Next base: position 15,341 of record CAYSPT010000013.1, read on the forward strand.
AGCTCATCTGGCCCTGGGACGGTCGCTGGAGCTCAAGGACGAAATGGAACAGGCAGTGGAGGAATACCGTAAAGCACTGGCGATCAAGCCGGAACTGGCCGAAGCGCATCTGGCCCGGGGAAATGCGCTGGAAATGCTCGGACACCACGATGACGCTGTCAGAGCCTGCATGGAAGCACTGCGTTTCAACCCTTCCCTGGCGGAAGAACAGATGAAAAAAGGCGACGAGTTTTCTGCCCGGAGACAGTATGAAGACGCCCTCAAGGAGTACGGAAAAGCGCTTCTTCTCAAACCGCGTTTCGCCGAAGTGCAGTCAAAACGTGCAATCGCCTTCTATTTCACGGGGAAACTCAATGAGGCGTTCGCCGCCTGCAAGGAAGCTCTGGCAATAGATCCGGACCTGGCCGACGCCCACCTGTTTCACGGCATGATCCTGGCCGACCGGGGAAACCACGAAGAGGCGCTTGATAAATTCAGCGATGCCCTGAAGCACGATCCCGATTTAATCGAAGCTCATGTGCACGTGGGCAAGGTGTACGCCAACCAGGGAAAGTTTGACGCTGCCCTGGAGCAGTACAATGAAGCGCTGAGGTTGAATCCCGACCTGCCGCAAGCCCATCTGTCCATCGGCCAGCTGCACGCCTCCCTGGGCAAACTGGACCGTGCCTACATCAAGTTCATGAAAACCCTGCAATTGAATCCTCATTCCCCCGAGGCTCACTTCTGCCTCGGGAAGCTGAACATGAGGAAAAGAGAGTATACCGAAGCCCAGAAAGAGTTCCGCCTGGCGCTGAAGCAGGATTCCACCATGGCGGAAGCGCATCTTCAGCTGGCAAAGATCCATGAAGTCCGGGGAGAATATGATCAGGCCCTCCTGGAATACCGCAAGACACTGCAATTGAACCTCAAACTGGCGGAGGCTCACCTGGGACTGGGAAATGTCCTTTCTCACCAGGAGGGGTACGATAAGGCTGTGGCCGAGCACTGCTACCGTCAGGCAATCAAACTCGATTCCAGACTGACCGGAGCGTACATCCGTCTGGCCGCCACCCTGGAAGACAGACAGGAGTACGAAGAAGCCAAACAGGTGCTCGGAGATGCACTTCAGATTGATGCTAAACTGGTGGATGCCCACCTGCTGCTGGGGGATATCCTGGTCAAGCAGGGACAGAGCGACGAAGCCGCGGACGCATTCAAACAGGCACTTGAGATAGACGCCTCTCTCGCTAGCCCGCATCTGTATATAGGAAAAATCTACGAGTCCAGGGACAACACCTACCTGGCCATGAGCGAGTACATGGAAGCCATCCAGCTCGACCCGCATCTGACCGAAGCCCACCTGAGCCTCGGAAGAATTTTCGAAGCGCAGGGTTTGACCTCCGAAGCCATCAAAAAGTACCGTGAAGCACTGCAAATCGATCCCGAGATGGCCATGGCTCACTTTCACCTTGGCCGGCTTTACGAAAAGGAAAAGGACACCTACCAGGCAATCATGGCTTACGGCGAATCGCTGGTCCACGATCCCCAACTGGCCGAGGCCAGGATGAGTATCGGCCGCATATTCAAGGAGCAGGATTTGTACGATGAAGCTACGAACGAGTGCCTGGAAGCACTGAAAGTGAATCCAGAACTGATTGAAGCCCATCTTCTTCTAGGGGAAGTCCTGTCTGCCCAGGGTCTCCATGATCAGGCCATGGAAGAGTATCAGAAAGTGATTCAGAAGAGTCCCCGGATGCCAGCGGTGTACGTCAATCTCGGAAAGTGCTACCAGACACAAGAGCATTACGAGATGGCAAACGAGCAGTACCGTAAAGCGCTTGAGATCGACCCCAACCAGCCCGAAGCCCATCTTCAGTTGGGGATGGTCCTGGCGCTTCAGAGCAAGAACAAAGAAGCCATCAAGGAGTTCAACGCGGCGCTCAGCCTCAACTCGGAGCTGGTGGATGCCCAGTTCAACCTGGGCAAGGTGTACGCCAGTCTAAAATTCTATGATGATGCCGTCAGGAAATTCAAACTCACCCTGCTGATGCAGACTGATAATCCCGATGTATACATGAATCTGGGGCGCGTGTACGAAATCCAGGGAGAATTGGATGAAGCTCTGGTCCAGTACAGGAAAGCGGCGGAGCTCAACCCGGACCTGGTTGATGTCCATCTCAGCATGGGGCAGGTCTATGAACTTAAAAAGAACTTCGATGAGGCTATCCAGGAATTCAGAACCGCCCTGCGGATAAACCAGGACCTGTACGATGCCCATTACCGTCTGGGGCTGGTGTTGGAAAAGAAGGGCATGCCCGGTGATGCCATACGGGAGTATCGAATGGCCCTTCTGATTAATTCCGAGTTTTACAAGGCACAGGCCAGGATAGACGAGATAAGCAAGCAGCTGAATGCGTGAAAAGCACCACCGGAGCAGGAAAACCTGTACAATAGGCGGCCTAAGAAAATAGCTCGTCGAGCCGTTTGAGATCATCACTGAGCTTTTTGTCCGACATAGCTGCCATGGGAGTCGTAATCTGGGGATCGTAGGCCTCATATACCTCGATGGCTGGTTCGCCGGTGGTGATAGTGTGCGTACCGAAACGGTTCCACGAAATTGACCTGGGAACCATGGTAGCAGCTTTCTTAAAAACTCCCTCACTCACCAATACATGCCCTCCGGCGGCCAGGCGGGTCAGGTGGTAGGCACTGTCCACGGCGTCACCGGAGAGGTCCTTGAACGTACCAGAGCTCGTTCGATCGATGGCTCCGGTGTCCATACCCATTCTGAGCTTGAATGCTTCCAGCTTTTCGAAGGCTTTCTGTATGTTCAGCGCCGTTTCAACCGCTTCGTGGCAGGATGAAAAAACCATCAGTAACCCGTTGCCGGTGGATTTTACTATTTCACCGGCGTCGGTTTTCTCCAGTAATTTATCCACGGCCTGGTTATGGCGTTCCACCACCTTCGAGAGAAAGGTTTCGTCAATGGATGCACTGATATCCGCCGACAGCACGATATCATCGAACAAGACGGTGAGGGACGAGGCATCCCGCGCCCCGGCAAAAGTCTGGAGAGTCTGTCTCTCGTCAGAGTCCAGCTGGCCGAAGTACTCACGTTTTCTGGTGGCCATGTTGACCACGTGCTGATGGAACAGTGGAGGCATGATATCTGCGTCTTCGAGAGCTTTTTTGATTATGTCTCCCGGATCTTTGAGGATGGCGGCAAGAAGATGAAGACTGGAAAAATAATTCGTACCGGTTGATTCCGCCAGCTTCCCGGCCCGGTCGAACACTGCCACACACCCGTCCGAGCGGTGAATGATATCTTCGGTGTGATTGAAAGTACCGGCCGGGAGAGCACCCCTGACCGCGCGGCGGAGCCGGGCAGAGGTTACGCTGTATTTGAACAGAAGTTTTTCCAGTACCCGGTACTCGTTGATAAGAGACATCCAGGCCCTGGCGCTGAGACCGAACTTCTCCTCCCCCAACTCGACCAGCTTCTCGAGACTGAAAAGACCAATTAAAAGGTGCTCTTTTTCGATAAACTCGTGCTTGCCCGAAGCGGCCGCACCAGCGGCGATCTGCCAGGCCATGGAAACTCCCACGGAAAAGTGTTTCACCGGACCATCCTCCAAAATCAGGGTATTACATTTCCAGGAAGAAGTCAAAGCTCGATACCACAGTTTTCGAGCTGCAGTAGAAGTCTACTGTATTATTCGGATCAATAGAACATAGTGCGCGTTCGATGCCGTGGTTTGAACTTCTTGTATTGTGGGGACTGGCCGCGGTTCCACAACAGGTAATCGAGCTGCATGGACGTGACGTCGTGACCGTCCTGGCGCAATGATTCGACCATACGCTCTACCGCGTCCAGGCCGCATGCCCTGATCTCCACTTCCTCCCCGGACCCGGCAGAGATGAGCTCTTCCCGGGCAATGCGTTCGTCAAGCTTGTGGTCGTACCGTAGAACACCGTCCAGTTTGAGGACGTGCGGGACCAGGTTGTCGGCAAAGATGGTCAACCGGTCAAGATCGTTGAAACATCCCCATTGCTTGCCTTTGAAAGCCAGTGCTAGATCCGCCGCGGTAAGTTGAGCACGCTTGTAAAACGGTATTTCACGGCCATCGTACGTTTCGACATCTCTAAAGCAGGGCATCTCTGCAAGGAGAGTGACCAGGGTTTCCGCCGACTGGCCGGCGGTTTCCACCAGAGCGATAAAGCTCCCACCGTACTTTTTGAGCAGGAGCGCTCCCAGGTCGTTCAGAGCCTCGGAAAAAAGTGCCATGAGCTCCATGATGGGTTCGTTATCCCGGTCCTGGCCGAAAATGAGCGCGCAATCATGAGCGGACAGAGCGTTCAACTCCCGGGCGGAAAAGGCTCCGCTACGAGTGAAATGATCGGTCAATGACGCAGCCACCGTGAAATAACCGGACATACCCGGCCTCTTGGTCAGGCAGGGAAAGTAGCCCGAACCGAAGTTGACGGTGTCCAGGGTGAAAAAAAACGCCACCGTGTCTTCCCCGTGTCCCAGGTAATGGCTCAGGGGATCTATTTCGGGGTGTTCTATATCGCACAGGGGCAGACTCCGGGCATAACCGGGTATCCGTTTATCATCAATCCGGACATACCGTGCCTGTTGAGCCACGTAACGGCATCCATTGCGAATATCGTCCAGTATACTCAGACCGACCACCTCCAACTGCAATTCTACCAGCCGGTAACTATGTGGACAAGTATACCAATCGCTAGTTTCAAACAAACACAATTTAAATGTTCATTTTGACTGGTGAACTTTGGTCTGCTATAGTTCCAAGCATGGGCAACCTGTACACCCTGCTCGGGTACGCTATCCTTCTGGTCTGGGGGACCACGTTTGTTTTTATGCGGGAGCTTTTGACCACATCGAAAGCGAACGTGTTTCTGGTGGTTTTTCTCTTCAATCTTATTGCCGGCGCGGCGGCGTTCGTTTTCGGTTTCTGCCGGGGAGAGCATCAGCGGGTAAAAGCCGTATTCGTCGCCGACCGCCTGCTGTTTGTCCGGCTGGCGTGCTTCAACGGCCTCTACCACGTCCTGATGCCCCTGAGTACCTATTTCGTGCTGCAAGTGCAGTACGCGACCATTGCCAATTACACCTGGCCCATGCTGCTGGTCTACCTGTCCGCCCGGTACCGCGGACGCCGCCTGGGAGGTAGAATTGTCACCGGGTGCCTGCTGGGATTCTCCGCGGTGATCCTGGTAGCTATGCCCGGCAGCCTGGATGTATCAGGAGCCAATATAACCGGCATTGCCTGCGCCCTGCTGGGAGCGGTGCTGTGGGCGGACTACAGCGCGCGGCTTGACCGGTCGTTTGACAGCATCCGAGCGGTTTTCCAGGGTATTGCCCAGATGGTGTCCGCTTTTTCTGTGTTGGCCGCAGGTCGGATCATCGCCGCTCTGAAGCACGTTTCCTTTTCCATGTCATTCGATTTCGACCTGCGGGGAATCTTTCTGCTGCTGCATGTGTCCCTGGTAATTTCAGCCTTCGCCTACATTGCCTGGATACAGGTCATGGTCAATCATCCCCGGCCCGAACAGTTCAAAATATCGGTGTACATCCTGCCGGTGTTCAACGTCATCAGCGCCACACTCTGGTACCGCACATCCTTCAACCCCGTTATATGGATAGCCCTTGCCCTGGTCCTTACAGGAATATGGATTTCCCGGCACACCGGAGAGGATACAGCACCTCAGTCGGTTTGACGGACGGATGCAGCCAGAGAAATCAGTATGCTCACCGCCATTCCCGCCACGAGCAGAACCGTGTGTGTGCCTGCATAGTGAACGGAAAGCGTCATCGCCAGGGGAGTAACGGTGACGTTCGGGACAGCAATGGAAGCCAGTATCCCCGATGCGCCGTATACGCCCAGCACGGAAGAGTTGGTGAACACGAAAGCAACGAAGCAGTAGAGAAACAGCAGCAGCGATACTGTTCCGGCCACCACGTTACCGGTGAGATAAGTACCCACAAAGGGGATATAGCGCAGCAAAGACCGTTGTGGTTTATCAGCAAAATAAGTACCCACAAAGGGGATATAGCGCAGCAAAGACCCCGGCGGTTTGCCGGCGAGAAAACTCTCATCATCATACTGTGCGTCCCGGGCACACGAATCGCACAATGATCCGCATTCCGTGTCAGCGTCCGGTGATGCAGCTTTGCACAGCCCGCAAACCACCGCGCCGCAGGTGCGGCAGCGGGTCAGATGCTTTCTCTGCGGGTCACCGGCAGCCTTAATGAACATCACACAAAAATATCCCACTAACAGCACAAAGAGCACCTGGTACAAAATAAGACTTGAAAACTCTTTTTCCATCATGGATAGAGGGTTACCGACCAGGTCTTCAGAAGCCAGCAGTCCGGTGAGCTCCAGGGCACCGATCACCCGGGCCTGAAGCGTGCGGGGCTCTTCCGTCCAGCGAGCGAAGAAAAGCCCCCGGTCGGACAGAAACAGGGTGCCTGAACCTCCTCTGGGAACGACCGCCATGGCGTTAGGCCAGATCGAGTCGAAGTGCTCCAGGACGATTTTCGCCGTAACACCCAGGTCACGTGATGTGAGCAGCGTTTGGAACCATTGCGGAAAAACCGTGTTCTCCCCTGTAATGATTCGGTGATTGTGAAGCGCTTCCAGGCACCCGGGCGCCAAAACCACAGCCCGTCGGATCAGACGTTCCGCCTGGAGTTCATTTCCCTCACGATGCTCGATAACCGCCAGGTTTACCAGGCTTGGAACATCATCGGATGATTTCTGCAGGATCTGCTGCAAAACTGCCCGGCTGGCCGCAAACTCTCCGCTCAGCGCCAGGGAGTAAGCATTAAACCTTTTGAATTCAGGTAATTCTCCGTAGTCTGTTTTCAGCCTGTCCATGGCTTTTCTCGACTCCGGAGCCGCATGCCGTCCCAATCCGAAATTGATGGGGGTGGAAGCTCCCCGCCCGATAGAGGCGACAAGAGCGCATTCATTCACGATAGTCACTATGCATAGCCCGGCCAGGATCAGCAGGAATACGCACTCACCCGGTTTGATGTAATAGTTGGGAGAGTGTTTCCAGGAAAAGGTCCACCGACGGCGAGTTTCCGTACCGGCGCGGGAGTGCGTTCGGGCATGACGGCCAAAAGCACGGTACTTGAGGCGCAGGGCGGCGATGTACACCGGGAACATGAGAAGTATTATAACCATGGCGTTGAGATAGTAATCGCCGTAAACCATGAGCCAGGGACTGAACAGAACCGGGAACCGGAACTGTTTGGCTGCCAGCCCGGTAAATACCCGGGCGATGTCCGCCCTGCTCTCTTTTTCGAAATAACGGGCAAGCTGCATGTAAATCCAGTACATACCCTCCACCCGCGGATTCATCTTCACCAGAGCGTTCAGGCGCTGCATGACAACATCCGTTTTACCCTCCGTCGTGAGTTTCTTCAACCGGGTCAAGGGATAGAAAAACTGATTAAAAATGAGGACGCCGCTCTCGTCCATGCTGGCCCCTTCCCGGGCATACTGCCTGATGGACCGTTCATAATACCTCCAGGCGTCGTCGTGAAAACCGTACTTGTCAAGCTGGCTGCCCATGAATGCCAGCAGATCGCCGGTTATCGATTCCATAGCGAATAAACGTGACGACAATGAATCGAAGGTCTCTGTATCGCTCATAATCAAGCGGGCCAGGGATTCGTAAAACAGGTGCCAGGGGTTATTATCGTATTCTTCCTCATGCTGCTTGCGGTACTGCTCGATCAACCGGGTCATTTCAGGCGGAACCTGGTCACTTTTCTGACATGTGCCGATGGCAGCCAGCAGGCCGCGGTCCTCCGGTTTCTTATCCCGCACTTTACGCATGGGATCGGTATCCCTGGCTTCTCTCCAGGGCTTAGTTGTGGTTTCAATGCCTTTCAATACTCCGGCTCCCGGAATTGAAGGGCCCTTGAAACATCCGGCAATCGAATTCAATAATCCTGTCACAAGGACGGCCAGTACAACGATGGCCACTATTTTTACCTGTTTCATTGCTTTCACCTTCTCTTTCACCGCTAGGTGAAGCTAATTCACCGCCAGGTGAAACGCGCACTTCTCGGGACGTAGGCGGTCCGGACGCCCCGTTTACCATCCCGCACTCTGCATTCCCCGCAGGAAAACCTGCAGGTTGGCCGTCAACACCGGGATACCGACGAAAATGATCGCGGCCACCGCTGCTGCCGGCGAAGTAATAACCAGTAAGTCGAGCATGTCAAACCCGGTTACCGTGTTCCACACATGCTTGATCTTGTCTGTCCAGTCAGGCTGTCTGCCGGCGGGAAGCGATTGCAGCGCCGCAAAATCCACCCCGGCCATCGTACTTATTTCTTCTGTGTTAAAAAGTTCGAAATCGTTTTCCATTATGCTCTTAAAGGAAGTCTTCATGGAAGAGCACCTCCCCTGTCGGTAGTTTCCGTATCGGCTATCTCCCGGCGCAGAGCCTGCTTGGCCTGGTACAGCCGTCCGCGGACCTGGGCCGTTCTGAGAGACAATGTGACGCCAATATCACGGTAAGAATAGCCGTTTATGTAATGAAGAATAAGTATTTCGCGGTATTTTTCATGAACCCGGCTCAGCGCTTCCTTCAGCATTGTTTGGTCCAGCTTCCTGATAACAATGTCCTCCGACATGTCCTCCACCGGTATTTCCACGTCATGAAGCGGTTGGTCGGAATACCGCTTGCGATGCTTGAGCCGGTCCATGGAAAGATTCGAGGCAATCCGGTAGATCCAGTTAATCAGCAGATCCGGGTCTTTGAGGGACCCTACCCTGGTGTATACCCGCTCGAAAGTCTCCTGCACGATCTCCTGGGTGTCGTCCGGGTTGCCGGTCAAACGGTAGACGAAGTACAGCAGTTTTTTCTGTACGGAAACGTACAGTTCCCGGTACGCATCCTCATCGCCGCGCTGTAATCGTTTGACCAGTGTTTTCATTGAATGTTCCTCACATGGTATGACGCCCGTCACCCGGAATGTTCACAGATAGTTTTCACTTTTTTCCGGCAACCAGCAAAACCAGCAGTAGCAAGGATAACACACTATAGAGAATAGTGTTGTTAAACAAGCGTTTTAGCACAGCCTAAGCCTGACAAAGCCGCCGGCCACTTGCCTGACAGACTCAATTCCTGTTACTACTGGAAAGAGGATCAGAAGGATATGTCAGTTGTAAAGTGCAGGAGAGTGAAGTAATCCTCAAAGGAACGGTTGTGGACTATGAAACGTTACCTGGCGGCATGGATATTTATTCTTTTGTTTCTGGCAGGCGTACTCAATCTGGGGCTGACTGTTTCGGACCCCCTCCTTCCCGTACCCCCCCCCATCCGGGAAGAGGTGGAAGAGTGGAGTTTCATAGCAAGAACCACTACCACAGCCAATAAAAATTGTCCGGCTGTCGCTGTTGATCAGCGGCGGGAAATACTTCGCTTCGCCTATACCGAGCAAGACGACTCGGGGTACTACCAGATCTGGACGGCGTCAGACGGAGCCGGCAGATTAGGATTCAACGCCATGTGCCGGACGAGAAGTCCGTTTAACAAAGACACTCCTCACCTGGTGGTACATAGCAGTGATGGTCGGATCCATTATGTATACGTACAGGAGGACTCCCGGGGACACAGTCAGATATGGACCGTCAGGATGTCGCCGGGAGAACAGAAGGCCTGGCCGGTGGTGCAGCGGACATTTTCTCCCTGCCCGAGCCTGCATCCTCAGCTTGTAATCGATGAGCGTCGGGACCGTGTGTACTGCTTCTATGATGAAACCGCCCCCAATGGTGTTTCCCAGGTATGGGCCGCCTGGTATTCAGGTGACGGCGGCGGCTGGACCGCCAAACAGGTGACATCGGCACCGTATCACAACCGGCGCCCCCAGGCCTGCCTGGATCCCGACAGCGGGCGTCTCATCGTGGCATTCGAAACACTGGATGAAAACGGCCGCTGCAGTATTCAGGCGATGCAATCCTCACCCGATTGCTCTGACTGGAATGCTTTGCCGGGGGCCGAGGACGGACTCACCGGGCACCATCCCCGGATAGCCGTGAACCAGGAAACCGCAACAGTCTTTATCACTTTTATACGGGAAGACCGCTCCGGGATACCGCAGATATGGTGTACTCTATACTCCCATGGAAGCGGAAAATGGACGGAGCGCCAGCTGACCAAATCATCCGTTCCCTGCCGGAATCCCCGTTTATTGCTTGCTCCCGGCCTCAGCCCTGTATACCTGGTGTACGAACGGGACGACCACCAGGGTCGTTCCCAGATATGGACGGGTAGAATGAATCCTGACACAACGGGCTGGCGGACCGTAAAGCGCACAAGCGAGCTCGATATCCAGTTCGGAATGCCCATCCCCCGGGTGGCACTTCACCGCCGGGCACCCGCCCTGACCTATCACCGGAAGAACCATGAGATATGCTTCGTTTACCTGGAGCAAAGAGAAGGCTGGCAAATTGTTAGTGCCAGGATCCCTGCAGATCGGGATTACTGGGATGCCAGGTTGATACCGCAGCAGCAGTCGCACTTCATTCTGGATACGCCCAGGGCCTGGTTTGATAGTGAAGCAAAGAAGATCCGGTACGTTTACCGGGGATATACCCCTTATTACGGACAGCAGATCTGGACGGCGGAAACGAGTATGATGCGCGATGACTGGGAAGCCCGGCGAAAGACCTTTCTGAAACAAGGAGTCCTGAATGTCTCTCTAGTCAGCAATCCGAAAACCGATGTCATACACTACACGTTTTGCGGAGCTAAACGGTACCCGGTGTATGCGGCTCAGAGCAAGCAGGATGGGTCGGACTGGTTTGTCACTAATAAGATTCAGGATCCGTTTTCCGCTTCCGGCAACTCCGGTGCCTATGATCCGGTACACGACAGGCTATATTACGTTTTTGCCGGCGATGAAGCGGGAAAAACCCGGCTGTGTCTGGCGGAAATGAACAGCGATGGGACCGGGTGGAAAACGGTCCCGCTGGCCACCCTGGAGTGCAGTCCCGATCTGGCCAAACCGGCTTTCGTCCTGGATGCCGCCGCGGAAACACTTCACCTGGTCTACGTGGATGGCAGCTACGAAGATGGCAGCATCGCCGTGTGGACGGCCCGGGTCGGTACCGATGGCACCGGCTGGCGGGCGAATCGCCGCCTGGAGACATTCGTCGAAACGCCTTCTCCCGGAATCCTGTTCGACCATGCACGCGGTACGCTGCACTACATGTTCAGCGCCGCCCGCTCTCACGGAGGCGGAAAACTCCTGTGGACCGCGGAGATGGCCCTGGACGGCACCGGCTGGAAGGCAATTGCCCGCACCGACCGGCGGGTGGGATTGACCAGGTTCACCCTCAATGACCGCACCAACCGGCTGCATTATGCTTTCGTTACCGACGACCCGGGAGGGCTGCTCCAGCTGTGGACGGCGGAGATGAAGAATGACGGATCGGATTTCAAAGCGCAGCAGAGAACGTACAATCTCCGCAGTCACAACAGCTTCAACGTCACCCTTAGCCCCGGCCACACGGATTTGTTTTTCGTGTACCAGGAGTTTGACGGCCGGGAAGCACACTTCAAAACAGCCTTTCTACCGCTTGAGAATTGAAGTGGCCGGCGGTGACCAAGCTACGCTTCTTTTCTAAGCTGTCTCAAGTAGCGTTATTTTTTCCGGTAGCTCTTGTGAAGCACTTCCAGACCGAATCCGAGGGCCAGGCCGGCAAAAATACCCGGCGGGACCATGTTCAAAAAAATACCAAGGCCGAAAGGGACGAATAATCCGGCCAGGAACAGGTGCCCCTTCGGTTTCCGCCCCTTCTTGAAACGGTATAAGCCCGCCAGGCCGAATCCCGCGCCGAGGCCGCAAATAATAAAACTACCGACTTCGTTCAGGATGAAACCTACGGCCATGCACAGGAATAAACCGGCGATGAAGGCCACACCTTCCAGATCCTTCTCGCTGCCGCCAACGATTTCCTCTTCATCAGTGTCAAAGGGGGGAGCAGAGGGACGAGGTTTCTCGTCATCGGCCAGAATCGGCCGAGGTTCCCCCTCCTTCAACACCTTGAATATCTTTATCCGGTCGGGAATACCCTTGAACACCCGGAAACCGATTTCGGCGGTGGGCACTTCGGTCTTGTTCATGACCAGGTAGGTCGCCTCGGTGAAATACACCTCGTTCGCTTCGGCGATGCCTTCCAGGCGGGCGGCTATGTTCACCGGCTCTCCGTAGATATCCCCTTCCTCCACGGTGACTTCACCGGTGTTGATAGCCACCCGGATTTCCAGGCGGTCCTTTTCTTCGGTGCCCCGGTTGTACTCCCGCAGTTTTTCCTGGAGAAGTATCCCGGACAGGACCGCGTCGGTCGGGCTCTGAAAGACCACCAGGAACGAATCGCCGATTTCCTTGACGATTTGGCCACCCTTGCTTTCAAGCACCGGAACCAGCAGTTCCTTGTGCTGCCGTATGAGACCGATGGTGTCGCTGCGGCTCTGCTGGCTGGTGCGGCTGGTAAACCCTTTTATATCGGTGAACATAATTGTCAGATCTTTGTGTTCCATGGTTTTCCTCCGAATGGTTACGAACATATTTGCATCCTGCCCATTGTATCACGTCTTTCGGAACAGTATTAAACTCTGTCTGACTACTTGCATTCCCCTGTTCTTCCCCGGTACACTGTCCCGCGAGATGAGCGAATCAATGAACAACTCTTTCAGTATCAATATTCAGGAACTGGTCAAGAAGTACGTCTCCACCGACCGGGAGAAGAAAAAGCATTACTCCATTATTCCTCCCTTTGTTCACCGGGAAAAGAAAACCGTCCGGGCCCTGGACAACTTTTCACTTTCGATAAGAAAAGGAGAACTCCTGGCCCTGCTGGGGCCCAACGGCGCCGGGAAGACGACCCTCATCAAGATACTCTCCACCCTGCTGGAGCCCACCTCCGGTACGGTGGTGGTCAACGGATTCAATGCGGCTACAGAGCCGGAGCGGGTGCGGGCGTCACTGGGAGTTGTCATCGGCGGGGAGCGTGCCATGTACTGGAAGCTGACGGGGCGGGAAAACCTCAGCTACTTTGCCAGCCTGTACCAGGTGCCCCCCGACGAGGCAAACGAAAGAATGGAAAGGATGCTGGAGCTGGTGGGATTGACCGACCGGGCCAACGACCGGGTGGAGCAGTATTCCAGTGGCATGCGCCAGCGGCTCCTGCTGGCCAAGAGCTTTATGAACGATCCGGCCATCGTCCTGTTCGACGAGCCCACCGTGGGTCTCGACGTGCAGTCTTCGCGCCATATCCGCAGCTTCATCAAGGAGCAGAGCACCACTGGCAAGACCATGGTCTTCGCCACCCACTACATGGAAGAGGCCGACCAGTTGGCCGACCGGGTGGCGGTCATCCACAAGGGTAAACTGGTGGCCCTGGACACCCCTGAGAACCTGAAAGCAACCATCTGCCCCGAAACCATCGTCCACGTTGAATTCGCCCCGGGTGAAGACGGGAGCAAGGAAGCCTTTGAGAAGATCCCCGGGGTCAATAAGGTATTGAAAAGAGAGAACCTGGAGGAGGCCGGGAGCGCCTACAAGCTGTTCGTCGGCGGGAATCCCGCCAGGCTGGCCCGGAAAATGATCCACATGCTGCCGGATATCGCCACCCTGCACTTCGACCGGCCCACCCTGGAGGATGTGTTCATCAAGCTCACCGGGGAGGGGTTGACGGACTGATATGCGCCGCTCCCCGCTCACTGACAACTATATCAGACCCCTGATTGCCGTAGCTAAAAAGGAGCTGAAAATCTTTCTCAGCTATCCCACCTGGACCATTATGATTACCGCCTTTCCGATCCTCTTCACCTACAAGTTTTTGCTCATCGGCAAGCTCTTCTCGGGGACCCTGGAAACGAGCTCCCGGAATTTCACCGCGCTCACGGGAACCGACAACTATGTCGGTTACATCGTTATCGGCGCTTCGGTGTGGATACTGATCGTGAACGTCATGTGGAATGTCGGTTTTTCTCTCAGGCATGAGCAGATGCACGGGACGCTGGAGCAAAGCTGGGTAACTCCTACACCACGGATAATTCTCCTGCTGGGGCGGACGCTCTCCGGACTTATCACCAACACGGCCATCATCGGAATCATGTACCTGTTTACCGAGCTGGTCTTCGGCCTGAACCTGAAAGGCAGTATCCCTTCGGCTCTCCTCATCCTGATAATCCTGCTGGTCAGCCTCTACGGAGTAGGAATCATATTCGGGGCCATCGTGCTGCTGTTCAAGGAGTCCCAGCGTCTCATCATGGTTTTCAACTCACTGGCCCTGATGCTATGCGGTGTCATGTACCCCTCGCGGGTGCTGCCCGATCGAGTCACCCGTATCACCAGACACATCCCGTTCACCCGGGCCATTGACAACATCAGGCGGATTCTCATCTTCGACGAGAGCATCACCACCATGCTCCCGGACCTGCTGGCCATGGCGGTGTGGGGAGCGGTACTGTTCGCTGTAGGATACCTGGTGTTCATCAAGGTAGAGAACATCAGCCGCCGTACCGGGACATTCGGGAGCTACTGACCATGGACACAACGACTACACCGAACATACCTGCAAATCCGCACGGAAATGTGCCTGAAAAATGCACCGCAGATGTGCCCGCACATCTGGACCCGCCGCAGTTGCGCCAGCAACAATACCCGCCGCAGTTGCGCCAGCAACTGCGCCAGCAGCTGCTCCAGCAGCTGCGCATTGTCGGCGCCATCGTGAAAAAACAGTTTAAGCACACGGTGCGCTACCGGTTGGTGCTGGTGTCCCGCATCCTCATGCCCATTGTCTGGCTTCTGCCCGTCATCTTCATGGGAATCGCCTTCTCGGGGAACATGGCCACCGACGAGTTTGTCCGCCACACCGGGATCAACGATTACCTCTCCTTCCTGATCCTGGGGACCATACTCTGGCAGTTCGTTAACGTCGCCTTCTACGAAATCGGTTTCGCCCTGAGGATCGAGATGTGGTTTGGTACCCTGGAGCAGAACTGGGTTGCTCCCATGAACCGGTTCGTCTTCCTTATTGGGAAATCGGTGTTCAGCCTGGTGATCTCCCTGGTTTACATGACCTTCTGCCTGCTGTTTGCTAAACTATTCTTCAATTTCAACCTGGACACAGCCAACCTGCTGGGTGGCCTGGCAATTATTATCGTATCCCTGTTCATTTTCTACGGGGTCGGATTCATGTTCTGCGGCTTCACCCTGATCGTCAAGGAAGCGGGGCCGCTGGCGGAAATTATCGGGATGTCGCTGCCCATACTGTGCGGGGCGTCCTTTCCCATTACCGTACTGCCTGGCTGGATGCAGCTGGTTTCCCGATTCATCCCCCTGACCTACTCAGTGGACTGCCTGCGGAGCATATTCCTGGGAACCAAGACGATCCTTCCCCTGCACCTGGAGATAATTATCCTGGTCGTCAGCGCAGTGGTGGTGCCCTACATCGGGTATCGTGTGTTTATTGCTGCCGACAAGCAAACTAGAAAAATGGGAAATCTGGGGCATTATTAGTCGTATGAGGCCCTGCAGCCCACCAGAAGGCTTACATTCGGTCAGAGTTTGCCCTGCCGCCCTTTGCTGGAATCCTTGTTGACCGGAAAGACTTGTCTGTCGCTTATAGAATGCTCTGCAGCCCACCAGAAGGCTTACATTCGGTCAGAGTTTGCCCTACAAGTTTGCCCTACCGCCCTTTGCTTAGTCGTGAGCGCAGGGTCCTGTGCCGCCGCAGGCGTTGTTTCCGCAACCGGGGCACGGCTTTTTCGTGGTCTCCGGTTTCTTCTCCTCGACGGGGGTTTTGGGTTCTTCACTCAGGAACTGCTCGATGGCCGCGCCTTTCTTCAGTTCTTCCACGTGCGTTTCCACGGCTTTTTGCATCTTTTCCTGCTTTAGATACTGTTCGAGTTGGCTGCGTACCTGGTCGAAGGGAACGGTTCCCGCTTCTTTCTTCTCGACGGTCTTGATGAGGTGATATCCGAACTTTGTTTCGACCACGTCACTGAGTTCCCCGGCTTTCAGAGCGAAGGCGGTTTCCTCGAATTCCTTGACCATCTGGCCCCGGCGGAAAGAACCCAGGTCGCCGCCTTTAGCGCTGCTTGGGCACTGGGAATACTGCTTGGCCAAATCGGCGAAACTCTCGCCCTTTTCCACCTTCTGTTTGACATCGACCAGCTTTTCCCTGGCTTCTTTTTTCTGCTTCTCGTCTGCATCGGCTTCGAGCTTGATCAAAATGTGACTAGCCTTGACCTCTTCGGGCTGCTTGAACATGGCCTGGTTATTATCGTAATACTCTTTGCTCTCGGTTTCCTTTAGCACGATCTTTGAAGAAAACTCAGTATTGATAAACTGCTGCAGGGTCACGTCCTTGCGGACACGGGCCACCAGCTCATCTTCGGTGACATTCATCTGTTTCAGAGCCTCTTGAAACTCCTGCTCCGTCTTGAAACGGCCCTTCAACATCATGATCTGTTGAGAAATCATGGCGTCGTCCACGGAAAAATCCTTGGTTTTTATTTCCTGGATCAGCAGTTCCCGGGAGATCAAGGTGTTCATAACTTCCTTTTTAAGCATCTCGTCCTGGAAGCTGCCTACGTACCTCCCCATTCTGATCAGCTGACTCTTTATACTTTCCATTTCCCGTTCAAATTGCTCCCGGGTAATGATGACCTTGTTTACCGTGGCAACCGTTTCCGACTTCTCGGCAGCTTTTTGCGCCGGTTCAGCCTGGTCATTATCTGCGGCTTCCTGTTTACTCCCGCTTCCCTGGGCCCACAGCGGCAGCACCGACAATCCCAGTATCAGTACCGCTGCCGTAATAACAGCCCTCATCCTCATGGTTGTACTCATTTAAACGCCTCCTTTTCGGGTTTCAATTAGACCGACGCAGTATAACACAGAGAGAATGCCACGTCTATTCCAGAATCAATCCTGCACACTGTGGTTTCCACGCCGATTTCTCACATTAAATGCCAATACATGATATAATTGCCCATTGTGTTTGGAGCATATTCCGAATGTGTTCGGAACAAATTCCGAAAGGATCGTGAACGGACTGCGATGTCAGATAACAACAAAACCGAACGAAATGAAAATAATCGTTATCCGCAGCTTGATCCCGAGCTGAAGAATACGTTATGCGGACTGCTGCAGCAGCTTCCCGACGCCAGGATTTCATTTTTGTTGAGCGGGTTTTCTCCTTTCATGGGGCAGACGGCCGATCTCGACGAGTACTTTATTTACACCGTCATGCAACGGTACAAACTGACTTCCCGCAAGGCAGTCAGGGTTATGTTCTCACCGGCCTCATTCTACCCTCGAGATCAGAAAAGCTACGCCCGCGGCTTCAAGCAGTATTACGAAAGGCATCTCGGTGTAAGAACATGCGTGTTTAAGTTCTACACCTTCTATCATCTCCAGCGAATCGACCGCCTGATGAAGAATCTCAACAGCTACGAAACACAGAACGATCTGCTTGATGTCGGATTTTTGTGCCTGATCAACTCCATGGAAAACATGGGAATCGTCAGAAATTTCCTGCACAACAACCGGGAGAATCCTCTTGAAGCCATGCAGGCCCTGGCCACAGGTGAGTTCCAGAACCGGCTCGACGCGGTGGAACAGTTGTTCGTCAAGCAGGTTTTTCTGAACCTCCTGGAGAACGGTCCAGCGGCTATCCCCAGAATACTCAACTGGCTGGAAAAAAGAAGGGCAACATTCCTGCGCCGGGCCCGGACCGAATACCTGAGAAACGCCAGGCTTCTGGGGGAAGTCAACGCATTCTATGGAGGGGGCGGCGATCCTGAGTTTCTGGTCGACATGTATGATTACAAAGTCAGGGGTAAAAACCACTGGTCCCTGTTACTTGGAGCCTTGGACCGTGGTGTGCCTTTCATGGGATACAGCGCTCACGCCATTTTGTTCGGCTGGAACCACCATGAAATGATTCCCTACACCGATCGGAACAAGAAAGCGTCTTACATCGACCATCTCGAGTCCAAATATACATTCGTCAGGCCCCGTAAACGTGATTATTTTGTCCTCCGCCCTATGAAAAAAATGGTTCCTCTCAGCCTGATCGTTCATTATGAGCGTCAGGTCGCCGACTTGAGGAAGTTCGAGCTCAATTATTTTGACGAAACGGTTCCTGAAGATGTCATGAGCCTGCGGAACAACTGTGCCATCGGTTGTTTTGACACTGGGGACGACAATACCAGACTCATGGGATTCTGGAGTACCGTAACACCTCCTCACCGGGACAAGACCAGCGAGATACGCTACATTCACTATTACAACGGGAAGCCCTGTAAACTGCGGCATGGGGAGGTTCTTTCCATCAAACCCAATCAACCGTTTCCTTCCCGCAACACCTGAGATATGAACGACCTTCTCGATAAAATCAAGCATTACAATGTCCGCCATGCCAAACCGCGGCCAGAAAAAACGGCCTTGCTGGTCATCGATATGCAGCGCTATTTCCACGGGATAGCAACGCCAATTATCCGAAACGTGGTCTCATTGATCGATCTGTGCCGAAACAACCGGGTTCCCGTCATGTACACGCGTCATGGGCATCGGGACCTGGATTCGGATGGCGGAATGCTCAAGGTCTGGTGGGGTGACGGAATCATGTACGGCTCGGATGACTGGGAAATAATGGACGAGGTGCAACCTCTGGGGAGCGAACCGGTTATTGACAAGATGCGATACAGCGCATTCTACGGCACCAACCTGGATGACCGGCTGCGCCAAAAAGAAGTGGAAGACCTGGTAATATGCGGTGTTATGACCAATTGCTGCTGCGAAACTACCGCCAGGGAAGCTTTTATGCGGGATTACCGGGTGTTTTTCGTAGCTGACGGAACGGCAACTGCCAACGAGGAGCTCCAGTTGGCCACCCTGAAAAATCTTGCCTATGCCTTTGCTTACGTGGTTTCGGCCGGCGAGGTCGAACGGAACATGTGAAGATCGGGACTGTTAATTACTTGATAGTAATTGCCTGGTTGGGACAGACCGGGATACAGATTCCGTCTAGATCACATTTATCCTGGTCGATTACGGCCTTACCGTCAACAAGAGTGATAGCGCCCAGCGGACAGACTTTGACACACCTACCGCTGCCGGTGCACTTCTCGTGGTCCACACAAAGAATCGGATCTTTTTCCATCTCGATTTGCCTGCCTTTCTGCCCTTATATAACAGCATAATAGTATATCACATCAACCTTGCTTTCTACACTCTTGCTTTCTACACTCTTGCTTTCTACACTCTTGCTTTCTACACTCCTCAGGTTCTTCGCCCACCCTCTGATAAGTGAGTGTAGAAAGTTTGCTTATTCGTTTCTTCTTTTGACGGTACTTATCCTTGATGTTATAGTACCCGGAGAATGGAGTGATTCCTGATATGGTCAAGCGAATTGCTCGTGTCACTGTGGTCCTCGCGCTGCTCCTGGGACAGGCAGCTGTGGCATCCGCCACCCAAACTGTAAGTGAAGATGCTTTGCGTGAAACCCTGCACCACCTGAAAATGAGACAGTATTCCGAAGCGGTCAAAGCGTCTAAAAACGCCCTTTCTACGGCCAGAGAACAGCACGGAAACACTCATCCAACAGTAGCCAAAGCCTTGCGATATCTGGCTCACGCCTGCTGGAAAATGGGATATCTTCCCCGGGCAGAAACGTATTATCGCCAGGCCCTGGATTTATATGGCACCCTTTCGGAGAAACAACCGGTAGATGAAAGTATTGCCACACTCGAACTGGCAATGCTTATCCATCACCGGGGAGAGCATCCTCAGGAGGCCGAAACGCTCTACCTTCTGGCTAAAAACCGCTACGAAGCAGTTCTGGGTGGAGAGCATCCTGAAATCGCAGTAGTGCTGGTCAATCTTGCTTCCCTGTACCAGTCCGAAGGAAACTGTTCGCAGGTGGAAACCCTTCTCAAGCGGGCCCTTGCAATAAATGAAAAATATTTCGGACCTGACAGTTTCAAGACCAGAGACACGGTCACCTACCTGGCCCTTTATTACCGCAGTCAGGGCCAGTTTGATAACGCTGAAACGTTGTACAGGAGGCTGCTCGACTTCTTCGAAAAACGGTTGGACAGCGACCACCCGTTTCTTGTCAATCCTCTCAACGATCTGGCGGGGCTCTACCGGGCCCAGGGCAGAGACGAAGCCGCCGAGGAGATCTACAAAAGGGTGCTGTTCATTCAGGAGCACAATCTGCCCGAACCACATGCACTGATTGGCAACGCCCTGTGGAACCTGGCTGATTTCTACACAGACCTGGACGAGTATGACCAGGCAGAATCCCTCTATGTCCGGGCGGTTGATAATTTTAAGAAAGCTCTGGGATCCGGTAATATCCTGTTGATCACCCTGCTGCGCAGTCAGGCCGGGTTCTACGAGAAGCAAGGCAAACTTCTCCGGGCGGAAGTCATCTACCGGCGTATTCTGGAAACGAGTGTGCAGCTGTACGGCGAAAACCAGCCGTTACTGCTTCCCTATCTCGGCGATCTGGCCAGGGTGCACCGGGTAATGGGAAACAGCCAGCAAGCTGAAATCCTCTACAAGCAGATTCTCGACATCCGCTCCCTGACTGGCGGCAAGAACCAGTTTCACCTGAACAATCCTTTTCTCATCATGGCCCGCCATTACCGTGATATCGGGAAACTGAACGAAGCGGAAGAGTTCTATAAGCGGGCCCTGGCGGTCATAGGTGATTCTTTTGAAGGCGACAACCAGGGGCTTGCCGAGCTCCTCAATGAACTCGGCAGGTTTTTCCAGGAAGCGCAAAAAGCAGCAAAACAGCACCCAAACGGCAAAGATAATTAGTCCGGTACCACACGGTTACCGGTACTCGAACCTGGGATCACCTGCTGCGATCCCGATGGCTTTCAGAGCGCTTGTTTCCTTGTCTTTTACTTCCAGCATGCAGTCAAAATCCCGGGGACGGCTCTCCTCGAGGAACATCTTGAAATCATCCTCATCGAGCGTTTCTGCATGACGTCCTTTTCGCTCCCCTTGAAGCTGGGAACTGTAATCCACCATGGGAATCCCATCTTCTTCGCTCCACGTCCGTGAAACCTGCTCCAGGACATCGGGCAGCGATTCTCCGGATGAGTTCAGTTCGTGATGAAAATAATCGTACAGCACCGGGATACCGGTCATGGCGTTGAGATGGAGGCAGTCAGACAGGGTATAATTGCAGTGGTCGTTTTCCACCACCAGCCGTTTCCTTATAAAGCTGTCGAGGCGGAAGAACCGTTTGGCAAACTCCTCCAGGCCGGCTTGTTTGTCCCCCAAAACATCACCCACGTGTATCTGGATCTTGGCGGTGCCGTCCAGGTCCATGCAGTCCAGCACCCGGGCGTGGTAACGCAGTTCCCTGATACTGCGGTGCAACATCTGCTCATCCACCGGGTTGATAAGGGTAAACTGGTCCGGATGCATGGATATCCTGAGGCCGTTGGAACAAATGTATCCGCCGATTTCCTTCCACAGGTCCCTGAAATGTGTTTCCCAATCGAACCGGTATACGGAATGGGAAGCAAAGGGAACCAGGTCCGAGGTGATCCTGAAAAACAAGATATTGTGTTCGACATTGTACCTGAGAATCTGCAGCAGGCAGTCGAGATTGTCCCCAACGGTTTTAATCAACCGGCTCTCGGAATACGACTTGAGCCGAAACGTCCTATTGCACCTGCACGGCAGAGTACGGTTGATACAAGGATACCCTATCTTCATAAAACAAGCCTTGCTTTTTACACGTACTGCTCATACGAACGGACAGGCTACCAGGTGATCGACATCTTTATCTTCCAGGGCCGGTATCAGCCGCGAGCACGTCGGTTTTGCCATGGGACAGCGGGTCCTGAATCCGCACCCCGACGGCTTGTTAAGCGGTGTAGGTACGTCTCCCTCCAGGATGATCCGGTCCTGCTTTTTCGCTTTCGGATCTGGTACGGGCACCGAGGAGAGAAGCGCCTTGCTGTAAGGATGCAGCGGGCTGTTGTAGACGTCTTCGGCGTCACCGATCTCCACGATATTTCCCAGGTACATGACCGCAATACGGTTGCTGATATGCCTGACAACCGAGAGATCGTGTGCGATAAAGATGAAAGCCAGACCGAACTCGTTCTGCAGATCCTGCATCAGGTTGATAACCTGGGCTTGCACCGACACATCCAGCGCCGAGACAGGTTCATCGGCGATGATGATCTTCGGGTTGGTCGACAGGGCCCGGGCGATGCCGATACGCTGCCGCTGGCCGCCGGAGAACTCGTGAGGGTACCGGTCAATCTGGTCCGAACGCAGCCCAACTTTCTCCATGAGCCAGACTACCTTGTCGCGGTAGTTCATGTCCATCTTGTGGGGATGGATACGCATGGGCTCCTCGATGATGTTCCCTACCGTCAGGCGGGGATTAAGCGAGCTGTACGGGTCCTGGAAGATCATCTGGATCTCGGCACGGTAGGGCTGCATCTCTTTTCGGCTGAGCTTGGTGAGATTGACGGCGGTGCCGGCATCCCGGAACATTACCTCACCAAACGACGCCCGGTAGAGTCCGATGATCGTTCGCCCGGCGGTCGATTTGCCACAGCCCGACTCACCCACCAGCCCCATGGTTTCACCGGCCTTCAGTTTAAATGAGATTCCGTCAACCGCCTTGACGGTGGCCACCTGGCGCCTTAAAACACCTCCCAGTACCGGAAAATGTTTCTTGAGATTTCTCACATCGAGCAGGGTGTTCTCCACGCCCGACAGCTTGTGTTCCAGCCGGGTGATACGCTGCTCGGCGTGCAGGAGTTTCTGCTCCGCCGACGACAGCTTCTCCTCGAGATCCCTGACTGTTAAACGTGATTTGCTTTTTGCTTTTTCCCTGGTTTTTTTCTCTGTCATGGTCTCATCCCCCCCTTATTTCCCAGCGTGTCCGCTGTACAGGTGGCACCTGACGAAGTGACCGGGCTCGATTTCCCGCAGGGGGGGGATTTCCCGGGTACAGATGCCCATTGCTTCATCACACCGGTTCGAGAAAGAGCAGCCCGGCGGTAATTCCAGGATGCTCGGGACACTGCCCCTGATAGCGTACAGGCGGTCCCGCTGTCCACTGAAGGACGGAAGCGATTTTAAAAGCCCGATGGTATACGGATGCTTCGGAGTTTCGAACAGCGGCTCCACATCAGCAATCTCCTGGACCATGCCGCAGTACATGACCACCACCCGCTGGCACGTCTCGGCGATTACCGCCAGGTCGTGGGTTATCAGCAGAATGGCTGCTTCGGATTTCTTTGCTTTCATCTCCAGCATCAGGTCCAGGATCTGGGCCTGGATGGTCACGTCCAGCGCCGTGGTGGGCTCGTCGGCTATGAGCAAATAGGGGTTGCATGCCAGGGCCATAGCGATCATGGCCCGCTGCCGCATCCCCCCCGAGAACTGGTGCGGGTATTCCCACAGCCGCTCCCAGGGAGAAGGTATCCCCACCAGATCAAGCATCTCCACGGCTATTTCAATCGCTTCGTGCTTGGTCTTGTTCTGGTGCAGCATGATGGGCTCCATGATCTGCTTGCCGATGGTAAACACCGGATTCAGGCTGGTCATGGGCTCCTGGAAGATCATGGCAATGTCGTTGCCCCTGATTTTGCGCATCTGCGGGTAGCTCAGCTTGAGCAGGTCCACTCCCCTGAAGATGATTTCCCCGCCGACTATCTCGCCGGGAGGATTGGGGATCAGGCGCAGTATGGAAAGAGAGGACACCGATTTTCCCGAACCGGACTCGCCGACGATCCCCAGCACCTCGCCCTCGTAGATGTTGAAATCCACTCCATCAACCGCTTTGGCGATGCCGGCTTCGGTTTTAAAATAGGTTTTCAGGTTACTGACTCTTAGCAGTTCTTTTCGTTCTATCATGGTCATCACCTATCTCAACCGCGAGTAGACCTTGGGATCGAAGGCCTCTCGCACCGCTTCACCGATGAACGACACCAGCAGCAGCGTGCAGAACAGGGCGCCCAGGGGGCACATGGCCAGCCACCAGGCATCCAGGTTGCCCAGCCCCTGCCCCAGCAGTTCACCCCAGCTGGGAGTGGGAGCCGGCAGCCCGAATCCCAGAAAGTCCAGGCTGACCAGGGAGCTTATGTTACCCACCACCGCGAAGGGAGCGAACGATATGGCCGGCGTCAGGGAGTTGGGCAGAATGTGCTTGAAAATGATCTTGTAGTCCTTCTGCCCCATGGCAATGGCCGCCTGAACGTAGTCGCGGTTTTTCTCGCGGTAGAACTCGCCGCGGATATAGTAGGTCATACCCATCCAGCCAAACAGGGTGAGAATGACCACCAGCAGCATGAAGTTAGGCTCCATGACAGCCGCCACGATCATCACCGTGTAGAGAAACGGCATGGACGACCAGACTTCAACGAAGCGTTGTACCATGAGATCGAACTTGCCGCCATAATAGCCCATGACGGCTCCCAGAGAAATACCGATGATGTAGGTTATGACGGTGACCACCAGCGAAAAAGATATGCCCGTCCTGAACCCGTATATCAGCCGGGCGAAGACGTCCCGGCCGCGGTCATCGGTCCCCATCCAGTGCGTCTTGTCCGGACGCGTCGGCGGATTGATCCCGGCTGCCATTTCGGTGAGCAGTGACTCGATGGGGCCGAAAGGGTACGGTGCCAGGGTAACACTGTAATTGGGATTCAGTTCCTCCAGCAGCACCTTGAGAGCCCGGCCGTTGGAAAGAGCCCGTTTGATCTTCATCACCTGCCGTGATTCCGCCCGGGCGACCTTGGCGTCGGCCTTGTACTGTGTTCGCTCCTCGGGGAGGAACTTCTTCATCTTCGATTTCTTCCTCAAGTCCGAGGCTCTTTCCGCCAGTACCTTGTACTCGTCCAGGACATCCTTCTTGAGCTTGACGATGTCGTAACAGGTGAAGTACTTCTTCCCTTTATAGGTCACCCACAGCGGGTTTGAATTGATCAGGAACTCCGAGAAAAAGGAAGCGCCATACAGAATGATGATGATGATGAACGCGTAGTATCCCCGCTTCAGCGTGGTAAATTTGCGGCACCGTTTCAGAAAAATTGGGGAGAACAGTTGCGAAGGTTTGAGTTTAGCTAAGAATGACATGTCTATTCCCCCTTTCCTATGAGAACCTGATCCTCGGATCGATCATGCAGTAGAGAAAGTCGGAAATGATGTTTCCGAACAGCTTCAGGATCGACGCGATGACCAGGATACCCAGCATGACCGGGTAGTCACGGGCAATGAGCGACGAGTAGCCCAGCAGGCCGAACCCGTGGATGTTGAATACTTTTTCGATCAGGTAGGAACCGGCCAGAATCAGCGAGAACAGGTGTCCAAGCCCGGTGGCGATGGGAATGAGCGAGTTTCTCAGGGCGTGAACGAAGATGACTTTTTTTTCGCTCAGTCCCTTGGCAAATGCTGTTCTGACGTAGTCCTGTCCCAGGTTCTCCATCAGGCTGTTCTTCATCAGGATGGTCAGGGTGGCGAATGACCCCACCATGTAGCACAGGACCGGCAGCACCATGTGCCAAACCGTGTCCCAGCACTGCTGCCAGAATCCCAGGTCATCGTAACTGGGGGAGTGGATCCCCCCCAGGGGAAAGATCTGCCAGAACGAGCCGCCGCCGAAATACACCAGCAGCACGATTCCCAGCACCCAGCCGGGGATGGAGTACCCGATAAAAACCACCACGCTGGAGCCCCAATCGAACACTTCTCCGTGTTTTACCGCCTTCCAAACTCCCAGCGGTATACAGACCAGGTAGGAAAGCATAAAGCCGATCAGGCCAAACCTGATTGAAATCGGAAATCGCTCCGAAATCACGTCAAAGACCGGGCGGGAGTATGTGTCTGACACTCCCATGTCCGGCCACTTGGGGTGAAAGCTGAGCACCGTTTTCATGAATCCTTCCTTCTCCAGGTTGAATCCCAGCGGAGAAAGCTTGTTCAACCAGATGAGGTAGGCGACGTAAAACGGTTTGTCGAATCCATAGATCTCCTTGAGTTTCTGCACCATCTCGGGGGACATGGTCACCTGGTCGGTTCCTGAGCCCCCGCCTGATGAAGAGGCGCCGGCTTCACCGCCGCCGGCAGCGCCCATCTGCATCTGGTAGGCGGCGATAGCCTGCTCTACCGGACCGCCCGGCACGAACCGGTAAACGGTAAACGCCAGGAAGGTGATGCCGAGAAAGGTGGGAATCACAAGGAGAAACCTGCGAATGAAATAAGCTGTCATCGACTGGTCCTCCTAAATACTGTCCATTGTACAACTGCACCTTACATGTACGCGAAGCCCCGGTGTGCGTGAAGAATTCACCACGTTAAAACTCCCCGAGCTCCGATTCCCCATGCTCCTTGATATACGCATCCCAGTACTTGATGTCTATCCCCTTATAATACGTAGTCCCGTCCTGGGGGAAGGTCTCTTCCTTGGCAATGGCTGTTTTGAGTTTCTGCTCCTTTTCGGCGTCGAACCACCAGTAGGATATGATTGACACGGTGTCCCGCTCGAAACGGCTGAGCAAAAACGCCGGCGCTCCGAACTTGTTCCAGTAGAGTATCCTGGTGTGCGGAGCGTACCACCCAAAGCACCACAGGTACTCTTTGGTGGCGATACTGTCAATTTCCTTGACGGCCGCGATCCGCTCCTGAAGATCGAACATCAGCGGGTATTTATCGCAGATCTCGTCTACCCGTGCGTTTTTAAAGCCCCAGATGTTGTTATTGTCTTTCAGGTCGGCGAACTTGGAGTGCATGGATGACTCCGGGTTGGGAAAGATCAGCCCGGTGTATCCCATGGGTATCAGGCTGAAACTCCGCTCTCCCAGGTCCTTGATCAGGGTGGCCCAGGTGATACTTTTCAAGCTTAATTTGATGCCCACTTCCTTGAGATCTTCCTGGAAGATGGTGTAGATCCGTTCACTCGATTTCCCCACATACGGGAGCGTAATTTCGAAGACTTGTCCGTCCTTGACCAGGTAACCGTCATCATTGATGTCCGCCTGGGACCAGCCGGCGTCCTCCAGCAGATCGATGGCCTCGTCGGGATCGTAGCGGATCTCGGGATGGTCATCACTCTCGTAGGGTGAGTTCGCGTAGAAAGAGTCGGTATAGATGTACTCGTTAAAAAAGAGCTTCTCCATCATGAGTTCGCGATTGTACAGATGGGCTATGGCTTTTCGAACCTTGATATCGTCGAAGGGGGGTTTGCGCATGTTGTAGGCCAGCCCTGACGTTCCGGCGGCCTTGTGAGTGTAAATCTTCCGTTTCTGGATCCAGCCCCTGGCGATCTTGTCCATCTGCCCAGGGGTGAAATCCTGGTGCCACTCCCGGGCGATTCCCACCTGCATGAAGTCCAGGTCACCCTTCTTGAGCTTCTCCTTCATCAGGTTCTCGTCGGTAATGCACTCGAAGATGAGGGTTCCGAAATTGCTGGTCCCCCGGTTGAGTTCCAGCTGATCACCCCACCAGTCGTCGCGGCGTTTCATGGTGACATTGATGTTGGTTTTGCTGTCCATGTAAACGTAGGGGCCGCTCCCCACCATCAGCTTGAACTGGTACTCTTCCAGGTACTCCTTGCCCGTTATCTTGCCGATGAAGTGCTGCGGGAGCACGGGCAGCGAGGCGGCGCAGGAGAGGAAACTCCGCCAGTTGAGCTGCTTGGACTTGACCATGACCACATCTTTGGTCAGGGCAATGGGACGCTCGTACTTCTTCCAGTAGTCGTTCTGAAACGGGTCCTGAATGCCTTCGTCTGTGTAAAGATCATAGGAGGCCACGTAATCGTAGGCGGTTACGGGCTTCCCGTCGGAGAACCGGGCCCGGGGGTCCATCTTGAAAAAGAAGGTCATCTTGTCCTGGGCGATAAACCACCGGTTGGCCAGGGCGGGCACGTACTTCAGGCTGATCGGATGCGTGCCCAGCAGAGATTCGTAGGTCAGGCCTTCCAGCAGCGTATTGAAGGTGCTGTTGCTGTTCTTGCCCACGGTTCTCAGGGTAGCCGGGTAACTGGTAATCGGGTACCGAAGCGTACCGCCCTTGATGGCGTTGGGACTGCCGATTCCCTTTGCTTTATCATTGTTCTCCCACTTTATTTGATCAAGCAGGTCTTTCACTCCCGGCCCGGTGAGTATTTGGGGAGGATCTCCCACCATCTCAAACACTTTCCACAACCTGGCAACCTCTTCGGTGGGGATGTTTCTCGCCCCGTACCGCTCATCCAGATCGTTGGCATAGCAGATTCCCGCCGAAACCAGTACCACGAGCGCCACACATAAAACTTTTCTCACGCCGCCTACCTCCCTCTTATAGAATGTAGTAGTGAAAGTGACATACCTTTCTAAAAATGTAACGCACCATTATGTCATTTTTATCTTTCTATTGTCAAATCTATATATAGTTATTATATTTAATTGGATTTAAATTTTTGGCATATATGGTTGAGTCTTATGTAAGGAGGGTTTTGTATCAATGAATTTAGTACCTCTTACTTCCGTTTTTTTATTTATTCCAGATTTTGAAAGTCCTGAATCTGCCAGTATATTCGGATATCTTTTGGCGGTCTTTCTCATTGTCTGGGGGATTAAATCCATCGTGACCAGGAAAACCAAAATTGATGTATCGTATCTGACCGAAACTCCCGGGAGAGAGGGCATGTCTGAAGTAAAAAAAGGGAAGGATGCTCTCTACCTGGGGATCTTCCTTGTAATAATTGGTATCTCAACGATCTTTTTCATACGATGGCTTGAAGGACTATGGCAGTAGAAACTTCAGATACGCGCCGGTAGGCATACATTTTAAAAGATAGCTTCAAACGCTAAATATCTTTTAGCGGAATATTGGTTGGCGACGTTTGAATGCTATCGCTGATGGACTTCAGCGTATTTGATAATTTACTCAGTGCTTCGGAGCCCTGGACCGGAATGCTCTCAAATCCCAGGTGCTCGAGACTGTCGATAACGTACCCCACGGTAATGCAATCGATCGCCCTGGCCGGATTATAGCCGACTTCCTCCTGGATCTCCGCGGCGGTCTCGATGAGGATGGCCGCCTCCACCAGTTCGTAGAGGATATCGTGGGCGAGACGTATGGGGATTTCCAACTCATGGGCTATTTGCGGTGCTGTGGCGGGTTTTTTTCCCCGTTGAAATTTGCTGACCACCAGGTGCGTAATCGTGAGGGCCAGCAGTTTTTTGAATGAAAAACTGGCCCGCTGGCTGGCCGGCTCC
The DNA here is from genome assembly GCA_964432985.1 of uncultured bacterium. Classification (GTDB taxonomy): domain Bacteria; phylum Muiribacteriota; class CAYSPT01; order CAYSPT01; family CAYSPT01; genus CAYSPT01. The sequence goes on from CAYSPT010000013.1 coordinate 44,633, forward strand.
AGCTGGTAAGTTTCGACGTTCTGATGGCCGAAACAGATCTCAGCCCCGAACAATACGATCAACCAGCTCAGTTGGAGCCAGATCAAGAACAGGGGCAGCGCCGCGAAACTGCCGTAAATTGCACCATATTTGGCTGCCCCAACCTGGAACTTGATGTACGACCAGTTGACCATCTGGTACATGGAACCGGCCACCAGCCCGGCCAGTATCCCGGAGCTCAGGTTTACCTTGGTATTGGGGACAAAAATGTAGATGAAGCTGAACAGGGTCCAGATTACGTACAGTGACACCAGCTTGAGTACCCGGAAGAGAATGGGGCTGATGGTCCCGATAAGCTCCACCTTCTGGGTAAGTTGCGCCACCTGGGTCTCCAGGAACACGGTGACCGTGCTGGACATGATGAACAGCAGCGGGCACACTACCATGATGGCCAGGTAATCGCCTATCCGCCGACCGATATTTCTCGGGCTCTTGACTCCCCAGATATCATTGAAGGAATGCTCGATATGAGCCAGCACCTTGAAAATGGTGAAAAACAGGATCATGATACCGATTCCGGCGATAAGACCTCCCTTGGTCTCCTCGAGAAGCGAGCGGGCAAAATTGATGATCTTCATGGCCACTTCTTCCTGGCCGGAAAGCTGCGTCACGATTTGTTCTTCGAGCACTTTGTCAAGACCGAACCCTTTGGCCACCCCGAAAGCCATGGCCACCATGGGAACGATGGAAAGAAGAGAGTAGAAGGTAAGTGCCGAAGCCCTGAGATGGCACTTGTCCTCGCCGAACTCCCTGAGGGCAAGCAGGACGATCCTCAACGATTTTACCAGGAGGGTCTTGGTCCAGTGCAACTGCTTCAACGGTATGTACCAGATGTCGTGCTTGATAAACCTGATGGTCCTTTTAAAAAAGAGTCTTATCAGTACAATCAACGATTTTTTCCCGGGTGCGTCGGTCATGTACAAATGTTACTCGATGATTGTCGGTATATCAAGAGGGTGGTAACGGTGACAAGGAACGATGATTTACTCTGTGGTGGGCGCAGCGGCAACGAACGAGAAGAAACCACAAAAAGAATTATATAAACGGGTTGTACGGCGGCAAACTTCCAGTGTCTGCATTACCAGCTTTTAGCGAAGGTAATCCTTCCAGAGCCACCGGAGTGCTGGAGAAAAAAGCCTCTCCGTACCGGGCGCCTATCATGGCGCCGAACCAGCGGGCCCTCACTTCGACGAACTCCATGAATTCAGGCCTGCTCAGGACTGTTTGCACGCCGGAGCAGTCATTATCGAACTGACTGCGGTAGGCAGTGAGGGCTTCTATTTTCCTGGACCAGACCGATGATATATCCACCACGAATGACGGAGTAAACGGCTGGTGAATCATGTAGTGAATGAGCCGTTCGGGCCGGTGTATCTTCCCTCTCCCGAGCTTTTCGATCCCTGACAGGAACGAAGCTTCCCGCACCAGCCTTCCCGTTGCAGCATGGTCGGGATGCTTGTCTTCCCCATACGGAGCCAGCACCAGGCGGGGTTTAGTGGCACGGATGACATCAATCAGGGCCAACCGGTGGGAATCATCCTCTCCCACGCGTGTATCAGGCAGATGCAAAGATATGCGGCGGCCCACGCCAAGCAGCGCGGTAGCTTCTCTACGCTCCACGCTCCGGCTTTCCGGCGTACCGCGGCTGGCCATTTCCCCTTCGGTCAGGTCGGCAATGACCACGCGCAGGCCCTGTTGTACTGCCAGGATGATACTACCGGCGCAACCGATTTCCGCGTCATCGGGATGAGGGGAAAAAATCAAGATATCAGCATGATCAAGAGTATCAACCTGATCCCGAATGTCAACGTGATCGCTCATACATCACTTCCTCGGCACGATTTCGAAGGGAACGGATTTTGGTCTTACCATGTATCCGGGAGGCACATAACCGCTTACCGAGCACTGGGGATACACCACGGAGCGGCGTCCCAGCACACTTCCCGCCTGCAGGATGGAGACTCCCGCCACGTTGGAGTCGTCTCCGATGACCGTTCCGAACAGTGTTTGTCCGGTGGGAAACGACAGTGTTTTATCACCTTCCCGGATACGAATTTCCACCTCTTTGCCCTTCAGAAGCATGTTGGCGGTGTGCGTGCAACCGCCTATCTTCACGCGGTTGCCAAGCAACGAGGTAAAAAAACAGTTGAGGTGCGGGATATTGCTTTCGTCGAGAACGAGAAGATGGCGAAGCTCGGTGGCGTGCCCGATCATACACCCGTCGCCGATCATCACATGTCCCCGGATGAACGCTCCGCTTCGGATCACGGTGTTTCTCCCGATAATGGTCGGACCGTGAATAATTGCTCCTCGCTGTACCGTGCTTCCTTCACCGAGCTGCACGTTCCCGGGTTCGAGCCATGCCCCGTCTTCCACGTCTCCCATAATCCCCGGCTCTATGATGCTCTCAATGAAACCAGGTAAGGAGGCGACCCCTTCCCACACGTACTGAAGATCCTTGAACAGCCCGGAGGCTGGTGTGTCCGACAGGTCAAAGAACGCTTCGGGACCGTATGGATTCACGTGTTTGTTTCACCTCTTTTGCGTGGATTTTGTCAAAAGGCAGTCTTCCCGATACCAGCAGTTCCCGGTACAGGGTTTCATATTCACCCACTACCTTTTCGGCGTCATACTTCCAGGCGTGCCGGGCGGCGTTTTCCCCCATTTTGCGCAACTCCCTGGGATGATTGAGGAGGTGGGTGACAAAGCCGGCGGCGGCAGTATAATCACCCACGGGATAGAGAAAACCAACCTGGCCATGCGGAACGACTTCCGGAATCCCGCCCGTCCGGGGCGCGACCACCGGGACACCGCACGCCATGGCTTCCAGCGCAGCCAGGGAAAAGCTCTCCCAGTGGCTTGACAGTAGAAAAACATCAGCCTGGGCCAGTATCGGAGCTACGTCGCGGCGGATTCCCCAGAAGTAAACAGCTTTCTCCACCCCGGTCCGCTTGAAAATCCGCTCGATCCTCTCCATATCCTGCCCGTCTCCCACCAGCCACAGTTCGGCGTCGATACACTGGCGGATTTCGATAAAAACCTGTGCCAGGCACTCCAGGGCCTTTACCGGCCGGAAGTTTGACACATGGACGATTCTGCCCCTGGTAATCGTTTTTTCAGGAGGATCCGGAGCCGCTGTTCGGCTGCCCGATGCAGTCATTCGACTGCCTTTGAAGAAATCTTCGAGGGGACGAAACCGTGACAGATCCACGAAGTTGGGAATAATCTCCGGAGGAGTGCGGAATCCAAACACTTCGCAGGCCACGTCAGCATGACTCTGCGAGACAGTGGTTATAACGTTCAAAGCGTTAAGTGCCCTGACCAGGGAAGGCTTGATGGAAGAGTCCCGCCCGCAAACGGTAACGTCCGTTCCATGCAGTGTGCCAACCAGTATCGGGGCCTTCTTTCCCAGGTGCCGCTTAACCTTTTCTGCGATGGATGCGAAGGGCATGGCGTAATGGAAGTGCAGCACATCCAGCTGCTCGCGCGAAATCACTCCCAATACCATTTCCAGAAACTTTCGGTACTCCTCCGGCGGCCAGACGGCTCGCAGTGTCGTTGGATGAAAGGTGTTTTCGTGCTCGGGCACTATCCGGTGCAATATCACCCTGGTATCAGGATCCCAGCTGCCAAAGGGAACGGTCCGGGTGAAAAGATGGACCGTGTGCCCTCTTCCCGCCAGGTGAGTGGCGAGCCAGGTACCGATTCTTGCGCTTCCCCCGAAACTGGAATGGCACATAATCCCGATTTTCATAGCGTAGTACCTATCCGGTTGACGAAGCCAGCCTGTTTACCAGAAGCTTGATGACCTGGATGGATATGTCCGGATTCTGGCGAAGGAGTGATAAGAAGTGAGTCCCCTTGATAACGAGTAGCTGCACATCACCCAGGGTACGCAGAGATGCCGTTCTCGGAACGTCGGCCAATATCCCCATCTCTCCCAGGCAATCACCGGGTTGGGCCAGGTAAATCCGCTTTTCCGAATCATTCGATTCTTTGAGTACCTCGATCTGCCCCAGGTAGACGATATACAATTCATCCCCGGAATCTCCCTGCCGGCAGATGTAGGTGCCATCCTCTTCCCAGCGTTCGGACAGGATCCGGGCAACGGAATCCAGCTGTTTATCGGTCAACAGCGAGAACAGCGATATTTTCTTCAGGAAATCGACCCGCTCCAGGATTCTTGCCTCGGGCAGCGCCAGAATGTTGGCAAACAGCCGGAATGCTCCCTCTATTCCCGCTGGAAGCTGCCTGAAGAAAGAATACCCGGTATAGACAAAGGTGCCCTTGCCATACTGACACTCCACAAAGCCGCCCGGCTTGGCCTCCTCTCCCGGGTCGCAGCAGGAAAGCAGCGTGTGATAACGCTTATCGTGCTTTCCGAAAAAATAAAGCCCGCGTTCACGGATCCAGTGATCGAAATCATTGACACTCACAGCGTTGGGCAGCCGGAAGAGGACGTGTTGAGGGTCCAGGATAGTAATGGGCGCCTCCTCGTGGGTGACCCGGTCGTGGGGCTGATTGTAAGAAAAGGGATAAGGGGTGAATCCCGGTGTCTGATAGCGGTATCCCTGGAACTGCACGATGAGAGTGCCACCCTGTTGGATGTATTCGAGAAACCGGGAAGAGTACTTTCTCAGCTCTTCGCGCACCAGGTAGGCATTCGGCCCGATGACGACAGCATTAAACTCACTCAGGTCGATATACCCCATCTCTTCGTCGCCGATTATGTGAAAGTCGATACCCAGGGGAGCAAGAGCTTCCGGGACTTCCTCCTTGGCGCCCTTGACATAGGCATAGCGCAGCCCTTCCACGAAGGTAACGTCAAGAAGGTTGATCATGACCCGTGACTGCTTGATAATGTACTCTTCTTTGATGCAGGTCGATTCGTCAGCCGGACCCGGTAAGCCGGGAGTTCCCATCCTTACCGGATTGACCACCACGGCGTAATCGCGGTTGCCGTATCTGATCGTATACCGAAGATAATACCGTCCGGCAGGCGTTCCAGCCGGTATACCGACGGTGTGCCGGACCGTTTCCGTGCCCCCCGATGCCGGCAGGCTCAGGTTGATTTTTCCCGGCTCCACGTTCCAGCTCTTCGGCACCTCCAGCTCCAGTATCCCTTCCACAGCATGACCGGCGTTGTTCCGGGCAACTACCTGCAGCTCCAGGCACTGCTGTTTGTCCCTGACCTGCCTGAACTCACAGCTCGACTTGGGCTGCAACGATATCGGCGGTATGACCGCCAGCGGCAGTTCACGAAATCCGCCGGGAAACGCTTCCCTGCAAACCACCGGTTCCCGAAGTGTAAGCAGGTGGGAACCGAAGGAGATTTCACAATTCACACCCACAGGAGGAAGACCGAAGGGCCGGCTTGACGGTTCACCCTTTGGCCACGGATACAGGTAGGTTTCCCGGGGGTTGAGAAGCCAGTACGGACAGCTGAGATCGGCGGTTTCCGCTACGGTAAACTCGAAGTCCCGGATGAGTGTTGTGGCTGTTTCTCGTGTTCCTTCTTCTGTGGCAACTGGTTTGGCCGTCCAACCGTCGGGAAGGTTGGCCTTGAATCGAACCTGGTCTATGTCAGTTTCCCGGTTATTCCATAACCTGGTAGTAACCCGCATACGCTCTCCCGGGATGATGCGCGAATGGTCCCCCAGGATCTCCAGCTTGAAGCCCAGGCAGCTGGCGATAACCCGCTCATAATCTCTCATCTTACCGGAGAGAAAGTAAAGGATGGCCAGGCGTGCTTCGTCGTCCATGTCCTGGCTGCTCAGTTCAGTACTGGTTTTCCTGAGCAGCGATAGGGCCTCCAGCAGAAGGTTGGAAGCACCCATCGGATCGTCCGCCCTGAACTCTTCAAGCGCTCTGGTGGTCAACGATGTTACCCGGGACAGGCTATCCCGTAAAAACACAGAACCGCCGCCCGGGTGATCGGCCAGTCCCGTCAGTGTGATATCGATTCCATCAAACAGGCTCTGCTCCTTTTGCTCCGCAGCAGCCAGGCTTTTATGGAGTTGGAAATAGTAATAAAAATCTCCAGGATTCGGAGCAATTCCCATGGCCTGGGTTTGATATTTGTTATAAGCCAGCCAGGCCCTCTCCTGATACGTTCCTCCAGAGATCGGGTCGAACTCCCCGGTGTTGATTCTAACGAAGCCGTCCCGCTCGTAGGCAGAGTTGAATCCCCCGGTCAGATTTGCCGCTCCACCGGCGGTCAGGTCACCGCCGGAATTATCCGTGGAATGATATAACTTCAACGGCTGCCAGGCCGCCAGTCCCTGCTGCTTGAGTTCGATGAACCGGTTCGGATTACCGGCGGACTCGAAGGCTTCATAGGTGGCTTCCCCCACCGCCTGGTGCTGACCGTGAAAATCGCCTGCTTCACCTCTCCACCGGGCAATAACCACCTGTGGTTGAATGATCCGGATGGCCCGCACGATTTCCCGAACCACGTTTTCCCTGCCCCACTTGGCCAGTGATTCTTCCCCGTTCTTGCTGTACCCGAAGTCGTAAAACGGACCGAACAGGCATTCTCCACCGTCCACGGCGCGTGCTTCCAGGCTCTCCCAGGTTCGGTAGACACCCAGGGCTTCGTCGCTGTACGGCCCTATTCTGTTCTGGCCACCCTCTCCACGATTGGCAGACCAGTACACGGCCCTCACCCCGTACTTACGGACGAAATACGAAATTAAACCCACGTCTTCGTCATCAGGATGGGCTCCTATATGCAGCACAGATCCGGCTATGGGCAGAGCCAATAACTGATAGATCAGGTCGGTACTGATTCCGGGTTCATAGATATGTTTATGCTGAGCGGCCATGTCTAGATTTTGAATTTCTTTATCTGCGAGTCAAGATTCTCCGCCGTTTCTTTCATGGCTTCCACCTGGTTAAGCAGGTGGTTGCTCCTGGAATCGGTGTCCTTGACTGCGATAGTTATGGTGTCGATAGCCCCCACGATTTCATCACACACATCCGCTTGCTGTGACATGGCTTGCGCAATTTGCTCCATACTGGCAGTGCTTTTCTTGACGCTGACCTGGATGTTGGAGAACGCTCCATCCAGGGTTTCCGCCAATTCTTTGCCCCGCGTAGCTGCCTTGTTTGATTTATCCATAGCGTTGTTGATCGATGCTATTTCCGTCTGGATGGTGGCAATGATCTCGCCGATCTCCTTGGCACTGGCAGCGGTGCGCTCCGCAAGTTTTCTTACCTCCGCGGCCACCACGGCGAAGCCCCGGCCATGCTCTCCGGCGCGCGCCGCCTCGATGGCGGCGTTGAGAGCCAGGAGATTTGTTTGCTCGCTGATCTCTGTTATGGTCTCGATGATATTGCCTATCTCCAGGCTTTTTTCTCCCAATTTTTTGGTCATTCCGAAGGCTTCGCGAATAATGTCCGTGACCGTAGTGAGACCTTCGATGGTGTCCTGAACGGCCACGGCACCCTGGGCCGCCGATTCCTCGGCATCCGTAGCCATTTGATCGGCCCGGTTACAACTGTCGGATATCTGTTGAATTGAAGCGCTCATTTCGGTTATTGCCGCTGACGTGTCGGTAATTTTGTCGGACTGGGTCTGGGTGGCCCCCATCATGTTTTCAGCCGCCGTCAGGATTTCAGAGAAGGTGAGTTTTATCTTGACCGAGACCTTCCGGATATTTCCCAGCAATTCCTTGAGGTTTTCAGACATCACCTTGAACGCTTTGCCCAGGTCCCCTTTGATCGCCGTCTGCAGCGCCGGGGCCGAAAGCTCTCCCGCGGCAATCAATTCCGCCTGCTCTGCCAGGGGCTTGAGATTTCGCACCATTTCCGAAAACGCTCCTCCCAGGGTACCGGTGCTGTCCGTGGACAAAACCGTGCTCTTCAGATTACCCTCGGCAATGGTTCTCGACTGTCTGGCCAGGTTACGAAATTTACTGACCATCTGGGCGAAAGCACCACTCAAATCTCCCTGGGCCCGGTCCTTCAAGAACTCATTTTCCAGGTCGTCCGCGGCGATGAGCCTGGCTTGCTCGGTCAATGCCCTGAGCTTAAGCACCATTTTAGCAAAAGCGCTTGATAGGTCTCCCTCCGCCGTGGTCATGAGTCTGGTATTATACAGATCGTCATTCGCTATGATCTGCGCCTGTTCGGCCAGCTCCGTCAACGTCAGCAACAGAGAATTGAAGGCTTGCACCAGGTCGCCGATCTCATCGTTCCTCTCCTCGTCGATCCTTTTGAGGTCGAGAATCCTGCCTTGAGAAAGACCGGCGATCTTGTCGATGACATTCTGTAACGATGCCACGATTTTGCTGCTCACCAGGAAGATCATCGCTACGGTAACCAGAATGAAGACCAGCCCGATTATGATGGCGACCCAGAAATTGGTGACGGACTGCCTGAGCAATTCCTCCAGCGAGAATCCCAGGAGCAGGTAACCGACTATGTCGTCCGAACTCGATGACGCAATGGGAGTGCATATCTGGTATACGTCACCAATCTGTTTTCTGACGATCTTGTCGGAAAAACCGATAGATTCCAGGTCCACCTCGGCTTCCCGTGGATTGTGGCTGACAAATACCTCTTTATCCGCCGTCACCAGATACGCGTACAGAAGGTCCTTGTCTTTTTCCAGTCCCTTGATTACCGGATCGATGGTTGATGTGTCGTTGAATTCCAGGCCGATATTCGAGGTGAAGCCGACCACGTGGGCCAGGCTTTCCGCTTTGTTTTTCAGCGAATCAAGTGCCTGGCGTTTTTCCCTCCCCGGGAAGAAACAGGCAATGAATCCGGCGAAAACCACCACCATGATGAGAATGACCGAAATAAGTTTGAACTTGATGCTGTGATACCTTCCGCGTTTTGTCATTGGTATGGTCTCCTACTTGATGACTTTCGCCAACCGGAACAGCAGGGGGTTGAAGTTGCACTCCTCCGCCTCCGCTGTCTTCAGATATATTATCATCTGCGGTTTTTTAGTTTCCGGGTTCAATAAAATACCGAGGCTGACACCGGCGTCCACCAGTAATTTGATACCTGAGACGCTCATGGTTTTACGCGCGGTGGTGAACTGAAGCAACAGTTCAATTTCTTTTCCGGTCAGGGTACAGAGGATGAACAGGATATCGGTTTTGGGAAATTCTTCCAGCCGGGGCAGATAGTCATTGATCGAGTCTGTTTCCGAGAAATCGTAGTTTGACTTGTCAATAAAAATCAGCTTGACCGGAAGATCACCAATCTTCTTGGTATGAAACTCATCAGCAAAGACCTGGTCGAACTCCTTTTTGCTCTCCAGGTGCTCTTCATCGTACAGCACACCGATTTTTAAAGCTTCCGAAGCGCGGGAAACGATGCCCTTGGCGTGAGGCAGGCATTTGAACAGAATTCCCTGTTGGAACTTCATGGGCAGGGTCAGTTTAGCATCCGCGTCCTCTGCTCCTGAAGGACAGGTGTACATGAAAATAAAAAAAACCGTCAATATCAGGATGACAGCGCTTATTTTGATAAAAGACATACCAGCACTCTCCCTACCTTATTACACTATTTTCTGGCTCGTGTTCTTTTTTGATCTTAAAACCTGTGAGTAACTGTGAAGTAGAAAGCCCGGCCTGGTCCGCCCGGGATTTCCTTGATATTGCTCCGGATATACTCCGGATATGAGTAGTTTTCATCAAACACATTGTAAACGGTAATAGCAAGATCGGTGTTGGGAAAACGGTTCTCCCACAAGAGTTTTACATCGATTACCTGAAACGCATCCACCGTTCCCCCTGCCCCGTTAACCAGAGTCCTGTCACCGATGTATTTACATTTGGCGTTGATATTAAGATTTTTATCCGGGACCTTGTAATTGCATCCCAGGTTGCCGGCAATTTCTTCCAGGCCGTTTATGTCCAGGCCGGTTTCCTTGTCTTCCCCTTCCTGGTAGGTGATGTTCAGGAAGTAATCGAACCGGTCCGAAACAAATGATTTCATTTCAAAGCAGACACCCTGGATTTCCTGTCCTCCCGAGTTGACATACTGGCCCCCTACCCGGATTATCGATTTTGAAATTTTTGATAAAAACGGGTTGAGTTGATACAGGTAGTTGTCCTTCTGATAGTTCAGATGTAAATCTATCGTTTCGATCTTTTCGGGAGCGAGATTTGGATCGCCCTGCAGCACTCCTTCGGCATCGACATATTTTTCGAAGAAATTGGCCGAGCGGTAGGCTTCTCCATACAGCAGCTTGCCGATGAGCAATTCGTTTATCTTGTACACCAGACCCCCCGATGGGGAGAAATCGGAACCCGTATCGTCATTGTCCACGAACCGCCCGCCTACGGTTATGGTCGTCCGCTCGTTGGGCTTGTGGGTAGGCTGGAAGTAAAATGATTTTTCCGAGGTCGAGTAGCTCTGCAGATACGAACTGGCTGCGGCATCGATTTGACCTGCTTCTTCGGCAACCGCTCCATTCACTTCGATATCCGAAGCATACTTGAAATAATACGGCTCCGAATTCAGTTCCTCGTACACGAAACCACAGAGCAGATCTGTTTTTTCGGTCACGTCGGGGTAGTTGTACCGCACATCGAAACCCAGTTTGTCACCTGAATACTCCTGATAAAACTGGGCGGGCACAACAAGATCCTGTCCTGGATTATCAGGATCATCGATAGTGGCATTATACTGTTCGATCCACTCGGTCTTGCTCATCTTGTCGTACCAGACGAAAAAGGTGATTTCCCGGTCTTCGGAAAGTTCATTGATGTAACTCACATCGAACCCGTATCCCTTCCGGTGGCTTTCACCGGTAGTGGACAACCTGGGGATCAGGCCGAACTTGTCCTTCTCCTGTTTCCAGTTGAAAAACTGCACGGAAACGTTATCCCATTGAACATTGATCAGGGTATTGTTGAAATCGTTTTCGTAGGCATCCCGGTCTATTCCATATACGGGTTCTCCGGACGCTCCCCCTTCATCACTGATAACGTTGTACTTATAACCGTCATCATCCTTGTTGCTGCCGGCGATTGAAAGGTTGAAATCGTCATTTTCACTGCCTATCAGGAAATCGTACTGCTTGGTAGAAAAGCTACCCAGGGTGGTACTGACTTCGGCGCCCTTTATGTCATTTCCCTTCTTGGTAATGACGTTGATAACCCCGGCAAACGCATTGGTACCGTACATTATCGATCCCGGGCCTCTGATTATCTCGATACGGCTGATACTGGTTATCGGAACGGCTTCCACGTAATACGATCCAACTACGGTTTCATACATGGGGTGCCCGTTGAGCAGGAGCAGGCTTTTATTGTTGTAATGCGTTTGCTGAACTCCCCTGAACGTCACGGACGAATACCCGTAATAGGTTTCAATGATGGAAATCCCGGCCACCGTTTTCAGGACGTCGTCCAGCGTCCGGGCCCCCATTTTTTTGATGTCATCGGCTGTAATAACCGTCATCACAGCCGATGCTTCAGAGGCCTTCTCCGCCTTTTTTGAAACCGTAGTCACGGTCACGTTCATCAGGTCCTCCAAGCTCATATCATCCCAGTCCTGGGCTGCAAGTCCGTTTCCCAGGCACAGGCAAAGCAAGAGCGCAAAGCAAAGCGGAATGTGTCGTTTGATTATCATTGTTGAAGCCTCCTCAAATTCTAAGTGTAAGATTAAATATTTTTCAATATTTATATTCCGCCTTTCAATTAACCACAAACCATTATCTGTTTTCAACTATTGCCTGTTAATTGTTACTTGACAATTAGCTAATTGACGGCCCTCAAATCCCGGCAGTATACTACCCGGGTAGCATCCACGCGATCTGTTGCGCAACGTATTGCGCGTTTGCGCAACGTATTGCGCGTTTGCGCAACGTAATCCAATGCACGAGGAGATGGTTGAATGTTCAGGACATACAAAAACCAGTGGCTGCTTCCGGTTATTCTACTGCTCATGACCGGGGCACTCGTCTGCGGCGCCGCCCTGGCCCCGGGTCTGGCCGATACCCCCAAACCTTCACCGCCCAAGCCCAAACCTTCATCACCCAAGCTCAAACCTTCACCGCCCATGGCCGATGTCATCCCCTACCAGAGCACCGTTCACGGGGAGATATTGGTTGACAACTACTTCTGGTTGAGGGAGAAGGACAATCCCCGGGTCCAGGAACACATCAAGGCGGAAAACCGGTACACCGAAGCAATGATGCAGCACACCAAACCACTGCAGAAGCGTCTGTATAGGGAACTGCTTTCCCGAATCAAGCAGACCGATCTGTCAGTTCCTGAAAAACGCGGCGATTACTACTATTATTCCCGAACGGAGGAAGGGAAAGACTACGCCATCCACTGCCGGAAAAAAGGAAGTCTCGAGGCGGATGAGGAAATCATCCTTGACGAAAACTCTCTGGCCGAGGGTCATGAGTACTTCAGCCTGGGTCTTCTGGATGTCAGCCCTGATCACCGGCTGCTCATGTATTCGGTCGATACCACCGGGGCGGAGTCGTATTCTATTTACTTCAAGGACCTGGCAGCCGGCACATTGTACGATGAAGAAATCAAGGGGTCCGACTCCACCGGCGAGTGGGCGAATGACAACAAGACCATATTTTACGTGACTCTCGACCAGACCAACCGTCCTTTCAGGCTCTACCGGCATGTTCTGGGAACCGGGCAGGATAAAGATATTAAGATTTTTGAGGAAAAAAACGAGGCCTACTCCCTCTTCGTTTCCAAAACCAAGGACGAGAAATACCTCCTGTTGTCACTGGAGAGCAACACCACGTCGGAATACCGCTTCCTCGAAGCCGGCTCACCCGAAGGGACCTTTGCTCCCGTTCACCGCCGGCAGCACCAGATGGAGTACTCGGTGGAACACCACGACGGCCGGTTTCTCATTGTCACCAATGACGGCGGGGCTTTTAACTTCAAACTCATGCAAACACCGATAAGTAAACCCGGGAAAGAGAACTGGACAGAGCTTATCGCTCACCGGGAATGGGTAAAACTCGACGGTATAGACGTTTTCAAGAACTACCTGGTCATCTACGAGCGCTCGGAAGGACTGCCGAAAATCAAGATCAGAAATATGCAAAATGACGCCGAGGACAACGTAGATTTTCCCGAAAAGGTGTATACCGTCTGGCCGGAAGGAAACCGCGAGTTCGAATCCAAACTGCTCAGATTTTCCTACTCCTCCCTGGTGACACCGGAAACGGTTTACGATTACAACATGGACACCCGGGAGCGTGAACTCAAAAAGCAGGAAGAGGTCCTCGGAGGTTATGAACCGGACCTTTACCGTACGGAACGGGTCTTTGCCCGGGCCAAGGACGGAACAAAAGTCCCGATATCGCTGGTGTACAAGAAAAAGCTTTTGAAGAAAAATGGAACTAATCCTCTGCTGCTCGAAGGGTACGGAGCCTACGGCTCTAATTCGGACCCGTATTTTTTCACCACCTGCCTGGCTCTGCTCGACCGGGGATTCGTCTACGCCATCCCGCATGTCCGTGGCGGAGAGGAAATGGGTAGACTGTGGTACAAGCAGGGAAAACTGCTCAGAAAGAAAAACACCTTCAACGACTTCATTGCCTGTGCTGAGCACCTCATTAAGGAAGGCTTCACCGCAAGTGACAAGCTGGTTATCCGTGGGGAAAGCGCCGGCGGTCTGCTCATGGGGGCGGTGACCAACATGCGTCCCGACCTGTTCGGAGTAGTTATCGCCAAGGTTCCCTTTGTCGATTCCCTCAACACCATGCTCGACGCGTCACTTCCCCTTACGGTGACCGAGTACGAGGAGTGGGGAAATCCCAATGAAAAGGTCTATTTTGATTATATCAGGTCCTATTCGCCGTACGACAATATAGAGGACAAGGACTACCCCACCATGCTGGTACTCACGTCGCTCAACGACGTGCGGGTAATGTACTGGGAACCGCTCAAATGGGTAGCCAAACTGCGTTTATCCAAAACCGACCACAACCTGCTGCTTATGAAAATAACCCTGGTGGCCGGCCACGGTGGCGCCTCGGGCCTGCACAACTACCTCAGAGATGTGGCCTTCGAGTATGCGTTCATCTTCGACCGCCTGGGGATCAAGCGGTAATAAGGATATTACCACCCACCCTCAAGCAAGAAGCGTAGAAAGCAAAAGGTAACGTTAGCGCAGGCGCGCCAGGATGGCAAGCGCCGTGAGCACTCCGGATGAAACAGAAAACACAACCGGCTTGCAATAAACCTTTATTACAAAAAAAAAGCCCCTCCGTTAGGGAGGGGCTTTTTTTGTTTGTTGGTTGGTTGAGGATCACCACACGCCGGAGTTATAGAGCTCTTTTTCAAACTCGGAGTCGAACCGCGGAGGACGTGCGCCCCGCATGGTGTCGGGCAGAACATCAACCACTTCCTGGCGGGCTTTCAAGCAGGCCTCTTCAAGAGGCATGCCTTCCTTGATGAGATTTGCGGCCAGTTTGGCCCGCTCGATGTTGATAACCCCTCCGGACACGACTTTGTCTGCCAGCCATGACTTCTTGTCCACCGTCTCCATCAGAATGGATTTCAGATCCTGGGGAGACAGGTACTTGTTCTCGGCCAGCACCAGCGAAGCATACCTGGTCGCCAGCGGCGCCGCCATGGATGTTCCGCTCATGGGACAGACTTTCCCGTTGGGGACACTGGACACGATACCAACACCGGGAACAGCCAAGTCTACCTGTTCGACACCGTAATCGGAGAAATCGGCAATGGCGATATCCTTATTGGTGGCAGCCACCACCAGCTTGTTGGTGTAGGAAACATCGCTGGGTGAGTTCACCTTGCCGGTGTGATTCTCGGTGGAGTTGCCGGCGGCAAAGACGATCAGTGCGTCGGGGATGTACTTGAACAGAACCTCGGTCTGCGGCATCAGTGCGTGCGTCGCGTACAGGTTGACGAGCTCCTGAACCTCTTCATCGGTGGGATCTTTAAATCCCCAGTGCTGGATCATGTTCTGCTTGAATACCTTGCAGAGGTTCCCGTTGGGGGATCCCCAGGAGTTGTTGATAATGTCGGGCTGCAGGCTGCCAATATACCGGGCCTCGGGCTCGATGGCGGCGGCGGCCTGTTGACCATTTTGCTTGAAGTATTCGATCAGCTGCGGCAGCAGGGGGTTGTCTTCCAGGGCGCGTCCCCGGGGAGTCCGGATGGAACGGTACTGAACATTGAAATGTCTCAGCGCCTCTTCGGCCTGCTTTTCCGCTTGTTTGGCAGGAGGTTCTCCCGATGGAAGATGGGCGAGCGCCTTGACCCGGACAGACGTGTTCTCGTTGGCCACGATACCGGCCACGTGGGTTCCATGAGCCCATCCGCCGGTGAAGTTAATCCACGGCTGCAACTCTTTATCGTTGTAGAGTTTAACCAGGATCTTGAAATCAGCGGGGTCCATCCCGTCACGCCCTACTTCCTGAAAGATAGCCAGGAGTTCCATGAACTTGATGACATCATCATATCTCGGGGGGGTGTACTCCAGGTTGCACAACACATGGTTGTCATTGGGGAAGTTCCAGCCATACAAATCATCGATATAGCCACTTCCCGAGTCGTCGATTCCTTCTTCGCCGTTCAACTCCGCCAGGTTGGGATCGGCCGCCGGATCGAGCAGCTGGTGGCTGAAATCCGTTCCGGAATCGATGACCAGGACAGACACTTCACCATCCGCCAGGCAGACGGGAACCAGGAACAGACTGAGAATCACAACAACAAACAATTTCTTCACAACACTACCTCCTTCATACTTTACAGCTCTAACGAGAGAAACACCTTCTGGTTAATTATACCTATAACTCAAAATATTGATTCGGTTAATTATAAGGAAAAAAGGGAGAACCCGCAACAATTTTTCACAGTATTATGTCCACTTTTTGTGGATTAAGTCCACTTTTTTGTGGATAACTAGCCCGCTTGTTTCATGAGTTGCCGTCGCGAAGCCGCCAAGTCGTGGTCGTAGCAAGCAAGATTGTGAAATAAGCGGGCTTAGAGCGTTGATTGTGGATAACTTCGCAGGTCGGCCCGCAGTCGGCCGGCAGTCAACCAACAGTCAGCCAACAAAGTCAAAACCGCTGGGTTTGGTGGGATCTTCCTTTTCAGTGGTTTCGCCGAGAGGGACAGCTTTTGTTTTGCGGTCTTCGATGGCCCGCACCCAGACTTCGCGGAGACTGATGAGCATGTCGATGACTTCTTCAATGGGTTTGCTGATCTTATTGACATTGGCATCCACCAGCTTGTCGTACATAAACTGGTACAGAGAGAAAAGATGCTCGGCTATCTCCCCGACATCCATATTGAGAGATACCATCAACTCGGTAAAAATACGCTGCACTCTGACGAGATTGTCGTTGACCACATCGAAACGCTTTTCTTTAAGACCCTCTAAAGCCGTGTTGAGAAACTTGACCGATCCGTCGTACAGCATCAGGATCAGTTTCTCCTGGCTGACGGTCCGGATCTGCATTTCCTTGTATCGTTGTGTTTTGTCTTCGAAGCTCATGGTTAGTCCAGGATGAATCCTTTCACGACAGTGGGATTTTCTGAAGCAGCTACTGCCTCAATTCTTGTATCGTAACATTTGAGCTTTTCATCAAGTCTTGTCATAGAAAGAATTTTTCTGACACCTTCCCCTGCATTGAAAAAAAAGAAGCAGCCGCCCCGGCTAAACAGGTCGCCGGCGGTGGAAGCAATAACTCCGAGAGTAGAGCTGGCCAGGTAGTCAACCTTCTCCAGATCGACGAGTATCCGGGCGATTCCCTTCCCGGTCAAATCTCTCAACATTTCCTGAAAGGTCCAAAAATTTGCCTCATCGATGTTCCCATACGGGGTAAGAATAGCCAGACCGCCTTCGACCTCGCAGTCAATAATAGCCTTTTCCACCATGAAATTTTCCTCCTCGTACCGGCGCACACACTAACTGCACCTTCTTATTCTACTGCCTTTGGGGGCAAAAGGCAAATTTTCAAACTACCGTTCAGACTGCATCCAGGTAATTGCATAGCGGTTCAATTCCCTGGTGCTGTTCAGATTCAATTTGTTCTTTATCTGCATACGGTATGTCTCGATGGTTTTCTTGCTCAAGCTCAGCTTGTCGGCTATCTCACCTGTGCTAAATCCCTGCCCAACCAGTTGAAACACTTCGAACTCCCGGTTGCTGAGATCCCTGACGCTTCCACCCAGTTTTCTTTTCCGGCCGTAAACGAGGTTTTTCAAAAGCTGCTCGTTGATGACTTCACTGACATAAATCGATCCGGACAAAACCTTTTCTATAGCGGTGATTACCGTCTCGGACGCTTCTTTTTTCATGACATAACCGGCAGCGCCGGCCTGAAGAGCGCGCTCCGCATAGAGAAACTCGTCGTGCATAGACAATATCAACACCCTGGTGTCCGGAAACCGATCCCGTATATCAGCGGTCAACTCCAGTCCGCTTATTCCTTTGAGCGAAATATCGACCAGCGCCATATCCGGTTTTTCCTTTTCGAGCAGCGCCAGCGCTTCATGGGCATCCCGTGCCTCGCCGCAAACACACAGATGCGCTTGCTTATTGATAAGAAGAGTCAGTCCTGCGCATACTACTGAATGATCGTCGACGATGAGAATCTTGCTTATTGTCTTCACGCGCGTGACCGCGCCAGACGCAGCCTTCTTCGTTGGAACCACTGATTTTCCTCCCAATTCATTACCCGGTACCGGCACTACCCGGGGGCAGTCCATGTTAATGTTGACGTTCTACACGGTTATTTTACCTGTTTTCACCTGACGCCGCTACTACCTCATAGAGCTTTTTACCTAGGTATATTTACCCTATTTGTCCTAAGTAATTTTACTCATCTATAGTTATAAGCGCTCTGATATGCTATCCACAAGTGTTGCGGACACGCCAGGGCTATGATAGTGTACGATGGGATTATCGCCCGGGTTTTCAAACCATGGTGACAGATCGGATGACGGAAAGGACCCTGGATGATGGTTTCGTTCGGCGTATCACAGGCGAAACAGCGGGCGCTTCTGAAGAGAATGCAGGAACTGGAGATAAAAGAAAACGACCTGGAAGAGAAATTCATCAGGTCCGGGGGACCCGGGGGACAGAACGTAAACAAGGTAGCCACCTGTGTTTATCTGTGTCACAAGCCTACCGGTATCTCGGTCAAGTGCCAGAACGAGCGGTTCCAGGCTTTGAACCGGTTCTTCGCCCGCAGAATGCTGTGCGATGAAATTGAGCGGCAGCGGACGGGAGCCGTAAAACGGGAGCGGCAAAAGATCGAGAAAATCCGTCGTCAGAAACGCAAGCGTTCGAAACGAGCAAAAGAGAAAGTGCTGGCAGCTAAAAGGAAACAGTCGGAAAAGAAAAAGCGCCGGCGGGTAATCCTGACCGAAGACATGGAGTAAACATAATGCAGCATTCGGACAACATAACCGGGAACCTATCAGAGGAACTCGATCTGCTCAGCGCTCAGGAACGGTTATCGATAGTCAAAAATAATCTCCATAGCCTGCGCCGAAGGTTCTGGCATACGAGCAATTATCTGCGCATCGTGATGATTCTGATAGCATACGGTTTTGCCTTGTATCATCTCGACCACATCGCCCTGCCCTGGTCAATTCTCACCATCTATGTCTGCACCGGGATCATCTACTCGATGATCATTACGATTCTGCTCAAAAAGACGAAATCCGAAGTGCTCTGGGCTTACCTGGGAACAGCCCTGGACATAACCTACATCGGCTGCATCCCCCTGGTATATTATTTAAGCGGCAACCTGTACGACATCCCCCCCCCGCTGCTCAGGGCGCTGCTGTTCGTCTTTGCCGGAGCATGGGTAGGGCTCAGGCTCCACCGGCGCCTGGTGGTGTTCGCGCTGCTGTACGGTTGGCTCTGGATTGCCGTGGTGTTCTCCATGGAAACCCTGGTTGACCGTGCAATCGATCCCTACGTAATGGGTACCACCTACCTGGTGTTTACCGGCGTGATGCTCACCTTCTGGGGCACGGTAAAGCAGGCGTCCGATCTCATCGTATCCTCCACCAGCCAGCTTCTGGAGCAGGAATGGATCAAACGGGTGTTCGGCCTGTACGTGAGCCGGCAGGTGGCGGAGCAGATACTGGGAGGGAAAAAGCTCAACCTGGGGGGCGAGCGGCGTACCGCCACCATTCTGTTCGCCGACATCCGCGGTTTCACCGCTCTGGCTGAAACCATGGAAGCGGAAGAAACCGTCTCGTTCCTCAACGAATACATGGAACTGATGGTAGACGTGGTTATGAACAACCAGGGGATGATTGACAAGTTTATGGGAGACGCCATCATGGCGGTGTTCGGAAGCATTGACGAACATGATGATCACGCAGCCCGGGCAGTTCGAAGCGCCCTGGAAATGCGTGATAAACTGAACGAGTTCAACCAACTCCAACGCCAGGGCGGAAAACCGGTGGTGAAGACGGGATTCGGCATCAACACCGGCCAGGTGGTTACCGGAAACATCGGTTCCCGGCACAGGCGCCAGTTCACGGTTATCGGTGACACCGTCAATGTGGCGTCACGCCTGGAAGGACTCACCAAGCGAACGGGAAACAACATTCTTACTACCCGCTCCGTTTACGAGCAGATCGAACACTGGCCCGAGTTGAAAGTCCGGTTCAAAAACCTCGGGGAGTTCTTTATCCGGGGACGTCATGAATCCCTCGAAGTCTTCACCGTGGAATAACGCAGTTCTACTAATACACGGGATCAATACTCAAAGCTGCTACCGCCGATAAACTCCCGCAAAATAGAGGTTGGCGGGACTTCATCGTACCTGATCGGCCGGAAATAGGACAGAAAATCGAGCAGACGCTGGGCCAGATAAAACTCGGGATCTTTCTTCTTGACCCGCTTGAGCAGAATCTCCACCAGGTTTTTGAGCACCGACAACTCGTAGACCAGGGCCGAGTTGAACATCACATCGGCCTCATCCTGGTAGGGAAAGATGTTTTTGGACTCACCCCGCCTGACCGAAGGCCACCGCTCGAGCGTCTGGATGGCCTCGTAAGAGCGGAACTGATAATCGCGGACGATCCTTCTCAACAGCCTGGCCCAGGCGGTTGATATACGGGTGTGGTCATCGATGTTGAGCTGCGTGAGTGGACTCACGTAGATCTTGTACTTGTTTTCATGAGGTATGGAAGACGTGAGCTTCTCGTTGAGGCCGTGGATTCCTTCGATAATGAGCATCTGGTCTTTTTCCAGCCTGAATGGGCGGCTGTCGCGGATCTGCTTGCCAAGATCGAAATCGAAATCGGGAATCATGATCTCTTCGCCCTTCATGAGCTTGACCATGTGCTCGTTGAACAGTTCCAGATCGAGAGCGTACAGGCTTTCGAAGTCATAGTTGCCGTCCTCATCCCGGGGATATTTGTCACGGTCCACAAAATAGTTGTCCAATGATATGGCCACCGGAATGAGACCGTTGACCTTGAGTTGGATTGACAGGCGCTTGGAAAAAGTGGTTTTCCCGGATGACGAAGGACCAGCCACGAGAATCAATTTGATCTGGTTCTTTCTCTCGTATACTTTATCAGCGATTTGAGCGATCTTTTTCTCGTGAAGGGCTTCACCCACTTTGATGATTTCCGAGATTTCTCCCGATACGATGATCTCGTTCAGCCTGGCCACGTTGTCGACCCCCAGGATACTGCCCCACCTTTTACTCTCATTGTAGACATTGAACAACTTATCGTACCGCCTGACGGGAAGGATGGTGTGCGGTTTGAAAGGATCGGGAGGACTGAGGAGAAAACCTGTGGCGTATTTCTTGATCTGAAACTTGTGAATACAGCCGGTACTCGGCACCAGCGGGCCGTGGGTGATATGGTAGAAGTCGCCGCATTTGTGCGCCAGAACGTTTTTCCTGCCGATGTGCTTGAGCAGCAGGCTTTTATCGGCCCGTTCCATGATTTTGAAGAGCTTCTTGGCCCGGTCAAGAGGCATTTCAATACGCTCGAGATGAAGATTCTGCTTGATTATGCGGTTCATCTCCTTGCGAATCGCCAGCAGCGCTTCCGTGGTCAGTTCCTCTTCAGGATAGAAATCATAGTAGATGGAGTTGGCCAGGGACATCCCGATGACCACCCGGTTGTCCTTGAACAAGTTGAAGCAGGCCATTTGAAGGATGAATCCCAGGCTCCGGCGGTAGATCTCTTTACCACCCCTGTTGCAGTACGTAAGAAATTGCGCTTCGGTCTTCTGCGATGGAATGTAGGATAGATCGTAGATGGAATTCTTCAGCCGGGCGGCAATGTAGGGAAGACTGCTGGGGGAATGGATTCCTTCGACAGCTTGACTTATCGGTTGATGGGCCTTTACAACGCTTTTATACGGAGACGTCTTTACCCGCCTGGTTTTTCCTGATTTCTTGGTATTTCTGGCTTTACGGTTGCTGTTGTTCACTGCCATGATGTAATGAAATCACTCCTTTACTCTGGTGCCAAGGGGGACGTATTATAGCACATCGTGCGTACAATTTCAGCCACCATCATACATTCAAGTCCGAAAGGGAGGTAGCCGGCAAAGCCCAGAATCGGCATGGAAAAAACATGGAATCGTCCTACGAAAGGCACCGAATACTCCCAGTGGGCAAGACTTTTAAAATTCCACAACTCCCAGAACAACCCGCAGATAAGAGCTGAAACCGCGGGTACCCATACCACGCTCCAGTCACCCTGCTTGATTCCGGAAAACACGGTTGTTTCTCCGAAAATAACCTGAAGCGCCATGATGATCAGTACCGGTGACACCCAGAGCAGCGGGTACACGTAATCGGACCACTTGCCAATACAGGCCAGTCCGGTGCCGGATATAACCAGGAGCGCCCAGCTTGCCGTTTTCGGATGCGCCACCGTCCATGATTTCATACAGCGGGTGCTGTCAGACATACGGGGGAAAGACCGCAGCAGTTCCGCAGTGCTGGCCACGGCCGGCAGAACGGTGGAAAAAGAAACCGTTGCGTGAAGCATGTACTGAAGCGGACCGTAATCCATTACTCCCAGGTAATACCAGTTCTGTACAAACCGGTTGAGATACTCGAAAAACCACCAGAATGCAGAACTCGCGGGAAATAAAAGGAGCAGATACCGCTTGTGGTTGTGCACAAGACACCGTCCCGTGCGTTTGAAGGTCAGGGCGTTGATTATCAGGATGTATCCGAGCCACAAAGGCGTAAAGGTGTACCGCTGCCCCCACGCAAACCACGGAAACCTGTTCCAGGCCATGATCCATCCGGCTGTTACCAGTGCGACACCCGGCCATACCCATGGCGGCAGGGTGCGGTTCGATAGTTCCGGTGCGGACGAAGAGACGGACGATTCAGAGTTCTTCCACCGGATCATTCTCCACACAAACGGCGATACGCAAACGAAAACGAATCCGGCCATTCCCCAGAATACCGGCCAGGAAAAAGGAGCGTGATCAACGTATCGTGTCAGGGGGGGGAACTCGAGATAGGGACCAAGCAGGCGGCCGCTCATCCATACTCCGAGAAGCGGCAGTCCCAGTAAAATAATTAGTATCAGCAGCAGTTTAACGATCATTTTCGAATCGTAGCAGATATCCACGGATTTTTCGGGAATAAAAAAAACGGAGCCGACGAGATTTGAACTCGCGATCTCTGGCTTGACAGGCCAGTGTGTTCAACCAGGCTACACCACGGCTCCGGATTCTTTTCTTTCGCTCACTAGCGCTTCAGTTATACTCACAGGATGTTTCCCGTTTGCGCGGAACAGGGCTTGAACCTGTGACCCCCGGCTTGTAAGGCCGGTGCTCTCCCGACTGAGCTACCCGCGCCCATCGGTGAGCGTCCCCGGCGGTTGGATTCAGTCAGGATGCGACCTGTTTCAACCACCAGAAGCAACACCACTAGATGTCGGCGTTGCCAGGTATTATAACATTGGCTAAAGTCGTACGTCAAGCTAGTTTTTCAAGACTTTTCGGCTCAAGCCATTATCCACTCCTGGATAAACTCCGAGAAAGACTGGTACCTGTGCTCGGGCTCCTTGGCCATGCATTTGAGCACGATATCTTCAGTTATCGAAGTAATGGAAGAGTTGAACTGGGAAGGCGGTTTCGGAGTGGTGTGCAGATGCTCGTACATGACGTTGCCCTTGCTGAATGGCTTGGACTTGGTCATGATTTCATACAACGTAACGCCGAAGGAATAGATGTCCGAACGGTGGTCCACCGCCTGCCCTTTGATCTGCTCCGGCGACATGTAATACACCGTCCCCATGACCTCGCCCTGCTGCGTCATCTCCGACAGCATGGTAAGCTTGGCCAGGCCGAAATCCATGATTTTAATCTTACCGTGAAAGTCGAGCATGATGTTATCGGGCTTGATGTCGCGGTGGATGACTCCCTGGTCGTGGGCATACTGGAAGGCTTCAGCCATCTGCAGGACCAGGTCCCGCAGAGCGGACTGCGCCAGGGATTTTTTCATTTTTATAAGCTGCCGGAAGCTCTTTCCCTGCACGAACTCCATCACGAAAAAGGGAAACTTACCGGGATTCACATCGAATATCTGGACGATGTTGGGGTGTGACATCCTGGCGGCAGCCTGTGCTTCTCGTATGAACCGTTCCCTGACTTTCTTTTCCCGTGACAGGGGGAGCGGCAGCACCTTGACGGCCACGGGGCGGTTGAGCAGCGTGTCTACGGCGCCGTAGACACGGCCCATACCGCCTTCTCCCAGCAGTTTCACCTCGGTGTACCGTCCCTTGGCGTACTTCTTGAGGTTGGCAATGTCGTCTCCTCCCAGCACCCCGGACGACGTATCATCGTCAGGCGGCGGGCTGGTCATCAACTGCTTGATCTCTTCCACCTGCCAGGCCACATCCCGATAATTGACGTCTATGGCCATGATTTTTTTGAAAAACCTAAGTGAGTCCTTCTGGAAACCGTTTTCATAAAAGGCAAACGCAATCCGGTAAAGCATTTCTTTCTGCTGATCCTCAGAGATATCCATGGTGGCATAGTCAATAGATGCAAATTCATCCCGGGCCATCTCCGGGTGCCCCATCTTGATAAAGCACAGCCCGAGAAGATTGTGAGCATGGGGAGCCAGAGCAGTTTCTTTTTTCAACAGTTTCTGAAACATCGAAACGGCGTCCTGGAACTTATCCGCCAGAAACCTGACTTCGCCGATTTTGTAAAGGATGGCCGGGCTTTCGGGAGACACGTCCAGCACCTTGAGATAGTCCTCTTCCGCTCTCGCAAGGTCTCCCACGAAAAAGGAGATTTCTCCCAACTTCATCATGATGGATACATTGGATGGTTCCATCTGCACGAACCGCTCGAAGTAATGGCGGGCCCCCACCAGGTCCCCTTTCTGAAGGTGCAGGTTACCCAGGATAATGTATGTTTTTTTGTCCGGCCGGATTGCTAGTTTACGGGAGTACATGTCGATGAGCTGGTCCACCGCTTCCCGCTCCCTGAGAAACTCGGCCAGTTTATCAAACAGCTCGGAGGCCAGTGTGCTGTCCTTTTCGCTGCCTGCTCCCAGGACATCCAGCACTTTTCCGTACAGAGACAAAGCCAGCCGATGCCTGTCCGATTCGTGGTCATTCATGGCTTCTGCGACTTCTTCCAGAAAGAGAGACGCCGCGCCCCGTTCGCTTATTCTCATGAGGGAATCGAGAGCCATTTTCTGCACATCCTGGCTTTCGTCTTCACAGACTTTCCACAACAGCGGATACACCTGCTCGTTTTCAATAAAGCCGAGAGCGTGAGCGGCGCTTACCCGCATCCACTCTTCCGGGGACTCCAGCATCTCGGTGAGAACGTCCAGCACACCATCCACTCCGAAAGAGTGCAGCGCCTTGGCGGTGTTGGCACGCACGCGGTTGTCCTGGTCTTTCAGCAGGGGAATGAGATCTTCTATAACTCCGGTGTCACCGGTAATTTCGATAGCTTCCACGGCATTGGCCCTGACCCGGTGGTCCTCATCCTTGAGAAACGGAACGATATCCTGGGAAACTTGGGATCCCCCCACCCTGGCCAGGATTTTCACCGCCGTGGCGCGTACGTGCATGTTTTCCTCCCGGGCCAGCAGGTTTTTTACCGCTTCTACGGCTTCCGGTGATGATTCTTCGGCGATGGAAAACAATGCCCTTTCCCGCTCTTCGGGACTGTCGGACTCCAGCGCCCGCATAGCAGCGGTCACATCGTCTTCGAGGGTCAGTGGAATTTCCACTTCTGAATACGGCTGGGCCTCGAGCACCTCTTCCTCCGGCGGTTCCGGGGTTTCCACGATCTCTGTCGGTCCCGCTGCGGCCTGGGAGGCGATCTCCTTGGCCAGGACCTTCTTCAGCTTGAACAGGGATTTGCGGGCAAAATATCTGACCCCGATAGCAGGATCCTGAAGAGCGGTTTCCAGGGGGTCAATAGCCTCTATAGAAGCTGCATTGCCCAGAGCGAGAGCAGCACTTTTCCGCTCTTCCTCTGTGCCTGTCTGGAGCTGTTCGATGAGCTCGTTGATGTCTTCTCCCATGATGTCACCTTCCATGTGTATTATAGCAAATGAAGTCTCTTGTGTCATGTTCCGTTTGTCGTGTCATGCATCATCCGGAGTTTTCATCATCCGGAATTTTGCGTTTTTGCGGCGCGGGGTGTTACAATTGGCCAAAGCCATTGGCTTAAACTACATGAAAGAGGCAGGATGGCTTGATTCGTTTTTGTGATTTGACCAAGCAGTTCGGTGAATTGATGGCGGTCGACCACCTGGAATTCACCGTGGAGGACGGCGAGATATTCGGGCTGCTCGGCCCCAATGGTGCGGGCAAAACCACCACCATGAAGCTGCTGCTGGGTCTCATGAGACCGAGCAGCGGTACCGCTGAGGTGGCGGGACATGATATAACCACGGAGACCATCCGCATTAGGGAACTGGTCGGCTATCTTCCCGAAGAACCCTTCGTGTACGACTATCTCAGCGCGGTGGATTTTCTGAGTTTTATCGCCGAGGTGAGAAAGATTCCCCCTGATACGGCACGAGAGCGTATTCAGAAATGGCTGGATTTTTTCAGTCTCACCGGCCGTGAGGGTGAATACCTGGTCAACTACTCTCAGGGGATGCGTAAAAAAGTCTCCCTCGCGTCAGCTCTCATCCACGATCCGCCGGTCCTGATCCTGGACGAGCCCACCGGTGGGCTGGACCCAAGAAGCGTGCGTGACCTGCGGGAAAAAATCCTGGAACTGGCCGCCGACGGTAAAACCATCCTGATGTCCACCCACGTCCTGGAAGTGGCCCAGAAGATCTGCTCCCGGGTGGGGATCATCTCCCGGGGGAGAATCGTCGGCCTGGGCACACCGGATGACCTCTGCACCACGGGAAGAGCCGAATCCGTAGACCTGGAGAAGGTTTTCATAGAGCTTACCTCGTGGGAAGAAGATGTCTTCCCTGAAGCGGACAACAACCCACCCGAGGAGACATCCGGACAGTGAACATCGTTCTGTTGTATCTGAAGCTGAAGCTGAAACTTTTTTTCCGACGCTACCTCAAGAGCCGCACCTCGAAGATATTCACCGGTATCGGAGTTTTGTACCTGGGATTCCTCGCCTGCTACATCTTTACCGTGGTCCGCAAGGGCTCGCAGTTCTGTATAGATCTGATCGGGCTCGAACCGACGCTGTGGCTCTGCAGCCTTGGAATTTCCGCCATCCTGCTCATGACGGTGGTATCGGACCTGTTCCTGACCCAGACCCATGATGTGGCCCAGCGGGGGTCGGACGCCGAGTTCGTCCAGATACTCCCGGTGAAGTTCGAGACATTCATGCTCATGAAATCTCTCGAACGGATGACCATAGACATCTCCGCGCTGGGTTTCCTGCTGCCGGCGCTGCTGGGGCTGGCCGCCGGCCTTTCCGGGACCGTGTTCTCCTACGTGCTGGCCCTCATCTTATTCGTGATTCTCGAGCTTTTGTTCGGCATGGTGATCACCCTGGTCAACTTCGCCCTGGCCAGGTTCTACCCGGCTTCCACCGTTCGCAACATGGTCCAGATCGCCAACGTAGTTTTCATGCTTTTCGGCTTCTGCCTTGGAGGGCTGCTTGTTTCCCGGGGAGTCCATCTCGCCAGAACGGGGCAGCTCAAACCCTCATTTTTTTCCGACTTGCTGGCCGGCAGTGAATGGCTGCAAATCCTGTTCAACTGTTACCCGGTGTACTGGATAATCAAAGGTTTTCACGAGCTGCGCGCCAGCTTTTTCACGGGGATGGCCTGGTGCACCGCCTTTCTGCTGTTCTGCGCCGTTCTGTGGTGGTTGTGCTGGAAAGCAGGACAGCTGTTCCAGGACCTGGGCTGGACCTATCAGGCGGAAGAGAAACCGGCGGTGAGTTCTCAGGCGGCAATAAATCCCCGCACCGGCCTTTTTTCGGGTATCGTTGGGAAAGACCTTAAACTGCTCGCCCAGGACAAAGGTTTCCTGGTCAACGGCCTCGTACTGCCCCTGGCTTTCTTCTTCTTTTACGGGTACGTGCTGATGCAGCAGGGGACACCCCGTCCGCTGGCGACGGTCACCTTTCTCACGCTGGGTATCATGTACTTTCACTTTTTCGGCGCCATTAACAGCATAGGATTCGAGAAAAAAGCCATCTGGATCATCCGCAGCCTCCCGCTCACCCCGCGGCAGATATTGTCTACAAAAGCCTTTATGTGGTCGTCAATCTCCCTGATCATTTACCTTCCCATGTTCCTGCTGGTGGCTTTCATGGCCCTTTTCACCTTCACCCAGATACTGGCCGGGTTCGCCTGGCTCATGTTCGCCGCCCTGGCTGTTGCTCATCTGGGTGTGGCCATCTCCGCCCTCTATCCCAAATTCGACGCCAAGTTTCTGCAGGGCGGATCCACCGGTATCGGCAAAATAGTCATGGCCGCACTGACCATGCCGCTGGTGGCCGGTTTGGTGATGTGGCCCTTCGCCCGGTCCGTCACCATCGGTTCCATCGCTTTTTTCCTGCTGTTGACCTGGGCGATGTTCCTCAAGGCGGAAGACCGGTTCAGGCTGCTGGACGAAACCGAAGAGGTGCCCACACCCGCCGCGGTCCTGGGAGACGCTTTCCAGTACCTGTTCTTTTTCTTCGTCCTCAACTCCGGGCTCAACTTCCTGCTCGGTCTGTGGCCCTTCAAAGGCGCCGAGCCCATGATCACCGCCCCGGTGGCCCTGCTGGTAGCCGGGCTGCTCATGAGCCTTTTCATCCTGCGCTACTTCCGCAAGCACGCGGAAGCCGCCGGCCTCAGTTTGCCCATGGCTCCGAAAAAGCTGGGGACGGACCTGGCGCTGGGACTGGGATCGGCCCTGCTGCTTTTGGGGGTGCTGTATCCGCTCCTGCAGCAGGTCCTCTACCTGTCGACGCCCCCCTCCGAATGGCGCTGGACCCTCTACGCGGCAGCCCTCATCATCGCCCCGATCTGGGAAGAGATCTTCTTCAGGGGATTTCTCCACCTGTCCCTGGTTAAAGTGGTCAAAACCCCTGTGACAGCCGCGTTTCTCAGCGCCTTCGTGTTCGCCCTGGTGCACCCCCCGGCGGCGGTACCGGCGGCGTTTCTCATCGGTCTGCTCTCGGCCTACCTCCTGACAAAACGCAAATCCTTGTTTCCCTGCGTGGTATTACACGTGCTTTACAACTGCGGGGTGCTGGTGATTACGATGGTTGGGTGAGCGGTAAACCAAACGTTAATTGACTACAAATACCCCCCGGGCTTCGAGGGCCGGGATATGGGTATCCTGAGAAGTTGCATCAAGTGGATTTCCTGTTAACGTTACCAAATCACCGTCATCGATGCTGGTGTTATTCACCAGTGGCTCGATATCGGTTATTTGATTGTCGCTGAGGTTCAGATTAGAAAGACTGGTAAGCGCTTCCAGAGCGCTAATGTCGCTGATCTGATTCTCGGACACGAAGAGATGGGTGAGATTTGTCAGGTTGACAACGGCGCTGATGTCGCTGATCTGATTTTTTAACAGCGTGAGGTCATTGAGATTTGTCAGGTTGGTAACGGCACCAATGTCGCTGATCTGATTATCGTCCAGAAGGAGTTCAGTGAGATTTGTCAGGTTGGCAACAGTACTGATGTCGCTGATCTGGTTCCGGGCCAGACCTAGGGCAACGAGGGACGTAAGCTCCGCCAGCGGGCTGATATCATCGATCTGATTGCCTTCCAAGCCAAGGACTGTGAGACCGGTTAAGGAAGAAAGGAAGCTGATATCGCTGACCGCGTTATCCAGGATCAGTAACCCCGTCATGCTGGACAATTGGGCAAGCGGACTGAGATCACTGATGCTTCCGCTTAAAATGTCGAGATTCTCCAGGTTAACGCAGTATTCCAGGCCCGAGAGGGAGGAGACGGGATCCATTATCCTCATATCGGTGACCACGGTCAGGTCGCTTTCATAGATGTCGCCGGTCGGTTTGGAAATTGTTTCTCTGATCTTTGCTTCCAGATTTGGATCAGCGAAGGTGACCACATCACCTGTCTCACCGCCGCCGCCAAGGTTGTCGATGGTGAAGTCGCTGCTGGAGCTGTCCTCCCCGGTCAGGTTCCCGTCGCTCACAACCAGCCTGACTCGGTAAGCAGTTCCATCCGCCAGAAGTGTGGTGTCGAACGTATAACTACCGTCGTTGGGCGATCCGGCAGCCTCCAGAATCCAGACAGAGCCGCTATTGGTACTGTAATAAATGTCGATGACCAGAGTGTCTCCTTCGGGATCACTGGCAGCCCACGTTATGTCCTGGGTTCCGCTCCAGTTTTCACCGCCGTCCGGAGCGGTAAGGGAGATAACGGGAGCATGGCTGGCGCCTCCATTACTGATAGAGAAATCGCTGGCCGACGAATCGCTGGCAAGCGAAACACTGTCGGTGGCCGATACCCTGATACGGTAGGTGCTCCCATCAGCGATCACTGTTGTGTCCCAGGTGTATATTTCGTCATTGGCTTCCTGCGAGGAGATTGTCGTCCAGGTGCTGCCGCTGTCAGAGCTGATTTCTATGGTGATGGTCAATGCGTCGCCATCCTGGTCACTTGCATTCCAGGTGATGTTACGGTTGCCGCTCCATGTCTCTCCGCCGGTGGGAGCGGTCAGGGTAGTTACAGGGACATTATTGCCGGTTCCCGCCGCCGGTATGACGACAATGGGAGATGAGAGGGGCCCCTCCCCGGCGGTGTTGACCGCGGCGATCTCCACGGCGTAGGTCTGCCCCTCGGTGAGACCGGCAAAGATGGCTTCGGTTTCAAATTGCGCTTCGTAATACAGCACCCGGTTCAGGTAGACATTGTATGCTACCGTACCAGAAACCGGTGTCCAGTTAACTATGAAGCCGGTTTCCCAGATACTTACCGTGCTAACCGTCTCGGGAGCCGTCTTTGGCTTGACACCCGGGGTGCGGTAATCCGACGGGTCATGCTCCCAATCTTCAACGTAGTTGTTGAGAAACATGACACCGGCTCCGCCGCCTACCAGCAGTCCCATCTGGTCGGCAACACAACCAGCCAGGGTGGTGACTGCTCCCAGCAGCACGATGAAGAAAATTGGTGTTCTGAATCTAATAGACATTACACCAGAAATATCGGCATATTAGCGATGTATTCTGAAAACCAAGTGGAGAGATAAAGAGAAATTTTATAATAGATGTAAAAGGGGAGGCATTAAAAAAATGCCGAGGGGGGGACTCGAACCCCCACAGGCGTACGCCCACTAGACCCTGAACCTAGCGTGTCTACCAATTTCACCACCTCGGCACTGCAAAACGCCGTATCGGTGTCTCACAGGGGATTATACCTCATTTAACAGAAGAAAATCAACCATTTTTTATTAAGGGCCTACCTGAAATATTTCATTCTTCAACCCTGCTCATATGCCGATATCAGATCACTGAGAGACTTTGAAAGCAGGTAATTCCACAATGAAAGCGGCAGGAATCGGTTACCGGGAAGAAACCGTGGCAGGCAAGCACCTGTTTCACCTGAACCAGGCGAACCGTTCAATCATCGCCCTGGCCGGGTTCGGCCTGGCATCTGTGCCGGCTGCCCTGTTCTTCATTGCTCTTCAAAGCGGAATGGGATTCACAGCCATAAACGCCGGAGCGATTAGCTGCCTGGTCGTTTTCGTAGTCACGAGGATACTGAAAACCGGCCAACAGCTCATTTTTGACAGGACGGGCCGGTCCCTTACCAAAACAGGCCTCCTCAACCTGAAATCATTCGATCTGAAAACCGCTGAAGTCCACTGCCTCAAGCTCGGAGAACGGAAATTGAGTGCCCAGGAAGGCAGGCAGATATTCACCTGGAGTGTGCATCTGGCAACCGGCAACCGGGACTATCACCTTATGGAATCGACATGGTACCCGGCAGCCAGGAGACTGTCGGGGCGACTGTCCGGCCTTCTCAAGGTGCCGCTGATCGATGAAACTGCAGCAGAGCCCGTCAGCCACCCCCCGGAACCATCCCGGTACACCTACTGCAACCGCCTTAGAGCAACAAAGGATAAACCGGTGAAAAATCACCAAGCACTGCTTGGGCGGAACATGGAGCGCATGGAGGGGTCCCGCGCGAAACGCTGGAGCTGGTCCTTCAAATCAGTCAGAACGTGGCTGGTGCTCATTGCCGGCTTTGCCCTGACGGGCAAGGTACTGCATTTCATGCTGCCCGACACGGTGATGATGATGCGTGCCTCCCTGTTCAACCCAGCCGGCCACGCGCAGGTCATGGCGGCGCTGCTGTTGTGGCTGCTTCCGCTGTACCTTCCCCTGCTCTACCTGGCGCTGCATCGGGAAGAACTCAAGATTACTCCCGAAGAGGTCCGCTGGCGCAGAGGGATATCCCCGTTTAGCCGGTGGAAATCACGTCCGCTGGCTCACCTGGTGGAAATCAGAGTGGAGTCCAACCGGCAGCGTATCCCGGCTCTCTACCTGGTGTTCCAGGACACCGGAGTCCGGATGAAACTGACCCCCGCCCTCATGTTGACTGCCCCATCGGACTGGACACTGCTTGAGCACCTGAAAACCGACCTGGACCACCAGTTCAGACAGTGGATGGAAAAAGGCTGGATCAATCTTTAAGATCAGGTGTAACCGGCAGCCGAGGTCCTATCAGAAGGAGACGTTGCGAGAGAGAAGCAGCGTCAGGTCGAAGGTTTCCCCGTCCTGGCGGTCAGGCTCCAGGGTGCACCGCGCAATACCGAACCGGCCGTCCTTGACCTCCAGGGCATAGAGGAAGGTTGTCATTTCCGCCGCGGTAATGGAGTCGAAGCGCATCTCCACCAGGTACTGCACCAGGGTTCCCATGTTTCGCTCTTCGTGGGGTTTCATGTAGGTAATCATTTCCCCGAGACCCTCTTTGTGGGCCAGCGCTTCCAGGTATGACATCAGGGATATATTGCTGACGTTTTCCCCCTCTTTGCTGGGGAAAACGTTCAGTCCTGCAAACGCCGCCCCGTAGAGGTTGTCGAGCTCCTGCAGCTTCGACAGTCGGCTCTGGATAGAGGTGCGCGCTCCCGCCATGTGCCCGATCTTCCTTCGCATGGGCAGGATGCCCAGGCTCCAGAGAAGAACCAGGCCGAGTAAAACGAGCAGCGTCATTATTTTCAACCGTGAACTGGTAAGCTCGAATACACTCATTGCGCAAGCTCCATTTCCAGCTCGAACCTGACCTCGTTTGTCTCTCCGGTCCTGACGGGGGTGGTCGACTTGACAGTGACGCGGGAAAACACCGCTGATTCCTCTACTTTCAGTTTCAGGTTCTCCAGGTTTCCGTACGACTGGGTTTTACCGGTAAGCAGGACCAGTGACGCTTCCGTTTTCAACTCTTCCAGGACGAAATCAGGGGGACCGGGAAGCACGGACGAAAGCTCTTTTACGATACCCAGAAAAGATATGGGCAGCGATGTCAGAAGACGCTTCCCGGAAACCATCTGCGGAAGATTTTTTCCCAGAAAGACCAGCGGCTTGTCTTTACCCACAGCGTGGGGGAACAGGGATTCCAGGTTTTGTTCGAACCGCGTCTCCAGCGCCCTGTTGCCCGACTGCCAGCGCCGTATTTCGATCCACAGTTTGGCGGCGTACATCCCGGTACCCAGGCACAGGAACAGCAGCGACATGGCGACCAGGCGGCCGTATGATGTCTCTTTTTTAAGAAGCGATGACCGGTAACGGTCCTGGAGGGTGGTGTCGATTGCTATGGATGCCATTCCGGCTGCGATGGATGGCCCTGCGTACCGCCGAGCCGGTGCCGTGGGTGAGGCAAGTCCCGAGCGAAGCGACGGTGATAGCAGTTCCTGCCAGTTTCCGATGGCCGCTCCGGTGGATTCCCCCAGGTAATCGGACAGATGAGGTATGTCTCCGCCGCCGCCGCTGATATAAAGCTTCTCGACATTCGCCGATGCGGAACCCGAGGCAGTAAGGCTCAGGTACAGCTCCCGGGTAAGCGTGTTAAGAAACCCGTTGACATCGGGATGATGGGTTTTCTGGGACAAGACTTCTTCCAGGAGCTGCTCGAACTCCTGGACACCCAGTTTCAGTCCCTGCCGCAGGTTCCCGAGTCCCATGGGCAGACACCGCGCATACCTGAGGTTCCCGTCGGCAAAGGTGCACACCAGGGTCTGGGAATCTCCCAGGTCCACCATCGCCGCCGGCCGGCCCTCCAGTCCGGAGGGCGAGGACAAAAACTGGGCGGCAAGCGACTCGAATTCGGTGACGATGGCATCGAGGTAGATGCCGGCTTTCTGGAAATCCGCCTTGAGGTGGTTGATTACACTTAACGGAATCGCGGCGACCAGAACACCCCGCCCACCCCTTGGAGTGCTCCAGCTCGATACCATCCGGACTTCCGCGTCCTGCACCGGGAATGGCAGAACCCTGGCCAATTCGTGAGGAAGGACGGCGGTTATCTTCTTCATGTCGGAAAACGGAAACGTCAGTTCCCGCAAGTGACACAGGTTGGCCGCGACGGAGACCGTCCAGTCCGCCCCTTCGGTATCGGTTTCCCTGGCTATCCGCACGAGAAGATCGGGCAGCGCTTCCCCCGGCCGACGCCTGAATGTGTCAAACAGGAGCTTCCTGCGGCCGAAAATACCCCGGGAGATCATCAGAAGTTTGCTCTTGAAGCTCCCCGGGTCGAAGAAAACCTTTTTTCTGGAACCGAACATACGTGTCTGCTGCCTTTCACGGATCATCCATTGTACACCATTTTACTCGCTCCAGGAAGCCATCCTCAAACCTTCCTTCTCTGAGCGTAGTATTACGGCTTCAACAGACGAAACTACCTCGTCGGCGGTACCGGTGGCAATTATTCTAAAATACTCGCTGTTTACTCTGAAAACACCCTTTAAGGCATCGGGGACAATCTGCAGTTCGCGTTTGAGCAGCGCGCTCACGTCTTCGATTTTTTCGTATGGACGGCCTCCCACCAGGGCGGCCACCAGGCGTTCGGGCACTCCCGTGTCCTGGACCGGTTTGAGAGCAAAAAGTGCCGTTTCCGTGGCGGTGTTGACGTTGATCTTTCCGTCTCCCCAGGTGGTGAGGACCGCCGACAAACCCGGACCGGCCTGATAACCCTGGTATCCGGTCACCCCTATCATGGCCGAAACGTGGGGCAGCGGCCGGGCTTTCATCAGCTTTTTCAGACCTTCTTCATGATCGAATCCTTCCATCAAAAGCCCGGTGATCTCACCTTTCTTCTGCCGGCTAACCGAAAGCAGGCGGAAAATTGTCCTGATTTCGTTGATGTCAGCCATGTTGACGTTGATCTTGCCGGACTCGTCACGTATCTTGACAGTGACAAACCCGTTTCCCAGTGGTATGCCCATGGCGGACTGAAGATCCAACTCGGCCCAGAGGTCCTCGAAAGAGTCGGATTCCCATTCATCCTCCTGAAGAAGATACAAGCCCAATTCCAGGCCGCTCCGGGCCAGGGCCGATGCCTTGAGCCCGTTTTTATGATATCTGACGGCCATTCCCTCCAGCCAGGCGGCAAAATGAAACTCGACTGCCAGCACCACTACAGCCAGTGCGCCCATAATCGTCATTATGAGGGCAAAACCCCGCTTGCTGCCGGAAGTTCCTGGGAATTTCACCGGATTCCACCCCCCGGTGCTATGAGCGAAGCGGTAATTGAATACGTGTTTATTACATTTTCCTTTTCAAATTCGAGAGTGAGTTTGAGCTTATCAGGATACCGTCCCTTGGTCTTGAGGTCCCACTTATCGAACCACTTTTCACCGTCGTAATAGCCGAACTGCGCCGAAGAAACATCGCATGACACCGTGCTTGAGGGGACGTTTTCTTCTTCTTCTTCGCCTTTTCCTTCGAGGCGGTAGACGATAGAAGCAATGCGGGAGAGTTTCCCCTCATCCTTTCCCAGGTTCCACTCCACCGCCTGCACCACCTCTCCAGTCAGCTGGCTTCCGGAGATGGCCCGGGTGAGCCGGGAAAATACCACCCTGGTGGCACTCCATTCCTCCAGATCATCCATAGTCTTGAAGGGATTGTCCGAACCGGTTACTGATTTTTTTGCCTTCCCCGTAACGGGAACCCACGGAGAATCCTCTTCCAGTCCCTTTGTTACCGGTTTCCACAACGAGTGGACATCGCGCCGGAACTTCTCGCACATGGCCCGTGAAGAATCCAGCCGCATGATCCGGTTCTCGGCCATTATCCGCCCCTTGATCACCATCCGGTAGCTGACGAATAACAGCATGAGAAGAAGGCTCACCAATCCCAGACCGAGCAGCAGCTCCACCATGGTGAATCCCCGCCGCTGTTCCATTAGTTTCTCCTCAAGTAAACTGAAAAAGACAGGCTTGTTTTTCTCGATCTCCTGCCCGGCCAGAAAATACTCACGTTCGTTTCCACCAAACCGGGAAGCGGTTGTCCCTCCCACTCCACGGGAACCGATGTCAATATCCAGGTGATCTCCGGGTGCTCTTCGAACTCCCCCTCTGCCGACTGTCCGGCAGCGGGAGCTATATCGTCGAGCTGGTCCATGAGTTCCCTGGCCAGGATGACGGCCCGCGAATGCCCGTCTGCGCTGACGATGGCGTCCATGCCCAGCAGGTACGCCCTGAAAGCAGCAGTCAGACAGAGAGAAAGAATGGCGATGGCAAACACGACTTCCACCAGGGTGAATCCCCGGTGTAAGCGACCCGTTGTGTTCCCTGCGCGGTGAATGGTTATTTGGGGGTTAATGTTTCTCTGTGCGGTCATAGCCGGTCCTTTTCATTCACTACTTTGCACCGGCCGAAGCTGGGGCATTCCAGTGCCACTGAAAACTTTTTTTCTTTGTCGGCTATGGTGATAGACACCGGTTCGGTGGAACCATCGGGCAGGAACAGCATGTTTACGGCATCCGTTTGAGGAGGATCAGGCTCTTTTCCCCCTTTTATTTCGGAAAACATGAGCCAGCCTGGAAGGGTCACGGAATACCCGGTTTCAAGTATATCCGCCCGTTTCTCCCCGGTCTTAAAGGACACCACCATGGTTCTGCCGGTAGCCTGGCTTTTCATCCGGGCCAGGTTGAGAAGCGTAGCCATCCGCCCTCCCACCGACCGCACCTGGGCCTGGCGGTACCAGGTACCACCGGCAGGCACGGCAAGCGAGGCGATAATGCCCAGGATGACCAGGACCAGCATCATTTCCACCAGCGTGTAACCAGCGGTCTTTAGACCGGCGGTTCTTGAACCGACGGTCTTCGAACCGGCGGTCTTGGAGTTAGAGATCATTACTTTCTCACCCTGTTAACTAACAGGACAATTCACAAAACATTCTGCTGCGGCTCGAAAATGACCGCATCTACTTCGTTGCGGTGCGCTAAAGCGCATACGAAAAATGTTCTCAACGTACCTGCAGGTACGTCTCCGAGCATTTCTCTGCACGCGCCTTGTATCTGTAGTCATTTTCTTCGCCTCGCTATGAACATTCGTGAATTAACCTGTCAAAACGAGATCTGGCTGAGGCCGAGTATGGGAAGGAGCATTGAAATCACGATAAAACCGATTATCAGGCCGAACAACGTGATGATTACCGGTTCGAACATGGCCAGGGCGCTTTCCATGATGATCTGCGTTTCCTTGTCCACCACCCGGGCCAGGTTCAACAAAGCGCCCCCCAGGTTGCCGCCGTGCTCTCCGGCCATGACCACCTGGGTGGGAAAATCGGGAAACACATTCTCCCGGTCCAGTGAATCCGACAGCGCCTCGCCTCGCACCACCCGTTCCCTGACGTTCTTAAGGCGGGAGGTGATTACATCGTTCCCAATGAGGCCTTCAGCCACCTCCAGTGCCTGCACCAGCGGTAGACCATTCTTAATCATCAGGCCCAGCGCGCCCATGAACCGCGCGGCGTGCATTCTGCTCTGGAGCTTTCCGAAAAAGGGAACACGCAGCAGAAATGCGTGAATTTTCATCCGGGTCCCGTCGTGTTTCAAACCGATGTGCACCAGCAGCACAACCAGCACCAGTCCCCCCAGCAGCAGGTACCAGTAGGATCTGATTACCGCGCATATGGCCAGCAGGACCAGAGTTGGCAGCGGCATGGTGACCTGCATCTCGACGAACAATCCGGTGAGCGTGGGAACGACATAGGAAAGCAAGAAAACCAGAACAGCCACTCCCAGCACGCTGAGGAACACCGGGTAGGCTAAAGCGCTCAGCAGACGCCGGCTGACCAGCAGCGACCGGTCCATGTAATCGGCCAGGTTGCTCATAATGCCGTCCAGGCGGCCGCTTTCTTCGCCAACCCGGACCATGGAGACGAAAAATTTCTTAAAGATACCAGGATGCTCGGAAAGGGCCTGGGAAAACGAGACGCCTTCCTTGACCTGTCGGCGCACTTCGTGCATGACCCAGCCCAGGGTTTTGGCCCGTTTACGTCCCACAACGGCGTCCAGGGCAGTGTCGAGGGTCAAGCCGCCTTCCAGAAGAAGCGCCAGTTCCCTGGTCAGGGCGGCCAGATCGTTTTTCTTTACCCTGGCAGCGGGGGAGGTCTTCACCGGTTGGATTTTTTCGGCAAAGAGATTCCTATTGCGCAGAAACTCCCGCGCTTCTTCCAGGTCGGCGGCCTCACAGTACCCCTTTGACCGGTTTCCCGTGGAGTCCAGAGCCAGGTATTTAAAAAGCGGCACGGCTGTAGTATCTACCTCTCGGTTACTCTGAGTACTTCTTCGATGGTTGTGATTCCTCCCATAACCTTGCGCAGCCCATCCGCCCGCAGGTTAATCATTCCTTTTTTGCATGCCAGCGCAGCAATTTCATTAGTAGGCCGGCCACTGGCGATAAGCCGTCTTATTTCATCGTCTATCGTCAGCATTTCGAATAGGCCGGTGCGACCGAGGTAGCCGGTGTTCAGACAAGCTTCACACCCTCTGCCCCGTTGGGCTTTGGCGTCGGGAGAAGCTTGTGCTCGTATGTTCTTCATCACCGTTTCATCGATATCTCCGAACAGGTCGGCACCGACAGCATCACTGATCGGTTCGGCGCACCCCACACACACTTTCCTGACCAGGCGCTGGGACAGCGCACCCAGCAGCGTTGAAGACACCAGGTACCCCGGGATTCCCATATCGCTGAGCCTGACGGCGGCGGAGGCCGCATCGTTGGTGTGCAGCGTGGACAGTACCAGGTGACCAGTGAGCGCAGCCTGCACCGCCATGCGAGCCGTTTCCAGGTCCCGTATTTCACCAACCATGATGATATCCGGGTCCTGCCTCAGCAGACACCTCAGGCCCTCGGCAAACCCGAAGTCGATCTTTGGCTTCACCTGTATCTGGCTGACGCCGGCTATCTGGTATTCGATGGGGTCCTCCACCGTCATGATGTTTAACGCGGGAGAAGCTATTTCAACCAACGCGCCGTACAGAGAGGTAGTCTTGCCGCTTCCCGTAGGACCGCATACCAGCATGATGCCGTAGGAGCGGTGAATCAGTTTGCGGTACTCCGTAAGCGTGTCCGCGGCCATCCCCAGCAGCTCCAGGGAGTGAAGAACGTCAGCCGTCCTGAGAAGCCGGAGGACGACGCGTTCCCCGAAAGCGGCAGGCACGGTGGACACACGCACATCGGCCTCTGCATCCTTTATTCTGAGCTTGATTCTGCCATCCTGCGGCAGGCGCCGCTCGGCGATGTCCAGCCCGGATATGATCTTGATTCTCGATACGATGGCCGCAAGATATCGTTTCGGAGGTGCGGCCATATCATGCAAAACGCCGTCGATCCGGTACCGAATCCTGATGTCGTGTTCCTGTGGCTCGATGTGGATATCGCTGGCCCGGTTCTTCATTCCCTTGTCCAGGAAGCTGTTTACCAGGCGGATGACCGGCGCTTCGTTAGCCATCCCCAGCAGGTTGTCTGTTTCATCAAACTCCGTCTCCAGGACATCCACATCCGTTTCCTTCAGGTCCTGTATGGCGTCTTCGGTTGAGCGGTACCGGTGCCGGATGAGCTCCGCCATGACTTCCTCCAGACGGGAGCGGGGCACAACCAGCATCTCCAGGTCGGCGCCGATATACGCCCTGAGATCGTCCAGAGGATGAAGGTCCAGCGGATTGTGCGAGGCTACCGTTGTCCGCCCCGAAAGTGACTTGAC
The DNA here is from genome assembly GCA_964432985.1 of uncultured bacterium. GTDB lineage: Bacteria > Muiribacteriota > CAYSPT01 > CAYSPT01 > CAYSPT01 > CAYSPT01. The sequence continues at coordinate 84,239 of CAYSPT010000013.1, forward strand.
GGGAACCAGGCAGTGCTTGAGCAGGAAATGCTCGGGAATCCGGGTGGCCTGGTCCATGTCGACCTCTCCGAATTCCAGGTCAGGCCGAAAAGGCAGCATCAAAGATTCGGCCAGCGCCTCGAGCGCCACATCTTCGGAACAGACACCGGCTGTCAGGAAGTACTCGTACAGGGGGATTTCTTCCAATTCAGCCTGTTTTCTGGCTGCATCCAGATCACTACCGCTGATAAGTCCCCGGGTCAGAAGTACATCTTCGAAGTTTTTTCGTGGAGCCACGGTTTTTCCTCCTGCTGAGACATTCTCGCTTCATGATCTTTCCCACTACAGGTATTTTACCACAGCTGATAATGGAGTTGTAGAAAGGAAACAAAGTAGTTTACGAGAGGTCTGCCCCAGCAGCGCAGATATGCATGTTAACTATGGCCCGGGCCGTTTATTTTACCGCAACTGCGGCGGCTGCGGTGAGGAGCACCGACATGAGAAGCTGTCGTTTCTGCTTCCGCTTGAGGTCCTGCAGCAGGTTATCCTGACGGTCCAGACGCTTTTCAATACTGTCAAGGCGGCTCTCGACGGACCTGAGACGCTCCATGTGATACAGGGAGCTTTCACCGAGAAATTTCATGTCGTCCGCGAATTCCAGCAGCAGGCTTCTCACCAGGTCAACCTGCTGCACAGAAGTACTCTCCCGTGACTCCAGGCTGCTTATCAATTTTTTGACCAGCACCACCATCTGATACCTGTTCAGCGGTTCATTTCCCCTGAAGGTGTTGTCTTCGGGAAATCCGCCGATGATTCCCCTGCTCTGCATCTCGCGGATAGCTTCTACCGCCCAGTGGTTGGCGGGAACGTCGTCAAACAGGCCGGCGGCGCGAACAGGCAGCGCGCCCGGACCGAAGGAGAACCACACGAGCACGGTCAAGGCGGAAATGATCAACACGGACTTTCTCATTGTACCGCCTCCTTCTGGCGCAGTTTCTCGAAGGCTTCCCTGACCCGCTGGTCGCTATTCAGGATCCTCTTCCATCTTTCTTTCGCCTCATCAGATTCGAGTGGGGGTACGTGTGAAGGCTCAATCGGTACTTGTGAGGGCTCAACCACCGGTGCCGCCGCTTCTTCAGGGGCAGCGGGGGGAGCAACCGGCGCGGTCTGTTCAAGCACCGGTGCCGTTGAATCTTTAGATACCCGGCTTTTAGGTCCTACATCCGATGATATCGGTTTCCGGGGAGCGACACCGGGAGGCAGCATGGTGGGTGCAACCGCTGACGGAAGGATAATGGGAGCGACTGCCGGATCGCTTACCGTGCTTCGCATGATAGCCGGGCTGCTTCCCACCTTCTTCCCGTAGAGCGGCTGCTTCGACTCTTCCACGGCCATTTCCGCCGGGTTGAAGATCACGTGGGGGGTGATAAAAATAAGAAGGTTGACCTTCTGCTTCTCGGTCCTCTCCTTTTTGAACAGTTTGCCCAGAAACGGTATACGGCTCATGCCTGGCACCTTGTCCACTACCACCCGGTCCACCTCGGTGATGAGACCACCGATGACCACCGTTTCCTGGTTGGGCACCGTGACCGTGGTCTTAGCTTCCCGCTTGGTGATGATGGGCACGTTAAAATCGTACAGGAAGCTGTCCTGACGGTTCTTGATGGTCTGCTCGATCTTCAGGGTCACGAACTCCTTTTGGGTGATACGGGGCGTGATGTTGAGCGTGACACCGATATCCTCGTAGGTGAAGTTGGTCAGCCTGAGGTCCTGGCTGGAAGTGTTGGTAATATAGCCCTGGGGTAAAGCCACCACCTCACCCACGGTGATCATCGCCTCTTCGTTGTCCAGCGTCAGGATGCTGGGAGTTGAGATAATGTTGAAATCGCTGTCGTTGCGATGCGCCTGGATGATACCGCGGATCTTGGAGTACTCGTTGATGTCGTCGTCGGAGCCCCCGTCCATCTTGTTCAGGTCCACCTCGCCCTTGACGATGCCCAGGCTTATACCCTGGCTGGTCAGGGTCGAGGCTTTCACGCCATAGTTGGTGAAGCCGAATCCTCTGAGATCACCCTCGGCGGAATCCACGTACCCCCACTCGATTCCCAGTTTTTCCGCGGTGGTCATGGTCACCTCGGCGATGAGCGCTTCGACCAGCACCTGGGGCCTGAGCACGTCGAGTTGCTCCAGCAATATTTCTATCTCGTCGTACATGTGGGGCGGCGCGTTTATCAGAAGCGCGTTGAGGGACGGCTCAACCACCGCTTCCACCTTGCCGGCGGTCTTGTCTTCCGCTTTTTTCATGGAGTAGAGCTTGTTTATGGTCTCGGCGATGGAGGTGGCGTCGGCGTTCTTCAGACGGTAGATGTGCACATCGGACTGGCCCTTCACCTTCTGCCGGTCCAGGCGTTTGATGACGCTTTCGATTTCTTTCATCAGGGCTTCGGACGCCGTACTGACCATCACCGCCCGCAGACGCACATTCGGGATCAACCGGGAGTCTGCCATGAACATGGGGGAAGATCCCTTGAAAGAATCCCCTCCCAGACCGCAGAGCTTGGAGACCTGCTCGATGACCGTCTCTTCGTCGGCGAACTGAAGCGGGATGATTCTGATGCGCCGCGACGGCAGGCTGTCAACATCCAGGCTGTCGATCAGTTCCTTCACGATTGCGTGCTGGGGAGGACGGGCTACCACCACCAGGATGTTCATACTCTTGGAGGAGGAAATGGCCACTTCGGGCGCTTCATTGGTTTTTACGTTCTTCCCGGATTGCACCCGGACCGGTTTTTCCACCCAGACCGTCTTCGTTTTGCCCGGTCCGGTCTTGATGACTTTCTTTTCTCTCCGGGTTTCCGTTTTTGGAGTTGAAACCACAACCGGCTGGGTCTTGGCCGAGAAAATGCCTTTCAGCTGGCCCTCCAGTTCGGTCACATCGACATACTTCAGGTAATACAGGTGCAGCTCGGCGTCCTCGTCATCCACCGGCACATCCACCAGAACGACCAGTTCCTTGACCATGGAGATCTCGAGCGACGACGCCACCACCAGCAGCGAGTTGGTCCGCTTGTCCGGGTAAACCACCACCTCGGCGCTTCGCTGCTGAAACGGCGTGCCTTCCTTGATGTCTTTCTGTTTGAACACCCGGTTGATCTTCTCGGCCACATCGTCAGCGGTGGAGTGCACGATCTCGATTTTTTCGATAATCCCGACGCCCTTCTTCATGTCGAGCACCTCGATGAGCGGCAGGATACGTTTGGCGCTCTCCGCCCGGTCGGTGATAATCAACGAGTTGGAGGGGGCAAAAACCTGGAGACTGGTCTCCTTGGGCAGCAGCGGCGCCAGCACGCCCCGCACGGTGGCCGCTTCCATGTAGGTGAGGGGAATCAGGGCCGTAACCACGGCTTCATCGCCCATATCTACCAGAATAGTCTTCTCGGGCACCAGGCCGGCCATACGTTTCTGCATCTCGGGAGAAGGCAGGATGTGAATGACATTGCCTTCGGCCTTGGTGGAATACCCCTTGATGGCCAGGAGCGCGTCGAGCAAAGCCATGGCTTCTTCCTGAGTGATCATGTCCCGCGGTGAGATGACCGACACCTTGCCCCGGACACTCTCGTCAACCACGAATCCCTTGCCGGTGACCCGCCCCATGTACTCGATAACGGTACGGATGTCCACGTCCTTGAAATCCATGGACACCTTGCCGGCGTTTTCGTTCTCATGCTCGTGGTTCAACGTTACCGTTTCAGACTCTTCGGTGTCGTCGGCTTGGGCTTCGACCGGGCAAACCGGCAGCAGCACAAACATGATGAGCAGCGTCAGGAAAAGAAGAGGCACATGGATTCCTGGCGGTGCCTGATGAAGTGAGGTGATGCCTCTGGAAATACGTTTCATAATAGGCTAAAGCCTCCTACTTGAGGTTGTAGACAAGAGTAATTTCCTTGCCGTCCCTGATTACGTTTACATTCACCGTGGATTCGTTCTGGAGCTTTCTCCCTATCTGGATCGCTTTACTGAAACTGTTGATTGTCTGCCCGTTCACCTTGGTAACCACGTCACCGTCTTTCAAGCCGACTTTCCTGATAAAGCTGTTAGATGGAATGTTTTCCACCCTGAAACCCCTTATCTGCCGGTACCGGTAATAGGGCTTTATTTTAACCTGGGTCAGTATCTCCGCCAGGTTCGAAGCCTGTTTCATCACTTCGGTGCGATTGACCTTAATCACTTCCTGAATGGGCGCCTGCCGGGAGGGGGTTCTTTGGGATCCAGACCCGGAATCGGGCTCTTTTTTATCGGGCGCAACTGCCAGCGGCATAGACTTTCCGCCGGCCAGTTCGATATCGAACTCCCGTCCCCTGAAGATAAGCGTTACCTTGTTGCGAAGAATCTTGATTACCCTGGCTCCCTCGACTTCGTCATCCACGGCGTACAGGCCTTCTTTGCGCGTTTTGGCCGCCGCGATAATGGCCAGGTCCCCGCTGGGTCCCCCGATGATGGTCCCTTTAAGATCCAGATTGGGCTTGGTCCAGGGAGGAGAAGGTTTCGTGGGCTCCTGTTTCTTGACCGGAGGGGGTTCGGGCTCCTGTTCCTTGGGAGGCTCCGGGGGCTCTTCCTCTTTCGGCTGCGTCAGAAAGGGAGCGATGGCAATACCGCTGTAGGATTCGACTCCGGGAGCGGTTTCGGATGCAGCCGTCTCCTGCCCTTCTGGAGAAAGGGCATCGGACGCCGTTTCCTCTTTGAGGAAAAATGCCGTATTAATCAGCATAGCAGCCATGGCCAGACACAATATAAAGAGTATAATCATCGAAGTCTTGAGTGACAGATAGACCAGTCTTTTTCTCACACTACTCCTCCTCATGTCATCCTATCGGCATGCAAGGTCACACGTTTTATATATATTGGGGTCAGGTCTTGCTTTTTAGCATTTATACGGTTCAAATAGAAAGAAAAATCTGCAAAACGCTAAAAGCAAGACCTGACCCCATTAAAAAAACCGGGGATTCCGGTCGCACCCGGAATCCCCGGTTCGTTATCTATCGTGAAGCGCTCGTTTTACTGCGAACGCTTCACGTTTCTATCACATACGTCTCACGCCAGGAAACGGCGCTTGAGGACGATGAGCCCAACTCCCAGGCCCAGGGCCATGAAGGCCGAAAGCACTCTGGCCAGGAGACCCGCTTTAAGGGCGAAGTCCGCCAGATGGACCAACGGCTTCAGGGAGAAGCGCACCAGAGCCTTGAGCAGCTCGTGCTGTTCGATGAAGCGCGCCACCGGCGGGCTGAGCGTCTCGTACACCTTGATGAACAGGCGTCCCGGGGCGAAGCAGCGCAGCACCGTGTCGCGGAAGCGGCACAGAGAGCGCACGTCGTCGCCGGTGCCGAAGGTGGCGGTGGCGATAAAGCACTTGCTGCCCCCGGAAGTCGATGACGTGGGTGCGGCGGCGCCACCGGCAGACTTGCCTCCTACGAAAGCTGAGAAGGCGGTTGCCTCACCCTGGATGTAGTCGCCAACCTTGCCTGAGTCGGCAACCTCTTCCCACTCGCCGGTCGTCTCATTGAAGTGGAACAATACCAGGCCGGTCTCGGCCAGTTGAGCCGGGTTGATGGGAATCCTGACGGTAACGGACTCGCCGCCGGGCAGGGTGAGATCGATATCTACGATGTCGGACGCCTGGGTGATATTGCTGTCGGCCAGGGTTTCGTAGTTGCCGATGGCCGCAACCAGCTCCGATTCGATCTTCTCCACCACTTCTGGCATAGCTGCCAGACCATTGAGCACGTTGCCGGGGATGGTGAGAGCGATATCCAGGCTGTCGAAGTCCAGCTGATAGTCTTCATCGGTCTGGATATTGGCTACCAGGTCGGCGATGGCCAGGTTCTTCGACTTGTAGATGGCGTACTGCCCCAGTTCGCTGGCGGTGATGGTGAGCTTGTGGTTGCCCTCCTCGTCCACCACGGCCCGGTCGGTGATGATCTTCTCCCACTCTTCCGAGGTGACGTTGTAGAAGAACATGTCGATGTCGGTGGTGGGAACCAGGTCCTGGCCGTCACCAACCGCTTCAGTGTCGAACTCCACCGACAGGCTGATGGTGCCGTCATCGGCCAGCTCGTCGTCTCCGGAGATAGCCAGTTCGTAGATGTCGCTCAAAGCGTCGGCACCGCGCTCCGCCACCAGGGTGTTGGTGGTGGTGCCGGCCAGGGTCCGCACCTTCTGCGCTGCCCCGCCTCCCGGTTCCTGCTCGCTGGAGGAGATCTCCACGTTGGCTTCCCCGTCGTCGTCTACGTCATCGATGGCTCCCTGGGGGAACTCGGCCTCGGTCGAATCACCCTGCCCCACGTTCACCGTGCCGCCGAGAGCCGGCGGGATGGTGGCCTCGTTCTTGGCTTTTTTCCCGGTCTCGAAGAAGAACTTGCGCTGGAATTCGTTCCCCTCCAGGTCGTGGGCCAAAGCCTGCAGGGCAAACGACACGTCATCCTGCGCCGGGGTGTAAAGCCCGGTGAGAACCATCTTGTCGGTGCCCATCTCCAGGTCGCTCAGGGTTCCCTGGATCCCGTCCGGATCATCGCCGACATCGGTCAGGAGCGTCACCACGTCCGCCACGTCGGTCTCGGCCATCTCGCTCGAGGCGAAGATGCTGATTTCAAAGGCGTCCTCGTCGTTCTTGTAGACATTGGCGATGAAATCGCCGCTCTTGGGCGTGATGGTGAAGTTCTGCTCCGCGGGCGAAGCGCCTGCATTGGCGATAGTCACCGCGGGATCAGTGGTGTAGATCTTCTCCGGACCGTCGCTGTCCTCCTCCTCGCCGCCTTCCTGGATGAACATAATCATGTACTCCACCCCGTACTCCAGACCCTGGATCTCGTAGGCATCCACCTCCCGGGTGGAGGGGTTGTAGTCAACCGCGCCGAAGATGAGCTTGGTCATATCGGGGGGCATGGCCACCACCATGCTGATCTGGCTGGTGGTGAACTTGGTGCCGTCGGCCTTCCTCACCGTACCGGTCAGGGTGCCGCCGCTTTCAAGCACTATTGGATCCGGCAGGGAGTTTTCGCCGGCTTCGATCTCCACCACGGTCCCGTAGGTGACCAGGTCACGGCTGAACACGAAGAGGTTATAAACCCCTTCCACCAGCCCGTGGGCGGTGAAAGTGGTCTCATTGCCGTCGGAAGGCTCGGTGATGACCTCGATACCCTCCATGGGCTCGTAGAACCGTCCCGCCTTCTGCAGCAGGATGAAGGCCGCCGGGAACTCGGCGTCCTCGAAGGGAAGGCTGAAGGGGATGCTCGAATCGGTCTTCTGGATGGTGCCGGTGAGGGAAGCGTCGGCGTATTCCAGGATGAAGTTGATGCCCGTGGCCCCTACCGGCAGGCCGGCATCATCCAGGATGCTGACGTTGAACCGCTCTTTTTCGGCCCAGGGCACTTCGATGAAATCGAAGAAGTCCGGCCTCTCCGAGGCGATGACGTCCCAGAACTCCACCCGGGGATCGATCCCGTAGAAGATGTAGTTTCCTTCCTCATCGGTGATGGCTTCCGCCCCGCCGGCGCCGGTGCCCCGGTCGGACGGATGGGCAAAGAGCCTTACGTTGGCTAACGGCTCCGATGACTGCTGATCGGGGAACACGCCAAGAACCTGGCCTGATATAGATACGCCCTCCACCAGCTGGACGTTACCCAGGTCTACCTCCACATCTGCGCCTTCGGGCACCACGATGCCGCCATAGGTGACTGAAGCGTAGTTCTTGGCGCCGCCGGCCTTCTCGCCGTGCTCCGCCCTGACCCTCACCGTGTAGGTCCCGGCGGGGAGGTTGGTCAGGTAGAAGTTGCCGGGGAGCGTGTCGTTGTCGTCGTCCTGAAGGGCCCCGTCACCGTCGATGCGGGTGTCGGCTTCATCCATACCCCAGTTCTCGTTGGTGCTGCGCCAGCTTCCGGGCACCCAGGGCCGGGCCTCGCACTGTACCCAGACGCCGTCATCGGCGGTAACCGCTTCACCGGTTTCGGCGTTGACAAGGCGGCCCACGATCTTCGCTCCCTTGGTGATCTGGAAGTCGATGTTGCTCACGCTGGCGTTGGTGATGGTCACCTCGCGGGCGGCGGTCATGTAGCGGGGGGTGTATACCTCCACCACGTACTTGCCCGCCTTGACGTGCTCGAACTCGTAGGAAGCCGTCTTCTTGAACTGGTCATTGTCGGAGTCGTAGAAATCAGCGGCCTTGAGCTCCAGGTGACGGTGGCTCCCGCCGCCGGGTGTATCCGGTTGGTAGATGTTGATGGAGCCCACCCAGAAGTTGTTGAGAAACTCGGTCTTCCCATTCTGGTCAAAGGTGTTGAAATCGTCGAAACCTTCCAGGTCAATATTGAGCTTGGCGGGAACGGTCACCGTGCCGCTGATGGAGTAGCCCTCGGTGTATTCGAAGTCCACGGTGGCCTCATCATTAGTGCTGCTGAGGATGGCCATCTGGGACTCCACCGCCACGTTGGGGAACTGGTCACCGAAACCGGTGTCCCCGGTGTTGAGCACCCCGCCGGCCCCTTCACCCTTCTGCTCCGCTGCACGGCTCGGGGGCTGCACTACGTAGGCGCCCTCACCCAGGCCGCTGATGGTGTAGACCCAGATGTCGGAATCGGGCGGATTCTCATGAATCAGCCCTACATGGAATGCTTCCCGCCCCATGCCCATGAACTGCATCTTGATGGGCATGGCCATGACCGGCTGCCCGTCGAAGTCCGCCGGCTCGTAAATGCCGTCGTAATCCTGGGCGGCCGAGAAGGTGCCCGAGATGCTGAAACCCTGCTCAAGCTCGAAATCCTGTGTAACTTCTTCGCCATTGGCCAAAGCAATGCGGGTGGTGATACCGCCATAGGTGCCGGTTGGCTTCAGGAACATGTTGGCGAAATCAGGCCCGGCCGGCTCCGGTGGATCCTCGGTAGGATGGGCTCCGTTGCGCCCCCCCTGATTTTCCTGGGCTTCCAGCCACGCTTCCAGGTTTTCGTACTCGTTAACCGTGACCACGTACTCGCCGGTACCCAGGCCGGTGAGCTCGTAGGAGCCGTCGGTCTCGCAGGTGACGCCAAGGATGACGTCCTCCCAGCGATGCGGATCCTTGGCCATTACGAATACCTTGTCGAAGTCGGCGGGGGGGGTCGGAGTACCGGATACGGTCCCGTAGAGCCTGCCCGAGAAGGGCGCTAGGCTGAAGTTCTGGATAACACCGCCCTGGTTGACCGTCACCTTGCGGTGTTTGCCGGGCTGCACCTCGTACTGCCCGTGGAACCAGATGTTGAGCTCGTACTCGCCGGGATCCAGACCGCCAACGGTATAGGGAATAGACTGGGGGGGATTCCCCGCGGTGAGTTCCACCTGGGTCCAGCCGTGGGCGTGGGTCTCGTGGGACCAGACATTGATGTCCACCCTCAGGTTGTCCTCGAGCTCGCCGGTAAACGAAATATCACCCTGGATGGTCTCGCCCTCGTCCATGATGATGGGATCTGCGCCTTCGTTGGGACCGAGAACCAGAGCCTCACCCTGGTCAACGGTGGCCACCTCTTTGTACGGCTTGTATCCCGGCACCCTGATCTTGAAGGTGTACTCCCCGGGGAGGATGCTCCAGATCTGGGCCTCGCCGGTAGTATACCCGCCGGCGTAGCTCTCCGGGTTGAACTGGCCGCCGCCCCAGGCGTAGTTCTTGCCTTCGGTGGGCTCGGCGGAAAACTCGATCCACTTGTGGTTGTTGCCCTGGTAGCTGATCTCCTCTTCAACCTTGATGATGGCGCTGACTGACCCGGCCTTCAGAAGTTCGACTTCTAGTGATTCGACCTCATCATCGAGCTCTGTGAATTGCTTATCATCGTTGGTATCTTCCGTGATGGTCATTTCACCAGTTTGTTCGTCGACTTCAACTAAGATCAGTTTTTGAGCGCTGGCGTACCCCTGGCTGTCGGCGTTCAGGACATAGGTCCCGGGCTCCACGTCCAGGGTGAAGGAGGTGGCGAAATCGGACTCGTAGTCGCTAACAGCATGCGTGTCCCAGTAGCTTATTTCGGTATGGGCATGGTAGGCGGTGTCGTCCCGGCCGTCGTTGTCTGAGTCGTCCTGCTGGTCGTCCCAGCCCCACCAGGTTTGCTCCTGGGTGGCGCCGTGCCCGTGGATGTGGGCGTTGCCCCAGGTGCCGCCGTGCCCCTGGGGGCTCCAGGCGTTTACGTTGATCCACAGGTCGTGCTCGTACCAGTCGCCCCACTGGTTCTTGCGGGGAACGAAGGGCTGCGGGTCGCCGTTTCCGTCCACCAGATTGATGACTCCCTGGATGGTGAGGGCGGGCTGCAGCTCGAAGTTGATACCGTCAGTCGTCCCGGTGGTAACTTCCACCTGCACGTTCTGCCCCTGCTCGTTGCGGTAGTCCTGGTTGACGTAGCCTTCCACGTTCACATTGACGTGGTACTCGCCGGCAGCCAGGCCTGAGATGACGTATTCCCCGTCGCCGTTGGTGGTTGCTTCTCCCCATGACATGGGGTTGCCGGCGTTCACCTTGGCGCCTTTGATCGGATTGCTTTCCTTGTCAGTGACTGTGCCTGATATCCCGGCGGTGGCGATGCTGATTTCCAGCGGATCCTCATTATCATCCACTATAGCGGACGCCACCGGCGTCGGCTCCGGGCGGTGCTCCTGCTCGTTCCACTGCCACTGGATGACGGCTATCTGTACATCGTAAGTTCCATTCGGCAGCACCTGCCACTGGCTGTCCCGGCCCTCCCATTCGAAGTGGAAGTGGGCGATACCTACCTGGGACTGGTCCACCTGCAGCGGCTGTCCGTGCATGAAGGTGGGGTCGAAGTCTTCGGGAAACACCTCCACCCAATCCACTTCGTCCCAGTTTACGGGTTGAAAGCCTTGTACACCATTAGCGTCGATAATCACGCCGGCTTCGATGTGCTCCCATTCCTGAGCTTGTTGCTTGGTTACCTTAAATGAGATGAAAGCCCGGTCATCGGTGCCGTCATTATCCGGGGTCAGGGTTACCGGAACAATACTGATTTCTGAAATTTCAAATGTCTGGGCGTTAACCATACCCACCGCAGCCAACATCAGTCCGACGAGAATAAACGCAAATATCTTTCTGTTCACAAACATCCATCCTTTCGCTGCAAATCCTGCCTCAAAACGAAAAAACTAACAGAACCCGGATCGAGCAGCACGCGTTCGCGCAGTCGCACACAAGCCTTCACGGCCGCTCTCACCCTCCTGGGCGCATCTATTCCTGCCAAACCACCTCCCTGGTCAATGTCCGTGCCTATTCATGCCTCTATCACGTGTAAATGAATGCTGTTGGACCCCCCAGGCAGCCTTTGCAGGCGCCTCACTGTGCGAAGTACTGAACATCAATCCGGACCACAGTCCGGACGTGATTTCGGTAAGTTCATTGGTGTGGGAATGGAAATAAATTCCCCGGTATTTCTTTGAAGTGAGTGCAGCCCCCCGCGATGTTAATGGCACGACTCGTTTGCCGCTCCATGTCTCAGATAAGCGGCGTCCCTTCCTGGTTTGAGCGTATGCGGGCACCTCCGAAGCGCGCCCACGGTTTTTAGTGTACACTCCGACCCCTTTACCGTCAACAGATTGCAATCTTATTGTAAGCGCAAAAACATTGCCAATTCCAGTACTAATTAGATACTTTTTTGTTGAAAATTGTCACATTTTCCAGAAACCGCTTCCCACGCGGGTTATCAGCAGATTAAAAGGTCCCTGAAACGCAGATTTGGATTTTATTTTATTTGCAGACAACTGGAGGCCGGAAAAATGTGCAGATGTAGTCCGGAAAATGGACAATCATGCCCACCAAAGTGTCCGAAATTGTAACGTAACCGTAACATTTTTGATGGCATACGGAAGCGGAGCAGAAATGTGAAAGCACACGTTTCATGATGGCCGTGCAGCCATGCAGAATCTAGGACACGGCGAGAGAGCCGAAGTCAAACGTCTCCAGGAAGGCGGTCAGCGTCTCCACTACCCTCTGGATATCACTTACGAAGACCTCTTCGTCAGGCTTGTGGTAAGGGTAAATGGCCGGCTCGATGGCCAGCGAGGGCACCGGCGGCGGGCTCCCGCGCCCGTTGGGGCGGTTGAACAGCTCTCCATACTTGATGTAATCGTTCGGGTTGTTGGATTCCGCCATACCGGGAGCCAGCTGTTTCAAGTGCTTGCACGCCCTGTTGGTGGTGGACACGAGCCCGCAGGAGGGCTCCAGCCCGTTGAACTCCCAGTGTTTGAAATACAGGGCCACTCCCTGGGCGCCCTTGAAGCAGGGCGTGGTGTCCACCGTGATGACCAGGGCCGGCACCATACACTGCGCCAGCAGAAACGCTGAAATACGCTCGGCCCCGAGTTTTGGTTTGAATCCTGTACCGCTGTCCTTGAGCAGGTGGGGGTGGTTCCTGAAGCCGAATCCCTCCTCCATTTCCGAGAGCAGGATGTACAGGGGAGGAAAGGAGTGACTTGCGCTCAAAGCGACCAGGTGAAGGCATATGCCAATGCCCACTGAATCATCCAGCTGGCCGATGCATTTTCCATTGACCCGGCGGGCCAGGAGGGGAGAGCGGCTTTTTCGGCCCAGGTGATTGATCTTGTCCAGGTGCGCCGTAAGGGCCACGGGAGGGACCGGGCGGCGGCCGGGAACGGTCAGGACCAGGTTGTTCCCTTCCGGCGCATGAACAGCGATCCCTTCCACATCCTCGACCGCGTGCAGCACTATGGGGTGAATACGGTGCTCGTAGGTGCTGAACGATGGGATTTCCGCGCATCTGAGGATGATATCGATAATCTCGTCCATAAAAAACCTCCATACACCTTTATTATCGGCATAATTGGGATGTTAATTCACCAGTTACCACCGTACTGATCCATCTCAATTGCTAGACCATCCATTCATGTCCTCCCATCTTTCTGGGTTAGTGGTCAATATGTCTGTTTTCTTTGAGCATGTGTTAAATTTATTGCAACAAAGTCTGCTTATCCGTACTATTGAGTATAGAGAGGGCACCGGTGTGCGTTCTCAAGTTAATGTTATATGCACGTGCCGGAACTGCTCGCTGCACCGAGCAGATGGGCGGACGGCGCGAGTTGGAATGAATGATGGAGGCAGTCATTATGATCAGACGCTATTGTCTAACAGCCCTGCTGGCTCTTTTCTGCATGGTGACCTGGCTGGGTCCTGCGCAGTCCATGACCTTCATGGACAATGTCCAGGTTTTCCTGCAGAACACCACCCGGAATACCAAGGGTTTTGTCAGCAACACTTCAAACAAAATCGGCAAATTCGCGAACGACTCAAAGACGAACGTCACCAATTTCGTCGACGATAAACGTCAGTTGTACCGGGATGTCAACACGCTTCGCGAAGGACAAAAAGAAGCTGATTGGTTCCAGGATGAGTACAAACCAGAGCTAGAAAAAGGTCAGAAGATCACCGAGGACATGAAAAACAGCGGTTTTTTCGGCAAGATCGGCGCCGGCTTCCGGGGGCTGGCGTTCACCGGTTCCAAACGGGGCCGCCACATGATTCGCGACGGCGTCTACCTGATGGACAAGTACGACCCGGTCCTCAAACGGACCCTGGACCGGCTCGGTCCATCCGCGGAAACTGGCGAAATTTCAGACGAACAACTCCACAAAGCCGCCCAGGGAGGCGGGTTAAGAGGGGCGATAGACCGCTGGAAAAGGAACCCGTTCAAGACCATTTTCCACCCCTCCGAAATAAAGAAAGCCTATCAGGACGGCTACGACGAGACGTACAAGATAATGAAGTCCTACCGCAACTACCGCAAGTTTCTCCACTCGGAGAAATTCGTGGCCCGCTACATTCGCAACATCGCCAAGAGAGAAATCAACAAGTCCTACGATGAGGAATGGCCCCGACGGGAACGAGGCAAAGGCAAGATCACTCAGCGTCAGCGCCGTCAGAAACACCGTGCTCCCGACGAAGTGGGTAACCGCGGTTACATTATTTACACACCGAAGAAAGAAGATCTGTCCAAGGAAAACAAGTCCTGGACCACCAACAAAGACGGTCAACGAATTCGGATCAGAATCAAAGAGGCCGAGAAGATCGGCGTTGACGACTCCGACGACTGGGACGACGACTGACCGGGAAGCAGGACACCGATGCTCGCTCACACCGCTGTTAAGCGCACCGTAATGATGGTAGCCGCAGTGGCTCTCTGCTTTCTGGCAGCTCCATCCTTCGCCGTATCTGCTCAAGGGGCCGTATCTGCTCAAGGGGCCGTATCTGCTCAAGGGGCCGTATCTGCTCAAGGGG
>CAYSPT010000014.1:0-21361 GCA_964432985.1 uncultured bacterium
AGCACCGTTACTGAATCATGTCCTACCGTCATGATAGATAGTCACCAGCATTCTGACGAGACACTTCCACTGCTTCTGTGATACACTTTTTGTTACAATACCATCACAGAGCAGGAGGTAATAGCGGTGAGTGATTCGGAAACAACCAACGATTCCCAAACATTTATTCTGATCGATGGACTCAGCCTTATCTACCGGGCTTACTACGCTTTTATCCGCAATCCGCTCATGAACCGCGACGGTCAACCAACCTCGGCTATTTTTGGTTTCGCGCGGTTCCTCATTAAAATCCTGAGTGATTTCCGGCCCGGCTATATCGCCCTGGCTCTTGATGCCGGACGCGAAACATTCAGAACAGAGATCTTTCCTGACTATAAAGCCCAGCGGGAAGCCATGCCTGACGATTTAAAAACTCAGATACCGATGATCGTCGAACTGGTAGAAAGCATGGGAATAATGATTTTCTCCATGAAGGGATTCGAAGCCGACGATCTTATCGGCACTCTGGCTGAAAAAGCGGTTGGCAAACCGGTAAAAACAATAATATTTACCGGTGATAAGGATTTTCTCCAGCTGGTAGGGAACAATGTTACCGTTATTAGAACGATCAAGGGCTTAAGTAAAACCAGAGTATATGATGAGTTTGGATTCAGGGAAGAATACGGGATCGAACCATCGCAGTTCGTTGACGTGAAAGCGCTGGCCGGTGATTCCTCGGACAATATCCCCGGGGTGCCGGGAGTGGGAGAAAAAACGGCCCTCAATCTGATCAGGCAGTTCGGATCTATCGACCATCTCCTTGAAAATCTATCTGAGGTAAAAGGTGATAAACGACGCAAGGTCCTCCAGGAGAATACTGAGTGCTTGTTCCAAGGCCGGCTGTTGTGCACCATTCGCCGCGACGTGCCGCTCGAGGCGGATTTTGAACGGTTAAAACGGGGCGTCGGGAATGTCAACCGGGCGTTGGAACTGCTCGACCAGTACGACTTGCACAGCCTTAAAGATGAAATCAGAAGTCTTTTGCCTGGTGACGAAGAAAAACTCCCGGGGGAAACTGCTGAAAAATCCTTCGAAGTTACAACGGTCCTGGACGATGCAGGTCTGGAATCTCTCGTGAGTGCTCTCGCAGAATGTGATACCTTTTCACTGCTCCCCGTGGTCAAAGACAGCCGGCCGTTCAGGGAGGATCTGATAGGTATAGCACTGGCTTCTCCCCGCGGACAGGCATGGTACATTCCCCTGGGACACATGTACCTAGGGGTACCGGAACAACTCCGTACCGAACAGGTAATCAAGGTTTTGAAACCTCTGCTCGCAACAACTCACAGACAACTGGTATGTTTTGACTACAAGCTCGCGATAAGGACATTCACGCAGCTTGGTGCAAATCTCTCACCTCCTGTATTCGATACCTTTCTTGCTGCTCACCTGTTAGAACCGGCCGGCAAAGGATACAATCCCGAACATCTTTCAGAGCACTACCTTCCTGACGGTTCACACGGTGCCCGTATGAATCTGGAGGAAGCCGTCGATTTTCTCAAGAAACACAAAAACATAGACGAGATACCGGTAGAGACTGCCACATCTTTCTTTGGATGCCGGGCCCTGGACGTGTTCCATTTGTACAAACCTCTGGAAAATTTGCTGGAACAAGAACAATTACTATCGATCTTTTCCGATATCGAACTCCCACTCTCACCGGTGCTGGCAGATATGGAAACAGCTGGTATTACCATCGATCCGTCGGTTCTCCGGGAGCTTTCCCGGCAGGCTACAGAAACAATCGATCATATTCAGAGAAAAATATTCGATGAAAGCAACTGCACATTCAATGTTAACTCCCCGAAACAACTGGCTGAAGTGCTGTACGACAAAATGCAGCTTCCACAGTTCCGATCAAAACCGTCAACAGCCGCCGAGGTTCTCAAAGAACTCTCCACCATGGGTCACGGAATCGCCGATTTAGTTTTGACATTCCGTGAAATGACGAAATTGAGAAACACCTACCTGGAGACCCTTCCACAAGAAATTTTACCCGCCACCGGTAGAGTTCACACCACCTTTCACCAGACAATCACTGCCACCGGGAGACTCAGTTCATCAGACCCCAACCTTCAGAACATTCCCATAAGAGGAGCTATGGGAAAACAGGTCCGCCGAGCTTTTGTCCCGAAAGAAGAGTGGATTTTTCTTTCTCTGGATTACTCCCAGATAGAGCTGAGAATTCTGGCTCATATAACCGGAGACCCTGTCCTGATGAAGGCTTTCCTCGATGATTGTGATGTACACACGGCTACAGCAGCGGAAATTTTCAGTGTGCCTCCGGCTGATGTTACCCGGACCATGAGACGGGAGGCAAAGGTGGTCAATTTCGGGATTATTTATGGAATGAGCTCATACGGATTGGCCCAGGAGTTGAGAATTCCGATACCCCAGGCCCAAAACTACATTAAACGGTACTTTGAACGGTATCCAAAGGTTGCGGAATATACCAGTGAAATTATCGAGCAGGCCGTTAATCAAGGATATGTAACTACGCTTCTGGGAAGGAAACGCTTTATTCCCGAACTCAAGAGTAAGAACAAGAATACCAGGTCATTTGGAGAACGCGTGGCCATCAATGCCCCTATTCAGGGAACATCAGCCGACCTGATAAAGAAGGCCATGATTGAGATTCATCAGGTTCTGGGAGCCAGCAACCGACGGGCAAAGATGCTATTGCAGATTCACGATGAATTGCTCTTTGAATTACCGCCAGGGGAATTGACCAGTTGCCTGGACACCGTCAGACCTATTATGAAACATGCCATTACTCTGGATGTTCCCGTGATTCTTGAAGTAAAAACTGGCCGGAATTGGCTCGATCAGGAAGCGGTTTCAGAGCCTCCTCTGTAATGATCAGCTTTTTATAGTATAATAGAGTTTCGTGAGAAATATATTATATTAAGAACATATGGAATGGAGAGGTCTGCCATGTCAAACAATATCGCAGTTTCTCTCAAACAAATCCAGGTGCTCATTGCCGGATTCAGTGACGAAAAATGGGAAACCCGGAGGAGAAATTCTGAAATTATCGCTAAAATTGGCAAGCCTGCTGTAGATCCACTTATCGAAGCGATAAAATCAGATAACGAAGATATCAGGTACTGGGCAGTGCAAGCACTGGGGGCTATTGGCGATCCTGGCGGGACTGATGTTCTTCTGAAAATGATGCGCACCGGAAACCTTAAATCTCGTGCCTTCGCCGCGGGAGCACTTGGAAAAACAAGCAGCACAGAAGTCATACAGCAACTCATTGCCAGCCTCGAAGACCCATCATGGCAGGTCCAGGAAAATGCAGCAAAGAGCTTGCAAACTATTGGCAAACCGGCACTCCCGGCCCTGGCCGAGGTCCTGAAGAAGGCTTCGGACAATGTCGCCTTCTGGATAGTAAAAATCATCATGGCGGTGGACCTGGAGATATTGAAGAAGTTCCTCAACATAAAAAACAAAAACATCAGGCTGCTGGTAACCGAAGCCCTGGGGGAATCAAGAAAGAAGCAAGCGATATATCTCCTCATTAACTTCCTCCGGGATCATTCATGGCAGGTACGGCAGAATGCCGTTGATTCCCTGATTAAAATAGGGGAAACAGTTCTTGATCCCCTGTTGATGTTTATCAAGGATCAGGACGCAGATCTATATTATTGGGTGGAAAAAATACTTGACGGCATTGAAGTAAGAACAATCGATCCCGTGTTGCAGCTCCTCAGGAAAGGTGACAGGGACATGCGGTACCACATCGTGGGACTGCTGGGAAAAAGCCTGGATCCACGGGCTATCGATGAGTTGGCTGCGGCCCTGGACGACGAATGCTGGTTCGTAGCGAAAAATGCCGCCAACGCTCTGGTAAAACAGGGGCACGCGTGCATTGGCAAACTTATCGATCTTTTACGCAACCCGGCCACCAAAGAAAATGTACGCCACTGGGCTTCTACAGTCCTCGGCCGGGTAGGAGAAGAAGCGGTTGAGCATTTGATTGGATGCCTGCGAGACAAAGATAAAAGTGTTCGCATTCTAGCCGCTCGAGCCCTGGGAGAAGCCAGGAGTGAGCGGGCTATCGAACATCTCATCAACGCCCTGAGAGATGATCAGTGGCCGGTCAGAAACACGGCAGCCGGCGCACTGGAACAATATGGTCCTCTGGTAGTAGAGAAAATCATGCGTCACACGCTGGAGCGAGACGATGATATAAGGATCTGGGTTAGCAGACTGATCGGCAAACTGGGACGCCCGATAATGCAAAAAATGATATACACCCTCATAAACGCCGCAGAGAACACACAACGGTCCGCAGCGGCGATTTCTTTGGGGATCATCGGGGATCCAGAAGCTGTTGATCCTCTTGTTAATGTGGTCCTCAACGATACAGATGACTGGGTGAGACGGTATGCCGCCGAGGCTCTGGGGGAGATAGGAGAAAAGGAAGTGGCCGGACCACTCGTCGAAACCCTCCTTTCTCCCAGTATCGATCTGGCTTTGTACGCTTCTCGAGCCCTGGGAAAACTGGGGCCGGATGCCATCGATACGCTGCTGCCTATACTGGATTCGAATAACGAATCCCAGAAGTATCTCGGAGTGTGCTCACTTGCGGAACTCAAGGTCGGAGAAGTGTACGAAGAGCTGGTGAACTACTTCAGCGAGTCCAATCGACAATTGCTCGAGCGCGCCAAAGAGGCCGCTGTAAATGTAGGTCCCGATTTAATCCCTCAGCTGATCCGTGGTCTTGGCTCAGCTGATTGGAATGTAAGAAACAACTCTTCGGAGATCCTGGTTTCTTTTGGGGAAACGGCTGTTCCGGCACTGGAAGCAGCTCAGGCTGACGAAAACAAGGAAGTCCAGTACTGGGTATCAAAAACTCTGCGCAATATTATCAAAGACATGAAAACATCGGGAGGAGACCTGTAATGGAACTCACCTCTTTATTAAAAAGAATGCTGGAGTTGAACGGATCCGATCTTCACCTTAAAGTGGGTTCTCCGCCAAAGACCAGGATAAAGGGAATTTTGGTCAACCTGGCAAACGAATCAGTATCCGGAGCGGACATGAAGCACGTCATCAGCACGATTATGAATCCCACTCAGAAGAAGAGTTTTCTCGAGTCCCGGGACATTGATTTTCTCCATGTCGAACCCGAACTTGGCTATTTCAGGACCAACACCTTTCAGCAAAGCGGGAAGATTTCCATGGTCATGCGACACATCCCGTTCAGGATCAAATCGATTGAAGAGCTGGAACTGCCCCCTATATTGGAAAAGATTGCCGAAACCCAGCGCGGTCTGGTTCTGGTCACCGGCACCACCGGCAGCGGTAAATCAACCACCCTGGCGGCCATGCTCGATCACATCAATGCGTTGTACGCCAAACATATCATCACTATCGAGGACCCCATCGAGTTCGTCCACCAGGATAAGAAGAGCCTTATCAATCAACGGGGAGTGGGACACGACACTCCCACCTTCGCCGAAGGTCTCAGACGGGCACTTCGCCAGGATCCCGACGTTATCCTTATTGGTGAAATGCGCGATTTTGAAACCATCCGCGCCGCGGTCACCGCCGCCGAAACGGGACATCTCGTCTTCTCCACTGTTCACACGACCAACGCCCCTCAGACGGTTGAGCGTATCCTCAATACCTATCCGGGGGACCTCCAGGACCAGATACGGCTCCAACTTTCACTCAATCTGTCCGCGGTCATTTCGCAGCGGCTGCTTCCCAGGAAGAACGAGCCGGGGAGAGTGGCAGCACTGGAAATCATGGTCGGCACCCCGACAGTTCGTAAGCTTATCCTGGATGGAGAAACAGGCAAACTCCAGGATGCGATTGCGGATGGGGAAACCGAGGGGATGCACACTTTCAACCAGGTTTTACTGAAACTCTACCTGGATGACAGGGTGGATCTCAGAGATGCGGTCAACTCCTCCGACCGTCCGGATGAGCTTTTGCTTAAAATACGCACAGAACAAGGTATCTCCCCCGAATTGATGCAGGAGTTTTAACCCAAACCGTCCGGTAGTTAGGACGGTTAACCGGCCGGTAGTCAGTACGGTTACTTCACCTTGGCGGGATCGGATATCTTGGCCATGACTGTTTCCCGGCTGATAGTGCCTCTCCTCCAGAGGGTAAGAAGCGCGTCATCCATGGTAACCATACCCTGCATTCTTCCCGTCTGGATGGCATTGGTTATCATGTAGGTTTTCCCCTCGCGAACCAGATTGCCAATAGCGTGGGTTACAACCATAATCTCCCTGGCCGCTACCCGGCCCAGGGTCCCAACCTTGGGAAGAAGTTGTTGCGATACCACCGCTTTTAAGCTCAGGGAAAGCTGAATTCGAATCTGCTGTTGTTGATAGGGTGGAAATACATCGATGATACGGTCTATGGTCTGGGCCGCACTTTGCGTATGCAGCGTGGAGAATACCAGATGTCCCGTTTCAGCCAGAGTCAGACTGGCCGCTATCGTTTCCAGATCTCGCATTTCGCCGACTAGAATGACGTCGGGGTCCTGGCGAAGCACGTATTTTAGCGCATTGGCAAATCCCAATGTGTCTTTTCCCACCTCCCGCTGATCCATAACGCTGCCTTTGTGCGGGTGAACGAATTCGATGGGATCTTCGATGGTAATAATATGGCAGCTTCTTTCCTGGTTGATCTTGTCAACGAGCGCTGCAAGTGTGGTGGATTTTCCGCTGCCCGTAGGTCCCGTTACCAGAACCAGCCCCTGGGGGAACTTGGTGAATTCCTGAACCACCTGTGGAAGATCCAGATCTTTGATGGAGGGAATTGTAGACATGATTACCCGGAAAGCCGCTCCAATGTACCCGCGCTGGCGATAAGCGTTGACCCTGAATCTTCCCACATTCTTGATGGAAATCGAGAGGTCCAGCTCTTTTTCTTCCTCAAATCTCTGCTTCTGTTCATCTGTAAGCAGACTGTAGACCATCTTTTTACAGAGCTCGGGAGTCAACATTTCATCGCCGTAACGCTTCAGATCACCCTGGTACCGGATGACCGGCGGGCTTCCCACTGAAAAGAGTATGTCTGACCCTCCCTCTTTAACCGCAGTTGTCATGAGACTGATGATATCCAAGGTGGTTTTGCTCCCTTCAGAGCCGTCAATAGCTCATCATCAATTTACAGATTTGGAGTAATGTATACCCGGCTATAATCTTCCCGGGCTTTAACTTCCATTTTCATCATGGCATTCTCTACCGCCGGAGCCACCTGTTGAGCAACCCCGAGCATCAAGTTTCTCTCCGATAATGTAAAAGCCGAAGCGGTAGTATCTCCCAGTAATATTACACCAATCACCCTGGTCGGTTCAGGTTTCAGGGCAACTCCCAGAATGGCCTTGATCCCGGCGTCCTGATCATCAGGCCCGAACTCCTGGATCATCTCTGCAGGATCAATGTTGTTTCGAATCAGGAGATTCCCGTCGATAAACAACCGTCCAAGTAAACCCTCTCCCGGTCTGAACCTGAGTGCAGAAACCAGCTCATTGCTTTCATAACCAACAGCCTTGACTATCTCAATGGTCCCAGAAAGCTCACTGAACACTGCAAAAATACCCGTTTCCGCCGCCAGAGTCTTTTTCAATCTTTTTAATATAGCTTCCGCCAGATCACCCACATCAGATACAGAGCCCACGATCTTTCCAGTATCGTACAATGTCACCAGCTCCCGGCTGGTAAACCTCAGCCGGCTGGATAGAATCCTGATTATTGACTGGGAAAGAGCACTGGCCAGGTGATAATCACTCTCCAACAGGCGATCATAATCCGCTTTTGTAATAGAGAAAACCACGCACTCACCAGCAGCAATAACGCTGGCAGACCGTTTCTCACCGCTGTAGATGGACATCTCACCAAAGAAATCACCAGCGGTGAGAGTTGCCAGCAGCTTATCCTTCCCGCTTTCAGGATCGATCAGCTTCCTGATGTACACCTTGCCTTCTTTGATGACGTGGAGGGTCTCTCCGATATCCCCTTCGAGAAAAACCGCCTGTCCTTCTTCATAGGTTTCCTCTGATATGACTTCCTTGAGACGTTCCAGTTCCGTATCTGAAAGACTATTAAAAAGCGCTGCTTTACGTAAAGATTCTATGTCCGGCACTATGCACCACCACCCTGCGTTATTATAATCCGAATACCACTTATATTCAAAACGAAAGTTCCAGACCCGAATAATTCCTTAACCCGGAAAATGCAGTAGACATTCTATTGCGGCTAGGAAACAACCGCATTTTCCGGGTTAATAATCTGCTGTAGCTCGAACATGAATTGTTCGGGCCCGGTCACTTTCGCAAAAACCGTTTTTCCAGGAAGTCTCTGGAAACCGATACCATGGTTGGCCGGCCATGCGGGCATGTGGCAGGAGTAGAAACCTTCATTAGGTCCTCCAGTAAAGCACACATTTCCTCTCTGACCATCGTATCTCCCGCCTTGACCGCTGAGCGGCAGGCAGCCATGGTGAGAAGTTTTTCTTTCAGTTCCAGAATACTCTTAACATATAAACTGTGCAAAAGATCATCAATTACATCGTGAACATCATCACGGGCGATAAAGCGGCCGAGGACGGTGGGTAGGGCTTTGACCAGATAGCTCTCCCCTCCGAAGTGCTCCAGGATAATGCCCAGTCGTTCAAGTTTATAGCGGTGCTTTTTCAGAAGTGGTATATCTGATTTCTTTATATCGATTACCACTGGAAAAAGTAGACCCTGAGACGGAAGACTGTCATCGATGTGCTGGTGCATTAACTGCTCGTATAAAACTCTCTCGTGTGCGGCGTGCTGGTCGACCAGGATTAATTCCTTGTTCGCTTCAACCACAATATAGGTACCAAACACCTGCCCCACAGGATGTAGTGTTGTGATGTCGATTGTTTGAGTATCTGTGACATCATAGTCCCCGCTCCCTCCGACGGCATCCTTTTTTGCAGATTCACTAATGATTTTCCGCACATCCAGCACCGGTTCATCCTTTCCCTGTGTAAGCGAAGAAAAGAGATCCGGCTGGTGAACCGGCGGAAGTTCCCGCTTGACCTCGACACGCTGTTGGTCATGAACGTGCTCGGAAACGAGAGGAACAGTTGAGTGGCTCTCCTGAAGCACCTCGGAAACCGAGCGCGAAAAGTGTGTAATCACCTCGCCGGCGTGAAGAAAACGTACTTCCTGCTTGGTAGGGTGGACATTCTGATTAATAGTCGCCGGATCCATCTGGAGGAACAGTACCCCCAGTGGAAACCGACCCTTTGGCAGCAACGTATGATATCCCTCCATGACAGCCTGTTTTAAGTCTTTTGATACCACATAGCGGTTGTTAATAAAAAAATAGAAGTACCGGAACGTAGACCGGGTCAATCCCGGACGGCTGATATAGCCGAACAGATCGTACAAACCTTTCTCTCCCGGGCGATTTTCAAGCACCACTATATCGTCAAGCGCTTCTCTTCCGAAAATGGCAGCTACATTCTCGCGAAGATCGCCATTTCCGGAAGAACGTCCCATTTCCCGATTGTTATGGCTGAAAACAAACGCGACTTCGGGATGAGAGAGTATATAACGCTGCATTATTTCGCCAATTTTACGAACTTCCGAAGCCGTTGAACCAAGATAATCTTTTCGCACGGGAGTGTTGTAAAACAAATCTTTTACCTCTACAGTCGTTCCCTGAGGTGAGGCTTGCTCACTAAGCTTCCGGACATTACCGCCGCGTATCTCCACAGTCCACCCGGCCGTTTCAAAGGCTGTACGGGATGTGATGCGCATCTTGGACACGGCTGCAATAGAGGGAATGGCTTCACCACGAAATCCGAGGGTAGAAATGGTGAGAAGATCTTCAGCCGTTTCAATTTTGCTGGTGGAATGCCGTTCAAGAGACAGGAGCAAACCATCCCTGGTCATCCCGCAACCATCATCAGTGACGCGAATCAGTTTGAGCCCACCCCCTTTGACTTCAACCGTGATTCGTCCGGCCGAGGCGTCAATCGCATTCTCTACCAGTTCTTTGACCACGGATGCCGGATGTTCCACGACTTCCCCCGCCGCAATCTTGTTGACAACGGATTCAGGAAGCACTCTGATACGAGGACTCACACCTTCTCCTTCTTTCTACTAAATCATACTATCTCATGTTTCATTACAACACATTTGTATCGAAACTATCTACACTTCTATTGCTACAGGTCAGATTCTCGGGAGAATAGCGGCACCCGGATTAGCGTCCAAAACAAAAGCATTTTCAGGAATGCTATCATTTTCAATCAGAACGCTGGCCAGAGCCGCTACCATTGCCCCGTTATCCGTACAAAACCGGATTTCGGGAAATATAACTTCAAGTCCCCGTTTTTCCGCTGTCTCTGAGAGCACATTCCGCAACCGCCGGTTGGCGGCAACCCCACCTGAGACAACCACGGTAGTTATTCCCGTTTTCTCAACCGCAGCGAGCGTTTTTGACACCAGTACATCCACTGCCGCTTCCTGTAAAGAAGCAGCAATGTTTGGAACATTCAGGGTACCGTCCGCTGCTTTTTTTTCCATAACATATCGCACTGCTGCAGTTTTCAGCCCGCTGAAACTGAAATCCAATCCTTTTCCCAACATTGGCCGCGGAAAATCAATTGCCGAACGGTTACCTGAGGCAGCAGACGCTTGAATTGCTGGTCCTCCGGGATAGCCAAGTTCCAGAACTCGGGCCACCTTATCCATCAGTTCTCCACAGGCATCATCCCTGGTAGCCCCGAGCATAAAACATTCGGAATGGCAATGAAACGACAGCAGGGCAGTATGTCCGCCTGAGACCAGTAAACCAATAAACGGGAATCCTGGTGATGGCGCCGAAGAAAAATCATGAATCCCCGAATCAGTTCGTAAAAACGCACCGTAGAAATGTGCCCGGTGATGATTGACCGGAATAAGAGGGATGTTAAGAGACCACGCAAGAGACCTGGCAAAACACAGACCTACCAGGAGAGAACCGAGCAGTCCCGGGCCAAAGGTAACACCTATCGCATCGATTTCCCGGACAGTTATTCCAGCCCGTTCAAGGGCATGTTCAAAAACATCCGGGACCATTTCAAGATGGTGGCGAGAGGCCACTTCAGGAACAATCCCCCCATATGGCTCATGCAGGCTGTCCTGAGAAGAAACCACACTGGAAAGTATCTCGTGGCCATTGCGCACCACTGCTATTGCAGTATCATCACAAGACGTTTCCACGCCAAGTACGATCATTATATAGTCGTGCCCTTCCATCCTTCATGATGTAATAGAGCCTTTTTCAAATCAATACCCCCGGAAAAACCACCGATTCCATTTCTGGCAATTACCCTGTGACACGGAATTATAATGGGAATGGGATTTTTGGATAAAGCCTGTCCAACGGCCCGGGCGCCACCGGGGCGACCGCACGCTGAAGCCACCTGGCCATAGGTAGCAACGGAGCCTGCAGCAATCTTTTGAGCGGCTTGATACACTTCTCTTTGAAATACTGTACATTCCGTCAGATCCAACGGAAGACGGCACTCCTGCGCTTCACCACTCAGATAGCCGTGTAAGCTGGAGATTATCATAGTTGCCAATCCAGACGACGAGCGGGCACGTTCTGATAAACCAGGCTCCTGCAGGTCCCCTCCCCCATTGATACCTCCATCTCGCTTCCCGGGCCAGGCTATGATGTCAATACGGCTTAATCCCAGCGATGTCCACCTGACCAAAACTGTCCATAATCCTGATTTAAATAATCCTGATTTAAATAATCCTGATTTAATTAATCCCGATTTAAATAATCCCGATTTAACCACCACCGGCGTTACCATCGAACGTTTACCTGTATCAGTTTCCACAATGTTATTCCTTCAGGTCTTTTCCACGTCTCAATTGCTCGGAACGGGGCCGTGAGACAGGTTTCAAAACAGGCGGACGTTTTACGTAAATCGGTTTTGGAAACGAGTAATGTTCGTTTTTCGACTCTTGTACTCCATGATGCACCATCAACAATGAATCATTTATGGAGGCAGCCAGTTCCGGCAGAGACACAACCTGAATACCGTGGCTACGCATATCCCTTGCCAGGGGGGCAATCCCTTCACCGACGAGCAAAACCGCCTTGTTAGCTGACGCACTTGTAGTACAAACCAGTTGAGACGCGCCTTCGAAAGTACTGCAAACATAATCGGTATCCCTGACAATCTGGTTGCCTTGTGCTTTATCAAGCCGGTAGAGAGCCAGGTAGACCATACCGCGACCGGCAGAAATAACAGACACAATATGCGTTATATCCGAACCTTCCCGCCGAGGTGCTCCAGGATACATTCGTGCACCCTTCAGAGCCAGAATATCCAGGGATGATACTCCTAGCAAAGGGATGCCGCGTGACAGGGAAATACCCATGGCTGTAGCCAGACCTACCCTTACCCCGGTAAAAAATCCCGGCCCCACGCATACGACGATATTGTTTATGCCCTGAATTGTCGTCCCCGCTGCCGAAAGAACCGTTTCAATTCCAGTTATAAGAGCCGGTGCGTGCCGGCCGCGAACACTGCAATACAGGTATGACAAAACCCTGCTGCCCGACACTACGGAGATACGGGTTCCCTCCTGGGACGTATCCAGGACCAATACATGGTTATTCTGCAGTGTTGAATCATTATTCAATGTGTTCTATCTCAATTTTCCGATTATTTTCTCCTGCCTCCAGGTCAAAGCACAGCTTTGTATAGGGAGGAGGAAATCCTGACTCCACCAACATGTCGGCCCACTCGATGACTACTACTGCGTGCTCGTCCCCGGCATACTCCCAGATGCCGATTGTCTCTACATCTTCAAGTGTTGTCAAGCGGTACAGGTCGAAGTGACATAAAAGAAAAGGTCCCTCGTACAAATTCATTAGCACAAACGATGGACTGGTTACCTGCTCTTCGATCCCCATCCCCTGGGCCAGTCCTTTAACAAACGTTGTCTTCCCCGCTCCCAGTCCACCTATGAGCATCAGTATTTCTCCACCGGTGCAACGAGAGCCAATAGTGTGGCCGAGTGCGTTTGTATCGGCGGCACTGCCAGTCAATACAATTTCTGTCGATTTGCTTTTTACAATAGTCATTATATTTTTCTGCCATTCCAATACTAACCATGGGGGGAACTAGTGATAATCATACAAAAAATAAGCAGAACATTCAATTCCTAAGCGACACTGTTGTTCCAAAAAATGATTACGGTGGGGGATTTGGGTGATTACACAGAAGTTTGACCGGTCTTACAGATAAATGCTATACTTCTCTTTTATGAACGACCATACATTCTGCCCACCAGAATATATACTTAATAACCTGTTTGAATGTATTGAAAATGGTCTGTTTATTGTCGATCACACACTTTATCTTACCGGATTTAATTCCACCTTACTCCAATGGCTTTGTCAGCATGAAATAAGCGTTTCCAATGACTGTTCCGGACACCCCCTGGCTGAAGCCTTCCCCTTTCTTCCCGAGCAATGCATCGAGGATTTTCAACGCGTCTTTCAGACAAAGAAACCACGTACTACCGAAGTTATTATTGACGAGAATAACCAGGAAATTCCCGTAGAAATAAGAATAATCCCGATTATTCAAGAAGAAAAAGTTCCTTCTGCCATTGCCATTATCAGAGATATTTCCCAAAGAAAACGAATTGAAATCCTGCTGAAGGTTCAACGAGATTTTGGCAGTGCACTCAATGAAACAAGTGATCTTCAGGTGGCTCTTGGTCGTCTGTTCGAAACAGTATTACAGATAGAAGAGATCGATTGCGGAACTTTTTACCTGATCGATGGGGAAAGCGGGATGTTGCACCTCGTCTATCACAAAGGATTATCACCTGGATTCATCGAGAGTGCAAGCCATTTCAAAGCCGGGTCTCCTTATGCACAGATAGCTTCTGCAGGCCAACCCCTGTATGGTACCTATCTGGAAATTGCTCCGACAAAACATGAGGTCAGAATGCGTGAGGGGCTCAAGGGGATGGCCATAATCCCGGTTCTTCATGAAGAAAGAGCTGTTGCCGTTCTCAATCTTGGTTCTCACATGCACAAAGCCCTGCCCCGCAATGCACGAACCATGGTAGAAGCAGTAGTTGCCCAGATGGGTAGCTTTATTACACGCGTGAGAGTCGAAGCGGCCCTGCGTGAAAGTGAAGAACGGTTTCGCAATATTTTTGAAAGTGCCAATGACTGCCTAATATATCTCGATACGACCGGGAAAATTCAAGACATCAATGAACAGACCAAAAAGTTGTTTGGATTATCAAAACACGAGTTTATCGGCAAGCATTTCCACCAGGTAGATATTTTCTTTCCCCATGATATACCTCAAATCAATACTGTTCTTTCCCAGATTTTATCAGGACAGGAACCCATTCACGAAATCAGGGTAAAAAACAGGAGAGGAGATGCTACCATACTCGAATGCTCTGCTTCTATGCTAAAAAAAGAGGCAACACTCATAGGAGCAACCATCATTGCCAGGGATATCACCGACCGTGTGCAGGCGGAAAAGGATATTCAGGAGCGTGAAGAGATGTTTCGCAACCTTTCTGAAAACTCTCCCAATATGATCTTTATAAACAGCAGTGGAAAAGTAGTGTATGCCAATAACCGCTGTACCGAACTGCTGGACTACGATCGTGATGAGTTTATTGACCCCGGCTTCGACTTTATGAACCTTATCGCTCCTGAATCACGTGGACTGATCCGCCATAATTTTTCACGACACATGCAGGGGGAGGAAATTGTTCCTTACGAATACCGTCTTATTACCCGCGGAGGGATGAGAATCGATGCATTGATCTCAACCCGTCTTATCCAGTACAAAGGAGAACGGTCCATACTTGGTATTGTCGCTGACATTACCGCGTTGAAACAAGCCCAGAAAGACCTGAACGAATCCGAAGAGAAATACCGCAAACAATTCGAAGAATCCCTCGATGCAATCGTAATCGCTGATGGTGACACAGGAATCATTCTCGACTGTAATCGCGCCGCCTGCAGTTTGGTTAACCGGAGCAAGGAGGACCTGGTGGGACACCCCCAGTTGATCCTTCATCCTTCCCATGAGCATGAAAGTGAGGTCAGTACGACATTCTGGCAGTTTCTGACCGAGCATGAAGGAGAAACTATTGAGTCTCAGGTACTTACGAGTCTCGGAGAAATCAAGGACGTGGAAATCAAAGCCACCCGCTTCGAGCTAAAGGGAAAATCAGTGCTGCAAGGCATTTTCCACGACATCACCATGCGGAAACAGGCGGAAAAAACGGTCACACAACGACTCGAATTTGAAAGAACCGTATCATCTATTTCTTCCCTTTTTGTCGGGGTGTACGATATCGATTCGGCTATTTATGATTCCTTGAGGCACATGGGACGTTTGAGCGGTGCCAGCCGTTCCTACCTGTTCCTGTTGCGGGCAAATAAAATAATGATGGACAACACCCACGAGTGGTGTGCAGAGAGAGTTGATTCTCAAAAAGACTTCCTGCAAAACCTTCCGTGCGAGATGTTCCCCTGGTGGATGAAAAAACTCAACTCTGGAGAAACCATCCATATCCAGGATACTGCCAGAATGTCCGAGGAGGCAAAAACAGAAAAGGAAATTCTAGAATCTCAAAACATCAAATCGCTGCTCGTTTTGCCGGTGAATGTGAGAGGAGAACTGGCTGGTTTTATCGGATTCGACAATGTCGTTACCCCGGGGGAATGGGGTGACTACAACCTGGCCCTGCTTCGTATTTCAGCGGAAATCATCGGAAACGCCCTGGAACGGGAGCGTGCCCAGGAAGAAATGTTCATCAGAGAAGAACGGATGCTCCAGGTTCAAAAAATGGAAGCTATCGGGAACCTGGCCGGAGGGGTCGCCCATGATTTCAACAATCTGCTGACCACCATCAAGGGATATGGCGAAATGCTTCTCAACGAACTGCATCCGGATGATCCTCGTTACATGTACGCCAAAGAAGTGCTCAAATCCGCCCACCGGGCTTCGTTGTTTACCCGGCAACTTCTGGCTTTCAGCCGCAGGCAGGTGCTCCAGCAACAGATTCTCGATCTGGGAAATGTCATCAACAACATGGAAAAAATGCTCAAACCGATGCTCGGTGAAACTGTTGCCCTTCAAACCATTGGTGGGGACAATCTGAAACGGGTCAAAGCCGACCAGAGCCAGATGGAACAGGTAATCATGAACCTGGCTGTCAATGCGCGCGACGCTATGCCCGGGGGAGGAATACTTACCATCAAAGTCGAGAATGCCAGTTTCACCAGAGATGAATGTGCACACATTCTGGAAGCCCGCTCGGGAGAATTCGTCTGTGTTTCCGTCTCAGATTCAGGTGTAGGAATGGACAAAGAAGTTATCCAGCACATCTTTGAACCATTCTTTACAACCAAGGGAGCAGGTAAAGGGACGGGCATCGGATTGTCCGTAATCTACGGTATTATCAAACAGCACGACGGCTGGATTCACGTAATCAGCGAACCTGAAAAGGGAAGTACATTCAACGTGTATCTGCCCGTGTCCAGTGGAGTTCCTGATGCTAAGATAACTGAAAGCGCTCCTTTAAAATCATTGCCGGGAAAAGGGGAACGAATCTTACTGGTGGAGGATGAGGA
Organism: uncultured bacterium; assembly: GCA_964432985.1. GTDB lineage: Bacteria > Muiribacteriota > CAYSPT01 > CAYSPT01 > CAYSPT01 > CAYSPT01. Next base: position 16,674 of record CAYSPT010000014.1, read on the forward strand.
TGGGGTACGAAAATTAGCCTCGGAAGCGCTTGAAAAACACGGATACACTATTTACGCCGCTTCTACCTCTGAAGAAGCACTTGAATTATTTTCCAGGGAAAACAAAGATTTTATCCTTGTTTTCAGTGATGTAGTACTTCCCGACAGCAATGGTGTCGCCCTGGTCGATAAACTGCAAACTCTCAAACCGCAGCTTAAAATACTGATGACCAGCGGTTATACAGGCGAACAATCACAGGCTGACACCATTCAGAACAAGGGGTACTGGTTTCTGCCAAAACCGTATTCCCTGCCGGAACTGCTACAAATTATCAGAGATGCAATTGATTCAGAATAACCAGCGCAGTTAGGAGGTACCGGATATGGCTATAGATAATCGAATCGCACGCGTAAACAAAAGAGAGGCATATGGCTATTACGATTTTGACCGGACCAGAATAGAGAAGGCCATTCTAAAATGTGCCCACAATCTCGGTGGGTTTGCACGTTTTTTGCATGATGAGATTGATATTCACCGCATCCTGTTCCGTAATCTCAATGATCCGGAAATAGCTTCTTTTCTGGCGGATGATGTTATTCTCTGCCTTAACAGCGACCGGAACAATACCATTTATTTCGACCCGCCCAACATCGAACTCATTCAAGATCTTATCGAGCACGTGCTTTTGAGCCGTGGATTAGTAGAGTTGAAAAGTTTTTACAGAATTTACCGTAGTGGACGAACACTTATCAGGAAGGGAGAACTGACAGAAGAGCAGTTCTTGCCGACGGGAATGCCCCCGGAACTCCTGCAAAGTTACGAAAATAGCAATGAGAATCTAAAATGCTCAACAATCTCAGAACTCAACAAAATTATTCAAACCGGATCGATAAATGACATCATAGAGAAATCTCTCGTTGTTTACCGCAGCGTGCTGGAGCAGGTCGCGGATTCTTTCCTGCAAAAGGAAAGCGCCCGTGTTCTCCTGGTGACGGGACCCTCATCCTCCGGGAAAACAACCACTAAAAATATTCTATGCGATCTGTTGAGAAAACGGGGGATTAAGTTCAAATCACTGGAACTCGACAACTACTACTGGGATGCCCGCTTACAGCCCGGAGACGCCTTTGGAGACAGGAATTTTGAAACACCACAGTCATTGAGGATTGATGAAATAAATAGAGATATCCAGGATTTGCTGGAGGGAAAACTGGTAACACCACCATTTTACAATTTTACCATCGGACGTCGTGATGGCGTGATTAAGCCAATGAAACTTGAAGATGATGAGATCCTTTTGCTTGACTGTCTTTATGGTATGTTCCCACCGATCACTCAGAGCGTTGATCCTTCTGAACGATTTCAGGTTTATGTGGAAGCAATGTGTCCGATCAAGTTAAACGGGGACATGATTCCTTTTACCATTGTCCGCATGATACGACGAATGCTGAGAGATTGGGTCCACCGGGATTACGATCCCCAACGGACTCTCGAGCACTGGCACTATGTCAGAGCCGGTGAGACGACTCACATCATACCCAGAATCAGAGTTGCCGATGCAATTATCAATTCCAGTTTTCCCTGGGAATTGGCTGTGTTGAAAAAAGCGTTACTGGAGAAAAACGTGCTATCTTCTCTTCCGGGTTCCAATTATTACTTCGCGTGGGACAGGCTGGATCCTGCTGTTCGCACCAAGCAAATGAGGCTGATACTAGAATCGGTTGACGCTGTTGATTTTGACCTTTTGGATCTCTCCATTATTCCCGCCGATTGCCTCCTGCGGGAATTCATAGGCGGGAGTAAATACGAAAAAGGCAACATTCAAGCGGAACAACTGTTCCTTCCCTATCCCGTCGAATCCGACGCACCATGGAAGAGTCCTAAGAAACAATAGCGGAAGATTGTATCACTATAGCAGCTTAAATGGCTCTATTACTACAGTTACACGTCAAGACTTCAGGAATGCTGTGACAGTCTTGATAAAGGCCTCCGAACAATCTGCATGAACGGCATGTCCGCAGTTCTCGAATATCACAAGTTCAGCACCGGGAATCAGGGCAGCAAGTTCACGGGAGTATTTTGGGGGAGTTACCCAGTCCCCGTCCCCGCACAAAACTAGCGTCTTGACTTTCAACGACGGTAGCTTTTCCGTCAGATCATACGAGGGGAAACAGTGGGTAAAAATGCTATTATGAGTTTCCAGATGGATTTTTCTATCATTTATCTTGATCCCGGAATGACTTGATGGAGCTTGTTTAAAGTAAAGCGGATACACTCGCTCAAAGAGGTCTACCAATTCGTTTTCATCTTCAATATTACCGCCAAACATCTTTTCGAGCATAGCTCTTGTCAGTCCCTGAATACCGGCTGCCATTGCGTTTTTGATAGAATCTTCGGCAAAACCTCTATGCCCGGCAGTGCCCCGTAAAATAAGATGAGAAATATTCTCCGGGTACATCAGAGCATATTCCATGGCGATAAATCCCCCGAAAGACCCTCCCAGCACTGCCACGCGCTCGTAGCCCAACTGTTTTCTCAGTGTTTCCACATCTTCAACCATCTGACGATGGGTACATGTTCCGGGATCACAAGCTGAACTTAGCCCGCAGCCCCTTTGATCGTAGTAAATCAGGGCAAATGTGTCTTCCAACCTCGAAAGAGCGTCCTGGGCTTCACGGTGGTCGCTCAGTCCAGGTCCCCCGTGTATTGTTAAAACAGGATAACCACTGCCACGGACCTTATAGAAGAGGTCGACTCCGTTACAATGAACAAACACAGCAATGCCTCCAGTATTACTCTCGGGGAACTCTCTTAACGAACCGCCCCGTGCCTGGATATCCAGGGAATTCACCCTGGCAATAGATTAACTGCCCCCTTAGAAGAGTCATTTCCACTTCTCCCATAATTGACCATCCTTCAAAAGGAAAAATGTCTGATCGTCCATGAAGAGTCTCTTTTTTCAGGCTTGTTTCCCGCTGAGGGTTAAAAACCACGAGATCGGCATCAGATCCAACGGTAATAGTGCCTTTTTCCGGGTAAAGACCAAATAAACAGGCCGGAGAATGCGACATCAGGCAAACCAATTGTTCCAGAGAAAGAAGATTTCGTGTCACCCCTTCGGAATACAGGAGAGGCAACATAACCTCAGAGCACCCAAGACCCGGCGGCACATCGGAAAACGCTGGAGGTTCAACCTTTTGACTACGCCACAGCCCCCGGTGACCGGATGATATTACCTGTACCGAGCCAGTTCTCAAACCCAGCCACAACCTGGTGACATCCTTTTCGTCCCTGAGCGGAGGAGCCGTTATGTACAACGCTCCCTGGCTCTCATCAAACATTCGCTCCATAGTTTGCAGCAAATAATAAGGATGGGTCTCACAGGTGACATTCGCGCCGCGGATTCGGGCGTTTTCGACCTCGGACAATCCTGCGTGAGTGCTGAGATCGTACACATGCAGATGTGCACCTGCTGCCTCGGCGAACACAACAGCTCTGGCAATCGACTCTTTTTCTAAAAAATCCGGCCAGGAACGACAAAGATAATCGGGACTACACTTATTTTCTGCGAGAAATGTATTTGTAAGGTGCCGGGTGACTGATTTGTTGGACGGAGTAACTCCTATCAGTGCGCCACACTTGCCTGCCTCCTGCAACACTGAATACAGAATCCCGTCAAACCCAGCCTTGCCCACTGCCCTCCCCTCATCAAGTGTAATACTCGGTACACCAAAATGTACCAGGTCGAACACTTCTTCCGGTAAACGCACGGTAGGCCCAGTGCAGACATGAAACGAGAAGTCAATTCGGGACAGAGCGGCAACTTCGGCAACGGTTGCTTCGATTGTCCTGAGAAGAGAACGGCCTGAGGGGCAGCAGAGATTGTTGATTATTGTTGTAATCCCACCGGCGGCAGCGCTGCGGGTTCCAAAGTCAAAACCGTCTGCAGGAGTGACACCATCGAATCCGGGAGTGAATGAAACCGATGAGTCTATAAGACCGGGAAGCACGAATTTATCAGAGGCGTCTAGTTCCAGAGAAGCACGCTGACCAATGTGACATGACAGATCAACTATTTTTCCCCCGGTGATTCCCACATCAGCCCTGAAGGCTTCGAAAGCGGTGATTACCGTACCACCACGGATGATGACGTCCATCCTTCTCGAGCCTCCCCTGCTACGGGATAGGGTCTGACCCGTTTATTTCCTAAGCACGCCTGCTGCGGCCACGATGCCAACTCATGAAATAAACGGATTACTCGACCTGGAAACTCTTGACGGCTTGATCCACAGAATCGAATGTATCAACGACTTTGTTCATGTAGGTCAATTTGAAGAGATTGGAAATATGTTTGGGTAGCCGGGCAAACTTGAGACAGCCTTTTCCCTTAATTTGTTTGTGAAAAAACGCAAAGGTAGCCAGACCGGCAGAACTGATAAACGATGTTTTTTCCAGGTCAACAATAATATTGCTTACTCCTGACTTCATTATCGAATCGAGCTTTTCCCGCAATGCCAGCGTAGTATGCTCATTAATCTCGCCCTCAATAGTCAGGATAGTAATATCGCCATCATTGGCTACGAAAATATCCACGATTATTCCTCCCGCTCCAGGATAAGAATACGGATGCCGCGAGGGCTGCATGCGCATCGTACTATTTATTCTCTACTTTTGTTATATCACAACCGGGATTAATAATACCAGTTAC
>CAYSPT010000014.1:21461-45109 GCA_964432985.1 uncultured bacterium
ACCAGTTACTACTGGTATTAGAATACCAGCTTATGATCTCTTTGTTTCAAAATTCCATTTCACGGTTGAATACTTTGATTGTACTAATTTCTCCGCTGCTATCACTTCATCATCGGTAAGGTTTTTCTTTTCAAGCCTGTCGGTGACACAGCAGGCAACAGCGCCAGCTAAAGCTTCGGCCATCTCACTGAAAACAACCTCCCGGGCCGCTGCCTCCGAAACAGACGTAGCGCGGGCACGATACTCACTGGCCATGGTATCAGAGGAGAGGAATTGGCTTTTACCACCGGGCCTTCTCATGACATCCGCCATCAGATTGACATTCAGGTCAAGTGGGATCGATCCCTGTTGCAGCATTGCTCCCTCAGCTCTCATCTGAGCACTGCCGGCAAGTTTGCGGCCACCACACACTACTTCATAACGGGACGTCGATGAGAAACACAACTCCCTGGTCTGATCAAGTTCCAAATCTGCTTTTTCCCTGCTCTTCCGACTGTGACGGGGAACGCCTGCAGCCAGAGAGGCTTCAAATCCCATTGTACGGCATGCTTCGACAATCCACCGGCTAATTTCATTGTAGCAGTGGATAATCCCTCCTTGAAACGGAGGATTCCCGAGCCGGGCGATCACACTATAGGTCATGTCATCGCCATGAAAAACAAGTCGGCCACCTGTCAGACGCCTCACCAACGTAACACCGTGCTTACGGCATCCATCCAGATTCACTGCTTTTAAAGCATCCTGAAAACGCCCCAGGGTTACTGAAGGGCCAGACCATCCGTACAGTCTCACAATAGGAGGGCTGCCTTGCCGAGCCACCTGGCGAAATAGTATTTCATCAACAGCCATATTGAGAAAAGGATCAAGAGACGGAGAAAGAATCAATCGCCAAACATCCGGTGCTCGTGCTGATTTGTCCTGACGCAGCTTCTTTCCGTAAATGGAGCCCCTCATTGGACCTCCATCGAAGCTACCCCCTGATCCTCTGCCTGGTCGGGATTAATTCCGGCCCGCGCAAGATCCTCCCGAAGGATTTTCAAGCGTTCCTGGTACAGGGGAAACGCTTCACACAAGGTTTTGACTCCAGCACTGACAGACAACTGTTCCTGTTCATCCTGGGGTTTGCGGAGAATTCTGGCAATGAGCCGGCCGATAGTCTTCATTTCTTCGGTCCCCATCCCCCTGGAGGTGATGGCCGGAGTGCCAATACGCACACCACTGGTAACTGTCGGTTTCCGTGTCTCATTGGGAACCGTATTCTTGTTTACCGTGATACCGGCCCTCTCAAGCGCTTCCTCGGCTTCTTTCCCCGATATCCCCGCCCGGGTAAGATCAACCAGCATGAGATGAACATCAGTTCCACCGGAAACCAGATCAAAGCCTTCTTCGAGAAGTGTCTCGGCCAGTTTCGAAGCGTTGGCCACGATGCTTGTCTGGTACTCTTTGAATGATGAAGACAAAGCCTCTTTAAAAGCGACCGCTTTGGCTGCAATGACGTGCATCAACGGACCACCCTGCATTCCCGGAAAGACCATTTTACTGATAGCCTTTCTGTGCTTCTTTCTGGACATAATCATCCCACTGCGCGGCCCACGCAGTGTTTTGTGTGTGGTGGTAGTTACTACGTCGCAGTCAGGAACCGGATCGGGGTGGAGACCGGTACATACGAGTCCTGCAATATGTGCAATATCAAAAACCAAATAGGCACCGACTTCATCGGCGATTTCACGGAAAGGACCGGTATCAATTGCCCGGGGGTAAGCACTGGCACCCAGAACAATGACTTTTGGTTTGTGCTCTCTGGCCAGGCTCCTTACCTGATCCAGATCAATGCGATGACTTACCGGATCAACACCGTATTGGACGACATTGAAGAGACGGCCAGAGAAATTGACCGGACTACCATGAGTAAGATGTCCGCCATGAGAAAGATTAAGCCCCATCATGACATCTCCTGGCGTCATCAGCGCCAGATAGGTGGCCATATTGGCCTGCGAACCGGAGTGGGCCTGCACGTTTACATATTCAGCGCCAAATAACTCCTTCGCTCGTGATCTGGCTAATCGTTCGACGGCATCAACAAAGGGACACCCTCCATAATATCGTTTTCCGGGATATCCCTCCGCGTATTTATTGGTAAGAACACTTCCCTGGGCTTCCAATACTGCTTCACTGACAAAATTCTCGGATGCAATCAACTCGAGTGTTCCATTTTGCCGGGATGTTTCCCTGTAGATAGCCAACGCAATTTCAGGATCTACTACCGCTACCGTGTTCACGTTAATTTAGACATCCCCTTTCTCACCGAAACTCGCAACAGCTTGCTCCTCGTCATCCAATATGTCGAATACATTATCCAGTTTGGTCAAGAAAAAGAGTTCCTTTACCTGAGGTTGCATGCCGAACAGTTTAAGATCCCCACCGCCTTTTCTGACCGCCTTGAAGCCACTGGCTAGAACACCCAAACCCTTGCTGTAAATGAAGTTAACTCTGGACATGTTGATCACAATCTTGCGGCCGCCCTGCTTGTTTATTACTTCATCCAGCAAGGTATTCAGGTTTACTGCTACGGTGTATCCGATTGGATCTTCGATATCGACTACATACACATCTTTTCTGTTTCTTACTAGAATACTCATGAATCTACCCCTTAAAACTAGAAAAATACTTTTTCCAGCACATTAACGAGCGTACCATCCACCGTAATGACGAACACTCTGTTATACCCTCCAAGAAACAGAGAATTCAAGCCGTCACCATCGACATCAGCAATCTCGGCGGAAAAAACCGCTTGAGGAAACGAACGATTAATACCACGAGGAGGAAGAGGATCGAATTCCCACAACTGGACACCTTCAAAATTGAACAAACTGAAGGGTGTAACCGGCCGGCCATCCAGAGGTTGAGGCGTCCATTGCGGCCTCGCTTCCTCGAGCAGGTAAAAATAAGTTTTGTCGCCCTTTATAGCTACTGATGACCTTCGCTCTGAAGGATTATCACACAGCGGATATACATCAACGATTTCCTTTGCTTTGCGGACCATGTCACTATCTGCCAGATCGCGGCCGCTGGTTCCCTGCAACACGGTTAACTCCCCTGATCCCATAGGCACGATTATCTCAACTTCTCCATCATCGTTCAAATCGTATATAAGTACCGACGGATCAGAGTGGCGGCGTTCCCTGACCGGAGAAATACGGACATGTGAGGACCATACTGCAGTACCATTCAGGGTTTCCAGCACCAATGTTCCCATGTTCCCTTCAAGCCGCGACCACACTGCGAGAAGCTCTTCACGCTGTTTGGGTAACTTACACACCGCAGCAAACCTTCTGGCCGAACGTCTGAAAACGGCTCCTGAATGAGGATTAATAAGTGCATACCGAAAATCATCAAGACGAACTGTCAGCAACAGGGGCTTCTCTTCCAATGACAGACACTGAACGATACCTATACCGCCTCGTCCACCATGAAGACGAGTATCATGTTGTGCCCACGAGGGAGCTTGCGCGTTCATCAGGCAAAGGGACATAACAACTGCAAAAAGCAAAAAAGAGTTTATGGTATTTCGGATATATTTCGAATATACAAAATCTGTAAACCATCCGAACATTAAAAATACCCCCATTACTAGGATATTATAACATCAGTGTAGACCATTGTGAAAGGCTTTCTTAGGAATCTTAAGCGAAGCAAAAAGATAGGCTGGGAAATGAAAGTTACTGTGATTCAATAAGAGGTTTGTTTTCATCCGTCAGCCCGTCTGGAAGGTTGACCAGAATCGGTTCCTGCATAACACAAGTATATACCCGTCCCGGATCACGCAGATAGGTCACCTGCACTGTCAGACCAACTGTTTTTCCCGGAATGGTTCCTTCAAGCTCGAACTCAATATGAGTTTTTTCCCGAGAACTGAAATCAGCTACTTGAAGTATCAATGTACCGGCCTTTCTATATATCACCGTGCACTTCGTACTGGTTTTAATACCTGGTACAGGGATAGTAATGTTTGCGGGAAGTTTAACGTTACAGAATCCCACTCCTTCCATACCGGCTGGTGTATCAATAGTAACTTCAATAGTTCTTCTGCCACCGCAGACAATTGGCGTTTTTTCCATTGTAATGGATACAGGGTCAGGAACGCTCTGTTTGTGCTGATCGGTCAATGCTATCAATTTTGCCGCGATGAGCTGATCGGCAGGTCCCCGAATGACCACTCCACCGCCATTACCGGCTGTTGTTTGCCCCGACAGTTCCAGGTGAATCTCATCAGCGCTCTCAACAAGGCGCTTATTGGACATAATACTCAATTCATCCGTAGAAGAAAACGGACTATCAAATGTTGCGTTGTCCATAAGCACTTCGACAACATCAGATAAAACTTCCGGATGATATCGCTTTTGGCCTGAAATCAGATACTTGAGCAAATACTGCGTAACACCGTTCTTCCACTCAGGCTGGATGGCAAGGGCATTCATCGACTTAATGACGAGAGCAGCAACTTCGAGATTTGACTGATCCGCAGCCGATAGACCCGGTGGGGCAAGTCTGCTCTCAAAAAAACAATCGCTGACCATGATACGGATTTTCCTTTTCAATGCCTTTTGAATATGACGCACATCTCCCCGACGGAACGGTTGAGAACGAAGCGCCAGTACACTGAGAGCCAGGGTATACGGATCTTCAAGACTGTCACTCCATTCATCGCGAAGGAACATTTCTGCACGACGGGTGGTTCTGCTGTCTACCAGTGCCGTATGTAGCCTCCTGAGTACTTCAGCGGTACAGCCGAGGCGAGCATCGGGAAACTCCAACCACTCACCGGACATCAACTCCTCACCCTTCAATTGCCAGCTTCCATTGTCCTGCTGGCGGGCAAAGAGCCACCATTCAGCCCCCGATTTAACATTTTCATCAATGGCAATCCAAGTTTCCATCAAAGCCAGAAGTTCTACTGCCCGGGCAGTAACAAGAAGATCTCCCGAAAGTCCTGAAGCACGGCAAAACGAACCGTCATTACTCCTGAAACGAAGAAGATCCCTGTACAATTCGGGCAAAACGGCACGACACTCTTTCGCAAGAGCTTTGAGACTTGCAGCTTCCTCAAGTGACTGATTATCAGCAAACGATACGGATCGCGCGAGTATGCTGACAGCAAGCCGTGCCTTGGCGTCAGCCGTCGAGAACTCACACGAAGGTTGGGATAGTATGGTATCCCACAATTCTCCAGCGATGTGAGTGATCGAGGGGTATAAAACAACCGTTATGTCAGAAAGTCCCTTTCCCTCAATAACCTTTGAAGTATCGACCAGTCCGGTTCCGACCAAGCCTCTACTTGAATGCGCATGAGACGGCATGATGTGTCTCCTACAGCTGAAGATTCTACTGGTTTCACCCGTTGTCATTGACAGCTTGAACGCGACTTCACCATCATCATTAACGGTAAGTGGGAAAAAACATCGTACTGATTCCCCCGGCGAAAAACCAAGGTTTATCAGATGATCACCATGCTGGACACATGGCCCGGTGATGTCCAGGGAAATCCGGACGATCTGAGGGTACGACTTGAGGTTACGGATGCTGACGGGTAACCAGATCATATCGCCACTGATCAACGTCCCCGGCCATTCAACTCGAACATCAAGTTTTGAGGAGACGTCAATCCAATCGGCCAGCAGAATACGGGGAAAACCCTCATCGTGGGCAGTAACCGTAAGATGTTTCCGGCCGGAAACTTTTTTAAGAGGAAGCGCAATCGACGACAGATCCCCCGGTTTGATCATTATTGAGGATGAACTGATGATTTCTTGTGATTCAAACGGCCCCGCCGACTTAAGGAATACCGCGTCAGGTGGCTGCGTATCAGAGATACACTGATTCAAAAAATTTGGTTTATCGCTATCAATTGACAACTCGTGATGTTCGAGAATGAATGGTTTTACCGCTATAAAAGACAGTACAGTTGTTAATCCCGCACAGAGCACAATCGAAAGCAGAGCCAGTATCCGTCCACTCTGGGATAGGGCTCTGGTTATCAGACGGGCAGTCAACCCTAATAAAAATAAAAATACTAGAGAACCCGGATAAACCAGTACCCCCAGGTAATTCCCTGAACGATCTCCTAAATCTGAAATGTTAACCAGGTTATATAATTCGAAAAAGAGAATCCAGAGCACTGCCCAATATACAGAACACCATAGCAGAAAACGGATTGAAAATGTAAATTTCGTTTTATACAGCCTCTTCAAATTCAATTGCCGTCTAATCATAAAAAGAGCAAGGAGTATCATCGCACTGCTGATGAGGCTGTCTGGAAGGCCTTTAAACTCCCGCAAACCGTATAAAAGACACAAGCCGCTTATCTCGGCAACCGCCAGTTTTATTGACGAGATAAGCGCTGTTGCCGGAAAGCCCTCTAAAGATTCATTTTTCAACGCATAAGAGCGCATTATTCCTACACAATACGCACTGGCAGAAATAAAAAGTATTATCAGAATAATCAAGATACTAGCAAGCGTAGCTACTAATAACCAGGTAAAATAGCCCCGCTTGAAACGGTTCAGTATATGTTTGTTACTGCTCAAGCTGTCAAAAGTAACATCAAACGGCCTGCTGAAAGAACGTTGAGCTAAATAAGCCGCCACCAGTTCCGGTGAAACAGAAGATAACGGACAGCGTCCCTGAAGCAGTTGAAGCACAGGATTAAAAAACCGTGTTCTGCCCACACTCGGACGAACTGCCTCCATGCCTTCTCTAAGCCTGGCTTCCACTCTTAAAGAAGTGTTTCTAAATTCAATATTACCTGGGTTATCAAGGGCAATTTCAAGAGTTTCACCGGTGACAACAGTAGCATTCGGAGAAGCGCACTTGACCGGTGTGCTGCCGCCGAGCACCAGGACAGATCGAATATCGTAGAACAATCCTTCATGACTGTCCAACTGGTAAGCACACAACGTAGCCGGACGGGTATGGCCATGCAAAACGACAGAGCCTTTTCCCGTTCCATTGTTAAGATTGACCAGATCTTCCGAAATTACACCGTTCTCGTCACTTGCTCGTACCAGTACTTCTTTAAAACGACGGGAGGAAACGGTAAATGTCAATTTTTCACCGGACATAACCATAGTGGCCGACGGTCTGAGTGAAATGTGTTCATTGCACGGCGGCCGTTTCGGAATAACAACCGTCTTTTCACTTACATTCCCGTTTTTTTCCTTAATTTTGCATATGCCTCTAAACCTGGCGCTATCAGGAATAACAATACATTTTCCCACTCCGTCAAGACCCGTTCGCACCGTTTGCTCCCCTACAGTAAGTGAAGCTTCAGCCGGCAAACCAGAAGCGTAGTAACTGAGCAGAAAAACTTCATTGGGAACCAGGGGCACGAGCCCGCCTCCAGCCGGAATGACCTCGAACAATACCGAATCGGGAGAAACCGAAGCCGTATCATAAGCGAGTATCTTGTTTGATTCGCGGGGCATCAATAAAGAAGCCAACAATAGCGATGGAGAGTGTAATGAGGAAGCATACTTTACGAAGGGAACGGAAAATCTGAAAGCCCCAGTCTCATCTGTTGATCCGGAATATTCATTAAGAATCCCTGCCCCCTGTAAAGCGACCCTGACAATAACCGGCTCACCGGTAACCGGTCGTTTTGTGCTGTCCAGAACGATTGCCAGACCTTCAGCACGCTGGGATGAAAGATAATGAGCGCGAGAGAGTTCCAGACGTGCAACTATGCTCTTAACAGGTTTTGGTACTACGCGAAAAGCTGTCCTGGTTTCTCCGCCATCATACGAAACACACGCCTGGTAAACTCCCGTTTCTGAAAATTCTCCCAGGGGGAAACCTGTCTCTGCACACCCATCCTCTCCCGAAATGGTGGTTTCACGGTGTATCAATTCTTCTCGAGGTGAGAACACTTCAAAAGTAACTTCGCGGTTTACGTTTGATTCTGCACCCCATAGGCGGCAGAGTAATGTAACCTGCTTGCCTGCCTGGTAGGCGGCTGCGCTGGAGACAAGATACGCATTGATTCCAGGGAGAATACTGATAGGGACCCGGTTGTGAGTCTTACCGGAGGCGTGCCGGACAAAAAGGTTGAGCTCGTAAGTTCCCGGGACTATAGTGGTTGGCAGCGCAATCATGGGCCGGGACAAGCCCCGGACATCAGTCAGCCCAAGGACCGTGCTTTCTACACGTTTCATGGCCTGTTGACTGCCAGTATACCTCAGTTCAAGTGTTATTTCGGCTTGTTCAACCGGAGTACCGTCTTTTTCCAGAGTTACCAGTATCACCGGGGAAAGATTATTTCCCAAACGACAAAAATCAGGACCGAAATATCTTACCCTCAGAGGAGATGTAAATGATCCGAGGTGATAGATATGAACGGAAAAAGCGGTAAGAGTGAGAGCGAGTAGTGCATAAACGGAGTAACGTTGGAAATACTTACTGAGCAACTGCACCTACCCCGTAGCCTCCTCGGGTAAACCGGTCATGTCAACATCAAAAACCCTGATACTCCGGAGTTACACTTTTCACATCGTAAATACCAAGCGAACCATAAATGGTGCCTGATAATCCAGTAAACGAAGAGGCGGGCATCCATTTATACCCGTGTCCGGATGCATCACCTACCCCGCATGGTGCCTCGTATACAATTATTTCCCGGATTCTGATCGATTCTTTATTGGGCATCCCGGCCAGGCCGCCGCCCAATGTTCCCGGATTAAAACCGCTGTCGATAAAATCAGTCGCGAACTGATACTCCCCCGGCCGTTTGCTCGAACCTTTAAGATCAGAAACATTCCTTATCCGTTTATAGTTGGGGTAGCCATCAGTATCATCATCAGCAGTTACTTTGAACTGCGTTTTTATTATATTATCTCTCCACAACTGTTCAGAACTAAAAGCGCTCCTTGGTTTATAGCCGTATTGAGTAGTGAGGGCGGGCCATTGAGCCTGAGAATTCCTGGCAAACAGAGACCTGACCTTTTCCACAACCCAGTCGTCTTCCACTCCGTCGCCGTTACTGTCCTTGTCAATGGACACCGCTTTTTCCACCGTCATGATGAATCCGGTTGCTGATAAAGCCGCCTCCGAGGTGCGCAGTACATACTCATAGCGTGGAACGTACACCGGCGAGGAGACAATCGCCCCACCGCTGCCCCCTATCAGCGTCAGGCTGTTGATATAGTGAGGCTTATCTTCGAAAATAACAATTATCTTCTCGATTAACCTTGATTTACCCCAATCGACGGTAATTTTTATATTCCCGGACACGCTTACCCACGAATCGCCGTAATTCTCACCCTTGGAATCACGGCCATCGAATAATCTGGCATCATCCCCAAGTTCACTGGTGCAACCAACGATTCCGCTGCCGGTAGCCGGTGCTGATACGACTGTTGGGACAGCATAGGACGTTGATGAAGATGTGACTGCCAGAAGATTAAAGGGCTCCGGACGAACCATCCAATTGGCTCCTTCAGTAACCGGGTCGATCGGAATTTCCATGAGATAGGGAGGATGTGCATCTGTCAGCGCGTGAAACGAATCAGGGTAGGCCCCTTTGTCGGCCCGGTAGCTCCTGATTGCATCCCTGATCACTCTCAGGTTTTTCTTCAGACCCTCTACCTTTGCGGATCGAATGGCATCCGCTACCTCATTGGCAATAAAACCAATCAGGATAGATAAAATAACAACTACGACCATTAACTCTACCAGAGAAAACCCACGACGCACTGGTTTTTCACCACCTTTTGAACTCAAGGCCACGTTATCAGGCCCTCTATGTAAATTATATCACACCATAAGGACGCACGGTATGCTGGATATCTCTTTATTTAAAAAATATATCAACAGAAATAATTAAGAGAGGGACATGTCCACGCACGGAGCGTACGCACGCGGGCATTGCGAAGAAGGGAAGGTTACTACACCCTGCCGGCCAGAATTTCCAGCAGTTTCAAAGCACCGTGAAGCAGGGCCGCCCCGATTCCAAGGGGAGCTACGAAGAAAACTATTACCATAAAAACAAGGTTCATTATTCACTCCTCATACTATGTTTCGGAATAATCGGAGTGAAGGATGAGTAAAACCCGAAAATAGAAAATCTACTGTATTTTTCGGGTTCAAAAGAAAGGGCGGACTTTTACAAGCCCGCCACAATGTGAAAGGAGAGGATATAAACTTACCCGAAAGACTGAAAAGAGCGTTCTTTCATGCTCTCTTCAACCACTTCTATCGGTGGAGTCTACCTCTCCCTTTAGCCTCTACTCCTCAAAACCTTTTATTGCTTCATCTACATCCGGATATTCTTCAAAAATCTTATCCAGTTTGATGATTGTAAACAACTTTTTTACAAAGGCCGAGAGTCCAACTAACTTTATGTCCCCGCCTTCTTTTCTACACTTACCGAGAGCGTATGCGATGACTCCGACTCCCCGGCTGGAAATGTAATCTACTTCGCTCATGTCCAGCACAAACTGGTTACTGCCAGCTTTGACCAGTTCTTTCATCGAGTTTTCAAAGCGAAATACCTGATCACCGGTAAGATTCTCATGAAGTCGAATTACACTGACTTCGCTGGAAGTCTCTTCAATGGAAAATGCCTTATCAATTGCCCCCATGCCAATCACCTCTCCCTCATTACCTTGCCCCGGCTAATTCACTTTCGACCTTAAGATACAGATTACGAACGAACATGCTGTCAGGGTAGGAAGCAGTCATAGCTTCGTACTCTACCATCAGTTCATTCAACTGGCCCATTTTCCGATATGCTTCTTGAAAAATCTCATGCATGGAACCATTTTCCGGGTCCGTTTCAAACGTTATCTTGCACTGCATTATTGCTTTATCATAGTTTCCCATTCCGAGATAGGATTTTCCAAGCACGGTCAAGGCAGTGCGGTTCTGCTTGTCTACCGACAGCAACCTCTCCGCTTCCGCCATTGCTTCAGTATACCGACCAAGCCTGAGATAAGCCATAGAAAGATCCTGATACAAATCACGGCTCTCTGAGGACACCAGCGGCAAAACTCTCAGTTTCTCGCATTCAGATATGACCTTCTCCCACTTGCCATGATGTTTGTAAGCCGTAATATTCTTAAACAGTTTTGCTTTTTTATCACCCTTGAACAAATCACCTAATGAAAGGCGAAATCCAAGAAGGAACTTGAGAAGCGGTAGTAGAGCCAGTATGGCGATAGCAATAAGAATGGGGATAAATTGTTTCCATCTCAGTGTCCGTATCTGATGATCGACGTCCTTGTACCCCGGTAATGTATTGCGACACTCCTTGAACTTCTTTAAAGCTTCCCCGTAAGACTTCTTTTCCATGTAGACATTTGCCATCACATAAAAGTATTCTGCATCTTTGACAGCTTCTGTCGAAGACTCAACCAGTCCCTCGAGTGCTTTCAAGGCCTCATCATAATCCTTGCCCTTTAAATGAATATCAACTATTTTTTCCCGGATTTCGAGGTTATCCTGTTCATATTTACTGAATTTCGTATAAATTTTAAGAGCTTCTTCATCCTCGCCGATCTTGAGATAATTCTCCGCTACCCTCATGCCGACTTTTATGTCTTCCGGATGTCTAACCAGGTAAAGACGGTACATAGAATTTGCTTTGTCATATTGCTTGATACCAGCGTGAAGATCCCCGATTTTTACGTAGAAATTGAAAGCATTGGGATTTTCACTGACGAAGTGCTTGTACTTTTCTATTGCTTCCTCAACTTTACCCGTCTTTTCGAGCGATTCACACAACTTGATGAGTGTTGTTTTCGAATGGGGAGTCCTTTTGTACACAAATGCAAATTTACTGGCGGCTTTCTCGTAGTCACCATCTACCAGAAACTTTTTGCCTTCTTCGAAGCTGACCCGGAGTTTCTTGGCATCCTGAGCCTCCTTGAGATGTACGCGGACTTCCTTGTTCGAAGGATTTAATTTCAGTACTTTAGTGTAGCATTCAATTGCCTTATTCCAGCGCTCGGATAGTAGCGCGCCCTTACCTTCTCGTATCAGGTACGCTTCTTCTTCCCTGGCCTTCTGTATCCGGTCTTTCTCTTCCAGCTCTTGATTAACACGATCTTGAAAATCTTGATAAATTTGTCTGCCCGCTTCCATTCTGGCCAGAATATCTTCACTCCATGGTGCCTGGCTCTTTGCGGCCTCCAGGAGAGGCAGGGCGTCATCCCATTTATGTTCTTTGAGCAGCGCTTCGGCTTTTCCCATAATCTCCAGGGCGTTTTTAAGCGAATTCTCTTTTTCAAGAAGGTTCCTTGCTTCTCTGAATTTTGCGGCCAAATCACTGTCATCCGCCGCAATTAATCTCGCCTTGCCGTACACATCAGCAGCGTCCTTGTAATTCTTCTGGTTAAATGCACTATCACCCTGCTGGATGAGTTCCTTTACATAGCTGGACTTCCTCTGGCTTATTGCCTCCATGGTCTGCAGTACAGCTGGATCATCTCCCAGAAGATCCCTGGCTTTTTCTATATGTTTGTACGCTTCGAGCACCAGTTTCTTTCCCAGACACGCCTGGGCCGCCATGTGGTGAAAATGGCCTTTCTGCCCAATATCCATGGTGGGATTGCGTCGTAAGGCCTCTTCAGCCAGCTTTATTACACTTCCTATATCATTCTCCCGCTTTCTGAGTTCGATCAGTTGCTCGAAAGCTGGCAGATAGGAGGAATCAGTCTCTATGGCCGCCCGGAAGGCCTTGGCTGCTTCTTTGTATTTAGCCTGTAGCATATATTTCTTTCCGGCCTTAACATGATTTTCAGCAACCTGGGCAAATAGAGAACTGGCGGTCAGCAACACGATCACCACAGACAGCAGAATCCCTTTATAGACACTATATTTATTTTCACTTAAAAACATTTTACCAGCCTCTTTTCCAGCTAAGTACTTAGCCCGATACGCCGCTCTTCCAGCCTGGCAATAAGGCTTATAATAAGATCTTCATTCTCTTCATTGAGAATAACCCTCAAACGGGCAACGAGGTCAATATTACCCGTGCGCCCGAGGGCAAACGATGCTCTTTCACGTATAATATCCTTCTCAAGCCGATCGACCAACAGACGCAGCAGCAATTCTTCAGCCGGTTTGCCGCCCAAAGATCCAAGCGCTTCAATTGCTGCAATTCGCAGGTATTCATCAGTATCCGGTGAGGCAGCTATTTTAACCATGAAAGAGGAAGAGCTTTCTTCGCCAAGTTGTCCCAGTGCCCTTACAGCGTGCAAACGAACGAAGTCCCCTTCCATTTCATCTTCGGCCAACTGGAGTAATTTAACAGAAATCTCTTTATGTTCTCCCCGACCCATTTTACCCAATGATTTAATGGTTTCCGCTTTTACAAAAGGATGAACGGTTTCTTCAGAAAGGATGTTCAGCAACTTATCTTCTGATGGACCAGGACCGAGATTTCCCAGAGCGGCAATTGCTTTCTCGCGCACCGTATCATGCTCATCTTCAATCAGATGCTCCAGGTCGCTTCGGAATAATTCATTACTAACTCTGGTAAGCACATAGGCTGCACTGGCCCGCATCCACATATCCCTGCTCACCAGCATTTCTTTAAGTGTTTTTTTTGCTTTATCAGCTGATTTGTTCCACATTGCCAGAACCGCATTTGCCCTCACCCGGTTATCAGTATCCTTCAGGTACGGCTCCAACAAGGCAGCAGTCTCTTCTCTTCCCATGGTTCCCAGGACTTCAACCGCATTGGCCCGTTCACGCGGGTAATGACTGCCAAGACTGTCAAGCACCAGGTCCATCAACTGATACGCTTGCCGGATCCCGATTAATTTCACAGCTTCGGAGCGCTGTTCGGGAGGCAACTCGTCCCAGATCATTTCCAGACACGGAGCAGTTTTCTCCAATGAAGCTACCAGCAGCTTCTCTAGAGCTTCCCGGTCGTATACTCCCGTCTCACTAGAACAATACAACCTGCTGTCCTTCTCTTCCATCGCTCAACTCCATTGCATCAAGACTGATTCGAACATTCTCTTTCCCAAGCATCTGGCGAAGTTTCCCCAGAATAGATTCCTCCAGCTTGACCCGGCGGGGCACTGAGATTTTCACTGAATATCCATCTTTCTTAAGGTGAAAATATACCTTGCTTTCCCCTGAGTGCTCCTGGAAAATGGTTTTAATATTCTTCAGCTTTTCTTCGGGCATGCTGTCCGCTTCACCTTCAAGATCAAGCCGCCAGGGGAACCAATCAAGTATATCGTCCAGGAAGCGAACCGTCTCTCCTTGTATCTTGATTTCATCATCATCTTTGTTAATCCGGCCATGCACGACAACCAGTTCACCGGAAATAATATAACCCCGGCACTTTTTATACGCTTCGGCGAAGAAAGTAACCTCAGCTTTTCCCGAATAATCTTCCAGATTCAAAATGCCCATTTCTTCGCCAAAACGGGTTGTTTTTGTCTTGATAGAGGTGACCCGGCCGGCCACGACTATTTGTGTCCCCCTTGACTTTTCTTTTAAGCTGGCGATTGAAACCGCTCCGATTTCCTCGAGAACCGACCGGACCTCATCGAGTGGATGTCCGCTGAGATAGAGACCCAGGGTTTCCATCTCAAAAGTCAGCAGCTGGCTGCGTGGAAACTCGGGAATATCGGGCACTTTCACCTCTCGGACAGAAAAATCTTCAGTGGCTAGCATGTCCATAAAGGTTATTTGTCCAACTTCCCGGTCTTTTTGCACACTGTGGGCGGATTTCATAACATCCTCAAGCATCTCTAGCATCTGGGAACGGGACAACCCGAGCGAATCAAGCGCACCGCACCTTATCAGGCTCTCGGTAGCCCGTTTATTAACGACTCCCATGGGAACATGCTCACAGAATCCCTCGAGAGACGTGAACTGTCCGTGCTCCCGTCGGGCTGTAATAATTGCTTCCGCTGCCGAACGCCCAACATTCTTAACAGCCCCCAGACCAAACCGGATCCGCGATTCGATCGGAGTAAAATCAATAAAACTCTCATTTACGTCAGGGGGGAGCACCTCGATGTCCATGCGCCGGGCTTCTTCAATATACATAGCAATCTTATCCAGATTGTCCATCTCGCTGGTCAGCAAAGCTGCGATGAACTCTACCGGATAATGAGCTTTGAGATAAGCCGTGCGGTAACTGATCATGGCATAGGCGGTACTGTGAGATTTGTTGAACCCGTATTCGGCAAAGGATGCCATCAATTCGAAAATTTGTTCGGCACGTTTCTTGGTAAGCCCGCGCTTTGATGCGCCGGCAACAAATTTACTTCCCTGTTCCTCCATGACCACGGCAATTTTCTTACCCATGGCTTTTCTGAGCTTATCCGCTTCAGCCATGGTAAAACCGGCCAGTTCCGCCGCAATTTGCATTACCTGTTCCTGATAAAGAATAACACCGTAGGTTTCTTCGAGAACATGTTCCAGTCTCTTGTGAATGTGCTTAATTTTTACCTTCCCATGTTTTCGCTTGATATAGTCATCGACCATGCCCGAGCGGAGAGGACCAGGACGGTACAGGGCCAGGATAGCGATCAGATCTTCAAACTGAGAGGGCTTCAACCGCGTGGTCAAATCGCGCATGCCCGATGATTCCAGCTGGAATACTCCGGCGGTATGCCCTTCGCAGAGCAGTCGATACGACTGCTCGTCATCGAGAGGAAGCGTATTAATATCGAGGTCGATTTCCCTTGTTTTACGGATGAGCTTGACTGCATCGTCAATGATGGTGAGGTTCTTGAGCCCCAAAAAATCGATTTTAAGAAGCCCTACTGTTTCAACCATTTTCATGTCGAACTGGGTAACATTGTCTCCGCTGTCGGAACTCCGGTAAAGGGGGACATAATTCATCAGGTCCCCGTCCGCTATGACCACACCGGCGGCGTGGGTCGATACATTGCGGATTACACCTTCAAGCGCCTTGGCTATTTCGATCAACTGCCGCATTTCCGGACTGGAGGCTTCCAGTTTTCTGAGGTCCTCCACCTTTTTCAGAGCGTCCTGCAAAGTTATACCGATTTCCAGCGGTATAAGCTTGGCAATACGGTCAATATCAGCATACGGGAATCCCAGTACACGCCCAACATCACGAATAGCGGCTTTCGCCCCGAGGGTCCCGAAGGTGATGATCTGCGACACGGAGTTTTTTCCGTATTTATTTCTCACGTAATCGATGACTTCATCCCGGCGGCGTTTGCAGAAATCGATATCGATATCCGGCATTTGAGCCCGCTCGGGATTGAGAAAGCGCTCGAAAAACAGTCTATATTTGAGCGGATCGATATCGGTGACACCCAGAAGATAGGAAACAACGGAACCCGCTGCCGATCCACGGCCCGGTCCGACAGGTATCCCCTGATCTTTTGCCCACTGGATAAAATCGGACACGATCAGGAAGTAGCTGTCAAAACCCATTTTCCGAATTACACCGAGCTCGAAGTCCAGCCGCTTTTGGACCTCCGGTATCTTCTCTGCCGGATACCGTTTGGCAAGGCCTTCCTGGCAGTATTGCTCCAATAACCCGGACAGCGTCACTCCCTCGGGGACCGGGAAAACCGGCAGGAGCGGTTTTCCGAAATCAAACCGCACGTTACACCGCTCGGCGATGGTCACTGTATTGCTGATCGATTCAGGTGCGATATCCGAGAACAGAGACTTCATCTCTTCCGGACTTTTAAAATAGAATTCATCTGCTGGCATTCGGAACCGGTCTTCTTCAGCCACGGTACTCTGGGTCTGGATACAGAGTAGAGCGTCGTGTACACGGCTGTCTTCTTTTTTAATATAGTGAACATCATTGGTTGCTACCAGGGGAAAATTATTGACCTTACTCATGGTAACCAGCGACTTGAGCACATGCCTTTGTTCAGAAAGACCGTGATATTGCAGTTCGAGATAGAAATTGTCCTGTCCGAACACATCACGATACCAATTGGCGGCATCCAATGCAGCTTCTTTATTGTCGTTGCGCAAGTGGTACGAAACTTCTCCCTGAAGACACCCGGAGAGCGCCATGAGGCCGGCAGAATAGTGCTGCAAAATCTCCCTGTCAACGCGTGGTTTGTAATAGAAGCCCTCCAGATAACTCTTGGACACAAGCTTGATCAGGTTAGCATAACCCTCTTCGTTTCGCGCCAGGAGAACCAGGTGATAGAGAGGATTTTTCATTCCCCCGGTACGCTCATGGCGGCTGCCGGAAGTAACATAAACCTCACAGCCCAATATCGGCTTGACTCCGGCGGCCACTGCTTCCTGATAGAACTCCACCGCACCAAACATATTTCCGTGGTCGGTAAGGGCTATCGCGGGCATTTTCAATTTTTGAGCCGCAGTAACCAGGTCCTTGATTTTTATAGACCCATCAAGCACCGAATAATGCGAATGTATGTGCAGGTGTACAAACCGCGAATGTATCAACCTACTCTATCCTTTCTCACTCGTTAGAGAGCGATTCGATCTCCTGTCTGAAAATCTCAAACTCCCGTTGCTGCTCCTCCCATTGCTCACGCAGAGAGTTTATATCAGGTCGGTTATATTCTTCCGGAGATAAGCCTTTAATCGCATTCAAATATCGTTCGTGGGAACCCTGGGCTTCAAAACGCAATTTTTCAAGTTTTTCCTGCCGGGACATTTCTTCGACGAGAGATTTGTACCTGTTATAGCTTTCTTTAAACTTCCTGAACGCAAGCTCCCCCAAAAAGGGATCGAACATATGTATCTGACCACCCAGAATATGCAGGTACTGTTTGTAAAAATCCTTGTAATCTCTGAAGGCATTCTCTATGTCTTCACGTTTTCCGGTGCGCTCAAGCCGTTGTTCAACACGACCAATGCAAATCAAAACATCCTCTTTTAGATGTGGATTATCCTGTAATAGCGAATGATAGTATTCCAATGCTTCCATCGGATCGTTCAACGCTTCGTAGCACTCACCGATTTTCAGGTGGGCAATTGCACGTCTGTCCTCGAGGTGCCCTGGGAAACATTTCAGGGCGTTTTTAAAAGATTTAAGAGCTTCACTTGGCAGGTTACATTCAAGATACAATTCGCCGAGCCGGTATGCAGCGAGTTCTCCCCATGGCCCTCCCGAATCAAGCTGGATGGCTTTCTCTATATGATGCACCGCCTTCGGCAGATTTCCATTTTCGTGAAGCTTTTCCGCCCTGGAAATTTCGAGAGCCGTTGCCAGATAGTGCAGCGGTCTGCAGCCACTCAGGGTCGTGGCCAAAACAAGTGCCGCTGAACACAGCAGGATCCTCGACATCCGTGATCGGGTCAGAAACAGTATCATTAATGGACGTTGCAAGTGATTTCTCCCTCCCCTGTCATGGAATATACACCGTCTGACGGACACACTGGAAGAAAATCAAGATACTTGTCTTCTACCAATTTCTCAAGGCTGAAAATATCGGTGGTCATAGGATCAATGTGGTCAATGTTAAACAGGACAAGAGCTTCTGTAACAAGTCGCCTGTACTCTTCACAGGTATCATGCTCCCTGTATAAATCCTCCTCCGAAATACGCAGAGGTTCCTCAGTCTCCCAGGGACCCTCAACAGGTTCTTCTTCCACTAACGCCGTTTGCACCTCAGGAAACTCGTCTTCTGGGGAAAGCAAAGTGTGGTCCTCGGTAACTGGACCTGACGTCTCTTCACCGGCTTGAGTATCTCCGCCATAGAGATAATCCCTCATGACTGCCCATACCTCGCTGGTGAGTTCCTCGTCGTCACTGCCGGTTCTCCCGTCCAAGACACCACGTTCGCCCTCGCCGGCACTTTCAGGCGTTTGGTCCTGATCCGGTAACGACGCCTCCAATTCCGGGAAAGGATTTTCCAGATCAGTCCCGGGGGGAGGTTCTTCGACTGGAAGATCGACTCCTATTTCCTCAAGCACCTGCCTGGCCTGTGCATTCTTGGGTTCGATAGCCAGTACGACTTTCAGGCATTTCACAGCTTTCTCCCGTTCTCCCAGTTTCTGGTGGCATAAAGCGCACCATAGCGGGCCTAATGGAGCTTCAGGAGTGAGCAGAGCAACATTGGTAAATTCCAGGAGTGCCTCGTGCCAGCTTCCCCGCAGATAGAATTCATACCCAAAATTGAAATGCTCTTTGACATTTTCTCCATATTCAAAGGCCAGACCAGGCCCTGAAATCATAAACAGGGCAAGAGAAACCAGTGATATGGAGATGACCAGTTTCATATAGTTTAAAACTCCCGTAGTTTTTCAAGTGTAAGTTTAGTGAAAAGGTAATGATCGTCAGTAATTCGCAAACGATGACTGAGGATTTTGAGAAATTGTTTATACAACTTGTATACAATAGTGACGTGGGTCTCCGCCAGATCATCAAGGGCTTTCTTGGTAATCACCACCAGTTCTGCGGCTGCTCCCGCCCGGGCGCCCGTCGAGCGAGGTGCTCCATCGATGATTGCCATCTCCCCAAATATAGTTCCCTGGGGAAGGATGGACAATATCTGCTCGCTCTGGCTTATGTCGCCTTTTTTGAAGATTTCTATTTCACCGCTCTTGATGAGGAACATCTCCTCACCTTTGCTGCCTTCTTCAAACAGCACCTCATTGTTATTAAAAGTCCTGTTCTCCGTTTTCTCATCAAGTTCCCTGATTTCCTGTGCGGTCAATTCGCTGAACATGGGAAGCGACCGCAGAAAGTACATATTGTTCATTGTTTTCCATACCTCCCGGCACAGTGTCTATCCGTTTTTGAATACTGCTTGATTACGAATATCGCTCGATTATTCCGACTGCTTTTTCCACCATCTGACGGACTCTCTTTTCGGATTTACCCTCGACCATCACCCGGACCACAGGCTCGGTCCCGGAGGGTCTTACAAGAATACGTCCGTGTGCTCCCAGTTGATTCTCGAGAGTCTGGATTGCCTCTTTAACTTCGGGTCTGGCAACCAGTTCACCGGGATTATCCGTGAACACATTTTGCATTATTTGAGGAAAGGTTTCTACCACTGACATGAGATCCTTTATCGACGTTTTCCGCTCGACCAGGACTTTGGAAAGCCACAACCCGGTAACAATTCCATCGCCCGTGGGCAAAACGTCACTGAAAATTACATGGCCAGACTGTTCTCCTCCGAGATTACTGCCTGATTTCCGCATTTCAGAAGCAACGTGACGATCACCGACGCTGGTTCTCAGGAGTCGTATTCCCGCTCTTTTCAAAACGCATTCGACTCCCATGTTGGTCATTACAGTCGCCACGACCGTATCATTGTTAAGAGTACCCCGTTCTTTCATGTATAGACCGCACATTGTCATTATTGCATCACCATCAACGGTATTACCACCACGATCCACCGCAATACAACGATCTCCGTCCCCATCAAAAGCAAGACCTATATGCGCTGAAGTTCTCCTAACTGCCCGGGCCAGGAGAGACAATGAGGTGGAACCACAATTCTTGTTTATATTTGTACCGTTTGGCGATACGTTAAGCGCTGTTACCTGTGCGCCGCACTGTTTGAAAACTCTCGGTGCGATACGATATGTTGCCCCATGCGCGCAGTCAAGAACCACTCTGAGATCCGACAGCACACGGGATTCTGTTCCAAAGACCGAATGTATGACATGGGACGTATAAGCTTTTTTATAAAAACCGTCACGAACAATTCTTCCCACCGAAGAATCAATTTCTCTGGCAAGCCCGGAGTCTTTACCGGCGAGATAGGCTTCTTCAAGTTGCTGCTCCGCCTCGGGGGATAATTTCCTGCCGTTACCATCAAAAAACTTGATGCCATTATCACTGTACGTGTTGTGTGAAGCGGAAAGTACTACTCCAAAAGCGGCTTCACTCATGGCAGTAGCAAATGACAACACCGGTGTAGGAGCAACTCCCAGTTTAAGCACGGTCGCACCAGATGAGCAAAGTCCAGCCAACAGGGCTCCCTCAAACATGGGACCGGAAATCCTGGTGTCCCTCCCCACCACTACCACTGGATGACGGTTGTCGGACAGTAACGAAACCGAAAGACGCCCAAAAGAAAAAGCCAATTCGGGAACAAGCGGGCTCCGGTTAGCTTTCCCCCTCACGCCATCAGTGCCAAAAAGAGTGCCCAGAACCTTTCACCTCGTTTACATCGGAGCAGTTTTGCCGGTAACAAACCCATGCAGTTCTTCAAATCTGTCAAATACATCTCTAAACCCAATATCTACCCTACATATCTTATCATACATAAAGAGGGCTTTCTGGAAATCCCCTCTCTCTTCATACAACTTCCCAAATCGGTAACAGAGCTCCTTGAGTTCTTCGTCCATCATTTCTTCAACAAAATTTGACCGTTCATACTCTTCCAGGGCCAGCGAAAGATTTCCTATGCCAAGATGACACATAATAATCTTTTTGCTGACACTTTTACGCATTCTGGCATCTCCGTGTGATTGCTTAAACAACTCCAGAGCACCACGATAATCTTCTTCCCTCAATTTAGCCATCCCGGCGATGTAACTGGAACGTGCATCTTCATAGGTTTTTTCCAGCCTGCGCTTCACTTCACCAGTGTAATCAAGTTTCAAACGTGAAAGAATGTCCTTCAGCCGGAGGTTTCCCGGATATTTATCACAGAGGCGTCGGTATTCATCCAGCAATTCATCATATCTGCCCTGTTTCAGAAACACATCTCTGAACATCTTGTGAACCAGGACATTATCGACATCTTTCTCTACCAGTTTTTTCAGAATACTCTCAGCCCGGGTATACATGGCTTTTTCGATATATGCTTTACTGAGATGACGCAGCAGCTTGTAGTCATCAGGATTGTTCACCGCTACCTTTTCGAACACTTCAATCGCTTCAGGATCTGTTTTTTTCTTTTCCAGGAAAATGGTCGCAAGGACCGCCTGAATACGTCGATCATCAGGTTCCCTTTTCAACAGACGCCTGAACACATCCACGACTTTGTCGTTGTAGATCTCCTTTTTATAAAATAATGCCGGGCTTTTTTCTTCCATTTCAAGGTAATAATCTACCAGAGCCCGATGAAGCTTGTAATTTGAAAATTCATACTGCAGCATCATCATAAATTCCCTGGCAGCTTCAGGTGTCCGGGTGCCCAGTTGGAGATACGCTTTTCCCAACAGATCATGCGCATACCGGTTATCAGGGTCCATGGACAATAATATCTTACACTCACTGACGACACCCGTATGATCTCCCGTTTTGAACAGAGCTTTTGCTTTATTAAGATGAGCACTGAACAATTCGGTTGAATTCATCTTCATGGCTTCGAGACTGTCGCACAAGGTGAGAACTCGCTTCCACTGGCCAGCATCTTTGGCTTTTTTCAGCGAGTCGAAGAGATAGTTCTTTCGCCAGGCAGGGTACTTCAAGAAGAATAATAAACCCGCTATGAGCAGCAGGAGCACTGCAACTGCTCCAAACACAAAGTACTTCTTTCCTTCAAACCGCATTTTGAAAAGAGCTTTATTGTATAGTTCCAGCTCCCGGGGGTGGAGCTTGAAATATGATGAAGAAGCTTTCAACTTTCCAAAATACGTTCGGGCTGAAAAATAATCATCACTATGGTAGTAAAGCATTCCCAACCGGTAAAGAGCTTCTTCTTTCCTTTCAGATTGTTCAATAAGCGCTTGATAGACTTTGATTGCATCATCGATGTGCCCGGTTTTTTCATACGCCAGAGCGAGTTTGAAGGAAAAATCCAGCGCATGCTCGAAGTCTTGTGCCGAATCAAGCACTTTTAAAAACAATGATAGCGCTTCTTCCCATTGTTCATCTTCAAGAGCTTGGTTTCCCTCTTCATAGTATTTCAATACTGTCTCCTGCCCGGATTCGGCTTCATCAATGGCACTCAAGGTGAAAAGCGCTTCCGAGTTCTGGGGATCGATTTTCAGGATTTTCTGCAAACAGTCTCTGGCTACCTGGTAGTTTTCCCTTTGCAGAGCGACATAGGTCTGTTCCATGTAACGACGGATAGAGTCCTGAGGAGAAGCGGTTCCGGATGCAGCCATACCCGGTTCCCGCTCATTTCCAACAGTCACCGCCACATCTTCTCCACTCTCCATGACCTGACGGGAAACAGCTTTGAAATCACTGAAGATAGACAGATCTTGCGGAGCAAGTTGAAACGCCTTTTCCAGTAAGCGGTACGCCAGACTCAGTTTTCCCCTGCTCTGAGCAATCCTGGCTTTATACTGATAAACTTCAGCCATGGAGGGGTCCAGTTTCATTGCATTATCGAGGAACTTGTTAGCTTTGCTCATATTGCCCTGTATAAGGTAGACCCATCCGATCTCTTTATGGGCTTCAGCGTAATTTGAGTCTACTCGGATTTCCCGAAGAAGTTCGTCAAGATATTTACCAAGCAGGGTTTCCCGTGCTTCCACTGCCTTGTGCATTCGTCGATCACGTTTGATCGCTTCATCGTATGCGGATATAGCTTCCTTGACCTTCAATTTCTTCTCCAGAATCCGGGCAAGGTAGTAATAGATCTCTGGTACTTCAGGTGCTTCGATCATGATTTTTCTGAACTGGCTTTCCGCTTCGTCGTAATTGCCGAGATCATAGTGCATAAGGCCAAGTTCCAGTGTTGATCTGAGCGCTGCCGGAAGTTGTTTTTCTTGTTCATCAACGCTTTTCGATTCAGAAGCATCTT
>CAYSPT010000014.1:45209-56658 GCA_964432985.1 uncultured bacterium
CATCTTCCGGGATTTCGGATGCCGGTGAATTTTTCTTTTGCGACCGGCGCCCCAGAATGGCGTTGATTCTCGAGAGAGACTCCAGTGTCTCCTGGCGCCTCTCCTCATAATCTTGCGTTTCCTGCGCTTCGCTAACTGCCATCGGGGATAGGGAAAATATAAAGCAGCTCAAAGCACCTATCAGCAAACCTGTAGCTCCGCGATTCAACGCTTGAACCTCCTCGACGACAAACACTGCTTAATCCGAAGAATTCGTTAACCCGAAAAATTCGGGTTAGGTTACGGCATGAGAAACGTAAACTGTACTGACCGGGGAACCGTCACTTTAATCGGGGAAAGACGGCTCTTTACTTCAAACAACATTTCAAGAAAACTGGGCCGGCTTTTCAACAGGATTGTTTCAGGTTTCCCTGTAATTCCGGCACGTCTGCCGCAAATCCTGATCGAATCATTAAAATTGCCAAGGGTATCGATAAAGCCATAAGCAAGCGCTTGACGGCCGTTAAAGACGCGTCCATCGGCAATGCTCCGTATCCATCCCTCGATGGCCTCATCGGAAATATCCACCACATTCTCCGAAGGAGATAACTCATGCGTCTCACCCGACGATGGATCGTTAACCAGATCATCATACACCTGAACTTCTTCTACGGTATTTCCCCCACTGCGCTTTTCAAGAACGGATTCAACCAGGCTTGGAGATGAGTGCCCAGCTTTCAGCAATTTGGCAAGCACATTCTTCACAGCTTTTTTCCTGCCCTTGACTACCACTTCCAGAAATTGCTCGTAATCATCCATTACTATATCAAGAATCAAGTCCCGTTCTTCATCAGTCATCGGGCGCCCATTATTACCCAGATCCTTAAACTTACCGCTTTTAATAGTGGAGTGATTTAATCCGATTTTCTCATATAGTCCGGTGGCATTGACAAACATGGCAAGCACACCAATGGAACCAGTAGTAGTTCCTGGATTGGCCACGATTTCATGCGCGGCCACCGCAATGTAATATGCTCCGGAGGCACTGACATCACCCATGGACACCACCACCGGTTTCTTCTCCGACAGATGGAGGACCGCATCGTAGATCTCTTGAGAGCCGGCAATCGTTCCTCCAGGACTGTCCATCCTGATAACAACACCCCTAATACCTTCATCATCAAGGGCATCTTCTATCAGGCCGGTCATTCTATCCGCGCTAGACCATGTACCACCGAACAAACCGCTGCCATCCTCAGATGTGGAAATCTGGCCATATAAGTGAATAATGCCAACTTTCCCTTCCACAGAACCTAATTGGTTCCCCAGCCAGGCAAAAATATTCCCGACAACAATCAAGACAATAACAACAAATGCTATTAATCCGAACAATCTACGCATGTAAATCCTCCTACATCTTGATCTCACGCCTCGTTTGGTACTTTTCTGGTAAGATCGTCAACCAATTTCCTTATCTGACTGTTTTCAGGATAAATAGCCAGGAAATCCTGATAAAAAAGCACCAGGCGTTTCTCCTGGTTTTGTGCCAGATGAGCCTTGATAAAAAGCTGGTGATATAACATATTTTTCGGATCGGCCTCCAGAAGAAGGCGGCCTTCTGTAATGGCTTTTTCAACATTGCCGGAATTAACCAACCCCCGCACCAGTGTTTCCCTAACACCGGTATTGCCCGGCTCCAACTGTAGAAGTTTCGAATAGGCAAGCAAAGACTCCTCATCTGTCTTACCACGTTCTGCAAGCACTGCCACATATTTGCGTAAAATGGTAACGTTGTCAATATCGCGTCTTGACATTTTTCTCAGTATTTCGATGGCCTGTTCATCAACGACATCCTGTTCCATGTAATACTGGGCCATATGCTCGAGTAAATCTTGATTGTTGGGTTCAAGTTTGTACAACACCCGGTACATGTCCATGGCTTCCTCGCTTACGGTTTTCATGGCTATAAAACACCGGGCGAGCAGCACTCTTAAACGCTGGTTTCGATGATCTTTTTTGAGCAATTCACGGCAAATATCGGCACACTCACCCGCTCGGCCGCATTCGAAAATGACCCTGGCCAGGTGATTTTGATGATTCTTAAATTCATTAAGCTTAAGATCGGGCCGTTCCAGCACCTGAAGAATTGCATTCTCCGCCTCACGCCATCGTTTGGCAGCGATATACTGATGCACTCGACTAAGCGCCCGCTTCTTTTTCCACCGGGGAATGGATGATTTCAAAAAGGCAACAATGATAATGATTCCTATTATCGCTACTACCAGAAGACCAATCTTGACATATTCTTTCGTCTTTCTCAACTGCATTGCCTTTTTAACCCTTTTGACCTCCCAAGGCAGGAATGGCAAAGCATCTTTTTGCTCATATTCATCAGCTTCAGCAAGGGCTTCCTGAGCTTTTGTGTAAAAGTCAAGTGACTTCTCTAACTGGTTTTGCTGATATAGTAATTTTCCATAATGGAATAAGGCACGGTAATCTTTTGGATAATTATCCAGGTGGCGTCCCAGATAATGGCTTGCATTTTCCAGGTCACCCTGTTGAAAATAAGCACTGCCCAACAAACCGTCCAATTCGGGAAATGTCCTTTCCATGTTTTCGAATTCGATCAGGATATCAAGTGCTTCACCGGGCTTGCTGTTACTGATAAGAGTCTTTGCCTGTTCTAACCTGGTAACTAGCTTTTTCTCATACGCGAGCAGCTTTTTAATTTTTTGAATTTTTTTCTTCACCGATACAGCTTCGGGATCTAATTTCAGAGCCTTATAGAAACAGTTTAAAGCCGATTTGTACCTTTTCTCCTCAAAATACCGATCTCCATGATAAAGCAGTGATGAAAACGAGTTCTTCTTGGTATCACTTTTTTTTCGGATCGGTTTGTCCGGAGTGGACTCGGGGGGGGATATTTTATTCATCAACTGGTCGACCTGCGTAACAGAAGCCGTATCATAACTCAGCTCTTGAGCTTGTGCCAGCATCTTCCGCGCATTGGTAATATCACCCGTTTGATAGAATTCTTCCGCCCGCTGG
The DNA here is from genome assembly GCA_964432985.1 of uncultured bacterium. GTDB lineage: Bacteria > Muiribacteriota > CAYSPT01 > CAYSPT01 > CAYSPT01 > CAYSPT01. The sequence goes on from CAYSPT010000014.1 coordinate 48,237, forward strand.
TAAAAATCTTTGAAACGGGCCTTTTTCTTTAAATTCTCTATGTGATATGCCAGGGCTTCACGGTCCCGCTCCTTCGTCGTCAACTGCGTGAACAATGCTTCAGCTTTTTCAGGTTGGTTGCTCTCAATTAAATGCCGCGCTTTTTTCAGACCGGTGATTACCGGATTAGCCCGGCCGCTGGCCTTGAGCACACTGTCCTCCACGTACTTGTTACCGGGCAGTATGTCCCTGGCACGACGGGCTTCGTCATCGGCCTTCAGGTACCATCCCGTTTCAAGATGATATACTGCCAGGGTTGCCAGCGATGTACCAACAATGCGGCTGGAGTGATCCGTGACCGGTTGACGCACTATCGTTTCCAGCGTCTTCGCTTCTGTAGCAATGTTACCGGTACGGCCGGATTTCAAATATATCCTTACAAGCAATTCCAGAGCGGCTGGGTCTTGCGAAGTGGTAGAAAGCACTTTTCTCACATTTTTTTCCGCTTCCGAGTACCTTCTGTTCTTCACTGCCCGTTCTCCCAGCAGTATGAAATGCTCTCTGATCGCTGCTCGATACCGCTCTTCATGAGGCCGTAACTGCCGGGCGTCATTGAGATAATTAAGCGACTCCTCATAGCGTCCTTCATTTCTGGAGAGAAGTCCAAGGTTGTAATATGGCTCAGGATAGAGAAAGTCGTCTTCAATAGCTGCCTCAAATTTTTCCCGGGCTTCTTCCATTCGGCCGGATTCCATCAACGATTTGCCATCGACATTAAGTTTTTTTGCCCGGTTGCTGACGGCATACGCTGGAACGTATGCGGCAAAGAGGTCGATAAAAAGAAGACCTAAAACAACGACAATCCACGGTAAAACCTGGCAGGTCGTTCTTCTTTTCACCGTTGTATCACCTCGGAAACAAAACACTACAGAGTGACTCCACAATTTTTACATATTGTCTCGATATTTGAGTTCATATGAGCACACTTTTTACATACCTTGATCGATGTAGTGGTCAAACCCGGTGCCGCGCCGGTGGTAATAACCAGTTTTTCCCGCAACCTGTCAAGCTTTCTCTGGATAAATCGTTCCCCAGGATATTTCTCCACAAACTCTTCATAAGCCCTGACCGCTTCCTCTACCAGTGACCGTCTTAGAAAAGCTTCTGTCAATACCTCATGTCCAACCTGATCATTGAGGTTTTCTTCAATGAGAAAACGAGCTTCCTCGACAGCTTCCTCATACATTTCCTTGGCCAGGCAGGAACGGGCAAGAACCCGATGATAGGAAATTTCCTCAGGATAGACACTGCAGAGTTTTTCATATAACGCAAGCGCTTCGCTATCAAGACGGTCATCTTCAATATACGCCTGCCCTATCTGCACAAGAAGGTCGGTACGGTCAGGCTCCTTTTGCAGCATCCGCTTATAGATATCTACTGCTTTTTTGTCGGTGGACGACCGGTTAAGATAGCAGTTGCATAACGCATCCAGTAATTGTTGATTACCGGGTTCAATATCGTAAAGCTGCTGGTACTCAGCAAAAGCCACTTCATCATTACGACCTAGAGCCAGATAGGCTTTAGCCATAAAAGTGTGTGCCTGGGAAGATTTGGCATCCAGTTTCGATGCCTCTGTAGCCATCTTGATTGCTTCTTGAGCCTTGTCCAGAGCCAGGTAGGCCTGTGCAAGCCCTAACAAAATCTTTAATCGTTCGGGCTTGATCAATTCACGGTCGCACAGCTTTGCTCCGATTGCAGCAACTTTCTTCCAGTTGTTTGACCTTTTTGCACTGTGGAACGATTGTATAGCCTTACGGGTAAGCACCTCGGGTAATCGCTTCAATATCTGCGAAAAAATATAAAACACGGCGATGATGACGGCTGCAGCAAAGCCAAACAGAATGTAAGGACGTTGTGTTTCGCGTGTAATATTTCTCCGAACTTCCTCGAACTTGATCGACGCATCTTTATAGCTTGGGTCATCAGACACGATTCTGCCAAAGAGAGTTTCAGCGGTCAGCCATTCCTGCTTTTCAAAACAATCCTCCGCTCGTCGATAGAGATCTTCGAGATCAGCTTCCGCTGCAAAAAGGTCATAACTCTTTAAATGGGTAAGTGCGTCTTCAAATTGATCATCACTGAGAGGCTCCTGCTCTTTTTTACTCAACTTGCTCTTCATTTGCCCCTCAAGCTTGGTTATAGCCCCACTTATATTTTCATCTGAGATGTTAAGCGCTTTTATCTCCTTCAGGACGTTCAAAGCTTCTGCCCAGTCTTTCTGATCTACCAATTTCTTGTACCGGGTAAACAAAGACTGCGCTTTCATTTTAACGTTGGCTTCCTGAATCTTTTTTTCCACCGCCCGGCGGGCATTTGAATCGAGTTTGGCAACATCGGAATACTTTTCGGATGCCTCGCGAAAATGACCGGAAGCAAACAAACGCTCGGCTTCTTTGAGACCGGTGGCTACCGGATTTTCCGGTCCCAAGACCATTTCCTCGATCCGTGTAATTTCGGCAGTCGGACTGGTAAAGATTTTTTGCGCTTCCTGGATATCGAGATAGGCTCGATAGTAATCACCAAGTTTAAACCGAGCCAGAGCGGAATAAGCATAACAGGGTCCGAGTGCAGGATCCGTAGCGGAAATCTTCATATTTTTCCGGAGATCGAAAACCGGATCCAATTCCTTAAGGGCTTGCCGGTATTCCCTGAGATCCAATCGTACTTTACTACTGTAGATATACACTTTCAGACTGGTGGCCTCAGAACGTTTCAGCCCATCAAGAATTTCCATGGCTTCTTGATACTTGCCTGCCCCGATAAAATTCTCGACCTTATCAAATTCAAATTCATTCAGTTTTTTCAAGTAGCGCTCATTGCCCGGCTGCAGTTCTTTGGCTTGTCTGAATTCGCCCAAAGCCTTCTCTTTATTACCCTGACGCTCATAGATCAGCCCCAGAAAATAATGGGGACGGTCGTACAGATAGTCGGATTCAATAGATTCTTCGAATTTTTTAACAGATTCGGTAAGGTTGCCCTTTCTGAAGAGAGATTCACCCTCCTTGCATAAGTCCCGGGCCTGAGCACGTGCTGTTACTGGATACCCTCGCGAAGGAATGAACATTGAAAGGAAAACACAAGCAGTCACATAAATAACAATGGGAGAGATAAAACGTTCAATTTTCCTAAACCTTACCACAGTAATGTCCTTTTACGTTTCTGGAAGCTAATCATCTGGAAGGATTCAATTTGATTCCGTTGCACAAGACTCAAGTTCCTCGATCGCGGTTTCAACCGAATCATGAATTGCCAGAGTCCTTACCAGATTCACTACATCAAAAAGGCACCGCAAATCGCTATTTGGAGCTGCTAGCCTCGCATCTCCGCCGGTTGCCCTAATTTCTTTCACCACGTTCAGCATACATCCCAAACATACGCTGCTCATATACTCGGTTTCCGTAAGGTCGAACACAACATACCTGCCCGCGGACTGCCTCGGGGTTTGATGTAAACGCTGGTTGAAAAATTCTCTCAGTGCTCCGATGTCTTGAAACTCCAGTCTTCCACTCATTTTTATAAGAAAAACTGCCCCTTGTTGTTCGCCGGCTATTTCCATTTTCCATCTCCTATATGCGCGAATCATAAATCGTTACAATACTAGCATAAATGCTTTAAAGCTTCAAGAAAATCACATTATAAATAGTTCAATTATTTAAATTTCCCTTCCAGCGACGATGATAAACTCGACCTTAAACTAAACCTGCCCGCACTCCTCTGAGCGCACCGTAAGCCGCTGCCAAACAGAATCGGCAGCGGCTTACAGTGAACAGAAAAATGAAATTATACCTGGTTACTCGGGTTAGAATTTAATCCTCACCATTCCAGTGAAACCACCCATATCAAACGTACCAATTTGTCCTCCCAGTGTTTCATCACCGATTACGCAATAGCGTACCTCAAAACTGAACATATCCGTAATCTCGTAACCGAGAATCACATTACCCCCGAATTTATCCGGTTTCGAGTCCTGATTCACACCGACCAGGCCGGTGGGCAAATCCACTGTGCTCATAGTGAGCCCAGCACCGTAATAGAAAAGATTCTCCTCTTCGCCCTTCGGCTCGGATTTCAATACATAATCGAGATGAACAAGCATATAATCAGCATCAAAAGTCGTGTTTTCGATGTCACATGTGGTGAAATCCACTTCCAGTTCGATATTGGCGCTGTCATCGACTTCATACGCCAGGCGCAGACCATAGGCCAGAGCATTGTCCAGATCATTTTCCTCAGGCATGAAATAGCCAATTGCAAGTCCGACAGAAAGCGGATTTTCCTCATCAAGCGCCCGGGCGCCACCGACAAATACCAGGCCGAAACAAATAAGCAAACCGATGATCAGAATACATTTTTTCATACTCAATAAACACCCCATTCTTTGTCTACTGCTTTTTGGCATTAAGGTTTTCTGTAACAACTTGTTTATTACCGGTGCTCTATCACCCCACCTTCATCTCTTCATTTTTCGTGCGGGTCCTTTTTCGAGGAAAAGTTTACTTGGAATAATTACCTATTGTCAAATTATATGTATCTATTAACTCTTTAACATGATAGCCATGGCACCAGATTCAATGATATAATAATTAAACAATACTAAATAGAGGATTGTACACATTGAAAAACGTGCCTTCTGCGGTTAAGGAAGTCCCAAAACAACGAATTGGTGTGTGTTCTTTCGATGATTCTTTCGTCAAGGAAGTAATCCGTCATTTATCCAAATTATCGTGCTTAATTGACCATGTTGTTCCCGACCAGACAGGCAAATTCATACTCACTCCAGGTTGTTCAACAATTTTTTTAGACTCTCGTTTGCCGACACTTGTTACTATTACCAGTCAATTGGACGTCCACTACCCCCTGGTGGCAGTTACAATCATTGATGCTCTTAAAAATGGCGAAGGCGTTGAATGCACCGACGGTCATCTACGAGCCTCACTTTCGCTGTTAGCGCAACAAGATGGTTTGAATAATCTGCTTAATTTGACAATACAGAACCGTCTCATGAGAGCTCTCGCTTTTTGCAATGAATTTCCCCCTGACCCGGGAGAGCAGGAAACCGTCCGCTCGTTGTGTTTTTTTGCGGAAGCCATTACTGTTCTCTTTGAACACAACGCTGGCCATTGGCCATATCTCCTGAAAACCTTTTTGACCAACATCCTGGAACTAATGCAGCACGTTCTACAGTGTGAGACCGTATCAATAATCGTGAAGCCTCCCACCGGAAGTGATTTTGTTATCAGCAACAAGATGTCCGGCGAAGAGCCCTTTACCATCTCGTTGTTTGAAAGCGATCCGACAGACGAACCTCCTTCTTCCTCCGGATCTCTTCTTTTCATTCCCTTACAATACGAAGATGAAGTATCAGGTATCATCAGGGCTGTCGGACCAATTGGACGAACTTCCTTTTCCCGATCCGATCTTTCCACGGCTGAAGCGAAACTCACTGAGCTATTCTCGCCCTGGGCAAACTCCCGTCTCTCTTTGCCCATTCTGATGAACAAAGGTATGGAAGCACTTCGGCTCCAAGCTGAAAACAATACCCTGCAACGGATGGTTGTCGAAAACAAATCAATGCTTCAGAATTTGGAAATGGTTCTCAATCGACGGGAACAGGAACTATCAGCCATATACAGAACAGAGGGGATTGTTAAATCAACTCTGTCAATCGAAAAACTACTGACCATGATCAACAAGCTCATTATGCATGTTGTTCGCTGTGATAAAGCCAGCGTGCTGCTTCTCGACGACACGAACGGTGATCTGCTTGTTACCGGTAGCCAGAACATTGCGGACCGTTCCGATTACCTGACCAAACGCCTAAAAACACGTGGTCCAGTCACCTGCAGGGTGCTGACAGAGAAAAAAACGCTGTTTGTCAACAACAAGCACATGCGAGAAGGCCTGTTTACACCATCTGAGCGCTATCGCACCAACTCTTTTGTATCCATACCTGTTTATCACGACGATACTGTCAAGGCTATTCTCAATGTTACAGACAAATGGAACGGAAAAGACTTTGATCTGGACGAGATTCGTCTTCTGGAATTTATGGGTGCTCAGATTTCCAAATCCATCGCCCGTTTTCGTATGACACAAGAACTTGTCCACAACGAACAGGTTAAACGGGAACTTACATTAGCTGCCAATCTTCAGCAAAACATTATTCCGAAACAGTTTCCACAAGATACACGGATAGACACCGCCGCCTATTACATGCCTGCTCGGGAAATGGGTGGAGATCTTTACGATGTCTTTCTGGCTGGTCCCGACAAACTCATTCTGGTAATGGCTGACGTGACCGGGAAAGGGATTCCAGCAGCTTTTTACATGGGAATGGTTAAGAGTTTTATCCGTGCACTCGCCCTGAAATATGTTTCTCCCCTTATCATGCTGAGAATTCTTAACAGGTTCATCATCGATCAGAATCCCACCGCAGCTATGTATGTCACCATGTTTCTGGGGGTTTTACAGCTCAATACAGGCACCCTGCTTTATGCATCGAGTGGTCATGAACCTCCCTTGCTCTTCAGGTCTCACACCAACCAGGTTAAGGAGCTGCCTGCCAGTGGCTTGATCCTCGGCTATCTCGATGATCTCCTCTGTCAGGGACACAGAATAAAACTCATGCAGGGTGATACACTGCTTCTTTTTACAGATGGTCTGATAGATACGCGAAACACCGACAACAAGCCTTTTGAGCGAAATCGTCTAATGAAGCTGTTCGCGGACGCCGGCAAGCACAATCCAACCAGCTTGATTTCCTCTTTGATACACGAAGTGGACAGTTTTCGGGGCGAAAATGATCCTTTCGATGATCTGGCAGTGATGGCTCTACGCTACAGACCATGACCTAGCCAGGAAAATTAGAATAAAAATCAGTCCGGAAAAATAATCAACCCAACAATCCGGTCATTGAGTTGAACTCTTCTATTCGTTTATCAATTTCCGGGACCATGGCGTGAATTGTTCCCCAGTACTCTTCCCAATTGTACCACTGTTCATTTAGTTCATCCAGATCCCGGGCCTGCTGTTCAATCCAGGTGAAATACTTCAGGTTGTGAATTCTCTTCTTGTCGTAGAATGAAAGCTCAAGCATATTGTCTTTGCTCTGTCCGAGAATTGACTTATGGTAATCTCGAACGGCATCTTCCCGACGATACTCGCCGAACTGCTCACGCAGTTCCTTGATCCGGGAGCCGTACAGCTCCATGGAATCGGTCAGGATGGTGAGCACGACATCCTTTGAGGTGAGTTCGTAGTACCTGGCAAGTTTGATGGCACAGACAATATTCCCGATCCCTGAAATCCCAATGAGATCGAGTTTATCAACCATATCGGCCGGTACTCCCTGAGACAAGAGATACTCGCGCCCAGCCGGTTCATTACAAAGCCGGAGAATCCGCATGCAGTCTTCGTCGTCGGCAGCGATGATCATGTCCGTGTTGCGGACGTTGTGAATCCACGGTACGTGCTTATCGCCGATACCTTCGATCCGGTGCCCGCCAAATCCGTTGAGCAGCAAAGTCGGACACTGGAGCGCTTCACAAGCGGCGATCTTACTGTTCGGATACTGTTCCTTCATAAAATCACCGCAGCCGATAGTACCGGCTGATCCGGTGGAAGACGTGAGTCCAGCATACCTGTCTCCTGGTCCCATCACTTCGCCAAGCACCTCGCACATGGCGTGACCGGTGATATCATAGTGCCAGAGATGATTGCCGAACTCTTCGAACTGGTTGAAAATCATGATGTCGTCCCGGGTGGCTCTGAGCTCCCAGCATTTATCATATATTTCCTTGACATTACTCTCGCACCCAGGAGTAGCGATAACCTCATCGGCCACCTTGGCCAACCAGTCGAACCGCTCCTGGCTCATCTCTTCCGGAAGAATGGCGATGGACTTGCAACCGAGCAAAGCCGAGTCATAAGCACCGCCGCGACAGTAGTTGCCGGTGGAGGGCCAGACTGCTTTGTGGCTGGTGATATCGAATTGACCGGTGACCAGTCGGGGAACCAGACAGCCGAAGGAAGCGCCCACCTTGTGGGCACCGGTGGGAAACCACTTACCGACCAGGCAGACAATCCTGGCGTCCACGCCGGTCAGCGCAGAAGGCAGCTCCAGATAATTCACCCGGCCGTACCCCCCGCCGCTCTCCACCGGTTCATTCTTCCATGAAATCCTGAAAAGATTTTCCGGAACGATGTCCCAGAGCCCCGTGTTTTTGAGTTTGTTTTTTATTGCTTCAGGAGCCTTCTCAGGATACTTTTGCTCCTCGAAGGTTGGAATTACGATATTTCGTTCCCGGCAACGCTCAACACTCCGTTTCAGCTGCTCCTCATTGATCGTCAAGTCAATCATGCTATCCCGTCCCTTCCGTACCAT
>CAYSPT010000014.1:56758-88659 GCA_964432985.1 uncultured bacterium
GCCTCATCCCTGGTGCAACCGGTTGACGAGTTTTCCAGGACATTCGAGGGCAAACACCCGGAAATAGAAATAATTCGTGAAGCGGGAGGCAGCCAGCTTCACTGCCGCAAAATCTCCGATCTTAATAAACCATGTGACGTACTCATCCTGGCCGAACCACGTTTTTTTTCAGCAATCCTTGATAAAGCCGATATTGATTGGCATATCGACTTTGGAACTAATGAAATTGTAGTCATCTATACTGACAGAAGCAGACACAATGGCGAAATTACCCCGGGAAATTGGCCTGAGATTCTTCTGAGACCCGACGTTGTCATAGGCAGGGTTGACGAAAACATCGGCCCGGTGGGTTTCAGGACTCTACATGTATGGAAACTGGCTTCCCGTTACTACAACCGACCGGACCTGTTTAATAGGCTGATGGAGAAAACTCCTCCTGAAAACATGAGACCCGACGCCACCGCTGTTCTTCCGCCTCTCGAAAACGGTACATTCGACTATGCTTTCGATTACCGGTCAGTGGCCAAGCAGCACCGGCTTCAGTATGTTAAACTCCCCGAGGAAATAAACCTGGGGGCCCGGGAAAAAGCAGATTTGTATTCTTCGGTTTCCGTCAACATCAGAGCAAACGATGGATCTCCCCTTCCACTTACTGGAGTTCCAATACAGTTCGGGCTGAGTATACCTCGCAACGCTCCTCATCCGAAAGAGGCTGCCCTGTATGTTGCCAAACTTCTTTCCCCGGAAGGCAAAAAGGTTCTTCAGGAAAATTATCAACCGGTACTCGGCTCCGTGGAGATGACTGGCGTTGAGAACATACCTTTGACAATCAGATCGGCTGTATCACCCGATAAAGTACCATGATTCATAATTCACCATTTGATTTGGGAATTAACCATGATTATTCAATAATCATGGTTAATAGATCTTCATGATTAAGGAGGACCATGCATGAAACTGCGTTGCGAGGATCTATTACAGGAAATCTCCACCATACCAGGCATTCCGGGGCGGGAAGAAGTCGTTCGAAAGAAAATTTCAGATTATATTTCACCCAGGGCAGATGCACTCGAAACCGACGCTATGGGGAATCTGCTGGCTTTCAAATGGGGTCGTTCGAAAAGTATTCTTCTCCTGTCTGCCCACATGGATGAAGTAGGTTTCACGGTTCAACGGATCGGCGAGGACGGAACAGTTTACATCGTGCCTGTGGGTTATCCAGAAACCGCGTGCCTGACTGGGGAACGAGTGTCTTTTTACGGTGGAGAGTGTGCGCGCACCGGAGGAACACTCACCGGTGTGGTAACCTCCGGTCTTTTGTCGAAATATTCGAGAGACCCTGTTTCACCAAAAGGCGTATTCCAGGTTACTATAGGAGCAGAAAGCCGCCGGGAAGCGGAGAAAGCCGGCATTGAAATAGGAACACCTGTTACCTTTTTCCCTCACTTCAACCGACTGATCGCCAATCGAGTTGCCGGTAAAGCCTTTGATAACCGGGCCGGGGTGACCGCTTTGCTCTGGGCATTTCTCAACCTTGAAGATTCCCCTTCCCGAAGCATCTGTGCGGTTTTCAGCGCTCAAGAAGAAACCGGGCAGAGAGGTGCAGGAACTGCAGTTAATCGGGTTGAACCAGCAGCAGCAGTCTGCGTGGACACTGCCACCGCCACCTTCTTCAAATATCCGGTTGACCAGGAAACCAGCCTTCTGGGAAATGGTCCCGTGGTCAGTCATCAACCGGCGACAAATCACTGGCTCAGCCGGGCCGTTGAAAACACCGCCCGGAAAAACAGCCTCCCGTTCCAGAGGCAAGCCCGGGGACTTCCGGGAGCGGACGCACACATTATGCAAATGACCGGGTCAGGAATCCCATGCGCCGAAGTTGACATACCGGTAGCGTATTACCACACGGCTTCAACGATGCTTTCTCTTATGGATCTGGAGATTACTGCCAGGTTGTTGCACAAACTGATGACAGATCTCCCGTTGCACAACCAGACCGCATCTCCCTGATTGAGAAACACTCGATGAACATTCAGCTTGTATTTATTTCTCACGGTTCTGAAAAGGAAGCTCTCAAACAAGATTTCGTAAACCTCTATCGCGATGCCGGATGGAAAGCACACCTGGGAGACATGAACAATCTGGAATGGATAGATCAGATCATCCGGGGATCATTTTGCTTTGTAGGAGCATTTAGCCAGGATCGGATGGTCGGTATGGGACGCAGTATATCAGACGGTGTCAGCGATGCATACATTCAGGATGTAACTGTTCTAAAATCGTTCCGCGGACAAGGGATTGGCAGCTCTATTATAAGGTCGCTTGTTACCTATCTCAAGCAGAGTGGAATTGATTGGATAGGCTTAATAGCAGAACCCGGCTCGCGTTCACTTTACGAGAAAACAGGCTTTGTGACAATGACCGACCACCAACCCATGCTCTACCATAATACATGAATGAAGACTTCGACATAACCACGTTTAAATCGGTTGAACTTTCCGACAGGATGGTTTTGAACGGATTTTTGTCCAACATGGAACCGGAATTTTGTGATTACAACTTTGCCAATCTTTTCTGTTGGGGAGACATCTTTCAAATAAGATGGAAAATACTATCCAAACGGTTGTGGATTTACAACGGGCTTGAGGACCGTCTTGGATTCCCTCTCGGCAGAAAAATCACTCCGGATGAACTGATCTATATCTCCAATCACCTGCAATTGGCCGGACTTACTGGTGATTTCATACAGGTTCCGGTTGAATATGTCGACCAGCACCCTCTTCTGCAGAGATTTTTCATTGCGAAACTTGATAAGCCGAATGCAGACTATGTTTATTCGGTCAGCAAACTGGTCGAACTAAGAGGACGAAAACTGCACAGCAAAAAAAACCTGATCAACCAGTTTCTGCGAAATCACCCTCACTACCGCTGCTTGAAAATGCAGCCACAACATTTCAGTTCTTGCCTGGACCTGGCAAATACGTGGAGGGAGGCTAAAAACTTTGACAAAGAGGTTTTTAAGCAGGAAAAGCATACCCTTGAAAAGGTTTTTAGCAACTTCACTTATCTACAGCAGCAGGGCGCGGTGATCTTTATCGATGACCAGTTGGTAGCCTTTTCAGTATACGACAGACTAAACAGCACTACCGCAGTTGTTCACTATGAAAAGTACAATCCCCGGATAAAAGGGACGGCGCAGATTGTCAACTGGGAAACAGCAAATATGCTGCAGAAAGAAGGATACACTTCTGTAAATCGAGAGCAGGACCTGGGGCAGCCGAATCTTCGCCGGGCAAAACAATCGTATTGTCCTGACACCATCAAGTACAGCTATCTCCTGTTAACTCAAGGCGGGAATGTCGACATGGAACGATGAAGCGCACGCAATCATTATGCCAGTTTCAATGAGGAAAGAACTGCATCGAGTTTACTACCTATGTATACCAACTCTTCCTTGAGGGCAATATTCTGCTGCCGCGACTCCATTTTTTTAACAGTTTCTCTCAAAGTAGATAGAGCATTAAACTTCACGCGAACACTTTCAAGCATCCCATTCACGCACACCGCCACATCCTGAAATTCGTCCTTTTCTCTGAATTTGATAATCCTGGACAGGTCACCCTTTTCTATTTCTTTAAGATCCATTTTCAAACGATATATCGGACCGGCCATACGATGAGACATGATCAGTGACATTGCTCCAACGATAAACAAGCCGATCAGCTCCGCGATAACCAGAATCGGCAGAAGCAGCTTATAAGGGGCATCAACCGATAATGCAGCCTGCAATTTAGCGATTGTTACTTCATCAATGTATACCGACAGTACGAGAAGAATCATAATATTGGCAAAAACGATGAGCGTCAGGATCATCATGGAAATATACCGCTTTTGAAACTCGGGATCGATAAAGTAGCGTTTTCTTCGCTGAATCATTTGTATTCCCTCTTTCCGTACCTGCTTGCATGATGAATTATACAGGAAGATACCAAATTAGCTTTTAAATATTTTATATGATAAGATGAATACATAGCATGGAAATGTTAATTGATAGCAGCCAACTTTGCTCTTCGTGACCTTGTGGTTGTGAAAGGTGCTGGGAAATATGGTAACTACCGATCAGCTCATCGAGCGGGGCAACTCAGCGTTTGAGCGTTTTGACTATATCGAATCAGTAAACATGTTCAAAGAAGCCGTGGCTCACCTGGAAACGAGTTCTGACTCACAGCAATTCTGTAATCAGGGCCTCCCACTGCATATAAAAATCGGATGGGGATTCATACACCTGGGAGAATGGGATATGGCCTTGGAGAGCTTCAAGGAAACAGCGGAAAAAAGTCTTGCTCTTAACTTCCCTTCAGGGCTTGGGCAGGCACTCATCGGCGAGGGCTGGGTCCATCTTTACCGGGGTGATCTCACTACCGCCGACGACAAAGTCCATTCGGCAAAACAAGCGCTCGAGTCGGTTAAGAACAACCATCTTATCTGCCAGATAAATCTTTTGGCCGGCACGATTGCCTCACGGCAGGGGAAGATGGATAGTGCCGAAGCAAATCTCAGAGCCAATATCACCATTCTGGAAGATCCCCAGGGAGGAGCTATCGCTGGTGATCCTAAACTGCTATCGCGCACTTACTGTCAGATGGCTTTGATTGAATTCAGAAAAGGCAACCTGGAAAACGCACCTTTTTTTGCTCAACGGGCCCTGGATATCCTGCATGGAGGCTCAGATTGTCCCGAGAAAGGTGAGGCCTATCGTTATCTGGGAGCTATCCGCTCCGAACAAGGGGAACTTAACGAGGCTCTTCAGCTTCATGCGAAAGCCCTTTCACAGTTTTTCACCTCCTGCTCCGTATACGGACAAGGTAAAACCTACAACAGTCTGGGGCAGACATACATGTTGCTGGAAGAGCTTGATCATTCCCTGTTTTTCTACGAAAAAAGCCTGGCTATCTACCAAAAGCTGTCGATCACTCATGAAATCGGCGCTCTGTACGGGAAAATGGGACATGTCCACATGATCAAAGAGGATTTTAAAGCCGCGGAAGAGTATTACCTCAAAGACCTGTTAGTAACCATGGAAATGGAAGACACTCACAACATGGCTTATTTAAGCAGGAACGTGGGAAGAATTTTCTTTTTGAGAAAGGATTACGACCAGGCAATTTCACATTACCGCAAAGCTGTGGCCCTTTTCAAACGCGGTACTGACGAATTGGGTGTGGCGGTGTGCAAGCTCGAATTGGCCAAAGCTATTGTTAACGACGGCAATTTGTCACAGGCCATCGATCTGGCCACCTCGGCCATGGAAGTTTTTTCGAGAAAAAACTATGAATTTGGGCAGTCGGAAGCCCATTTTCTCCTGGGAATTCTCAAACGTATAAGCAAAGAATGTCCGGAAGCGCTTCAGCATTTCCGAAAAGCCCAGGTTTTTGCAGACAAAACCAGGGCTCATTCCCGGAAAGCGAAAATTTTCCTCGAGATGGGTCTTACCAACAAATCCATGGCCAACAACGATGCTGCTATCCAGTTTTTACTTAAAGCCCTTGACGAATCAAAGAGATCGAGAATGCTCCACCTGACAGCACGGATACTCGAACGACTGGCGGAAGTTGATATAACCAGTATTGTTGTTCACAGTACGGAAGAGATATGACAATTTCTCCCTATGAGCGAGCAAGCACAGATAACCAGCTTTATCACGAAAGTGGCAAACTCAGACTATGATATTACTGATGCCACCACCTTCTACTGTGATCTTCCTTTAGAACAACGGCCAGCCCTACTCACTAAACTAATTTCCGGGAACACCCCGGGATGTATTTCCTTTCTTACACACCTTCTCGAACATGAAGACAGCAGCATCATGACCCAGGCAGTATCTGATCTCGATACTGCTGGAGGTAGCGAATTTATTATCCCACTCATGAAAAACTGCCTTGGCAAGCGCAACCGAACCGCCTTGCTGATTGCTCTTGTCAAGGCCGGAACTCTACTTGAAAATATGCAAATCAGCCGCCAGGTACGCGACTGGCTTCCGCAGGTTGAACCACGAGTCCGCCAGGTTATTCTCGACAATATTGTGCACGTAGACCGCCTGGGCAGAGTTAACACCCTCATTACACTCGCCATGTCAGATGATCCCGATCTGGCCCATAAAGCCAGAGAATTCCTCGAAAACTGCATCACTCCGCGGGACACGGCGTATAAAATATTCGCTCTATCCATTACCTCAGGATCGCTGAAGCGATGGCTTATCAGACACCTTCTTACCATTAGCAACGAATCCATAATCCACGCCATAAGACAAGAAGTAACAGCACATGAAAAACACTTTATTGAAATTGCGTTGGAAGTCTTGCGGTCCGAAGGGTCAAATCTACAAGCTGAAAAACTGACCCAGATTATAAAAGATGAACTTACATTGCTCAAAGGTGGCAAATTTATCCTTATCTTCAGTAAATCTTTTCAGGAACGACTCACCTTATCCCGCGTCCTTTCGCCTGAATACAACATTTTCGAAGCCGAATCTCACCAGGCGGCATTAGACATATTGCAGCACGAATCACCCGACCTGATTATTTTTTCCAGCGAAAACGTCGATTCAGAAATGTCGTTGATGAAAACGATTCGAGCAGACTATCACCAGATGCCGGTAATTCTGACTTTTGACGAACAGACCCAGCACAAAAAGAATCTGGCTGCCTCATTCAACATAACTGATTTTCTGATATCTCCCTGGTCCCCCGAGGAACTGCTTACCAATGTCGAGAGTATCCTGTGCGCAATAAGAAAGCACCAGACGACACAGAAAAGGCTCACGCTTTTCAACAAAGGAGACTGTATTTTTAAAGAAGGAGAGTTAGGCGATATCTGCTACATCATCCGCAAAGGAACTGTGCATATCTCTGAAATAGTGGAAGGAATCGGAGACATACTTCTGGCCGAATTGGGCCCGGGTGATATTTTCGGGGAAATGTCCTTGATTGACGGGACGTACCGCTCGGCGTCCGCTATTGCTGTCGAAGATCTGGAACTCATTACAATACAAAGATGTGATCTGGAGCATTTAATATATACAGATCACACATTTGCCGTTAAACTGGTTCAGATGTTTTCAAAAAGACTCAAGCATGCCAATCAACTGCTTGAATCAATGCTAGCCACAACGGAGGAGAGAAAATAGTGATAGGGAGCACCAACTCCACCAGCCCCCAGGAGCCTCTGCCCAGTTTCATAAACACTCTCCTCAACGACCTCAAGAGCGATGATGTAGAAGTGAGAAAAATTGCAGCAATTAAGCTAAGTGAAGTGCGAGATCCGAGAACGCTTGATTTCCTCAAAGATTCATTGAAAGACCCTGATGACCTGGTCCGTTATTTTCTGGAAAAGGCAGTTGACCAGATCGTACGCGACAAGCAATTAAGGGAAGCTGTCCGGGTATTAGGCCAAGGCGATCCCAGTCTTGATAACTCTCAAACCACGGCACGAATACGTAGCGATCCGGCAACAGCTCAGTCCATTCATGCATCGCCCGTCAGAGCTGCTTCTCTTCGATCTCCCAGGATATCATGGTTACTTCATCTGACCATTATAACGGGGATTATTATTGTGGCTGTCCTAATTCCAGGAAAAAAAGAAACCGGGGAGAAAAAAACTTCCATCCTTAATCAGGAAGGAATGGACCTACAGTCTGAAGTTGAAGGGAACCGCAGCCGTTCAGGGGAAGTAAAACAAGTCGACTTAGGATACGGATTCTCACTTGTTGAGAAAGGAACCCGGCTTTTACAGGCAGGAAAAAAAGCACAAAGCAGGCGTTGTTTCTCTAAAGCCGCCCTGATTTTAAAACGAGGGAAGGACAGTCCTGACCGGGAGGACGTGTCTTCGCTTTATTATTACTATTATTATATGGCCCTGACAAATGGCGGAGCCGATTTTAGTGCTGCCAGTAAACTGGTCAAGGAACTTGAGACATTTTATACCGTAACAACCAACAGAGATATAAAAGAAAAAACACTGGTTCACATCATCGGGTACTATTTCAACAAAACGCTGTCGGACAGGGAGAAATCGCCAGAATTGATCCTCCATATAAGGGAGTATCGCACCAGTTTTCCGCTCGGTACAGGTAGAGAAGATGTTGAATCTATAGCCGCTTATCTGATAAAAATAAAAGCAGTGGAGTTGAAAGAGTTATGATTTCAGCACTGATTCGAACCATGTGGTTCTTTGCAGATGGTTCATTCTCACCCCGGTGGGCTGATGTACCATTTGAGCCAATGCAGTATGACCGCCAGGTACTATTCATTCAGAGAGTGACAACTGCTTCCCTGCTCAACTGGATTCTCCTCGCTGTGTTTGTGATTACAACTTTGGTGCTTCTAAAGCTGTATTTTAACAAGAAGCTAAACCTTAAGCAAAAAATAGCATTGCTGGAGATGGGTAAGCGCGAACTGATGGAAACTCAGGATGAGAAAGCGGCCGCCGAGAAGAAAGGAAAGGAAGAGTTGTCCCGTGCGATCACCGGACTCCTGAGACGCTTTAAAACTCTGTTTATCCCGGTTGACCAGGACCGAATATTTCGCACCGCCCTTGATTTGACCAGGCGGGGACTCCATGCTTCCACAGCCAGTATTCTTATGGTAGAAGACACTTCCGACAGTCTGATTGTATCTCATTCGATTGGTATGAAAGAGTTTGACCGAATGAGTCTCATGATCAGCCTTAATCAAGACAACTTGCTGTCATGGGTCGTCCAGAAGGGCGTCACCATTGACATAGATGAAGTGATGAAAGATGCAGATTTGAAGAATCTGGCAGAAGATACACCCATGGATATAACCCTCTGTGGGCCAATCCGAATAGGGAAAAAAGTTGTCGGGTTGCTCAACGTCGGCCGGCTTGAAGGCGGGACATACGGAAGTGAGGAAAAAGCTGTATTCAGCAGTATTCTTGCCATCACCAGCCTCGCTTATGAACGTCTTTTGGAACAAAAGGGGAAAGTATGACCAGGTTTCTCAGTTATATGATGCTTTTTTCGGTCCTGCTGACAGCCGGATGCCAGCAGGAAACTGTCGGTTACAACAATTACGTGAAAGGTGCTGGATACCTGAGAGAAGAGAAACTGGAAGCCGCGATTATGGAACTTGAAAAGGCAATAGAGGCAGGTTTCAGAGAGGCCTATGTGGAGAACGACCTGGGAGCCGCCTACCTGCGTACGGGACAGGATGATAAGGCCAGGTCTCATTTTAAAACCGCCGCCAAGAAGGATCCTGACTTTTCGATTCCTCTCTACAATCTCAGCCTGTACTATTGGAAAAAGGGAGAAAAAGAAAAAGCACGATCAGCCTTGCAGGAGGCCATTACACGCGACGTAGCTGCCAAAGAATACCTGTTGCTGCTCAGCCGGCTCGAAGTACAGCTTGGCAATCCCGATAAAGCCGAACAGGTTTTGAGGGAAGCGGCCAAAAAATATCCCGGCAACGCACTGGTCCTCCACGACCTGGGAGTAGCATGTTGTCTGTCGGGAAATGTCGGAGAAGGAGAACAGTTTTTGCGAAAGGCTGCTTCAAAATCAGAAACAAGCCAGATCGCTTTTTTCAACCTCGGGCTCCTCTATCAGCAGGGAATTGCCCGTAACATGCCGTCACCGCCACCGTCTTCCGAAGCGTTTTTAAACGCGGTCCAGGATAATCCCGGTTCACCGCAGGCACTTTTTGAACTTGGAAAAACCTATCTTTTGCTATCAGCTAAAGCCAACCCCAAGCGAAAGAAGGAAATTGCCAGAGCCTTCACCGTTCTAGGTACAATAGAGCAGAAAAATGGGAATTTAAATACCGCTATGAAAGCTTTCGAAGCAGCGCTGAAACTCGATTCACAAAATATTCCCGCCTTGAAAAACCTGGGAATGCTGCATGGGCATCTCGGTAACCTGAATAAGGCCAGAAGCCTTTTCGAGGAAATCCTGGCTATTAAACCCAGTCTTATCGAAGTAAAAGAACTTCTCTCTGCCATCGGAACGGACGACCGGGAAAAGCGATGAAAAAGGCTGAATTCATACTGAGAACACTGATATCCGCTATCAGCCGGGTGGCTGGTTGGCTGCCCCGGACAGTGACGGTAGAAACAGGAGCAGCGCTTGGTGTTTTTTTGTACCATACACTGTCCAAGCGGAGGCGTATCGCGGAGCGAAATATCAAATGCACCGTGGGGAAAAACTGGGACCGCTCCCGAGTGCGGCAAGTTGCCCGGTCCGCTTTTGGCAACCTGGGGAGAACCCTGGCCGAATTCCTTGCTTTTCCTTCATTGGACGCAGAGATTGTCAATCAATACATAACCTTAAGAGGGCGGGAGCATTTTGACCGGGCCCTGGAACAGGGGAAGGGCGCTATTCTGCTTACTGCCCACCTGGGAAACTGGGAATTGCTGGGAGCCTCCTTGAGCATACTCGGGTATCCCCTGGTGGGTATCAACAAGCGGCAAAAAGGAGGATTTGCAGAAATTATCAACGAATACCGGGAGATGACCGGTTTAACGATGATTTATAAAGGCTTGTCCATACGCGCGGCTATCAGATGTCTCAAAGATAACAATATTCTCGGGATTCTCACGGACCAGGGAGGGGGGCAGGTAGTCGATCTGCTCGGCAGGAAAACACCTTTTCCCCAGGGATCAGCGCGTTTTGCAAGAAAACTTGGTTGTCCAATACTACCAACGTTTATCAGTCGTAGTCCGGATACGCCGCTTCATCACGTTCTCGAGATATGTCCGCCACTTGCCATTCAGCGAACAAAAAATTCAGATGATGACATTGTCATCACCACACAACTGTGCGCAGACGCGGTGTCAAAACAGGTATCCGCTAACCCGGACCAGTATTTCTGGCTGCACCGGATCTGGAAAGACCTGGTAACGGTCAGGAAACGCTATTGACAAAAAGGAAAGACCATCGTGAGCAAAAAAACTGACCAGAGGACACTGCCACCGGACGCGGTTGTCCAGTGGGAATCAGACTGTACAATCCACCCTCAATGGAGGAAGGGGCTAAACGTCGTTTTCACCAGCGGGTGCTTTGACATTCTCCATGCCGGACATGTACTTTTTCTCCAGAAAGCCCGGTCACTGGGCGACTGTCTGATTGTTGCTTTGAACGACGATTGTTCGGTACAACGTTTGAAAGGTGCAGACCGTCCTGTATACCCGGTGAGTGAGAGAGCCGAAGTTCTAGCCTCACTTACCTGCGTTGACCGGATAATTATTTTTTCCGGGGAACGGCCGCTGGAATCTATTCGAAGGATAAAACCCGACATCTATGTAAAGGATGCACCCTACAACACCCGGGAAACTCAACTACCCGAAGCGCAACTGGTTGAAGCATTGGGAGGAGCAGTAATGTATCTGCCCAGGATACCAGGATTCTCTTCTACTGCTGTCCTCGAGGCCATACAATACAAGCGCGGACCCATCCACCTCCCTCCAGGGAGGTACTGACAGGCACTGCTACTTAATCATGTAATACAAATCAAACTGTCATTCATATTTCCACAGAAACCCTGTTTGTGCTATAATCTGCCCTCCAAGTACCATGGTCACGTCATGGTGCTTTCAGTCAAAACCAGTTAAACCGAAATTGAAAGCGATAACGCTTTGAAGATACTGCATATTCTAAATACACGATGCTTCGGAGGTGTGGAAACACACGTTCTCAACTGCCTGCGTGAATTCAAACTGCGCGGGCACGAGCCTTACCTGGCCTATAAAAAGAACTCTCCCAAAGAGCTTATAACCAGAGTGAACCACCTGGAAATACCGCATTTTCCACTTCCGCTCAGAGGGGTGAACGATCTTGGTTCTCTTCTGGCACTGTACCGTTTCTGCCGGGACCGGGACATTGACATCATACACGCGCATCACGCCAACGAAGCCTTCAGAAGCAGTATCATCTCCCGGTTTCATACATGCCGGTTCTTTTTTACACGGCATGGTTGCTACGGCTTGAGTAAACTGACTGTCATGTTCCTCGCCAGGGCAACCAGGATCATCGCCATCTCGGACGCGGTCCGGTCTTTCCTCATCAATAATGGCCTTCCCGAAAGAAACATTGTCAGGATGTATCACGGTGTATCCTCGGATTTTGTCCCGTCGGAGATGGAAATAGAACGTAAACAACACTTCAACAGCCATCCAACTAATTTAATCTATGTGGGCCGGTTGTGCGATGAAAAGGATACCATTTTGGCCATAAAGGTTTTAGACTGGCTGGTCAACAATTCTCCTGACAAGGACTGGCAGCTTACCATACTTGGAAAAGATTACTCTAACGATCAGCATTATGTAAACGAGCTTCACAGAACAATCCGCGCCAGACGACTCCAGAAGCGGGTAACATTCGAAGGATACGTTGCCGATCCGGCCCCCCATCTCAAGCAGGCACATATTGGCATCGTCACCTCTCGCATTGAAGGATTCGGACTGGCCATGCTGGAAATGATGGCTTTCGGCCTGCCTATCATCTCAACCGACTGCGAAGGGCCGCGTGAAATCGTTCAAGAGGGGATAAATGGCTTTATTTGCCGGAGAAATCCCGATGATTTCGGAAAACAGATCACCACTATCATGCACGATGAGGATTTCTACTGCCGGCTGAGTAACAACAATATGAACCTCTATCAGAGCAAATTCACACTTGCTCGCATGGCAGATGAACTGGAAGATCTCTACCGCGGAGACTGAACCGCAACATTCCGGAGACATACTGCAGGTGACTCGTATATGACCGCATAAAGGAAATCTTCTTCGATAAGCCGCAAAAAAACCTGGAGAACGGGCTATTTACTCAGGTTCCCTGTTTTCAAAACATTGCTCTGCATGAGGCCGATGAATACACCGCAGTCGTAGATCAACTTGAAAACAATGTAGAACGGTTCCCGGAACTGAATTGACTTCTTAATTCCTCTCAAGAACGAGTAGGGAAATGAGTACTTGATTATGTTGGCCACCATTGAAGGAAAACTCCGGCGCAGCAGTTTTCCCCGGCCGAACCACAAGCCATTGGAGAACACCTCGGGGATTGTGTCGGGATTGTAGTGATAACAGATTGCCTCAGTGGCCCTGGCTTTGATGTTCAGTTTCTGGTACAGCGTCCTGTCACCACCATAGCCCACATCGGTAAAGCCCTGTGCTTCAGTGAATTTGTCTTTGCGGATCGCCCTGAAAATAATGCTTTCCTTTTCCAAATTCGGATGCATGTGCCAGGTGAAAGGCAGCTTTTTTTCTATCGACCAGCAACGGCTCCAGGTGTTTCTCGGGTTGGCCACCAGCGCGTACCGGTAGAACGTGCCCTCGGCTTCACCCCGGTTTATGGGACCGGCCAGCTCGCATATGCACTCACGGTCCATGACCATATCCCCTCCGAGAAACATCAAAATTTCACCGCTCGACTCTTCAACAGCCCTGTTCCAGGCAACCAGAGGACCGCTGTGCGGCTGTTGAAGCAGCGTAACGGGATGTTTGCGGACAATGGCGACACTTCCGTCGGTGGATCCGTCGTCGACGATGAAAATTTCCATATTTTCGTATGACTGGTTGAGAAGGGACAGCAGGCATTTCTCTATGGTCCGTTCTTCATTGTAAACGGGAATAATTACGGATACTTTCATATTTCGTTCAGATTTTCCCATTATTATTCCACCCGCCATAAAGGATCACTCTCCGACAATTTTACCCTTTGGTAAAACAACCGGCAATAGTATCACGCCGCGGCTGTCACGTCAATTATCATTTTTTAAAATCAGTAAACTGCATAGAAACCATATACGTCATTAATAATCAGACCTTGTTTCATTGAAGCTATTACGATACCATACTATCTCGAGTTCAGCGAAAGCGGGTGCACGGTGTAAAATGTGCGGGTTTGTAGGTATTTTTTCTTTTAACGACAGGATGATAGAACCACCGGAACTGTTCTCGATGTGTGATCTCATCGCCCACAGGGGACCGGATGATTCCGGATACCTTTTTCTCGACACACGAAACGGGCGGTTTGCATCATATAAGGAAAAGGACCGCGAATCCGCGACGAAAGCCCCCCCCGCCGCGAAACTCGGAATGGGACACCGACGTTTGAGCATTATCGATTTGTCAGACAAAGCCAGCCAGCCAATGAAAAGCGGGGACGGAAAAATCTGGCTCAGCTTCAACGGGGCGCTGTATAACTACATCGAGCTGAGACAGGAACTCAAAGCTGCCGGCTACCGCTTTTCGAGTGATTCAGACACGGAAGTAATTATCTACGCCTGGCGGCATTGGGGTGAAGAGTGCCTTGAACGGTTTAACGGTATGTGGGCTATTGCCCTGTGGGACTCGGACCGTAATCAACTTTTTCTTTCCAGAGACCGCATGGGGATAAAACCGCTCTACTATCACTTCCAGAACGGCCGGTTTCTTTTTGCCTCGGAGATAAAATCAATTCTGCAGGCACAGGGCGTTACCCGGGAACCGGAGGATACAATGGTCTTCGATTTTCTCCTGTGGGGGATAAAAGACCACACCGAAAGGACATTTTTCAAGAACATACACCAGCTCAAGCCGGGCGAGATACTGTGCGTAAGCGCAGACGGGACATCACACCTCAAGCACTATTACCATCTGCACTTCAACCGTGATATCGGACGCTTCAATTCCAATGACGAAACAACGGCGATGGAAACATTCGACTGTCTTCTCAGGGACTCCATCAAGCTGCGCCTGCGAAGCGACGTTCCGGTGGGATTCTGCCTCAGCGGCGGAATCGACTCGTCTTCCATCGTTTGCCTGGCCGATCAGATTGCCGCGGCCGACCAGACTGGAGCTTCCCCGGTATCATACCGGACATTTACCTTCGGAAACCGGGAGCGGGCGTTTGATGAACGGCCCTTTGCCGCCATGGTCGATCGGGAGGTTTTCATGAAGAATCACCCGATTCTCATCGATCAGGAGCGGTTCTGGGACAGTATCGACACTGTTTTGTGGCATCAAGACGAACCGTTTGCTTCTACCAGCATATACGCCCAGTACCTGGTCAACAAGGAGGTAAAAATAAACGATACCACCGTGCTTCTCGACGGACAAGGGGCAGATGAGCTATTTGCCGGTTACGGCGGTTACTATGAGCAGTTACTGGCCCAGTTGGCCAGGGAAGGAAACGTAAAGAGCCTGCTACGGAAGCTGAAAACCGGCAGCAGAAACATGGAAGTAGGACAGCTGAAACTGCTGGGGAGAGTTCTCAGGATTCTAAACACGGTGGCCACTGGGCCCCTTACGGGCCGGAGCAGGTTCAGGCTTCAGCTGGCCAACAGGAAATTCGTGTCGGATTACGCCGACCGCGAAGAGTTAATTAAAAAAAAGCGGGCCCCGGGAACCGTCCAGGAACGGCTCTTCCAGGATGTCACCACCTTCAACCTACCGCAGCTTCTGCATTACGCCGACCGCAATTCCATGGCCTTTGCCATCGAAGGGCGCTACCCGTTTCTCGATTACCGGGTTGTGGAATTCGCCCTCACTCTCCCAGCGGTCTACAAGCTCCGGGACGGGTGCTCCAAATATATCCTCAGGAAAACCATGACCGGCACGGTCCCCCAGGCAATCCTGGACCGCCGGGACAAGATGGGATTCGTAACCCCCGAGGCGGAATGGATCCGCAACAACATGGACGCAGTGCGTGACCTCTTTGAAACGGACTCTTTCCGGGCCGAGCGATACATCGACGTGTCAAAGATAAGGAAGTCGTTTGACACCCTTTTTACCGACAGAGCTATTTCCAGGCTTGGCCTCTGGAAGATCATCATACTGGAAAAATGGCTGCGTTCTTTTTTTTCATGAATGAGCGCCAGTTTTAGAAAGGAAAGAACCAGCAGGTGGAAATAGAAATACTGACTCCGAAAACCTATGAGCACTATGAGCGTTTTCTGCTTGCATTCGAATGCAGCCTGCTCTATCACTCCACTAAATACAAAGAACTCCTGGAGACGCTCCTGGGCTGTGAAAGCTACTATCTGATGGCGGTAGACAAAGATGATATCAAGGGCGTCCTGCCCCTGATGAAAGCCGAAGGTTTGTACGGCACGGTGTATAACTCACTTCCTTTCTATGGCAGCCATGGCGGAGTATTGAGCCATGATGGAGAAATACACCGCGCGCTGGTCCGGGAATACAACACGTTGGTTTCCAAAGACAATGTTGCCGGCGGCACCTTGATCGGAAATCCATTTTTCCCGACGGATTACGAGACAATCACCCACAATGTAACTGATAGTCGCATTGGGCAGTGGACACCTATCGGCTACGAAGATAATCCTGAAGAGGAGCTGATGCAGAGCTTTCACAGCAAAACGAGAAACATGGTGCGAAAAGCCATTAAATCAAATGTTACGGCTGAAATTGACAATGCACAGTTGGAATTTTTAAAGGATCTTCACAAGCAAAATATGGCCTCTATTGGTGGGAAGGCTAAATCTGACCGGTTTTTCACGCTCATCGAGAAGTTTTTTGAACCAGGGAAGGATTATAATGTAATTGTCGCCAGTATCAATGGTGAACCGGTGGCGGCCCTTTTGCTGTTTTACTACAACAAAACGGTGGAATATTACACCCCGGCCGTGGATGTGGCATTCCGCACATTCCAACCGTTATCATTGATTATATTCCGGGCGATGATAGAGAGCGCCCGGTGTGGATACAAGTACTGGAATTGGGGAGGGACCTGGTTGACCCAGGACGGAGTATTCAGGTTCAAAAAAAGATGGGGTACGCAAAATACCCCCTACACCTATTACGTGCACATCAACAATGAGAATGTATTCTACTCCACACAGGAGGAACTCTTGAAAGAATACGGTAATTTCTATGTCATTCCATTCAGCGAATTAAAGGGAGAACGATGAATTTCATCAACAAAGAGGAACTGGCCAAAAGAAAGAATGAAGCGGTGGTGGACCGTGCTGTGCTCGATCACATGGTCACCCTGAATACCATGCTTCCGTACACTGAATCGGAGTATGAAGATGTTTTTCCAAACATATTCATATTCGGTCTTCCTCGAAGCGGGACGACGCTTCTTTCGCAAATCGTCGCCGCTACCACCAACCTGGGTTACATCAACAACCTTATTGCCAGATTCTGGGAAAATCCCCAATATGGTGTTTATCTTTCCAGCAGTCTTAGCCTGCCCAGGGATATCTCATTTGCATCCCTGCACGCCGTGACTGAAAAGATTACGGATGTCCACGAATTCGGATACTTCTGGGCCTCGCTGCTGCACCACACATCAAGCCCACGCCTCGGGGAGAATGAAGGGACGGATATTGACTGGAACCTGCTGAAAAACAAGGTTCTTTCCATCAATCACGCTTTCAATTCGGGAGTGGTCTATAAAAACACGCTGATTGGACATTACGCGGAGCGATTCTCCCAAATGTTTACCAAGCCCTTCTTCCTCTACATTAAGAGAAACAGGCTTGATGTCGCCTACTCTATTCTCAATGCACGGAGAAAACGGTATGGTTCGATTCACGAGTGGTGGTCGATGAAACCCTACGAGTATGACGAGATCACGGATTTGAATCCCTACGAGCAGGTTGCAGCCCAGATGTACTACCTGGAAAAGGACTATGAAAAACAACTAAATAAGCTGGATCCAGACCAGGTAGTACCAGTGGATTATGAAACACTCTGCCGAGATCCGTGGTTTTATATGGAAAAACTCCAGGAAGCGCTCGGTTCTTTCGAACTCAGTATTATCAGAAGGGAAATACCACTGCTTTATTCATCGCATCACACATCAAAGGACCAGGATATCGGTAGACTTGAGCAAGCCCTTAACAGCTATTTCAACACCTGAAGCAACTTGGCGCCCAACAGGAGCAGAGAGGAACTAAGCATGCCCGGATCTCCCCGGATTTTCATCGGGCTTACGGAAATAGCAGGCTACTACTCTCAGTTGAAGAAGGGATTCGACCGCCTCCATGTAGACTGCGACTATTACTACCGGGATGATCATCCCTTCAAATATGAAATGCCCGCTTCAGGCTTCATTCAAAAGCTTTTTTCCGGAATTGCCCAAAAACGCAAAACCACCCGGAACAAGTTTGGGAGACTGGTCTTATCCAGTGCCATGAGAACAATGAATCTTATCCTGCTTCTCTATTCGTTGTTCAAGTATGACGTTTTCATTTTCGGATACAAACAGTGTTTTTTTCCCAAGCTGCTTTTTGTCGATTTGATGGTGCTCAAGCTGTTTAAAAAGACGATCATTTTTGTTTTCAACGGTTCGGATGCCAGAGCACCTTACGGAGATGGAGCCATTCTATCTGATAAAAAACTGGCGGACATACGCCGTCTCGTCAAAGCATCCGTCAAACAGAAAAGGGATATAACCATAATTGAAAAATACGCTGATTTCTGTGTAGTCCACCACCCGACAGCGACGTTCTTTACCAACAGGTGTGTATCATTTTTGCACCTGGGGATGCCGGTAGAAAAAGAAGTCTCCCAGGAAGCAGTTGAAGAAAAACTTTCTGGCAGAGAGACAACTATCATACTGCATTGTCCCTCTCATCCCGAGGCTAAAGGCACAGACAGAATCCGTTCGGCAATCAAATCATTGAAGGGTAAAGGTCATCAAATTGAATTTGTGGAGATAATCGGGAAACCTCACAGTTTCGTTCTTGAGCAGCTACAGCAGTGTGATTTCGTAGTAGACCAGATGTACAGTCCCACCCCGATGCCCGGTTTTGTCACTGAAGCTGCCTTCTTCCGGAAACCGGCTGTCATATGCGGTTATTTTCACGACCAAATTCGAGAGATTCTGCCGCCAGACATGGTGCCGCCCAGTCACTACGTGCATCCAGACGATGTTGAACCGGCCATAGAGACACTAATCAACGATCGAGACTATCGGGCGGCACTCGGCGCGAAAGCCCATACATTTGTTACTGCCATGTGGGCTCCAGAGATGGTGGCTGGCCGGTTTCTTAAGCTGATCGACGGCACGGCTCCCAACGAGTGGTTCTTCGATCCGCGGACCATCGTGTACGTACACGGGGCGTGCATTTCTGAAGAGCGGGGCCGAAATATCCTCCGGACTCTAATCAATCACGCGGGAGCCGCCTCGCTGCAGGTCCCGGACAAACCCTCACAGGAAAAAGCCTTCGTGAAGTTTGCCTTACATGAACCGCCTGAGCCAGGTTTCGAAACTCAGCAGCGACCAGATTAAAAGCCGGCGGTTCACCCTTCCCGAAGAATGCTCGTCCAGCGCACGGCGCACGTAATCCTGGTTGATATACTCCTTGAGCCGTGCGTTGGGGGCCAGGAGTTCTCTTCTAACATATGCTTCGCACGTTCCCCTGAACCAGGACTCATCCGGTGCGCTGAATCCCTGTTTTTTAGCCCTGGTGATTTCGGGAGGAAGAATCCGTTCCATCGCTTTTCTGAGGATGTTTTTACCGGACGCGATCTGGTTGTGATAGTACCGCTTTTTCTTCGGCATGTTCTCGTCGATCTTCTCCAGGTTGTTCATCCCCGACACTTTGTAGCTGATGGGGACGCGGCAGGCAAAATCAACCAGATCATTGTCCAGAAACGGTACCCTGGTTTCCAGGGCGTGTGCCATTGAGAGCTTGTCTTCCACCACCAGGAGGCCGTGTAAAAATGTCTTGCACTCAAAATACAGGGAACTGTTAATCTGCTCCGTGATGCTGCCGGCTTCCACCTCACGGCCATATACCCGCTGAAAGATCGATAGAGTGTGATCCTTGAAGGGCACTGCCCCATCGTCGTCGAGTGTTTTGAGCCTTTCGATGGTTTGAGGAGAGAAGAACTCAAGCTTGTCACGATTGCTGACCAGACGCTTCCAGTACCGGTAATAGTTCTTGACGTAATCAGAAGGACTGGCGCCAATGGCTGTGGCGTAACGCCAGGGATAACCGCCGAACAACTCATCGCCGCCGCCCCCCGACATGGAAACCTTGACAAACTTGCCCGCCAGGCGGGCTATATAGTAATTCGGGTAAGACTGCCCTATCCTGAGATCTTCCAGATGCCATATAAGGCGGTCCATGACCGCTTCTATATCTCCGGCGTGCAGCACACACTCGTAGTGTTCACTCTGAAATACACTGGCCATTTTTTCAGCCAGTTCCCGCTCGTCAAATTTCATTTCATGCGCGGCGGCTTCCGAAAGATCGAAACCGCTGGTAAATGTCTGTATTCTGCCCAGGTGCCGTGAAGCAACAGCGGTAATGGTCCCGGAATCCATGCCGCCGCTGAGGTAACTTCCGATGGGAACATCGCTTACACACTGGCGCGTGACGGCTCTTTCGATAAGTCCGTAAAGCTCTTCTACCATATCCTGTTCAGTGGCCCGCGCTTCCTTGGAGAAATCGAAATCCCAGTACTGCCATGATGACACTTCTTCGTTTCGGGCATCAACTGTCAGGACGGTGCCCGGTGGTAGAAGCCGAATTCCGGCAAACAGGGTACGGTCGCTGAATATGTTCTGAAAAGAGAAGTATTCGTTTAAAGCAAGCATGTCGATATCCGGGCGGTCCGGCAGGTATTTAATGATGGACTTGATTTCCGAACCGAATGCCAGCGTTGCATCATCCAGGTAATAATACAGGGGCTTGATGCCGTAACGGTCCCTCACCAAAAAAAGCCGGCCGGATTTGTTGTCCCAGAGAGCAAAGGCAAACATTCCGTTGAAACGCTTGATACAATCGATTCCCCACTCTTCATAGGCGTGAATAATGACCTCGGTGTCGGTCCGGCTGGAAAAACTGTGCCCCTGCACTTTCAACTCTTCTCTGAGTTCCCGGAAGTTATAGATCTCGCCGCTGTGAACCACCCAGATATTCCGGCTCTTTTCGCTCATGGGTTGATGCCCCCGGGGAGAGAGATCCAGGATTGACAGGCGCCGATGTCCCAGAAAAAGATTATATCGTGAACCTTCGAGCAATTCTCTTCCGGGCGGCGAGTCGATGGCTGCCAGCAGAGGACAGGCCGGCTGGAAACGCAGGTCGGTGAATTCATGACCGGACGAAACGCCACGAGGATGGTGCCGGCCTGTTTGCCAAATCAAATACCCCGCATCATCAGGTCCTCGATGAGCGATGACATCAACCATTCCTTTTACACGGTCGATGTTCAGGAAGGCACCGTTGCGGGTAAGTACACCGGTGATTCCACACATGCGCAGTCCTGCCTCTCAGAATCTTATGATAACCTTTTCAGCGATTCCACCACGTAGTTGTAATCATCCCCGGTCATGCGGTTGTGAAGGGGAATGGCCATGCTGTACCGGGCGCAGTCATTCGATGCAGGATAGTCCTGCGCCTTGAAACCGTATCGCTCCCGGTAGAAACCGAGCAAATGAACCGAATGCGTACCGGGACGGGTCCCAATACCCTTTGCCTGGAGTTTCTTCATGATCTCGTTTCTCGAACAGGGAGCCAGGTTCTCATCAACATAGCACACATATGACTGCCAGGCGTGCGAGTAGTCCGGCGGAACCACGGGAGTGTTCAACCAGGGTACGGCCGACAGCTCATCATGGTAGAAGCGAGTCCACTCGTCTCTCTCCTTGATAAAACGGTCGAGCTTGCCGAGTTGAACCAGTCCCACCGCTCCCTGAAGATCACTCATCCGGTAATTGAAGCCCAGCAGATTGAAAGCCGGCAACAGGTAGGGCTGGGAGCCATGGTGACGTTGTTCCTCGGAGATGCTGGCTCCATGATTGCGCAGCTTGTTGATACGATCTGCCAGGCGTTCATCGTTGGTGGTAACCATTCCCCCCTCACCGGTGGTGATGGATTTCCGCGGATGCAGTGAAAAGGCTCCGGCCACACCGAGAGTCCCCGCCGGTCGCCCTTTGTAAGCCGCACCGGCAGCACAGGCGGCGTCTTCAACAATAGGGATACCGGGGGCAGCTTCAGCCACCGCATCGATGTCGGCACACAAACCGAACAGGTGCACTGGCAGGATAGCTTTTGTTCGGGGAGTAACCTTCTCGGCAATCAGAGCAGGATCGATATTGAATGTGGAACGTTCCACATCGACGAATACCGGGGTGGCTCCGCAGTAGAGCACCACGTTGGCGGTGGCAATCCAGGTAAATGACGGGAGAATGACCTCGTCACCCGGGCCGATGCCGAGTCCGGCCAATATGAGATGGAGCCCGGTGGTACAGTTGGAGGACGCAATGGCAAATTCCGCATTATGCCGCCTGGCAAAAGCCTTCTCGAAGGCGGCGACCTTAGGTCCCTGGGTCAGCCATCCCGACATGATCGGATCCCTGACTGCCTGCCACTCCTCCTCCCCGGTGCTGGGTTTGGCGATAGGTATGGTGCGTATCATTTCTGACCCCGCTTCGCTCATTGATCCAACCCCGCTTCCCGGCGGCGGCGCTCAACCTCGATTTTATGGCTGTCACGCCATTCGATTAACCGTTTAAGCCCATCACGAAGTTCGATGCCCGCTTTGAAACCGATTTCGCGTTCTGCTTTTTTCGGGCAGCCAATACGGTTTTTAACAAATGTTTTACCACCCGGTTCGTAGTGTATGGAGAGATCGGAACCGGTCACCTCCAGCAGCAGCTCGGCGATTTCCTTGATAGTTGTCTTGACTCCGGTCCCGACATTGTAAAAGGAGTCGGTAGTGTCCGCTTTCATAGCGCAGACATTGGCTTCTCCACAATCCCCCACATAAATGAAATCGTAAGCCTGCGATCCGTCACCAAACACCGCCGGCGGCAGCCCGCGATCAAGGCGGTCGAGCATTTTCATGATGACCGCTATGTACGCTCCCCGGTAGTCCTGACGGGGCCCGTACACATTCATATAGCGCAGCCCTGCGTATTCAAAAGACTTTTCCGTATCTTTGTAACGGTTGTACAGAGCCCGGAACATGTGCTCACCGGCAATCTTCGTCGCTCCGTAAAAGTTATCATTATTGTAGGGATGATCCTCGGTCATGGGCTCTTCAACCGCATCACCGTACACCGAAGCCGACGAGGAAAAAACTATCCTTTTCACCCCGTTGTTGATACAGGCTTCAAGCACGTTGAATGTGCCTCCAATATTCACCTCGAAGGCAGCCCGGGGATAATCCCAGCAATGAAGCAGCCACAAAGCGGCAAAGAGAAATACCCCGTCGACCTCCTTTAGAGCAACATCTAGAATATCACGGTGAAGCATGTCACCCCCCAGATCAAAGATACTGACCCGGGGATCCTTGAGAGCCTCTGCCAGATTTTCGCGGCGCCCTCTGGTAAAGTTATCAAATATAGTAATTTCGCCTACATCTTCTTTCAGAAGCGCGTCGACCGTATGTGAACCGATCAGGCCGGCACCCCCGATAAGCATTACTCGTTTGTTCGTTAAGTCCATGTGCTCTATCTCCACTCGCTATCCAGTTTAAAATACATGACTCCAGTCTGCTGCGCGCTCCGGCTGCAAGTCGGTGCTCTTATTATACATCTATTATATATAGTTAATACAATGTCCTGGATAAGGCGGTGCGAAACCGGTTCATGAGCGGTTGGTCAGGAACGACGCAAAACAGGGCTACCATTGCTTTTCTGGCCAATTCACCCCGGTACTTTCTGTTCTTCCCGACTGCCTGCAAAAGGATTTCCATTGCCTTCTCATGATTACCCGCTGAAAAAGCCCGGGCCGCATGATGCAGAAGAGAATCGAGTTCGTCCACACCGGAAATGCTCTCTGTACTGTCACTCCTTCCGGCCATGTTCCAGAACTCCATGGCCCCGCGCAGAAAATCCAGACCATACGAAACCTGATCGTGATGCTCAAGTTCCCGTATCGCCTCTTCCATCTTTCCTGCCACCAGGAGAGATTTTACCAGCACCGAAACAGCCAGTTCATGTCCGGGATTGGATTCAAGGATTTCACGGGCCATACTCTCCGCCTTCCCGCAACTGCCCTCCTGAAACAGACTTTCAGCCTGGACTGCCCGTGAATCGGCGTCAGTCGGTATATGTGCATCAAGAAATCTTCCCACATCACCCTCGGGAAGAACTCCCGCAAACTCCCCAATGACTTTTCCATCTTTGAACAACTTGACCGTGGGAATTCCCTGAACACCGTAGAATCTTGTTGTCTGGGGACATTGGTCGGCATTTGCCCTGGCCAGCAGGATTTTCCCCTCCCGGGCGGACACCATGTTCTCGAGGACAGGAGTCAATATCCGGCATGGACCGCACCACTGTGCCCAGAAATCCACCAGTACCGGCACTGTTTTCGACTGCTCGATGACACGAGTGTAAAACGTGGCATCGGTGACATCGAAAATCAACTCGGATACTACAGGTTTCATTGTACACTCATACCACCTTTCGTAAGAGCCAAATCAACCACATTTGCTTCTCGTTTGTCAAACCATCACGGAGCATATGCTCCGCCACGGAGCATATGCTCCACATAATCAGGCTACGGGCAACCCCTTGACAGTATTTTTTATAAGACTCAGAGTAATTATGGTATCCTAACCTTGTTTTCTACGCCATCTTACCAGTTTGCAGAGAGGCGGAAAAGTATGAGATTATTCCTATTGACTGTTCTTATTTGCATTTTTGTTATCTTCCTTCCCCCGTCTAATGCCGAAACCGGTGTGATCGAACGGGCACTACAACTGGCTGGTTCAAATATTACCGCACTTGTCTACTTTGACATGTCGTTTGCGCTCAAGGGACTTTCTGTGGGAGGTCTCCTCCAACAAGTAATCGAGGAGCATCACGAAAAGTTCGCCTCACAAGTGGGCTTTAATCCTTCGCAGGACATCACTTCGGGAGTAATGATGTTCGGCAGTCAAGGGGTTCCGTCTTTTATCTTCAATCTTACCTTCGACCGTCAGCAATTACTCGAGCAGATTGAAAAAGACCTTTCATCACGCAGTACAATAAAAGGGAAATCCGAGGTAGCCGGCACCACAGTCTATCAATTGGGAGCCCGATTGAAACACCCCTTTTCATTCTGCCTGTTGGAAAAAGATTACCTGCTGGCCGCACCCCCCGACCAGCTTGAAGCGTATCTTCAGCCCCAAAAAGGAAGTTCCTTTGCCCTACCCTGGGTTTTACAAGAAGCAGCCGACAACCAGATACCTTTGTTTGGCTTCATATCCTTCAAAAAGGGATTGCCTTTTTTGAAGAATGTTCCGCCGATGGCCATGCAAATGCTTTCAGGGCTGGACCGTCTTTTCTTTCTCTCTACCGACAAGAATCTCACCCTTTACCTTGAAACCGCCGATTTCAACCAGGCCCAGGCCCTGACCGGAATGCTGAACCAGATGAAAATCGGACTTGCCATGCAGCTCGAATCATCCCTATCCCAGTTTAAAAAAGATGAGCAATCCATGTCACCGTTCCAGTTGATTTCCACTGAAACCACGATTAAAGTGGCCGGCCTGAGATTTGGCGTTCTTGCCCTGGAAAACCTGAAAATCCAAACCCACGAAGAGAAACCGTTCCTGATCATCAAACTGCACTACAAAGGCCTTAGAGAGGCTTTGCCGACTTTTCTCCAGTCTCCTTCGACATTGCTTGCTACCGGATTCATAGCCTCTATAGCATTTCCCAATTTTACCAAGACCCGATTTACCGCCCGGGTCAAAGCCTGCCATGCAAATATTAGGATTCTCGAAGGGGCGCTGGAAATGTACGATATCGACCGCGCCGACACGAATCCTCTGCCTGACGGCAAGATTTCCGCATCTTCGCAACTGGGGAAAATTCTTATACAGGAAGGTTACCTGATGAATCCCCCGGAATGCCCCGATGGCGGGCACTATATCCACGAGGGGAAATGTTCGGTTTCCTGTTCGGTGCACGGCAAGCTCAGCGACGGAGAACTCCCATCAATGCAGCCACCATTTGGTCATTAATCGAGTGCACATGCGTCCGCAGCACACATGCTTGGGATATAAGCAGCCACCGATCAGGTGCTCACCTGTTTGAACACATAGGCAAGACCGCATCCTGTATTCGATGTCTGCAGAAGGCCCGAGGTATCGTCGAAATTTCCACACGGATACGCCCAGATATACCCATCTTCCGGCATGGTTACCTGTTCGAGTACGTCCCCATGCAGCGAATAAATTTCTGCGACTGTCTCACCCTTATTAATAAATTCACCCGGTTTTCTTTTGAACCTGACGAGCCCGCCGCGCTCCGGGCGAATCATCCCCACATATTCATTTAAACCGGGAATATGGGGAAACGGCTCTGGATGCGGCAGTGGTTCTCCGTCTATCATGTTAAATACTTTCATCACATTCAGGACTCCCCTGACGCCGGTACTGGTGGAGGGTTCGGAGATCCATTTACCATCGATAAATTCGACAAAAAGGTAAGGAACTCCTTTCTTTACCGCCAGGTTACGGTAGGTTGGAACGACTTCGGCAGGTAAAGGATTATCATTGACGATAATCGTATAGCCAAAAGCTTCAGCCATTTTCATGTTGTCTGTCCGGGTCCTGGAATCACCGGTATTCACCATGCAAAAAAACATCGAGTCGGGCCGGGTATTGCAATGCATATTGACAATAATGTCGGCCTGATTAACGGCATCACACCACAACGCATGAGCCAGCCGCTGGGTTGCATTTCCGTCAGGTTGGTCGGCTCTGACGGCACTTACATCCAGATGGTCAATCCATGACCGGTACCGTCCGGCAAAAAAGGCACTGGGATTCATGACCGGAACTCCAATAACCGCCCCACGAATATTGCCGGAAAAAACCTCAGAAAGCATTATCCTGTGTATTACTTCAATTCCCTGGATTTCGGTACCGTGCTCGGTTGATGTGAGCAGAAGCGTTGGTCCCGGCTCACGTCCATTGAGCACCAGAACAGGAACATCCAGGCTAACACCATTGGCCAATTCAAGCCCCCTGATATACCCCTTCTTCAATTCTCCCCTACCGGCAACCGCATCACCTACTGTGAGTGTTTCTGGCATGTTGCATTCCTCCAATTACTTGATGTTCCTTGCACACAACAAAATTGTACCATACTAAAAATTTACAGTGTTTCGACCGATAATTGATTAAGAAAGAGGGTTAACTATGGACAAAAGACACCACTATAGGCTGATTGGCATCATTCTCATTTCCTTGATTGCCGGAGCCGTTGGAGGCTGTACAACCAGGGAATTGCTTTTCAGTTCCACAGGAGCCGGTCTCCTGGGCACAATCGTGTACCGGGAGCATTCCAACCGGGCAGTGGGCAACCACCCTGACCTGCCCTCGATGCGCTCGATTACCTCACCGACCAGTTCGAGCCTTCAGATCAGGTGGGAAGAAAACCAGAATCCTGATTTCTCAGCTTACCTTCTCTACCGGCATACCTCTTCAAACGTCAGTACCACTACCGGGACCCTGGTCTCAACCGTTACCGACCGTTCGACCATACAGTACCTGGATGAAAACCTTCAGCAGTATACCAGGTACTATTATGTGCTGTACGTTCAAAACGTAGCCGGCACAACAGTGGCCAGCAACAGAATGGATTATGTCACGGGAAATGTTGAAAACCGGTTTGACAGCGGAAACACACTCATCACTGACGCCCGAGGCGGCAACGTCATTGAAATCAATTCCAGTGGACAGACAGTATGGGAAATTACCGGTCTTTCAGGACCATATTCCGCCCGTCGCCTGATCAGCGGCAACACGCTTATCTGCGAAGCTGACTACTTCGATACGGGCACCGGATCGGTCAAGGAATACACCGCAGATAAAGAAGTAACCTGGCAGGTCGGCGGTTTGACCAAACCTACTTCCGCTACCAGGCTTGATAACGGCAACACATTGATAACCGAATCAGCCGATGCTCCCGACGGACGAGTTCTTGAAGTTGACCAGAACGGATCGATTGTCTGGAGCAAAACCGGACTGGACGAGCCCATGGAAGCAGTCAGACTCGAGAACGGCAATACACTCGTCACTCTCCACGGATCGGGCAAAGTTGTCGAACTCGATGCATCCGGGACGACCATCTGGTCCCGGGTAGGATTATCCGCTCCTGCCGATGCCCGGCGCACCTCAACCGGCACCACCTGGATCGCAGTTGGAGGAGAGGGACGTGTCATCGAGGTGACCACAACAGGAGACGTGATACGTGAAATCACCGGCATATCCTATCCCCGGTCCGTCGAAATCCTTGACAATAGTAGCATTCTGGTATCCGACGGGCGTGATACGGTATGGGAATATGATTCAACCGGAAAAGCGACCTGGTGGTACACGGGCAGTCTCGATGTACCTTCCGATGCAGACAGGCTGTGAAAACTCCGGCGTCTGATATCTCTACAGCGTGTTGTGCTCCTCTACTTCAGAAGCCTGAAAGGTTTGCTGTTCATCTTCCCCCACTGCGGGAGTGAGCAGCGGCTGAAAATTACTATCTGACTTGCTTGAAACGGTACCAGATTGGTCTGCTAATCCCTGCTTGCTTACGGAATCCTGCGTGCGTACACTATCCTGCGTGTATACACTATCCTGCGCGCGTACACTATCATCAACCTCGTGCTCAACCTCCGCTTCTTGTACCAGGAATTTCTGTTGAAGGTCCTGCCTCTGGCGTATCTTTCTCCGTGTTTTACGGGCAGTGGGAAGTTTTGCTTTCTTGACAACCCGCCCTGCGAAAGAGAGTGCATCCGCCTGCTCGATATCACCTGGTACATTCTGTCCGGTAGTAAAGTAAGAAACAGGCAGCCTGGTTTCTTGCAGGAGTCTGAAGACCGGACCAATCGTGTTGGTCTCGTCCAGCTTGGTAACTATTATGCTGTTAAATGCAACTGTCCTGAACTTTTTAACGATATCCTTCATGTCTTCATATTTTGTGGTGCCGCTGATAACCAGGTATGACTCGATTCCCACCTCATCAACCAAAAATCGCTTCAATTCG
Source organism: uncultured bacterium (assembly GCA_964432985.1). GTDB lineage: Bacteria > Muiribacteriota > CAYSPT01 > CAYSPT01 > CAYSPT01 > CAYSPT01. Next base: position 85,707 of record CAYSPT010000014.1, read on the forward strand.
GACATACTGCTTCTGTTTTTTTGGCTTCTCCCGGCAGAATCAATGAAGATGACTTCTTTATCTTTAAATCTTTCTACTGCCAGAACCAGTTCAGCCGGGGTGTAAACGACCTCGAACGGTAGATACATTATCTTGCAGTACTGCTCGAGCTGCTCAGGAGCTCCGATACGAAACATGTCGAAGGTGATGATTCCCACCGAACGGCCTTCTCTGATAGACAGGTCACAGGCCAGCTTCACCAGAGTGGTGGTTTTTCCAACACCCGTCGGTCCGATAAACGCCACGATCTTTTGCCTGCCGTCTTCGATCTTTTCCACTTCCGGACCGATTACCACTTTATCAGCAAGCTTCTTTTTGACTCTCTCGCGGATTTCAACAAACTTCCGAGGTCCCTTTCCCGCCTGTGTCTCTTCAGAGAATTCTTGCTCCATCGAGTCCAGGATGTCCTGAACAAAAACCTGATTCAACCCCTGCACCGTCAGTGCATCAAAAAACGGCTGGAGCTCATCGCTGACAGTCTGGAGAGGTTCGACCTCCACAGTGGTGACTGTGGCTGGTGGTTTCTCCCGCTCGATTTCCATGCGTTTAACCCGTTCCCCAATGAGCTTGATCTCCTTCATCAGCTCACCGTACTGTACCACTTCACGACGGGGCTCTTCTGCAGGCGGCGGCGCGGATACCGCCTGGACAGGTTGTGTAATTTGGTTCCGCTTTAAGGGAAGGGAAACGATGGGCGTTGTTTCCTGCTCTTCAGGTTCTTCGGACTTACCGGCAACAATCTCAACGGTGCTTTTTCCCATTGCGAAAAAGTTCAGTATGCCCCACTTTTTAATTGTCCGAATATTAAATATAAATGCGTCTTTTCCAAACTCCTTCTCTACTTTGTGCTTTGCTTCTGAAATAGTAGCTCCAGTAAAAATTTTTATATTCACTACCGTCCCTCAAATCCTATGAAATACCTGTTAGTTCCATGTTCTGACCTTTTCCGGTCAGACCAGGAGCATCTTCTCTGTCACGAGAGAGAGAAGGTATACGACACCCGAAAATACCAGCAATTCTTCCCAGAAAAGTTTTCATTCCTCCGGAGGATTCCCGCTGAACCTGTACCTTGAGCAGCTTCATGGCAAGGGCTTCAATACACTTGCTTGCCTTCGCAGCAGGATAGGATAGCACGAAGGGCGCCCGGTGCCGCACAGCTTCAGCAACAACGGAATCCTCGTAAACAAAACCTCCGCTTTTTACATATACATTAAGAAAATGCCGGGCTACTTCGCGCAACCGGTCGGTGGTTTCACCGGCCTCAATGGTTGACTTCACCCGGTTGATAACTACATGGATATCCGGCTCCTCGACCTCTTCAGACAAAGCTTTGATCACTCCGTAAGCATCCAATAGAGCCGTCGGCTCGGGATTAGTGACGAGAAGCACTTTGTCTGCCAGGATGGCGAATTCCAGGACATTCCGGGACAGTCCCGCTCCGGTATCGACAATAATGATATCGTAGCGGTATTCAAGAGATTCCAGGTCAAAGAGAATCTGTTCCCGCATTTCCCCGTTGAGATCAGCCAGTTCTTGAATTCCGGCCCCTCCGGCAATAACATCGATACCCCCTGGCCCCGGAATAACCACCTCATCGAAGCTCCGGGTGCCCTCTACCACATCATTAAGCGTAAACGACGGGTTAAGCCCCAGAATGACATCCAGATTGGCCATTCCCAGATCGGCATCGATTACCAGCACCTTCTGACCTAGTTGAGCCAGTTTAATGGCCAGATTAGCCACCAGGTGCGATTTACCGACCCCTCCCTTTCCGCTGGTCACCGTGAATATTTGAGCTGGATCTCTATCCAGCTTTTCTTCTCCGAATTCATCCTGGTCCAGTTTGGATCTTATTTCGTTGACCAGAGACAGGATACTTTCTCTTTCAGAAATCATACCTCGTTACTTCCTCCCACTAGAATCTTGTTGAAGGTCCGAATCGAAACGCTTGTTTGAAGCAGGGCGGTTGAGCACACCCGAAATTCCCCGGTAACAACGCTGTAAGAATCCAAGGATGCCGGTTTTCTCCTCCTGCCTGTCAAGGGCAAATTCAAGGCCGTTCACAAACGGGTCCACCAATCGCTTGATACCCCTGGAAACAGGGCTGTACGGATACTTGACGGTAACCGGCACCCTCTGACGTACAGCATATTCGAGATGACTATCCTCGGGAAGCCATCCAAGGCTCTGAATCTCATAGTCCAAAAATCGCCTGGCAACAGCGTGCAAGTTTGAAAGTACATCGTCCGCTTCATGTTCACTGCGGGCTCTGTTGACAACCAGCCTGATTCTTGGCGCGCGGTCCATGGCGACCATGGCCTTGACAAGACTGTATGCATCAGCAATAGCGATATTTTCAGGGACAGTTACCACCAGGACCTGATCCACTCCGGCCACTATATCGGTGACATTTTTCGAAATGCCGGCTCCCGTGTCTATAAGAACCAGGTCTGCCTGGCGTTCTAGCTTTTTAAAGCTATTTACCAGTTGGAAGCGCTGAGATGCGTCGAGATCTGCCAGATCAGCCATTCCAGCTGCGCCAGGTACGATCCTCAGACCGTGGGGGCCTTCCACTATAATATCTTTTAGCTCCCGTTTCCCGGTCACGACATCATGCAGAGTATAAGGAGTCTGACTCCCACAGAGCACGCATATGTTGGCTGCGCCGAAATCGGCGTCAACGAGCACGACTTTAAAATCACGCCGGGCTAGCGACAAGGCCAGATTGAGTGCAATGTTTGATTTACCGACACCGCCTTTGCCGCTGGCAATTGCAATCAGCGAAGCCCGGAAACGCTTCCCGACGCCATTCCCCGGCCCCCCCATTAAGCGCTGCCGGACTCGTACCAGCCGCCGCAATTCTTCTGCCTGATCAGCCATCTACCATAACCTGCCTTTATATATTGACCGTACC
>CAYSPT010000014.1:88759-96322 GCA_964432985.1 uncultured bacterium
TATTGCCGGCAAATAAACCGGGAGAGAGACTGACGGGCATACTCTGTCAGAATCTCTATATCTTTGGTCATCCGGCCGTACTTGGCCAGCGTCTCCATGATAGTTGCCATATTCCGGATCGATACACCTTCGTTGAGCAGATTCTGAAGTATCTCCTGCAGGTCACCAGCCGGCAGAAGATGCGGGACCAGCTCATCAACCACTGTCGGGTTTGTCTGCTTGACCGTGTCAAGAATTGTTTTTAGTTCTTCACGGCCGAGGATCTGTGCAGCGTCACGCTTGATGACCTCAGAAAGATGTGTAGCTACAACGGACGGCGGATCGACAACCGTGTATCCGGCCGTCTCAGCTTTCTCGCGTTGATCTTCCGTAATCCATGTGGCAGGCAGACCGAAGGCCGGCTCTATCGTTTCACGACCGGCCAGTTTTTCAGTTACATTTCCCGGGTTCATAGCCAGGTAGCACTCGACGAGAATATCATTCCGGGCTACTTCCACTCCCCTGATCTTGATCGAATAGGCGTTGGGTTTGAGCTGCATATTGTCCCGTATCCTGATGGGAGGAACGATCAGTCCCAGTTCCAGTGCACACTGCCTGCGAATCATAGTTACCCGGTCGAGAAGGTCGCCCCCCTGCCGGGGATCGACCAGAGGGATCAGGCTGTAACCGATTTCGATCTCCATCGGATCAACATGAAGAAGAGACGCAACATTTTCTGGTTTTTTGGCTTCTTCAGCGGCCTTGGCCGCTTCTTCCGGCGGGGGCTTGAGCGTCTCCGGTTTCATCGCGTCTTCCTTACCGGCACGGCTGAGCAGATATCCCAGGGTTCCGGAACCAGCTCCCAGAAACATGAACGGGAGCTTGGGCAAACTCGGTACCATCCCCATAAACAGCAGCAAACCTGCGGCAATATAGAGGATCTTCGGTTCATTGATCAGCTGGGTGGCGATATCGCTGCCGAGATTTCCCTCTGATGCAGAGCGGGTCACGATAATACCGGTGGCGGTGGCTATCAGCAATGCCGGGATCTGGGCAACCAGACCATCACCGATGGTATACAGACCATATATTCCCAGTGACTCTCCAATACCCATCCCATGCTGAATCACCCCGATAATCAAGCCACCGACCAGGTTGATCAGCGTGATGACGATTCCAGCAATAGCATCACCTTGCACAAACTTGCTGGCACCGTCCATAGCCCCGTAAAAATCGGCTTCCCGCTGGATATCCTTGCGGCGCGTACGGGCCTCAGCGTCCGAAATCAAACCCGAGTTCAGATCGGCGTCTATTGCCATCTGCTTACCAGGCATGGCGTCCAACGTAAATCTGGCTGCCACTTCCGCTACGCGGGCGGACCCCTTGGTGATAACGATAAACTGGATCACTACCAGGATGAGGAAGATGACGAACCCGACAACCATATTGCCCCCGACCACAAACTCTCCGAACGCTCGGATCATCTGTCCTTCAAACTGGCGGCCCAACAGGAGAATAAGGCGGGTGGAGGAAACATTCAATCCCAATCTGAACAGTGTCACAACCAGAAGCAGAGAGGGAAACACCGAAAATTCCAGTGCTCTTGGCACATACATGGTGAGCATGAGTATGATGAGGGCGATCATAAGATTGAGCGTCAGAAAGAGATCGAGCAACGGAGTCGGCATAGGTATGACCATCATGACCACGATGGATACTACGCCGACGACGATCAGGATATCGCTGTTCTTCAAGATATCCGCCATCGGAATCACGTTGGGCATTTACTCTTTCTCCCTACTACCTTTTCTCTGGGCCGAACCTCGCTACCCGGTTCATCCTGTCTATCCCGCTTATTTAATAAACTCGCCTGCTGCGAACACAGATGTGCACCTCCATGTCATCGCGACGGCAAATCATGAAATTAGCGGGACCTGATACGTCAACCCTCATGCCGGAGCCCCCGCGATGCCCCTCTTTGATTCATACAGATAAGCGAGCACTTTGGCCACGGATTGGTACAGTTGCACCGGTATCATCTCACCTATCTCACAGTCCTTGTACAGAGACTGGGCAAGCGGTTTGTTTTCGTGGATGAACACCCCGTGCTCCCGGGCGATCTCCCTGATCCTCTGGGCAACGAATCCAGCCCCTTTGGCAACCACCGTCGGTACACTGTGGGGATCATTTATATCGTATGCAAGAGCAACCGCAAGTTCGGTCGGATTAGTGATGACCACCTCGGCCTTAGGCACTTCGGACATCATTCTGCGCATGGAAAGTTGCATCTGCCGGCGCCGGAACTCCGCTTTGATCAGGGGATCACCCTCGACTTCCTTGCGCTCCTGCTTGATATCGTACTTCGACATCTTGATAGACTCTTCATACTGCCACTTCTGAAAACCGTAATCGGCCAGGGAAAATATCAACAGCAGCACGCAGATCTGCATGGCAATTTTGAAAATAATCCATAGCAGCAAAAAGAGAGCCGGAGCTGAATCCATATCCATCATGTTGAGGAACGTAGGCAGATTGCCTTTGATGAACTGGTATGGCATATACCCGAGAAGAAACAGCTTTACGATCGATTTGACCAGTTCGGCAGCTGATTTTACGGAAAAAATTCTTTTTACACCATTGATCGGATTAAACTTATCAGGTTTGGGCTTCATTGGTTCCAGGGTAAAGAGAAATCCTATCTGGGCCAGATTGACCAGCAGAGCCCCTACGAATCCAATAACGAGGAAAGGCGCTACAATCTTGCCGAACTCGACAATTATCATGGCGCTGTACGCGGAGAACTGTTCAGCATCCATATAGATATGATCCTGCAAGCTGAAACACCGGCGCAGAACATCGGACAGCCCGAAATAGAGGTGTTCTCGGAACCAGTAGAGTCCCAGGAAACCGATAAGGAGCAAGACTGCAGTATTCAAATCTACACTTTTGCAGACTTGTCCTTTTTCCCTTGACTTCCGTTTCCGGCGTTCTGTCGCCGGTTCAGTGCGCTGGCCTGTCGGTGAATCCTTCGCCATTTACATAACTTTCATTAACTTGTAAATACTCTCGAAAATATATTGAAAAATCCGGCAGTAATACGCATCCAGATAATTCATGAACGCTGCTAGCATGAGCAGGCCCAAACCAATTTTGATAGGAAAACTCATGAGAAATACTTGTATTTTCGGCACCGCTTTAGCCAGTATTCCCAGTACGAATGTAACGCAAATGAGTGCCGACATGAGCGGGAGGGCAATTCTCACAGCAATAACAAAAAGCAGTCCTATCTGTTGGACAAACTCCCTCCCCAGAGCGGCAGTGGGAACGAGCCCCACCCCCAGAGGGATGAGCGTAAAGCTGTCCTTTATAGCTATAAGCAGATGGTGGTGCCCGTTGATACTCAAAAAGATCAACATGGACAGGAAGAACTTGATTACGGAAATAATGGAAATTTGGGTCCGGTTACTGGGATCCATAACGTTCACAATACCGAAACCCATTTGTATGCCGAATACCTGCCCGGCCAACCGGATTCCCTCAAAGAAACTCAACGCCACCAGTCCGATGAAAATCCCGACCAATAGCTCACGGACTACCATAAGGGCAAAGGGTATGATACTGCTCATCTGGAACATGTCGACACCGGGAATCAGTTGGAATATACTGATAGTCATCATAAGCGATATTCCCACCTTTACCTGGGTGGGAATCATCTGGCTCCCGAAAAAGGGATTCAAGATGAAAAAACCGCCAACCCGCATAAGCACGAGGAAAAACCTGGCAAATTCAAGATACATCGCCGCCGCCATGGCCGACCTTCCGTCAATGTACAAAGTACACGATATTTGAATAAAGATGGGTTACATAATCAACCATCTTGGCCAGCATCCAAGGACCGAAAATAACCATGGAAACCAGCACAGCGCAAATTTTGGGGACAAACGTCAGGGTTTGCTCCTGAATAGAGGTGGTAGTCTGTATGATACTGACACAGAGACCGACTGTCAGGGCGACGATGAGCATTGGTGCTGAAATAGTAAGTGCAGTCAACATCGCTTCTCTCGCCAGTTGGAGCACCAGCTCATGAGTCACGCCACATCGTTCTCCTTCCGTCGTGTCTTAACCTGGATAAGCTAGATACTGGTGACAAGTGCCCTGACAACCAGGTTCCAACCGTCTACCAGGACGAAGAGCAAAACCTTGAACGGCAATGAAATCATGATGGGTGGTAACATAATCATACCCATCGACATCAGGACTGCCGCAGTTACCATGTCAACCACGAGAAACGGGATGAAAATAATTACTCCCATCTGAAATGCTGTTTTAATTTCGCTAATCATATATGCCGGTATCAGCGCCTGAATAGGGATGTCATCGGCATTGCGGGGTTTTCGATTCTGGGATATTTTCATAAACAAAGCCAGATCTTTCTCCCGGGTGTGACGGAGCATGAACTTTCTCACCGGTACCATCGCCCGTTTCAACGCTACCTTCTGATCTATCTTTTTATCCAGAAACGGCATCAAAGCGTCATCATGAATAGCACTAAACACGTCACCCATAGTAAAAAGAGTCAAAAACAGAGCAAGCCCGACTAAAATCTGATTGGACGGCATTTGCTGAGTGGCAATACCTCTTCTAACAAATGATAGAACAATAACTATTCTGGTAAAGGATGTCATCATGACTAGAAGTGAAGGAGCCAGGGACAATACGGTCAGAATGAGAATGACCTGCAGACCGGTAGACACTTCATCCGGGCTGTCAACCTGGCCGACTTCCAGGGTCACCTTCGGCAAGGCAAACGGGACAGCAGCGGTTTCGGCTGTAGAAGAAGCGGGCTGACCATCGACTACGTCAATCCAGGTAGGGAAAAACAACAGGAAGGCAGTCAGAGAGAGTAAGGTAAACGCCATCCTTCTCTCGTATAAACTGCTGCACTGCGGTCTAATGGTCATGCTTTCTCTTCCTGCGCTATTGTTTATATTTGCTGCTGCCTTGAATCAATTATTCGACGAATCAATTATTCGACGAATCAGAGTGGGGAGAGAGACGTTTCATTCTCTCAATTTGATTGTGGATAAACTGCATTTCATCATCTCTGCTTAAACGCTCAACGGGATTTTCGATAGGTGTATCCGGCATCGGATTTGCCGTAACCCCCATTGACGTAAGAACATTCTTGAATATCCCCGTTTGTGTCTGATGCCCGGATTCAAGACGGATCTTGTCGACATCCTCTTTATCTCCAATTTCTGCCAGGAGTGACACATTGTGATCCGTTACACCGAGTATCAACACTCTGTTAAACACTTCCACCACTGCAAGAAATCTGCCTTTTCCCAGGGGAATTGACTCCATTATCCGGGAATTCCGGGATCGGAAAAACGATCTTTTTCCACCAAGCACGAACCGAAGAGCGATAATGAGCCCGATGACAATAGCAAGGCCAATCCCAATGCGCTCAATAAGCTCCATGGAAGCCATGGAATGCGCACCAGCCAGAGGATTATTATAGGTATCCCCGACAAGTGGCGGTGCCGCAAGCAAAACGGATATGACAATACTCATGAAAGACTCCGTAATCGCTCTTCTCTACTGATTATACTCGTTATCCGAATCCCGAAATTCTCGTCGATAACCACAACTTCGCCTTTGGCAATGAGTTTGTTGTTGACAAGCAGCTCAACAGACTCTCCAGCCAATTTCTGAAGCTCGACTACCGCTCCGGTAGAAAGTTCAAGGATTTCTTTGATCGTCTTTGTGGTGCGCCCCAACTCAACTGTCAAGTTCAGCGGAATGTCCAGAAGGACTTCAATGTTTCCCTGTACTTCAGTTCGTGGTCCGGGAGTCAATGGTGAAAATTCGACTGGTTTAACCGATACCGGCTGCTGAAAACCCGCTCCTGGATCAGGAGCACCGAATGGAGCTGCCGGTTGTGGCGGTTCATCCGACTTGGAAGTTTCAGCAAACTGTTGAAGAAGCGACTGAAGATCATCATCCACATCTCCAAGACCGCCACCGCCGTCTGCCGGAGGCTCGTCTTCATCGCCTCCTCCGCCCATCAGTAAATCGCCAAAAGGTCCGGAAAGACCCATATCATCAGAGTCTCCCCCGCCCTCATCACCACCGCTGTCTCCCCCTCCGCCTTCAAGTAAGGAAAGGAAATCATCATCCACGATAGTCACTACCCTCCCCTCAACCAGATTTGCCACAGAAACAGGGTAGCGTATCTCGACCAAAGGATCAGGAATCCCATCCGTAGCCCTGTCGAGAGTTCCCAATTCCACTCCGGAAAAAGCCACGCTGACTGATGAACCGGTAATAATCTGCAATCCCTGCTCAAAACCGGCTTTCACCTCTTTCAAAGCATCGTTGAATGCATCAAGGTGAATGTCATCAGCTTCTTGCGGGATTTCCGACTCATCCAGTCTTCCGGCTGCCAGATCGGCTATGGTTAACGCTTCCCTCTTCGAAAACAGCAGAACAAAACTGCCGCTTAACGCTCCACTGAGCGTTGCCCTGGTTTTGAAATAATTTGTGTCCTTATGCTCTTCCAGGCACTCGGCCTGCCCCACCAGATTGTGGGATGGGGCCTCCAGTAAAACAGATTTTCGGGTGGAGGCCGAAAGCCTTTCCTGCAAAGCAGGCATGAGAATCTCACTAAAAATAGAGACTCTCCGTTCAACCGCTGTACTATCAATGCCCGGGGAAGAGATAACCGGAGGAGGTCCTGCAGGCGGTTCACTGCCTACACCGCTTGGGTCACCACCCACACCGCCGCCATCTTCTCCATCAATGGCTTCTCCGCCCAGGGTTGACGCAAACAGAGCGTCGATTTCATCCTGAGTGACCTTGCGCTCGGCACTCATAGTTCAGCTGCCTCCTCCTGAGTAAGGGCTTTGGTAATCTTTACTCCAAGTTTCTTACCAACTTTTCCCGGCCGTGCCAGGAACTTGTATTTTCCTCCGACTCTCACCTTAAGCTGGTCATTGACCCGTGTTTTGAGAGTTATGACATCCCCCACGGAAAGGGTGAGTACATCCTCCACCAGGGCGCTGGCGTCGCCCAACTCGACCACGAACTTGGCTTCCGTCAATTTTATCTGGTCTTTAATTACATCCAATTCCCCGGGTTTACGGCTCTTTTTACCGCTGGACCACCAGTACGATGCACTCAGCTTTGTAACTATAGGTTCAACCCCGATATAGGGAATACAGAGGTTCATAATACCTTCCGCTTCGGCAATTTTCACCTCGAATGTGACCAGCAGAACCATGTCGTTGGGAGGTACAATCTGTATAAATTGAGGATTCGATTCGATCAGTTCCAGGCTGGGAGACAGATTAACCACCTGCGTCCAGGCTTCTTTGAGAAGACCGAGAAGCCTGGAGACGATACGTTTCATTACCGTTTCCTCTATCTCGGTCAGAGGACGTATTTTTTCAAGTGTTTTGCCCATGCCGCCGAACAGCCGGTCGATAATTGTCAGGCACAGGCCCAGATTGACTTCAAGGACCGCGGTAGACTCCAGGTCACCTCCCATGTTGAATATGGCGAGAACGGTGGGATTATTGATGG
>CAYSPT010000015.1:0-8668 GCA_964432985.1 uncultured bacterium
TTCTTTCGTTATAATTCATTTGGTACGCATACGGCGCGCACATGATGCGCATAAGGTACGCATACACATAATCGGAGGTGACCAGTAGTGCCCAAAAACAAGAAGCTTGTTGACAACGATCTGGCGGCCCTGGAAGAGCTCAAGACAGCCCGTGACACCATCGTCAATGAGGTAAGCAAGATAATTGTTGGACAGAGCCAGGTCATAGATGAAGTGCTCGTAGCCCTGCTTTCACGCGGACATTGTCTCCTGATAGGTGTCCCGGGACTGGCAAAAACCCTGTTAATCAACACCATGTCAAGCATTCTCGATCTCACCTTCAACCGGATCCAGTTTACCCCTGACCTCATGCCGTCTGATATTACGGGAACCGACATCCTCGAAGAAAAAGCCCGTAGCAAGCAGAAGGAGTTCCGGTTTCTCAAGGGTCCAATTTTCGCCAATGTGATCCTGGCTGACGAGATAAACAGGACACCCCCGAAAACACAGGCTGCCCTGCTGCAGGCCATGCAGGAGTACGAAGTGACCGCCGGTGGTGTCACGTACGCTCTCGACGTGCCGTTTTTCGTTCTGGCCACCCAGAACCCAATCGAGCAGGAAGGGACATATCCCCTGCCGGAAGCCCAGCTCGACCGGTTCATGTTCAGCACCACCATCGAGTACCCCAGCATGGACGAAGAGATGGAAATTGTCAGGACCACCACGTCCGACCACCAGGCGGATCTCAAAAAGGTGTTGGGAGCCAAAGAGATTCTCCATCTCCAGGACATCATCAGACGGGTACCGGCAGCAGAACACGTCATCGCCTACGCCGTCAGCCTGGTAAGAAACACCCGTCCGGTGTACGAATCATCACCTTCTTTCATCAGGGATTGGGTCAGCTGGGGAGCAGGCCCCCGTGCTTCACAGTACCTGGTACTTGGCGGAAAAGCCCGGGCCGCGCTCGACGGGAGAGCATGCGTCTCCTGCGACGATGTCCGGTCGGTGGCGGCACCGGTTCTCAGGCACCGCATCATCACCAATTTCAATGCCGAAGCCGACGGGGTGGACTCCAACAAAATCGTCAGCATGCTCCTCGATTCGATCAAAGAATCCGCCTAGCAGAGAAACACGTCGATGACCCGACAGATAAAACGATTTCTTCATCCGAAGGCCGTGGCCAGGCTGCAGAATCTCAGCCTGGTGGCACGGCTGGTGGTGGAGGGTTTCATTGCGGGTCTTCACAAGAGCCCCTACCGGGGATTCAATGTCGAATTCGCAGAGCACCGGCCCTATATGCCGGGGGATGAAATAAGGACCATCGACTGGAAGGTCTTCGCCCGCACGGAAAAGCACTACGTGCGCCAGTACGAGGAGGAGACGAATCTCAAGTGCACCATCCTGCTGGACATGTCACGATCCATGGCTTATGGCGCTGCGGACGGTCAGGATGGGTTATCCAAGTTCGAATACGCGTGCTGCCTTTCCGCCTCCCTGGCCTACCTCATGCTGCGCCAGCAGGATTCGGTGGGACTGGTTCTCTTCGACAGCGGAATACGGGAATTCATTCCACCCCGAAGCAAGATATCCCATCTTCACGTCCTGCTGGAGTACCTGGATAAGGCAAGCCGCACCGAATTGGGTGACGACACGGACATAGCGGCGACGTTCCACGAACTGGCGGAGAGGATCAAGCGCCGCGGGCTGGTCGTCGTCATCTCGGACCTGATCGACAACGCCGAACCGGTGCTCAACAGCCTGAAGCATTTCAGGCACAAGAAGCACGAGGTCATCGTGTTTCACGTCCTGACACCATCTGAAATCCGTCTTCCCTTCCAGGGATTGACCCGGTTCAAGGACCTGGAAAGTGCCACAGAGTTGACTACCAACGCCGCGGCCCTGCGGGACGATTACCGCAGGCTCGTGGATGAGTTCCTCAGCGGTTACCGGCAGGGATGCCTGGAAAGCGCCATCGATTACGCTTTACTCGAAACCTCGACTCCTTTCGACCAGGGACTGGCCCGGTACCTGGCCCGGAGAGGAGGCAGAGGCCTTGTTTAACCTGTCGTTTCTCCGTCCCCTGTTTCTCGGAGCGATGGCCTTCACGGCCATCCCGGTGCTCATCCATCTGCTGCACCGGCGCAACGTGCCGGTCCTGCAGTTTTCGCTCGTACAGTTTCTCCTGCAGTCGCACCGGCGGCGGCAGAAATTTCTGCGCCTTCACAACCTGCTCCTTCTGGCCGTGCGAATCGGAATTCTTGCACTGCTGGCCCTGCTTTTTGCCTCTCCGGTGCTGTTCGCCCGGTGGCTGCCCTTTTTCACCCGGGAAGTGCCAGTAAGCCGGATCGTGCTTCTCGACGACAGCCCGAGCATGGCACTGAGAGATGCCCGATCCCCCACCACCCCTTCTCTCTGGAAGAGAGCCCAGAGCGAGGCCCTGGCTGTCCTGGACGACCAGAGGCCGCAGGACGAAGTGCTGGTGCTGCTGGCCTCGCAGGCCACGCGGGGGCAATCGGGAAAACTGCATCCTCCGTATAGCGGAGACAAACGCCTGATCGAAGAAAGCTCTCCTTACATGGGGACAGTCAACATGACCAGGGCCATCGAAACCGCGGTAACCCTGCTGGACGGGGCCGGGCACGTGGACCGGGAATTGTGCGTGGTGTCCGATTTTTACTCGAGCAGTTTCACGGATTTCAAAACACTGCGGATCAATCCAAAGATTTCGGTCAAAACCATTGACGTATCTACTGCGTCACCGGACAATGTCGCCGTTGAAGACGTGTCGTTCACCCCGTCAATTATCGCCCAGGGACAACCGGTTACCTTCAGCGTCAGGGCGGTGAACACCGGTGTCGTTCCGCGACTGGATTACCCGGTAACCTTCACGGTAAACGGCATAAAAGTCCAGGAACAGCGGTGCTCTCTGCAACCGGACAGGGCCTTCGAGTTCACCTTCGTGTACCGGTTCGAAACCAGCGGGGTCAACGAGGTCACGTTTTCAGGGGGAGCAGACGATTATTTGCCCGATAATTCTTTCGATGCAACGGTAGCCGTCTCTGATGTTTTTTTCGTGCTGGCTGTGAGCGGGACCACCTCACCGGTCCGTTCGGATGACGAAGTTTTTTATCTCAATACCAGTCTCAATCCGCTGGATGTCCCCGACCTGGAACAGGGAATGATTATCCAACCGGTCCGGATAACACCGGAGGAACTCCAAACCGTTGACCTGAACCGTTTTGACGTGGTGTGCCTGGCCGATGTCGGATCTCTTGCATCCGAAGCGGTCGACAGACTGGAATCGTACGTTGAAAGCGGTGGAGGATTGGCCCTTTTCCCCGGAGAATCAGTTGTTCCCCAGGTATTCAACGCCACCATCGGTGAGTTGGCGCCCGCCCCCCTGGTGGAGGCGGTGGGGGACCTCAACGACCAGGACTCCGTATTTCATCTGAGCGATCTGGACGTCAATCACCCGGTGTTCGCTGCTTTCCAGGGTTCAACGGCCCGCAGTCTTTCAATTCCTAATTTTCACCGTTTCTTCACCATCCATCACGAAGCCTTTTCCGCGGAAACACGCGTGCTGGCCAGATTTGACAGGGAGTCTCCGGCCCTGATAGAACGGAAAATAGGGAAAGGGACCTGTATCATGGCAGCGTTTCCCGTAGACGCCGACTGGAGCGATCTGCCTCACCACCCGGTTTTTCCGCCCCTGGTCCACCAGATTTTTCATTATCTCAACCGGCAGCGGATGGTACAGGAGCGCCCGGTAACGGCAGGTAATCCATTCCACCGGTCCGTTTCGGAAACAAGTCCGGGAATGGTTATCATTCTCCACCGGCCAACCGGCACGGCTGAGCAGATCAAGCTCAAAGCCACGTCCAGGCTGTTCTTTATCGACATTCCCGACACCGCGCCCCCGGGACACTACCGCCTGGAACTCGTCTACCCTGAAATGGGACGGGAGGAAACGCTGAGGTTCGCCACGACGATTCCCGCCGAAGAATCCCGTTTCGATCCCCTTTCCCCCGAAGCCATGAAAGCCCTGGGAGGCAAAGGACAGACGGTTACGCCGCGCTCCGATCTGCTTTCATGGCCGCTACAGACTCCCCTGGCGTTGCTGCTGATCGGGTTTCTTTGTATGGAAAACGTGGTCTGTGCCCTGTACACGAGGAGGTGGAGCGAGTAAGTGACCGGTAACTCCGTACACAGTTTCAGCTTTCACCTTCAGGGCGGATGGTACCCGCTTACCTACGCGGCGCTGCTGGCGGCATGTCTCCTCCTTGCCTACCGGATGGTGGCTTCACAGCGTTCTCTTCTGTCGCCCGGGCGGTTTGCCGCGCTTCTGACCTTGCGTGCCCTGGTGTGCGTCCTGGCAGTCTTCTTCCTGGCCAGGCCGCTTCTGGAGACCCGGACCAGGCTTCACCGCAAAGACCACGTCGCTTTTCTCATCGACGAATCAGGGAGTATGGGAGTGAGAGACGGAGCGAATGGGAACACCAGGCTCGAACAGGCCCTGGAGGTTGCACGCTCGCCCTATCTGCAGAAGTCACTGGGCAAACATCACGACGTCAGGGTTTTCCGGTTTTCCACCGGCCTCAGGGAGGGATGGCCGGGTGAGCGGGACAGCAGCGGCGCCGCCCTCGGCGGCGGTCTCACCGACACCGGGCAGGCGATTATCCGCTCCGGGGAGGTACTGTCCGACCGGCCTCTTTCGGCCATGGTGCTCTTTTCAGATGGCGGCAACAACTTCGGTGAAGACCCCCTGATCATGGCCAAACTCCAGAACACTCCAATTTTTCCGGTGGCCCTGGGCTCGGAAACCCCCGTAGAGGATATCGGTATCAGCAGCCTCGAACTGCCGGACACCGTCTACCTGGGAGGGCAAATAGACATCAAAGCCCGGCTGGTATCGAAGCTTCAGCAGCCCCGCTCCGTCACCCTGAGGATACTGGAAGGAAAGAGAGAAGTACTCACCAAACACGTCGATGTCAAACCGGGGAACGACGTCGAACTGGAGTTTTCCCTTGAACCGGGAACTCCGGGCCTGGTGCGGTACACCCTGGAATGCGATCCTTTCCCCGGAGAACCAGTGAGCGGCAACAACCGGCGAAGCGCTTTCGTCAGGGTGCTGGCGGACAAAATCAAGGTGCTTGTCATTGCCAGTCATTTGTCATGGGATTTTACCTTTCTCAAGCGGACCCTTCAGCGGGACAGGAACATAGATGTCAGATGTCTCGTCCACCTTCCGGGAACCGGTCTGCCAGCCGAAAGCACATCCCCCGGGATCAGCAGATCCCGCCACATCAATGTGCTGGAATTAGTTGAAGACACGGTAGTCAAACATGCGAACTGGCCCGACCCCGAGGAGCGTCTGCGCGACAGCCAGGTTGTATTCCTCTACAACCTGACCGCGGAAGAACTTCCGCCTCAGTATGCCCGGGGTATTAAAGACCTTGTAGGGGAAAAAGGAGAAGCCCTGGTCTTACTCGGCGGTCCATTCTCTTTCTCGGCGGGAGGTTTCCACCACAGCCCGCTTAAGGACCTGGTCCCGGTAGCCCTGTTCGAGGCTCCTGATTACCGACCGGAAACTTTCACCCCCAAGCCCACCCCGGCGGGTCTTCTCCACCCGGTTACCTCGCTGGTGGAAAGCGCCACCATGAACAAACTCGTCTGGAACGACTTTCCCTCTTTACTGGGCCTCAACTTTGGCGCCCAGGTCAAACGCGGCGCCACGGTCCTTCTCGAACGCGCCGAAACCGAGGGGGACCCTCGTCGAATTCCGGTAGCCGTACTCGGGCGATGGGGGCAGGGAAAGGTGCTGGCACTCTGCTTTGAAGGCTTCTGGAAGTGGGACCTGCCCCTGAAAGGTTTCTCGGGAAAAACCGATTGGCACCAGCGCTTCTGGACACAGGCGGTCAGGTATCTGTGCAGCAAGAAAGAGCGTGGAGCCATAACCCTTAAAACCAACAAGAAGCATTTTCTTACCGGTGAAGACGTTCACATGTCTCTGTCCGTTTCACCCCAGCCCGAATCATCGCGTCCCCCAGCGGGCAGACTGTTAAAGGTGTGGCCGGGGGAAACACGTGAAATACAGGAATTCAGCCCTTCCCCGGTCCAGGGGCTGCCCGGCCAGTTCAGAACGCGCTTGAATCTGCCCGAGGCGGGAGAGTACCTCCTGGAAGTGACCTGCCCGGTGGTCCCCGGTGAAACAGGGAGGGCCCGGGTCCTGGCCGAGATTCCTTACCGGGAATACGAAAACCTGTCTCTCAACCGGACCATGCTTGAGGATCTGGCCACATCAACCGGCGGGGAGTACCTCGAGGCGGAGTCCGCCGAGAGCCTGGCACGGTTGATAGAAGACAAATCATTCTTCACGGTACTTCAGCAGGAAAGGGAGATATGGAACTCCATCTGGCTCCTGCTCATTTTTGTGATGCTCATTTCGGCAGAGTGGATCATCCGCAAACGGGAGGGGCTCGAATGAAGCGGTTAGTGATAATGACATTGATTGCTGCCCTGGTATCCGGTCCTATTGCGCCGGTGCTGGCGGAAAAACCTTCTGCTGGTGACGTGGTGGCTGTTGCCCGTCTCAAGTACCGGGGAGGAGGGGACTGGTACAACGATCCTTCGATTATCCCCAATCTGCTGCGCGAAATCAGGTTCCGGACCGGGATTCGAACAGCCGAGGGACAGGTGATTGTCAGCCTCACTGACGACACGCTGTTTTCATACCCGTTCATTTTCATTACCGGCCACGGGAACATTAGATTTGACACCGACGAAACCGAGAGGCTCCGCACCTATCTGGCTTCGGGAGGATTTCTTCTGGCCGATGACGATTACGGCATGGACGAATCGTTCAGGCGGGAAATGGCACGGATATTCCCCGATCATCCCCTGGTCGAGCTCCCCTTCGAGCACCCCGTTTATCACACCTACTACGATTTTACCGAAGGGCCGCCGAAAATCCACGAGCACTATAAGGGAGCACCGCGTGGATACGGTATTTATATCGAGGGACGCCTGGCGGTTATGTACTTATACAATTCCAACATTGGCGACGGGTGGGCTGATCCCGATATCCACAAAGATCCGCCGGAAGTGCGGGAAGCGGCGTTCAAAATGGGAGTCAACATCATTTTGTATGCATTAACTCACTAAATGCATTAACCCATTAAATGAATTGACACATTAAAAGGAGAGCGGTTATGGAGCAGATACTTAACAGGCAGGAGCACATCGAGAAGAAGTTGGGGAATCTCAGCCTCCATCTCTGGCTCGAATACTGCGCATACGCCCTGCTCATGGTTTTGTTTTCCTGGCTGGTGATCCTGCTGTCGGCGGTACTGGCCGCAGCTTTTATTTCAGCTCCGGGGCCTGGCGGAAGAATCATCACCATCGCAGCCGCGGCCTTGATGGCTGTGTCGTCAATCCTGCTCCTTTCCAAAATGCTGAGGCGGTTTCCCACCAGGAAGGAAGCAGCGGCTCTGGTGGAGAAGCATCAACCGGCGAACGATGTTCTGCGCTCATCGCTGGATTTTCACCACAACTGGGAGCGTCTCAACGACTGCTACTCCTCCAGCATGATGGCGCACACCATGCGGCAGGCCCAGGACATCTACCATGACATCGACTTCGTCGGCTTTGTGGACAGAACACGCCTGGTGCGAATCTTCGGTCTTTTCATGGCGGTGGCTGCGCTTACCAGCCTGGTTGCCTTTTTTTCCCCGGGCTCGTTTTCGATACCACTGGTCCGTCTGGCTATGTCATGGGGAGACAGCACCGCCTCATTGACCGCCAGGATGGCGGTCAGCCCGGGAAATGCCAGACGGTTCAGGGGTGACTCCATGACCATCGAAGCGGCGGCGGTCGGTCTGCCGAAAGACACGCCGTTTCTGCTCAAGTACCGGCCGGCCGGTGATGAGCAGAAAACCTGTACCGTGGTAACCATGCACCCTGCTTCCCGCTCCCGGTACCAGGCTACCCTGCCACCGCTTGAGGAAGATCTTTTTTACTTTGTAACCGCCGGCACCCTGATGTCGAAAGGTTACACGATAATGGTGACTACCCGTCCCGAGGTCACCGGTGTGAAGATCACCTACGTGTACCCACCGTACACCGGGCTCAAACCTCGGACGAGAACCAGTCAGACCCGGCACATCGTCGGGGTCAAAGGGACACGGGCCACGATGGAGATAACCACCAGTAAACAGCTTAAACAGTGTTCTTTTGTCAATGAAAGGGGCGTTTTGCACAGCCGGTTGAAGGAGCTCGGACCGACACAATTCACCGGGACGCTCGAGCTTATCGAGGAGCAGACTTTCAGAATCAGGCTCCAGGACCGGGAGGGATACGCGAGCACCTCGCTGCCGTTCCAGGTACTGCCCCTGGTAGACAAAATCCCCAAGGTGACCCTCACCGCGCCGGGGAAAGACATCACAATGCCACAGGACTTTTCCATCCCCCTGGAGATGAGAGTGGAAGACGATTTCGGCATCGACAGGATCGTGTTGAAATACAACCTCCGCGAGTCTGAAGAGGCGACCATGGAGCTGGTCCGGTTACCATCTCCCAAAACCTCGGAAAACTACCGGTTCGACTGGGACCTGTCGGGAGTATTCCTCTCACCGCACGACATTATTCTGTACCACGTGCAAGCTGCCGACACCGATAACATATCAGGTCCAAA
>CAYSPT010000015.1:8768-22655 GCA_964432985.1 uncultured bacterium
CTGAGGCGGGCTGCCTCCAGGCTTCAATTCACTCCCAGCCCTCAGGAGCTGGAAAAGGCGGCCGCTTCGCAGGAAAATGTCAAGGGTAACCTCGAGCGGATGATCGATCTCTTAAAGAGGATAAAGCAGCAGCAAGCGCTTGACGCGGCCATAAAAAAGGGAGAAGACCTGCTCAAACAGCAAAACGAACTTATAGAAAAGACGACACAGCTGAAAGACACCCCGGCAGAAGAGAAAACACCTGACGAAATCCGCCAGTTCAAACGGCTCTCCTTCGAACAGACGGCCCTCTCTGAAGAGGAAAGCCGCTGGGAAAAGGATCTGCAGGACATGGCGGAGAAGTTCGAGCAGAGCTCGCAGCAGACAAAGGACGAGTTGCAGAAAACCCTGGATGATCTGGACAAGTTGAAAATCGGCGACCGAATGCAGCAAGCATCCGAGTCCCTGGGCAGTATCGGCAAGCAGAAAGCTCTCAACGGTCAGACCAAGGCGGCCAGCTCGCTTCAGGACATCCTCGAGCAGCTCAAACAAGCCAGAGAGTCGTTCACGGAAAATCAAAGGGAAGACCTCACCCACCTGATTGACCGGGCGCTCTATTCGGGACTGGAACTGTCCAATCACCAGGAACGGGTGATCGACAATTCCCTGTCGTGGAAAGACGGGAAAGAATACGACACGTTCACTCCCACCGGATCTCCCATGAGTCTGGAAGACCTGGCCTCTTACCAGCTCGAAGTGAGGGAAGGGGCCGGGCGGTACGCTGGCGAACTGGTTGACCTTTCACACACGAGTTTCCTGGTGCCGCCAGGCCTGGCCGCGGCGGTTAACCAGGCCGAAGAGCTCATGCAGGGGGCCGAAGAGCAGCTGGCCAGCGGGCGGGCTCCCCCCGCTATCGAATCGGGGCAGCAGGCCATGGCCCTCATCAACCGGGTCGTGCGGGTGCTGCTCCAGATCCGAAGCGAAGCCCAGCAGTGCCAAAGTCCCATGGGTCTTGACAAACTGCACGAGCAAATACGGCAAATGGCCCAAAACCAGCGGAACCTCATGCAAATGCTCCAGCAAGCGGGCGATCTTTCGTCCCTGGGGCCTTCCCAGAAAAAGATGCTTCAGCAGATGGCAATGCAGCAGGAATTAATCCGCCAGGCCATGGAGGAACTGATGAAGCAGGCCGGGCAGCATTCCAAGCTTTCGAAAAAGATGGGTGAGATGGCCCGGGAAATGCGCGAAATCGAGGACAAGCTCAGGCAGGGGAAGGAAATCGGCCGGGTAAAGGATAAGCAAAAACAGCTGTATCATCGCATGATGGACCTGCAGCACTCCATGCACCAGCAGGAATACGAGCGGCGGCGTAAAGCCGAGCAGGCCCGGGACTTTACCAGGGATTCGCGTCCCGAAGACCTTCCGTCCGATCTCGTCCGGGACAGGCAGGTCCGCTACCAGGGAAAGTCATCATTCAGAGACGAGCGGGTCCCCGAGCAGTACCGGGAACTGATAGAGCTGTATTTCAAACGGCTGTCAAGGGATTAAGAGGTAGTGATTTGAGATGATTGTAACAGTGAGCTTTGAAGCGCGGAAAATGAGGTTATGTCTGGCTGTCCTGGCTGTTGCCGCCTGTATCTTTCTGGTGGATGCCGCCGTGCTCTCGGCAGCGCCGGTCAAGCACACCCGGAAACCACCAACTCCTCAGCAGAAGTACAACCACGCCAACCGCCTTCTCTATTCCGGAAAGGTAGAAGAAGCGCGGCAGGGATTTATGGCTCTTTTAACCGAGCACCCGGACGACCCGATCATTCCCCGGGTGTACATGGGACTGGGAGAAGTGTACCGCCGACAGGGGCTGCCGGAATACGCCTACCGTATGTATGAAACCCTCATCGATCAGTTTCCCGATTTCAAAGACAGGCGGACGGTCCAGGACAGGATGGTCAACATTCTCATTCGTGACAACCGGCTGCGGGAAGCCGAACTGCTTTTGCTCGAGCTTCTGGAGGAACGCTCGGGAGAACGGCACCTGGGGCGGAGACTGGCCTCGGTTCTCGAACGGCAGGGCAAAACCGCCGAAGCAGTCAGCGTGTATGAGCAGCTTTTCAAGCTTACCGGTGACAGCTGGGTAAGGGATAAACTTTTCTCGCTTTACGACGAGATGGATACGGTCCGGAAAAAACGCCTGGAGCTGGAAGCGCTTGCCCGGGAACAACCGGATGATCAGAATGTCAGAAAGTTTCTGGCGGAGCTCCTCAAGCATTCAGGCGAGTACCCGGCGGCGGCACAGGTGCTGGCCGAACTCGTCCGGCTCAATCCGGGCAATCCTTCGTTTCACTTCAAGCTCGGGCAGGCCTACATGGCGTACGGAGATGAGCTGGCAATCGACGAATTCAAAGAAGCCATGAAGCTCAACCCGGGGGACACCCGCTTCGCCATTGCCCTTGGAAACGCCCATTACAACGCCGGCCGTACCCGTGAAGCACTCGGCGCCTGGCGCAAAGTGATCGACCAGAATCCCGACAAACCTCAGGTCTATCGGACATACGCGACGATCCTTTCCGGGCACGGCTTGCTCGACGAAGCAATCCTTACCTACCGGACTGCCCGAAAGAGGTTCAGGAACCCCGCCCTGTACTACTCAGAAATTGCAGAGCTGTTTACGGTAGAAGGGCGGTTTGGAGAAGCGGTTGACGAGTACCTGGGGGTGATCCGAAACAACCCGGGCTACTTCGCCCAGGTAAAGGGTAAAATCCTGGCCCTGGCTGGTGCGTCACCAGAGACCGGAACCGTGGTGAGCAGCCGGCTCGAAGAGCTGCTCGACAAGCCGGGAAAACATCCTGAAATAAGTGAGATCCTTGCCCTTCACAGGATCAACGAAGGGCAGGCTGAAGACGGAGCGGACCTTTTAGCGTCAGTCAGCCGGGACAGAAGCGACGGAGGGCGCATCTTTCTCACGGTGGCCCAACAGCAGCAGCACACCGGACAGCTGAAAAACGCTCTGGTAATAGTTGACCGGGGAACCCGGGCATCCGGCGCGGCCGAAGTGCTTCCGGAACTGATGTTTCAGAAGTCGGTTCTGCTCAAAGCGCTGGGAAGAAACCGGGAAGCGGCCGACCTCCTCAAGAATGTCACCGCCCAGTTTCCCGTCTGGCCGGGGAGGCCACGGGCACTGGCGCTGCTTGGAAAGCTGTGCCTGGAATACACCGGGGAGTGGCTGTGGGCGGAAAAAGCCTTCACACTCCTGGTAGAAAAGTTTCCCGCAGTATGGAAAAACCAGGCGGAGATCGGCCTGGCCGAATTGGCTTTGCGGCAGGGTCACTACGACGAATCCATGAAACGGCTGTCCAGTATTGCCGCTACCGGAGGAGAAACAGGGGAAAAAGCCATTTATCTCACGGGCTTGATACACCTGCACCTGTTCAAGGTGGACGAGGCGTTGGACGCATTCACCAGGCTCCAGGCCTCGTATCCGGCCGGCTCCCTGGTCAACGACGCCCTGCGCTGGACCTATCTTTTAACGCGTACCCGATCCATCCCCGAAGAAGATTTGCGCCGTTTCTTGCACGCTCATTCCTGTTTTCTGTCCGCGCGTTTCGACGAGGCTCATGAAGTAATCACTGTCCTGACCAACGGCGATAATGGCCGCAGCGAACTGATCATCACGGAAACCCTCCTGCTCAAAGGAACCATGCAGGAGAGAACGGGCAGCACGCAAGAAGCGGTGGACACCTATCGTAAATTGGCCGGCGCGTATCCGGAAGCCCCGGCGGCACACATGGGACTCTACCGGGCAGCCACGCTCCTGGCCACCAGGCTTGACCGGCCGGACGAAGCCCGCGGGCTTTTCAAGGAGCTGGTGCTGAACTATCCCGAAAGCCTGCTGGCGGCCATGGTTCGAAGCATCTATGGAGAGGAGCTCCTGCGTTGATGAAGATGACAATTCTCTCCAGAAACCGCTCACGGCGCGCGTGTTCACAGCGCGAACCATCCTGGCGCGCCGCCGCTAAAAACCTTACTTTCTACACTCACTTATTGAGGGTGGGTGGGAATGATAATCTCGACGACATCCTTGTCGTCTCGAAAGCCTATGTTTCTTTCGAGAAATGTCAACTTCATCTAACAGGAGAGGCTCGTTGATCATATGGGTATTTTAATGCAGAAATCTCGAACAGTAGTTACTATTGCCCTGCTTTCCTCCTTTTTGTTTGTCTGTATTGACCTTGTGGGGGCTTCGGAGGGGCGGCTGCTTATTTATATGGACCAGGCGCAGGGGAACCATCTTAAAGCCTACGGCGTCGCTTACTGGTGTCTCACCCGGGGCGCCAAAGTGCAATGGCTTCTCAACTACCGGGGAGGCTCGTTTTTGTGCGAAGACACGGCCGAGATCCGCAACGTCGCCAGTATGCGGGGAGTTTCATTCCTGCCGCTGGACGGCCGGCAGGTGGCCGGGATCTACCGGGTGATAGAAGAGAGCAACATGGAAGCGGTCCTGCTGGAAAAACCGCCCCGTATCGCCATCTACACGCCGCCGGAATCAGAACCGTGGGACGATGCCGTGACCCTGGCCCTGGAGTACGCCGAGATTCCCTACTCTACTCTCTGGGACCGGGAAGTGCTGTCGGGGAAACTGTACGAGTTCGACTGGATTCACCTTCACCACGAGGATTTTACCGGGCAGTACGGCCGGTTTTACGCCTCGTTCCGCAACCACGCCTGGTACCGCCGCCAGGTGCGCACCTTCGAGAAAGCCGCGGTAGAAGCGGGATATCCGTCGGTTCCGTCCCACAAGGGGGCCATCTCCCGGGAAATCAAGAATTTTGTCAAGCAGGGAGGATTCATGTTCGCCATGTGCGCCGCCTGTGATTCCATGGATATCGGCCTGGCGGCTGAAGGAGTTGACATCGTCCCGGCTGAAATAGACGGAACGCCCGCCGAAGCGGACTGCCAGGAAAAGCTCGATTTCACCAAATCACTGGCTTTTACCGATTTCAGCCTGGAAATGAATCCCCTGGTCTACGAGTTTTCCGATATCGATGTTGATCCCAGCCGCTACGACGAGTTCATCAACCGCGGGGACATCGATCTGTTCGAGTTCTCCGCCAAGTTCGACCGCACCCCCACCATCTTCACTCAGAACCACGTGAACCGCGTCAGGGGATTCCTGGGCCAGACCACCGCCTTCAGACGCCACACGCTGAAGGACGCGGTGATCATCATGGGAACCCTGGTGGGCGAAGACGCGGTCAAGTATCTCTACGGCCGGTATGGCAAGGGGACATTCACCTTCTACGCCGGGCACGACCCCGAGGACTTCGCCCACCTGGTGGGCGATCCGCCCACCAACCTGGCCCTGAGCAAAAACTCTCCCGGGTACCGGCTCATCCTGAACAACATCCTGTTCCCGGCGGCCAAGAAGAAAAAGCAGAAGACCTGAGAACATCTCGTAAACATAAAAACAGGGCCCCGCGGCTGCGGGGCCCTGTTTTTTTTGCGTTGCTCAAGCTGCGGCGCTGCGTTACAGCTTGATGGGCATCGGGCGTGCTGCCGGTTGGAACGGCGTCACGGCGCTGGAGCGGTCGATAAGACCATTGCCCGCCTTCAGATTGAAAAACATCTGGCCGGGAATAATACTGGACGCTGTATCGGTTTGCCCGGTTGATGCATTCGCTGCGCCCAGATATGTTACATCACCCAGGACGACCAGGATTTTCTCCGGCTCGCCCCAGGGAACGTAGACCTGAGATCCAATCGTACCCGGGCCAAAGTGACCTACATCACTTGTCCCGCCGGTAGTATAGGTATATTGTTCAGTATCGTAATCCGCGTCATCTGCAGTGACCGGAGATTTCAACAAGACACAATCTGTACCGAGAGTCATATTAGTTATCAGCATCTCAACTGGCACCGCGGTACATTTACCCCCCGTAACATTTCCTTCAGCATCAGGATATTCAACATCAGTAGTGAGCTTAGCCGCATACGTTGCTGCCACAAAGGCGGTAGCTCCCTGGAAAACCGGCCGGGCGAAGGTAAGCTCTATCACGTCGCCGGGCCCGGCGCGCCGCTCGTTGGGGGCGCTAAACCGGCCCTTGCGATCGGTTGACAGCGCACCTGTAGTCTGATCGACAAGAAACACCCTGGGGAGACCGATATCCAGGAACTTCACGTCCATGAGGATCGGGTCAGGCAGATAGGAGATGCTGATATCGTCCCTGGTGTCCGGCTTGCCGTCGGGCCCCGGGCTGCCGATAACGCCGGCCTGCTTGTTGAGGAAATAGTCCGCGCCCCACGGGTCCACGGGCAGCTTGACCATGTACTTACCCCTGAGATCTCCCAGGGACTCGGCCTTCTTGGGCTCCATGGCGTTGAATCTCGTCAGAGCGCCTACGATAACATCAATATCCTGCTTGGCTTTGGCCTGCTTGGCATCGTCGGACATGCTGGCAAACTGCGGCAGAGCCACGGCAACCAGGATACCAATAATAGCCACAACGATCATGAGCTCGATAAGTGAAAAACCTCTGTTCTTCATCAGTGCAACCTCCTGCTTCTTTCTCTCGTATTAAGTGCGTTTCGACCGGGTCCTTCATGTGAACCCGGCCCCTCAAATCCGGTTAAGGGTTTCCGGTCACCCCCTTCCAGTTTTTCTCGATTTCGGTGTTTTAGCGTGAAACCCATCGACCCTGGGCCGTGAACTTCCGGCTGAGTGGTAGTTGTAGCAAACGACGGGCCAACCTGGCAATATTTCTTTAAAACCCTCATTAACACAGGGTAAATACCTTTTTACCAGGGTCTTTCCAGACCACTGCATTTTCCATTGAAAAGCCATGAGGAACCGGTATAAGAAAGCCACCATACATCAAACACTCCTTTATTTAAAGGCATTTACGGCAGTATGGCAAAAATACCACGCTAAAAATGCTCTTACCAGAAGGCGGCGCTGCAATCCATGTCGGTCCGGCGGCAAAACTTGCAGTGTACACCGTAGAGACATTGTGCCCGGATAACAATTTTATATTATATCTGTTTATCCGTGCCGATACAGACCATGCTATGGGTTTATGTCTAAAATATATTTTTCTGCCGGCCGCACTTGTGCTCTGTCTCCTTCTGCCGTTCGGCAACCGGCTGCAGGCCTGGGAAGGCGGCGGCGCTACGTACGACCTGGGCAACCCCGTCTACGGCACCCTGGACTGGATGGCCGAAGAGGCCATGAGACTCCTTCCCGAGGAGGAAACCGATTGGTTCGAGGCCCAGCACTTCAGGGATTACCTGCTGGGGACCGAGGCCCCCCAGCGGGGGGTGGTGGCGATCAGTTACTCGATTATGGACGAATACGAAGATTCGGACTTTCATTTCCTGCGCTTCGATGAAACCTACCAGACGGTAACCGACGATTACCTGGCCAGGAGAGCGGAGGAGGAGTTTATCCAGGCCAAGCGGTATTACAAGCAAAACAGCGTCTACCAGGCCGCCTTCCACGCGGGAGCCATGGCAGCTTACATCGCCCGGGCGGCTTCGTTCCCCCGCCTTCGGTCCGAGCTCGATCTGGCCCGCCTGCTGGAGTATGAACGGGAAGTGGAAAAAACCGTCCCCGCTTACGCCATGGGTAATATGGAGAGCCTCCGCACCTCTACGGTGTTTCAGCAGTATATCACCGCCGGTGGTACGCTGAACGACCCGATTGACTCCCTTAAAGAAGAGGTGGAAACCATGGCTGGCCGCATCGCCCGGGGGGAAGGACGGGTCTACCACATCACCGACATGAACCTGTACCTTCCCATGGGCGGGGACAACTCTGGAGGCGGCGTGGGAGTGAACGACTGGACGGAGCCTTTCAAAGATACGGTGGGACTCTCGATCAACGATGCGGTCAACCTGATCGCCCGGGCGCTTCACGACATATATGTGTCCACCTCGGAAGGGGATCTGGCGCCGCCGGTGTTTGAGAGCATCATGTATGTCCACTCCACCGGGAAAAGCGGCGAAATCGAAATTGCCTTCTGGGAGGCGGATGACGACATCGGGTTTCTCAGCTACAACATCTATCTCGCCTTCACCAGCAACGGCCACGACTATCGGTTTCCTTCCGCCATCGTTCGGAATTCCATTGGAGAACCGATTACGTATATCATGACCGGTCTGGCGGACAGCGAAACCTATTACGTGGCGGTACGGGCCATGGACCGCTCCGGCAACGAAGAACCCAATACTAAATCCCTCCCGGCGGCAGTGGGCCTGTTCACCGACAGCGTCAAGCCGGAATTCAGCGGGTTGGCACGGGCACGGAGCACGGGGCTCCCGGGGGAAGTGCTCCTGCAGTGGCCGGAGGCGGTTGACGAGTCGGTACCCGTTACCTACCTGGTTTTTCAAAAGTCGACAACCGCACCGTTTCACGATCGCCACCCTACTTACAGCACAACAGGCACGGAGATGCTCATACAGGGACTCACCGACGGTGACGATTACAGCTACCTGGTCCGCGCCCAGGACAACCTGGGAAACAGGGAAACAAACATAAATACCTTGCTGACCATACCCGGCCCTTCCACCGACGTCACGCCGCCGTCGTTTGAAGGATTGGTCACGGCATTCGCCACCGGGAATCCCGATGAGGCCGTTCTTACCTGGGACCTGGCCACCGATCCGTCACTCCCTGTCGGTTACAATGTTTATCTTTCGTACGAGCGGGGGCGGCTGCCCGGAGGTTTTCCGTCCGCCACATCCTACCAGAGCCCCTATGTGATGACAGGCTTGACCCCCGGTACCGGCGTTTACGTAATTGTGCGCGCGGTAGACAACTTCGGCAACGAAGACCAGAACACTACCGAACTGCTCGTCATCCCCTCGGACGGACTGGAGTCCGACCCTCCGGAATTCTTCGGGCTTCAAAGCGCCGAGGGCACGGGGGTGGGCGGCGAAATCGTCCTGGGATGGTACCCGGCCTTCGATATTTCCACGCCGGTCACCTACGCCGTCTACCAGTCCACCGAATCCATGAATTACAACTTCGAACAGCCTGCGCTTACCACCCAGGGATTCACC
Source organism: uncultured bacterium (assembly GCA_964432985.1). Lineage (GTDB taxonomy): Bacteria > Muiribacteriota > CAYSPT01 > CAYSPT01 > CAYSPT01 > CAYSPT01. The sequence goes on from CAYSPT010000015.1 coordinate 17,799, forward strand.
GCCAGGTTTTCCGGGCTGCAGGACGGGCAGCAGTACTATTACGTGGTTCGGGCGTTCGACCGGTTCGGGAACAACGACGAAAACCTGCTGGAGCGCAGCGCAGCGCCACGAACCAGTGCCGATACCACCCCCCCGGTGTTCGCCGGAATAGCATCGGCGGAAGCCACCGGCAACAGCGGAGAAGTCATCATCAGGTGGCCGCTGGCCAGTGACGACTCCACCCCCATTACCTACCGTGTATACCGGTCTGTGGTGCGGGGAGAATACGATTTTGAGATACCCGCCCTGGTCACCCCGGACACGTCGTTTACCATGGCCGGACTGCTCAATAACCGCGAGTATTTCTTCGTGGTGCGGGCGGCGGATGCGGCGGGCAATGCAGAAGACAACACCAGGGAAGCCAGCGCCGTGCCCACCGATTCTCAGAACCTGATCGACACGACTCCTCCGGCGGTGGTCTCCTCGGTGCCCGCCGCCAGTGCCGTGGATGTGAGGCTCACCAGCCCCATCAGGATACGGTTCAGCGAACCCCTCGACCCTTCCAGCCTGGAAGGGAATATACTGGTCCTTAAAGACGATGTTCCTCTTGCAGGAGAATTGCAGGTTGAGGAGGACGGCAGTCTAATCCGGTTCGTACCCTGGGCCGACGGCACGCTCACCTACCGCACCTGGTACACGGTCAGGGTCCTGGAAGGAGTGACGGACACCGCCGCCAACCACATCACGGCGGTTGAGTGGACATTTCTCACGGTGGCGGCTGACGGCCGGTTCGATCATCTGTTCACCTACCCCAATCCCGTCAGGGGAGAGGAATCGGTTACCCTGTTTGTCACTCTGGGAGCTGAAAGCGATTACGCTTCCGTTTCCGTAATGGACATGAACGGCCGGGTTCAGAAGACAGATGATGTTTACCTGGAAACCGGTACGAACAAGCAAAGCCTGACCGTGGATGACGGAAGCGGTATACGCCTTATGCCCGGCACCTATTACGTGCTGGTGGATTACCGCGGCGTCGGCAGGGAGATTTCCGGCAGAACCAGGATGGTGATCGTGCGATGACCGGACGGTTCAGGATTTTCATTATCATGGCCCTTGCTTCCCTGGTTCTTTCTTATATCCCGGAAGCCGTCACTGCATACGTTCTCCCTGATCCCGAAGCACGAAGCGCCGGTCTCGGCGGGGCGGTTACCGCCCTGGCCCAAGGCCCGGCGGCGGTGTTCTTCAACGCCGCCTCCCTTCCCTGCCTCAGCGGATACCATCTGCAGACCATGAAACTGTCCCTGCCCGGTTCCGATTCGTTCTCCACATGCGGCTATGCCCAGCGTATAGGCTCCGTGGGAATCGGTGTTCTGGAGCGACGGTTGGCACTGCGCGGTCTGGAGGAACGGGACGGCAACGGAGTTCTCCGCAATGTGTTCAACGAGGACATCATCGACCAGGCCATCGCCGCCGGAATGTATCTAAACGACAACCTGTCGCTGGGAGCCACTTACCACCTGTGGCGGCGAAACCTCGGAGGAGACCGGGTGAGAGCACATTCCTTTGATGTTTCGGGGCGATGGGACATCCAGCACAACCTGCAGCTGGGCCTGGTGCTGGGCGGACTTGTATCCCGCAGGTCCGGAAGCGCAGCCCTGGCTGCACCGGCCCCCGCCAAATTCACCAGGATAGGGGTGGGCTGGGGAGTGGGCACCTCGCTGCTGGCAGCTGATTTCGAGCAATATCAGCGACGCAAATGGCGCTTGAAGTTCGGCCTTGAAATCCCCTACCGTAACGTGCTGCGGTTCCGCCTCGGTCACCGGGAAGATAACTGGACCATAGGAGTTGGCCTCACCTTGGGGAAAACCGTGTTTGACCTGAGTGTCCAGGACAATCTTCCGGGAGCAAAAACCTATTTCAGCACCAATTGGAGTTTTGAGCGCCTGACACTTCTGCACAAGCTTGCCCGCAGGCTCAAGGGAAAAATCAAGCGGCCGAAAGAAAAGAGCAAGCTGACCGGGGGGAAACCCGCGAAAAGTTCCCGCGGTGAAGCGCTGGGCGGTTTTCCCGCTCCCGGGCAGCGTGAGGACACTCCGAAGCAGCTTCTGGCCCGGGCAAAACTTGCTTTTCTATCAGGGGACCTGTTCCTGGCGGAACAGTTGTGCCAGCAGGTTATAATACGGGGAAACGAGGTTTTTCTTCCCGATGCCCGGATTCTCTTGGATCAAATAGAACAAATCAAACTCGTCAACAACGTAAAAACCCTGGTGCCTACCACTCGACCATGACCTTTTCCTGACCCGGCACCAGGTTAAATGCGATACAATCTCTTCTCACCAGTACCACAGCTACCGCCCCCCCGCCGGCGGTGACCTTGACGCGCTCCGAAGGAACCGGAGTCCGCAGCTCGATGTGGGCAGGCAGACCCTGCTCGACGATGAAACCCAGAGACTGTTCCCTCAGGTCGAATCGCCGGACCAAACACCCGGGGCGGCTGTGAAACACTGTTTTGCCCTCACAGGTGAGCTCGGTTTCCTCTCTCCCCGCCACCACGCCATGTACGCGGCCATGATACAGCATGTTGTCCACCGAAGCGGGTGAGCGAAGGTAGGGCGCACCGAACCTGATTCCGCGGGAAAAGAGCTCCACGTCAAACAGTTCCTCCAGGAGCATGAGTCCCATAAGTCCTCCCCACGTATAATAGGGGCAACTCCTGGCGTAGACTCCCGGCTGCGGCTCTCCGTACCCGGTCAGAGCAGAATAGTTTTCATGAACGTGACCCTGACCACGCCATTCCCGCAGCAGCAGTTCGGAGCTGTTTTCAGCCAGGTTGTGGGCGGCTCCTATGTCATACTCCCTGAGCCCCAGGAAAACCAGATAATTTGCCGGCGGCCATATCCGCCCCCTCCAGTAATCACCGTCGGGATCATATGCAGTCATGGTCCTGGCGATGGTAGGCAGCATGAAATCCCCGCCAAACCGGTCCGGATTGAAAAAATTCTCCTTGATGAGCGTTGCTGCCCGTCCCCGGGACGGAGTGCCTGCCAGGAGAGGATAAAACCCGGTGACGGCGGGAATGTGAACCCACCGGCCATCAGGAAACCGGGGGAAGTAGAAAGAGAAGCGTTCATCCCACAACCACTGCTCCAGCCGGATGGCTTCGGTCTCGAACTCCTCCTGATACCGTGCGGCTTCAGTATCCTCACCCAGCTCGACAGCCATACAATGAAGAATGCGGGCAAACACGACCATCAACGCCGAAAGATCCACGCAGGCTGCCGACAGTCTTCCCGTGGCAGGATCAAACGGGATCGCGTCCCAGACAGGGCTGTCATCCATCCCGGACTCGTACCAGGCGCCGGCCATTCCCGATACCACCAGACCGGGAGCACACCCTTCATGATTCCGGTCCGTTCCCCAGGCCCACAGGATATCATCCGGCCCCCGCCGGTTGCCCTCGAACCACCGGTACCAGTTCCTGAAAGCCGGATAGGCCTTTTTCAGAATACTCGTTTTTCCCGTGGTCCGGTACAGTTTCCAGGCGGCCAGGGCCAGGACGGGAGGATTGCTCCGGTCACTGACAAAGGACCCGATCCTGACCTGGGGAACCCTTCCCGATTCCTGCTGGCTTTCCAGGGTAGTCCACAGGTTGTCTTCCGCCAGTTGAGGAGCTTCCCAGCACGCAAGCAGTATATTGAACGCGGAATCCCAGTTGAAAACGAGCATATCCTCCGCTGCTCCCCGGGGCAGACCGCAGACCGTTTCCATCATCTGCACCCATTCCCGGTTAATCAAGCTTACCCTGCTTCCCGTTCCCTCCCGTCGGCAGGTATTCCAGTACAGGCAGTCCATGAGTGCCCGGGCGCAGTCATCCACGTTCTCGGGAGTGCCCCCGAGGCGGCGGGAACAATACTCTTTGTGCTGCCCGGTCCACACCTCCTCCACCTTCCGAACGAGTGCCTTTCCGTCCCCACCCATACCCGATTTGGCTGTTTTTACGCAGGCTGACAGGCACACCGGCTTGTTTTCAGGCAGTCTGACACACAGTATTCCCCGTGATCCCAGGCTGAAATTGAGCCGTCGTGTTTTTCCGAGATACCGAAACATGTTTGCGCGGCTGGTAAACGTTCCGTAGTCCCTCAGTGAAAAATCAAAGTGGATCACTCCCGTCAGATCGCGTGCTGTTACCGACACTACTTCGTCTGTTATCCGGTAGTGGTGATCGGTCCGGGAGGGCAGTGAGACAACGGCAAAACTCATGGTAGGAACGGCCGGGGAGCGGAGCGGATGGATCCTCCAGAGCAGAAATCCCTGGTGATCAGCCGCCTGCAGCCTGTACAGGCCGCCTCCCACAGCCAGGTCGAAGGAGGCGCACTGGCAGGAGTCCCCGTGGTCGCGGGCCCTGACAACGGTGCCGACACCCAGGTCGCGGTGCAAAGGGTGCCGCGGCGGTTGCTCGAGGGGCTGCCCGACATCGAAACCGAACCGGTCGGTCAACGCCCCGGATTCCACATCCAGAACAGCAAACGCTATCTGAAGGCCGGAAGGGACATGAACCACAATGTTCATACCGTCAGACGAAGATGTGTCCCACTGATTCATTACCTTATACCTCTTTTAAACCGAAACCTGCAGTAGGTATCCTGCTGCAGAATCGCAGCTACTGCAGAATCGCAGCTACTGCAGAATCGCAGCTACTGCAGAATCGCAGCTGCTGCAGAATCGCAGCTGCTGCAAAATTGAAGCTACAACGGTATTGTATTTTCCTCGGGATATACCCGTCAAGAAACCGATTGAGTTTTCCGATTTCGATGAGTAATTCCGAATCAGAATATGCCCATCAAGAAACCGCGTAAAATTACCGATAAAGATGAAAGA
>CAYSPT010000015.1:22755-89234 GCA_964432985.1 uncultured bacterium
GAATCAGAATATGCCCATCAAGAAACCGCGTAAAATTACCGATAAAGATGAAAGACCCCGAGGAGGTGAACAGCATGATTAACGATACCCTGAACCACATTGAAAGAAACTACACGACGATTCGAAAACTCGGGCAGAAGATAGATGACACACTCATCAAACTCGAGGAATACAATAAAAGAAACCGCGTCTGACGGCTACATGAGTTTTTTCCTGGACAGCACTTTGCGGCGAAGCACCAGATAACAAAGGTAAATCAGGTGCTCACCGGGATCAGGATTTTCATACACCACGCTCTGTCCCGGATCATAATCCAGAGAAACGGTAAATCCGTGGCACATCTCTTCAATTCTCCTCAGCGCTCTCGTCATAGCCACTCTTGTCTTCGGACCTTTGTCTGACAGCCCCTCCCTCACCCACTCTATACATTCGCGAAACAAACGATACTGCCGCCGGAATTCAGAAAAATAGTCCCACCTGGCGATCCTCTCATCATACGGTACAAACCGATATCCGTACCGCTGGGAAAACAATAGTATTTGTTCCCTGTCTTCGACAGATACAGCCTCGGCTGGTTCTTCTGGGCCACAGTCGAGGTCGATACGAAGATAATCCCGGTACAACTCTTCAGGGAAAAAGGAGGTAAATTCAAACAACGGCCTGGCTATGACCTTTACGTCCCTGGCAGTTTCATACGTCACCAGGTATTCCCATTGGGTAGCCGGGACTCCCAGAGATGGAGCTTTGATGGGTGAATCAAGGGGCCGTTCCTCAAGTGCATACCGCTGTGTCCAGTAGCGTTTTTCGTAGTTTCCCGTCCGTGACCGTTTAACATCAGGCAGGTTCAACGCGGCCTTTTCCCGGACGACCAGGAAATCAATAATCCTTTTGGGGTCCACCTGTGAGGGGCGCAGGGTCTTCAGTGTAAGCCCGCGGCCAAAAGCACCATCGCGTATCATTTCGGCCAAAACAGAAGGGTTGAGTTTAAATCTGGTCCTTTTGAACGTTCGCTCGTTAAGACCGGTTATCAAGTTTTCAATGTCTTGTTTCCGCATTGGCAGTCCTTCCTCTATCTGTCGCGCCGGCCTTCGCGCCGACTGTGGCGCCAACTGTGGCGCCGACTGTGACGCAATATCTGTCGCGCCGGCAGATAACAGGATACCTGTTTCTTCTGTCCAGTATCAACCTGGCTCTCACTTTCTTCCCTGCTTGCTCAGAGCATGCTTTTGCCTATCATGATACAATTGTGGACATGAAGCGGTTACGGTTCTCATCACATAACGGTATCACCGCACTGGAATCCATTTTCCTGCTTGCCGCGTGCCTGCTGTATATACACATGGCTGCTCCGTCGGTTACATCATTCGGCGACCACGGAGAGCTGACCATTGCCTGCTGGAACCTCCACAGCGGGCATCCCCCCGGTTATCCTCTCTACGTCCTGCTGGGGCGAGGCTTCATAAGCCTGGTTCCCCTGGGTGGAGTTGCGTTCCGACTCAACCTTTTCTCGTGCCTCACCGGGGCTCTGGCCGTCTTCCTTGTCATCAGAACTGTGAGAACCCTGACCGGCAGCACGGCGGCCGGCCTGGTCTCCGGGATTTGCTTGTTATTTTCTCCCACATTCCTATCCCAGGTACTGATTTCAGAAGTGTACGCGCTACAAATCGTCCTGGGTGTCATACTCGCCGGACAATTCCTGGCAGGGGGCGGGTATACCCCGTTTAAAAAGCAGGCCGCCGTTTGGTTTATGTGCGCCCTGGCCGTGTTACACCACTACACCCTCGCCCCGCTGGCCGCCTTGACGATGCTGCGTTACCGGCCCCGGCAGCAGCGGCATTCTTTCCTGCTTCTCATGGTAGTGTTTCTGGGGACCACACCCATCCTGCTGCTTCCTTTAACAACAGACAGAGGGCTGCCCTGGGGAATAACAAACAGGATTTCGGGCCTCGTGCATGTTCTGTGCAGACAACAGTATTTACGCCTGCCCACTCCTCCACGTTCACTGGAATTAACCCTTAATCACATGCATTATCTGGGGATCACCCTCTATGAAGACCTGGGACCGTTTCTTCTCAGTATCGCGGTTGGCATCCTGATTGTTATTACACTCAGAGCATTCCTGTTCAAAAAACGGTTTCCCTTCTTTTCTCAGGTATGGAAAGCCGGACTTCTCCTGCTTATTTTCGGGCCGCCAGCCGCTTTTATCAGCAATTTCCCCTTTACTCCGGAAGGGAAAGAGGCGTTTCGAGTGCTCCTTTTACCATTTATTCTGATGGGGGCCTGCATCGGCGGTTTGACGGTGGCCATGCTCCAGCGTGTTGTGAAACATCCACGCGTTATCGGCTGTGTGCTGGTAATCGGCACCGTGATCGCCGCGGCTGCTCAAACCGGGCAGGAACAGACGCTTCGCCACGACACCCTGGCACATGATTATGCCCGCAACCTTCTAAAATCGGCACCGCCCGGTTCGATCATCGTAACTGCCGGTGGCAACGAGGTGTTTCCCCTGTGGTTCATCCGGCAACTGACCAGAGCATATCGCGTAAAAACCATTGATTTCAAGCTTCTTTCACAGGAGTGGTACCGGTTGTTTCTACAGCGGGAAGAACGGATGGCAGGCATTCCCATTACCACCCCGGCGCTGCCTTCCATGCGCAGCTCTTTTGACCAGGACCTTCACCTGCTCAACACCATTATGGATAACTCCGGGGACACGCCAATTTATTGCACGCCGACGGTATGGGCCGCTCTGAACAAAGGAATACCTTCCGGGACCTGCGGGCTGCTTATGTCCCTCAACCAGGCGGCGCGCGACTATGATCTTCCCGGGACCGGACTGCACCAGCTGCAATTGCGGTCCCTTGATATCAAAATGGAGGACCAGGCACTGGAAAACAGATTACTTTACCAGCGTTACGCGGTATCCCTGGCTTATGCAGCCAATTCCTTCTACCGCAAAGAGCAGTTCAGAGAAGCGCTGGCCTGGGCGGAAAAAGCCCACCGTGTTCATCCCGGCTCCAGAACGGCGGCAGAGGTATTGGGAGCACTCTACCTGCAGGAAGGCTGGTTTCAGAAAGCGGAAACCATGTTTCAACACCTGCTTGACGGCAACCGCTTCACGCCGCACCTGCTGTACAATCGAGGTTTGATGTATCTATTTCAGAACCGCGTGCCGGACGCGATAAGAGAATGGACTCTTTTATCCAGGATTGCTCCAGGATACGAAGATGTGGAAACAAAACTCAAGCAGTTGAAAAAGCTCAGTTCAGAGAATCCTGAAGAAGTTTCCCGGCCTTGAACTTGGGGACTTTGCGGGAAGAAATCGTAATTTTACTCTTTGTCTGTGGATTGATACCCTTCTTAGCTTTTCTCTTGAGAACACTGAAGGTTCCAAAACCGGTAATTTGGACTTTCTTGCCTTTTACAAGTGCGTCTGTCATGACTGATATGGTGTTCTCTATAAATGTTTGTGCTTCCTTCTTGGTAAGTCCGGTATCTTCAGATACGATATCAATGAGGTCTTTTTTATTCATGTTCTCTCACCCGCCTTATGTTCACTAGCATTGTCTGCATTTCTGTATAGCATAGGGGTAGACGGCCTGTCAAGCAGTGACTTGCTGTAATCTTCAATCCGGGGTACAGTATATCTATTCTCAGGAAGACAACAATTGTGAGGGTGAGTCAAAATAGCCAAAAAAAAGAAAAAGAAAAAGAAAACTGCTAAACCGAAAGACCGGGTTCTTTACGTTGCCGACAGCCGCAGTCCACACACATTCAGGATGGCCCGCTATTTCAAAGAAAAAAGCTGGGATGTTCACATTATGGACCTGGACCGAAACCAGCCTCGGCCAACCTGTCCGGGAATTACCTTACACCTGTTCAAACCTGACCAGGAGAGCGCTGCAGATATGCTTTCCATCGCCCGTGAAGCCGGCGCCTTTCTGGCACGGCTCATTAAAAAGATACAGCCCTCTATTCTGCACAGCCACTACCTCACGTTTCACGGTTGGGTAGCAGCAATGGTCTCTTATCCCCCCACCATAGCCACTGCCTGGGGCTCAGATCTTTTTATCGAAGCCCGTTCATCGGAATTCGTGAGGAGAATGGCTTCTTTCGTGCTCAAATCTGCCGCCTTCACCACCAGTGACTCCATGGATCTCATGGACGAAATCGCGCTACTTCGGGACAGCCGGGAAAGAAGCGAACTGATTCTGTTCGGCATCGACACCAACCGGTTCATTCCTGATCTTGACACATCCGTTTACGCGAAGGAAATCTTCGCCGGGAAAACCCTCGCAGGGAAACTGCCCGAGGGGAAACACCTGGGAGATAGTCCGCTCCCACACGTTGTTCTGAGTCCCCGACAGTTCAAACCCCAGGCCAATGTCCATGTCATAATTGACTCCATCCCGGCGGTGCTGCAAAAACACCCCGACACCATCTTCATTCTGAAGTCCTATCTTACCGAGGGGTCCCCTTTCGACCCGTACGCTGCCAGGCTTAAAGACCAGGCCAGAGATCTGGGAGTGATGGACAACATCATATTCATGCAGGATGTACCCGACGACACCATGCCCCTTCTGTACAATCTGGCTGACGTAACACTTTCATTAAGGGACACTGACGGAGCAGCCTGTACAGTACTGGAATCAATGTCTTGCGCTACACCGGTAATCACCGGAAAGATTCCCAGTATGACCGAGTGGATTGACAGCGGGAAAAACGGTTTTCTAATCGACCACACCAGCAGTGCTGAACTGTCTTCGGTACTCAACCGTCTGCTTGAGGACCGGACTTTGCTGGATTCCCTTGGTGCAAGCGCTCGTGAAACGGCCGTCCAGCGGGCCGATTACAAGGTCAACTGGGACCGTCTGGAAGGATTTTACCGGGAAGTGGCAGCAAGATGGAAGCAGACGTCCCAAAAACCCGACAAGAATGATGCTTTTCAGTTTGCCTATCATCACCTGTGGAACAACAGGGCCTTTATGGCGGAAAAGCTCTTCGGGGGGATCATGCGATCTCAGGATCTGACCGTGTATGATTGCGTCAAAATCCTGGCCGGACTGGCCACCGCCGCCGCGCTCCGGGGAAACAAGGGAAAGGCACAGAGGACATTTCAAAGCATTTTCGAGTTGATGTCAAACGCGGAACTGGATACCCCCATGCGGATTAATGTGAAGTGAACCGCTCCAGGGTGTTTCCTGTACCTTATTGATAAGCCAACTGCAGTTTTCAGGCTATACGTGGTAGGTTTCCGGGCAGAACTGGTCCTTGCGGTCCTTGAACCAATCGATAGTGCGCTGCAGTCCCTCGTCGAGATCTATGGCAGGAGTCCATTTCAACTTTTCATGCGCGCGTGCGTTGTCGGCCAGTAAACGGGAAACCTCACTGGCCTTCGGCCGCACCCGTTGCTGCTCCGATTCTATGGGCACTTCCCTGCCAGCCAGTTTCATAATCTTCCGGGCCAGGTCACCAATGGAAATTTCCCGTCCGCTTCCTATCTGTACCACTTCTCCCCCGGTGAGAGCCGCCGTAGAAGCCAGGGCAAATGCCCGGGCGGTGTCCTCCACATAGGTGAAATCCCGGGTTGGAAACAGAGATCCCAACGTCAGGCGGTCGCGCCATAAAACCTGGGCAATAATCGTCGGGATGACCGACCGGAGAGACTGCCGGGGGCCATAGGTGTTGAATGGTCTGAGCAGAACCACCGGCAGCGAAAAACAACGGGAAAAACTCAACGCCAGCTGGTCAGCCCCGATTTTGGAGGCAGCGTAAGGCGACTGGGCATTGAGAGGATGTGTTTCATCAATGGGAACGGTCTGCGCGGTCCCATACACCTCACTGGTCGACGTCTGAACCACACGCCGTACACCGGCATCCATGGCGGCCATGAGCAGGTAGGAGGTGCCCAAAACATTAGTCTGCACGAAATCGAGCGGATTCTGGTAGGAATAGGGGATGGCAATGAGCGCCCCCAGGTGCAGAACAACATCGATTCCGGCTACTGCCCGCCTGACCGAACCGGGATCTTTGAGATCCCCCCGCATGATTTCCACCTGGTTGCGAATCTCAGGGGATAGCTCTGACAGCCAGCCGATTTCAGAGCGTGAATTGTACCGCATGAAACCTCGCACAAAAGCCGCCCGGGGAACGAGATATTCGACCAGATGACTCCCGATAAAACCGGCTGAACCGGTAACCAGTACCCGTGAAGAACTCAAAGCTTCAATGGTCCCACTCATGATAGAGGTCGCTATCGCTCCATTCTTTGACATCCCGATTAGCTTGCTCAAAATCAGCGTGAATCCCGATGTCTTTCCAGTAATCGGTTATTTCATAACTGACCAGCCGGGCACCGCCATCCTTTAAAGCCTTCACCAGCGTAGGAACATCCATGTACTCACCCTGCGATATGTATTCGAACACCGAAGGGGAGGCCGCGTAGATGCCCGCGCCAATATTGAAGAAGAACTTGGGTTTCTCCACGATATTGCTGAAAAGTTCACCTTCGCCGAGAACGACACCGTAGGGGATATCTATTTTTAACTTCACCACACCGATGGTGAAATCTGCTTCGTGCTCCCGGTGGAAGTCGAGCACCTGTTTAAAACTCGAACGGGTGAGAATATCACCGTTGGTAATCAAAAATGGCGCGTCAAGACGGTCCCTGGCCAGAGAGAGTGCGCCAACGGTACCCAGGGCTTCCTCTTCCACGGTGTAGGAGATGTTCAAACCGTATTTGGCGCCATCCTCGAAGTAGGCCCGGATGAGCTTTCCCTGGTATCCGGTGGTTACGATAACATCGGAGAAACCCTCGTTCTTCAGCTGCTTGATGACAATTTCCAGAATGGGCATTTCACCAAGAGGAAGCAACGGTTTCGGGACAACCTTGGTATAGGGACCCAGCCGCGTTCCCTTACCTCCGGCCATGATTACGGCCAGCACCGAGATCACTCCTTTTCAGCTTCAACCACGTTATCCACCAATAACGCGTTATCCACCAATAACGCATTATCCAACGATAACCTGAACTATCCCATGTTTGAATCTCAAACCTGACGCATGGCCGTAAAATATCCTGATCAGGTTTTGGATTTTTCCGGTTCTTCCGCTTCGTCTTCTATCGCATCACCCCGCGCCGCCCGGATCTTGTTGTACTCTTCTTTGACATCCGCCCAGCGGTCACGGGCCATCTTAACGATATCCGGGCGCATATCCTTGTCATTGGAATAGATGACCGCGGCATAACCTTTGATGGCTGCTTCGTGCTCACCCAGGTTGTAGTGAAGCTCCCCGACCAGGTACTGGATACCAAGTTCACCCATATCGCCGAAACCGCCGGACTGTTTCTGAAGCGCTTCTTCGTAAAGCTCCAGGCAATTTCGGGTGTATTTCATTTCCTTTTCTTTTTCTTCGGGGCCTGCGCCCTCCTTGGTACGGCACAACCAGGCCATGTTCAAATAAAGACCGGCCATCTTTGAAAGATTGGCGCCGCGTATTTTATAGCATTCCACAGCCAGTTCAAAAGCGCCCAGAGCGGCGTCGAAGTCACGTTTTCCTCCAAAATCCCGGTCCCCGGCCAGTTGCTGCAGTTTCTCACCGGCTTCGAGTATCAGGGCCCGCTCGGCATCTTTGATCTTCTCGAAATCATCTCTCCTCAGCGAGGCGAACCGGCAGAGGGGGCATACCCATATCATTAAGTACAACGGATTGATTCCTTGGTAATGGGTGCAAAAATCGGGATCCTTCGTGGACACCATGATGGCGGTACGCCGGACATTGTAAGAGGTAAACATCGATCCGCATACAGGGCAGTCAATATCCTTTTTCCAGATCGGGTCAACAGCCACGTCACTCAATCCTTTCATTTAAGGGGGTGTATACCCCAGGGTTTACAACCCCAGGAATCAGTTCCCCGTATAACTCCGGTCGGCGCCGGGACAAATACACATGTGTGTCCGGGAACTCCCCCCGGCGGCACAGGCTGGCGTATTCTCTGTCAATACAACAGGATACCACACCTTCGCCGTCTTCTAAATCCCGAATTACACATCCTTTTGGACTCACTATACGGGAATGACCGTAGAACTCCATGGTGGAGGTCACTCCCACCTGGCAGGCGATCAGCGCATAGGCCGCGTTTTCCAGGGCACGGGATCTGGTGGCGACTTCAAAAATCCGGCCCCGTGCGCGACCGAAAGCAAAAGGGATGGCGAGAATTTCCGCCCCCCGCAGCGCCAGTACTCTCGAAATCTCGGGGAACCCTGTTTCATAGCACATAAGCAGCCCAACGGTTATTCCTTGTACAACAACCGTCAACAACCGGTCGCCGGCCGTGAAATAGTCGGGTTCATCCCCGAAGAGATGTGTTTTGCGGTAGAAAACCGGTTCCGAACCAGGAGAAACAACGCACAAAGAGTTGAAGAGAACATCGTTTGGACCGGGTTCAGCGACCCCTCCCATTAGAGTCATACCGGAGCGGGCGGTAGTGTGTTTCATCCACTCGATGGTGGGTCCAAACGCTTCAACAGCCCGAAGCGGAAGATCCGGCGAAAGCTCATATCCTATATTAAACAGTTCGGGAAGAAGTACTATCGAAGATTCCTGATCGGCGGCACGCTCAACCAATGACGCAGCCTTTTCGAGGTTCGCCTGCCAGTTCCCCGGCGCACTGAACATCTGTACCACCGAACCGGTTACTTTCACAGGTCATACCTCCTCGGACAACGCCTTTCTCATTTATACTGCTTCGGCGAACACTGATGCAACAATTTCATTGATCCAAAAAACAATTGGCATCGAGCAACAGCCGAACGCAATATATTGTAAAACATAAAGGATAAATAGAAATTATGTAATTGGACGGTACCCGACGGTTACTTATTAAAGATGATCATGTCGTCGAGTTTGCGGATACGCTTCGAGAGCTTTTGCATGATCTTAACAGCGAAGTCAGGTTGGGTTTTGACAATCATCTTCAAGGTTTCGATGTCGATTACCAGCACGTTGACCTCGGTGATAGCCTGAGCGTTGGCGTACCGGGGAAGATCCTCCAGGAGAGACATTTCTCCGAAAAACTCACCAGCGGAGAGGGTGGCAATCGTATTGACCTTGTAGTGCGGGGGAGGACCTTGTTTGTAAATCTTCACCTGTCCGCTAAGGATAATAAACATTTCCTTGCCTTTTTCCTTATCACGGCAGATGATGGCGTTCTTTGTGTATTTACGACCGCACTTCCCGAACAATGCCTGCAGTCCCACAATAAGCCTCCTGATATGAAAATAGTATGCTTCCGGATAAGTGTAGCACGCCGGACCAACCATGCGCAAGTGGCTTATCCTGCATATTTCACATACCTGTCTGCGACTGTTTCCGTTCAGTTAAAATTCCGGCTACTTCACACATAAACCACCGTGGCGACAGCTGAGCGATTAATGACCTGAACAATTCATAGATAGTCTACGTCGCTTGTCGTTTGGTTAATGATCCAACTAATTCATATTCAGTCTGTGAACGTTGAATTATTCAGTATAAATGTCTTCATCCTCTTGTTGCTGATGCTGGATCAGTTGCGTCAGTTTCCGCCTGATGTCGAAATTACCCGGTTCCCTTTGAAGGCCTGCCTTCCAAAAGTGTATTGTCTGCTTGACCAGGCCTTTATGGTAACAAATGTCCCCCAGATTGAAGTAGACACTTGGGTCATGTGGACGAGCTTTTAACGCCTTGAGATAGCTTTCCATGGCCTCATCCCACCGCTCCATCCTGAAATACACACATCCCAGGCTGTTGTGGACATTGGAATCTCCTGGTTTCAAGTCACGGAGGATTGAAAAAACCAGCCGGGCGTCATTGAGCCTGTCCAGGTTGAAATAGACCGTTCCCAGATTATTCAAGGCTTCAGCATAGGTGGGCTTGAGCTCCACCGCCTTCTTCAGGTGAAAGATGCCCAGATCATACTCTCCGACATGTTGATAGATAAACCCGAGATTGTTGTGAGCTTCCGGGTATTCAGGTCTTTTTTCCAGGGCAAGTTTAAAGTTCTTTATAGCTTCGGCTATGTTCCCTTTTTTAAAATAGATACCGGCCATGTTATTATAAGCTTTGTGATAATCGGCGTTGTACTTGATGGCCTCCCGGTAACAACGGATAGCTTCATCGAGTTCACCCGTGTCCTGATACGCCAGCCCCAGATTATTGAAAAGGATCGGGTCGCAGGGCGCCGTTTTTAAGCCCACACGGTACTGCTCGATGGCTTTATCCAGAAATCCCATTTTCCTGAGCAGAAGCGCGAAATTGTTCCTTGCCTCGACGAAGTCAGGCAATCGGTCCAGCGCTTTTCTGAAATGGGATACCGCTTCGGTCCAGCGCCCCATATGGTACAGAGCGCTCCCAATATTGTTGTGAACCTCGACGGAGTGCGGATTCTGCTCCAGGGCGAGACGGTACTGGGAAACCGCCTTCTCCATCCGCCCCATCCTTTTGAATACCAGGCCCAGATTGTTGTGGGCTTTGAAGGAGCGGGGGTTTTGCTTCAGCGATCGCTCGTATAGCGTGGCTGCCTCGCGCAACCGGCCGGACGCGGAAAGATCGTTAGCTTCGAGAAAGAGAGTATGCGCTTCGTGGATGATACCGAGCTGACGTTCCAGTTCTTCAGGTGTCAGCTCCAGATCGATACGGATCATAATGGGCCGCTCCCTGACGATAATCTCCTTCTAACAACTATAACCTGTATTTCAGGCATAAGGCAAGCGAAGGTAACGTCTATCGGTGTGTTCTGAGAGTCTCTGCAATACTGAAGGTAGTATCCGTGGCCCGTTCAATTTCCGGCAGAGGCATAGGCCGGCAGCCGCTTTCTGATAGACCGCACATATGATCCCTGAATACCTTGAGTTCCATGAGGTGTCCCTTGTCCTGTTTGATCCGCTTCCGGGCTTTCGTTGTGCGCCCTTCCAAAACATGCAATTCCTCAAAATCCTTGATGGTAACGGTCATATTGCCAGCCAGGATTTCTATCAGTTCTTTTCCCGTCTTCTCCGCCCCCATGGCCGTATAGGTCAGCGCTGCGGTAGATCCGTCCTTCATTGTGAATAGTACCTGGAGGTTATCGTCCAGAGATCCATCTGCGTTGGGAACGACCACGCACGACACGGCTTCAACGGGAGATCCAGCCAGAAAAGCTATGAGATCCACCATATGGCACACTTCACCGATGATCCTCCCCCCTCCCTGCGAAGACTTCACCCAGTGCCCATCCGGTAGGCATCCGGCCGCCACCCGGTAGGTGATCATCATCGCTCCGGGTACCCCGGTTAGCAGCTTCCTGGCCTGGAGTGAAAATGGGGCGTAGCGGCGGTTGAAACCCACCATATAAGGTAGTTTACTTGCTTGAACAGTCGCCATTACCTGCCGCAGTTCTTCCCTGGACAAAGCCGCTGGTTTTTCCACGAACACCGCCTTGCCCGCCTCAAGCGCGGCAATAGACTGGGAAGCGTGAAGATCGTGCCGGGTAGCGATGATTACCGCATCGACTGCTTCGTTTTCAAGCACATCCTTCAAATCGGTGATGGTAGATGATCCTTTGAAGACCGCCGCGGCCCGACGGGCCCGGAGTCCGTCAGTATCACAGATGGACACGACCCTGAAAAGCTTGTCAAGCTTCTTCAAACACGGTATGAGTACCGACCGGGCATAGCTTCCCGCCCCCACCAGGGCAACTCTCACGAGGCCGGGACCCAAGTGAATGCCTGATGCTTGTCGCCGCGCGTCCGTGTAGTTAACTATCTTGTCTTCTCTTAACTGAGATTCCGTGCCCGATATAGGTTCTTTACCTGTTGCAGCAGATTTCACTGCAGAAGGAAAATCTTTTTCCTTATCAGGTGATACCATGGCATCAGTGCCGTTTTCTTCTGAAGCAGGATACCGGAACACGGCAGAATACAACTGCCCCTTGAGCAATTGTCCATATACCCGGGGCGCTTCGTCAAAACCAAATACCGCGTCGAAAATGCCTGCGACATTGATCTTGTTCCTCTTCAATAAATCCACATAGCAAGCCATGTTCCGCTGCTCCGTCCACCGGACATGAGCGAAGGGATAGTCTACCGACATCTCTTCATAGGTCGGGTCGTAGCGGCCGGGGCCACAGGAACATGACAGCTTTAAATCGAGCTCCTTTTTATACAGGATAGTTCTATCGGCAGCCACCGGTATGTCACCGACAACAACAATCCTGCCTTTTTGCCTGACGATATCACATGCCAGGTCGAGCGGAGAACTGTCGGAGGATCCGGCGGTTACCACACAGGCGTCAACCCCGTGGCCGCCGGTGATACGGCTGATATCAGCCAGGATAGTTTCGAGCGGTTTCTCGTTTACACAGGCCGGGTATTCCACGCCTGATTTTTCTATTTCCGTAATCTGCTGGGGATCGATGTCGAAAACCGCCACCCGGCAGCCCGCGGCCTGTAGCAACTGAACCGTCAGTTTACCGAGAATTCCCAGGCCGATTACCGCCACTGTTTCTCCCAGAGCGGGATCGGTCCGCCGCACGCTCTGAAGGGCAATCGCGCCCAGGGCTACCGTTGCCGCATCAGGCATGGACACGCCTTCAGGAACCGAAACGGCGAGCTTTTCCGGCACCACGACCCGCTCGGCATGGCACGCTTTGCCGGAACCGGCGCAGGCGACTTTGTCGCCAATACGCAGACCGGTGACTTCCTCCCCCAGACCGATTACTACTCCTGAAAGACTGTAACCCAACGCCCGCTCGGAAAACGCAACGTCACTCAAACGCTGCCAGGCAGCAGCCAGACCTTTTCGTTTTGCGAATGCCAGGCCCTGGGTACGCTTGTTGCGATCACCAACCAGGGTTTGTAAAACCTTCAAGCCGGATCGTTTAAGCTGTGATTTTTCGGTCCCCGGGCTGACCGCCGAATACCACGTTTCCACCAGTATCTCGTGGCGCCCCGGTTTCGGGGATGGGACATCCGTGACAACCACCTTGCCGTTTTTAACGAGTAGTTGTTTCATTCTTCGTGTATGGTTCCTTCCCCGGATCACACAGTAGCTTCCTTGAAGTAAACTGTTTGACTTATTTTCCAAACGTATTCCGGCATGTCAGCCACACACAATTCTCCATAAGGTAAGCATAATTATTTTTATATCAATCCATAAGCTTTGCTCGGCGATGTACCGTCGCGATAACTCTATTTTATGTGGCAAAATCTCAGAAATATAGCCTTGTTCAGGATTTTCATACTTACCTAATATCATCTCCTCCGAACGGTACTCCAATGCAGCGTAATCAGTAATCCCCGGTTTTACACTTAAAATATGCTTAAACTCATTATAAAACAAGTCAACATATTTTTTAGCTTCCGGACGCGGTCCCACAAAGCTAATATCGCCTTTGAGAACATTATAAAACTGTGGAAATTCATCTATCTTGAACTTCCTCAAATACTTTCCTAATCGGGTGATGCGAAAATCTCCTCCAGCCGTGATCTGAGGGCCACTTTCCTGTGCACTGATAATCATTGTCCTGAATTTATAAAACGTGAATGGTTTGAAATCTTTTCCGATCCGCTCCTGGGAGAAAAAGACCGGACCCTTGCTGTCAAAGCTGATCATGAGAGGTACAATCAGAAATACAGGCAAGCACAATACAAGTCCTAACAATGAAAACACGATATCAAAAGAACGCTTTAGACTCATCTTCGAGATCTCTTACATAGCTCAATAACATTTTCAATAACGTAATCCACTTGAATATCGGTCATACCCGGAAATATCGGTAACGAAACGACTCGCTGATAATTCCATTCACTGTTTGGAAAACAATGACTGGTATAGTTGAAAGCCTTCCGGTAATAAGGATGACGGTGTAAAGGAATGAAATGAACACTGGTACCAATCCATTTCTCTTTAAGACTTTCAATAAAAGCCGACCGGTCGAGTCGCAAAGTTTCAAGATTTAGCTTAATCACATATAAATGCCAGGCCGACGACCTATCGGAATTGATTACTGGTACAGTTATTTCCTTCAAATCGCGGAAGTTCTGCGTATACCGTTCCGCAATAGAATTTCTCCTTTCGTTCATCCAATCGATCTTCTCCAACTGAGCTAATCCCAATGCGGCCTGGATATCTGTCATATTATATTTGTACCCAGCTTCCACCACTTCGTAATACCACGAACCCGACCGGGAATATCTCTTCCATGCATCTTTGGAGATACCGTGAAGCCGCAGGATTTTCATCCTCTCCGCCCAAGCGTCGTTTTCTGTCGTAGCAGCTCCACCTTCTCCCATGGCAAGGGTCTTTGTGGCATAGAAGCTAAAGCAGGTGATATCTCCCAATGTACCAATTCTACAACCTTTGTACCAACTTGGAAGCGCATGCGCAGCATCTTCGATAACCTTCAGATTATGTTCGCGGGCGATTGAGAGAATTTCATTCATATCACACGGTTGCCCAGCGAAATGAACCGGTATGACCGCCTTTGTTTTTGCCGTTATACTGCGCTCAAAATCTTCAACATCCATATTCTGGGTATCTCTATTGACATCTACGAGCACAGGTTTAGCATCGAGATAGGTCACTACTTCCGCTGTCGATGTAAAAGTGTTGGTAGGCACAATCACTTCATCTCCCGGGCCTACCCCGAGAACCAACAAAGCTAGATGAAGACAGGCAGTACAGGAGTTCATTGTAATGGTTTTACCAGCTCCAATGTACTCTCCGAATTGAGTTTCGAACTCGATCGTTTTCGGTCCCATGGTTGTCCAGCCGGATTTGAGAACCTCAATTACATTGGTGATATCTTTTTCAGTCAAATATGGTTTATGAAAAGGCACTTGCACGCTGTCTTCACCTCATACGCCTCAATTAACTGTTTATTTCACGGCACAACCAAAAGCTATGTATTTGTAATCGTCGCAGAGTATGCAGTCAAGAATTTCATCAACATAATGCAACAACGATTTTTGGAATTCATTTCTTCCCATGGCAGCCAGACACCCGTAACAGTTAAGCGATACATCATTGAATAGATAAAGTAATTCTAGCAATTGTTCTCGAGTCATATACCGCCATGTATCTCCTCTTTTGACAAAACAATCCCTCAAGTATCTGTGTATCACAGAACCATGCAAATTCTCTGCAAAAAGAAGCTTTCCTCCCGTTTTCAATACTCTATGCATTTCATCCACAGCTTGTTTCTGGTTGTCAAAGCTGTTTCCTTTGCCAATTCCTCCTAAGACCGATTTGAAACATACAATATCAAATGAATCTTCCGGATAAGTAATATTTTTTGCGTCAATAACTTGATAGTCTATTCTATTTGTCACACCGTATTTCTTGTGGATTTTCCTCGCTAAAACAGTTGGTCCGTTTTGATCGGAACAGATTACCTGGCATCCTTTCATCGCGAAAAAGAGGGACAAACCACCATCCATTGCACCAATTTCCAAAACCCGTACAGTTGGCCCCAGATTCTTTATATATGGATACCAGTAGAAAAGCATCTTACGCCAATTGTTGATATCCCAGCGGACGATATCCTTAACAAGTTCTTTTCGGTATTTTGATTCCACGTATCCTCGTCTCTCGAATTCTTTTTTAAATACCCTATTTCTGCAGCTTCATATAAGCTTTTTACTTCAACGAGAAAGACTGATATCACTATCTTCCATGACAAGTTGATGATCTTTCAAGCAAAAATCTAGTATTCCCTTGAGATACCCGATGCCATAGCTAAAATGCAGCACTGCAAACGAGCAGAATAACAGTGTGGCGTAAAATGCGTTTCTTTTACGGCCAACCATGTATGAGAAATACGCAGTAGTGCATAAATACAAGGCGATCAGCAGGTAAAGGAAACGCCTGCCCGTTCTACTCATGATCGATATAAGGGCAGTGCCTAACAACGCTCCTACGAACAGAGCGGGAACAAGTTGGCGCCAGGTAATTACCCTACCGATCTTAAGGGCGACAAGCGGTTTGAAATACCCATACTGAAAATACATTTTCCAGAGATTACGCAAGGAGTCACGAGCAAAATACCTGGATTTAATAAGCGGGTCGAGCACTATCCGACCACCATTTCTGAGGAGACGAAAGTTAAATTCATCATCCTGGTTTCTAATTAAATTTTCATCAAAGAAACCGATCGACTCGAAAACCTCCCGTTTGTAACACCCAAAGGGAACGGTGTCGACCTCCCTAATGCTGGTGGATCCAATACGGAAATGTGCATTGCCCACGCCGTACGGATGGGAAAGAGCCGCAGCGATAGCGTGCGCCAAGGGACGGTCAATGGAGGCAACAGTTTCTAATATCCCACCGACACAATCAGCACCTGATGTTTCCAGGCTCCGAACATTGTTTTCAATAAAATCCGGTTCAACCACTGAATGGCTGCTTAAAATGATTACATAATCACCGTTTGAAATTGCGATTCCCTTGTTCAAGCCAAGAGGAGTTACCCGACGCGGATTATCAATACATCTAATAAAAGGATACTGTTCGATAACCTGGGCTATTCTCAGTCGGGTGTTGTCGGAACTCATCCCATCGACAACGATTACTTCAAGCTTGTTTAAAGGGTAAGTCTGGTTGGACAATGCCTGTAAACACGCTTTGATAAAGTCTTCCTCGTTACGACAAGGGATTACAACGGAAACTCTTTTCTTTTCACTCATTGCCGCATCCATTTTCGAGCCTTTTTATATTTGGAATAAAGAAATACCAGTATTCTGCGCAATTTGTAATAGTATTTTGTCTTAACGTAGACATATCTTATTAATCGCCCGATGTACCGTCCCCCGAACTTAATGCCCATGATATCCGCCGCTGCCTCTTTAAGATATCCATAGTCCTTGCCCTTAATTTTCGGGATCCCTGGGCTGAACTCCACCCACATCTCCGGATCATCACTGATAATAAGATCATTGTCTTTGCAATACGAATAAAGATCATTGCCGGGAATAGGAGTAAAAAAGGCTACCGACGTAAAATCCGGTTGCATCTCTCTCGCCAGACTTACCGTCGCCTTGACATCATCATCCTCTTCCTCCGGGACACCAAGCATGAACGAGGCTGATAACAAGACATTGCTGTTCTTGACAATCCTAGCCGCCTGCAAATTAATCTCCCGGGTGGTTCCTTTTCTCAGGAATTTCAACACCTTGTCAGATCCTGATTCAAATCCGATGCCAATCATGGTTAGTCCCACTTCTGCCAGCGATCTAATCAGTTCTTTTCCTTTGACAACCAGATCAGCCCGTGACTGTATCCAGAAAGGTTTACTGAACTTTCTATATTTTTCAACAAACTCCCGCACCCATTCTGGATTCTGGGTGAAGGTATAATCATAGAACTTGACACATTTAAAGTGATAATTATCGTAGAGATATTCCAATTCACGTATAACATTATCAACTGCCCGGAACCTGAGTCCCTGTCCAAAATGAGTACGGGCATGGGGAGCACAAAAGGAGCAATTATACCGGCAACCACGAGAACATAGCATAGTTACCATGGGAGATTTGAAGATTCCTTCGTAGTTGGGAAGATCAACCACGGTCCGGTACGGGTATAATTCACGATCGATGAAAGGCAGTTCATCGAGATCAGGGCGTTCTCCCCACGAAAACCGGGGGAACTCCTTTTTTGCCTGCAGAGCTTTCAAAAGCTCCACAAACGTTATCTCACCTTCTCCAGCAATAACATAATCATAGTCATGGTTTTTCTGAACCCATTGGGGATCGATAGAAACGTGTACTCCGCCCACAACGATTCTGGTAGATGACTTTATCAGTTTTATTCTTCTTGCGATTTCTGCATTCATTTTCAGATCGCAAGATCGCATGGTCAAGCCGACGATATCCGGAGCAATACGTGAAAACTGTGCCTCAAAATCATTCCAATCGTTTAACAATCTGATATCCAGTAGATGTACATCTTCAAATCCCGATTGCTTACAGCATGCAGATAAGCCGCACAGTCCGGCTTGAATAATACTTGTCCAATGGGATTGGCCAAATGTTCCCCAGCTTCTTTTTCCGAATCCCGGATCTACAAAACAGATACGCATAAAAAATCCTCATACAGTATTGTTCTACACACAGTGATTATTAAACAAGCTATTTTCATTGGTGTGTTGAGAGAATATCACTCCAGGTTATACCACATTGAGGTTCTATAGTTTTTGTAGCGCATGCCTTATTTTCTAACAGGATTGAGTAGTATCGAGGGTGCAACCCAGGATCCAATTCACCAGAACGTAACACCGCTATGTTGTCGCGAGTCAACGGCTCTCCTTTTCGAATCCTTTGTGTAGAGAAAATAGATCGATAGGCAAATGCACGTAATTCCATTTCAACATCGGTAGTTATTCTTTCCCCGATTCCCATGACGAGGTCGTCCCCTGGGATAGATTCATTATTCGCAAGTTTTTCCTCGATTGATCGGATAGCAGTGACCATCGCCCGCAATCCTTCTTCATCAAGAGCAAAACAATGATCAGGGCCTTTCATGCTTCTATCAAGTGTGATGTGTTTTTCTACAATCCTCGCACCAGAAACCACAGCCTGGACAGGCGCTCTGATCGGATCAGCAGTATGATCGGAATATCCAACAACGACACGTGGGAACGCATTGATGAATGTTTTTACTGTGTTAACATTAGCCTTTTCTAAAGGAGCCGGATACTTGGCTACGCATTGCAGAACGGCTACTGGTGGATTCCCATACCGCTGAAGAGCATAAATGGCTTCTTCGACTTCAGATATTTTAGAACAACCGGTCGAGAATATTACCGGTAAATCGTATCGACTGAGCTCTTCCAGCAAGGGGATGTGAGATATCTCATAAGAAGCGACCTTGAAAGCATCGGGCCCATATGGTGCCAATTTCCAAACATCGGTAGGATCACAAACGGTACATATAAATGCTATTCCCAGGCTGTTAGAATACCGTATTATATCATCTAACCATTCCTCGGGGAGTTCCAGTTTCTGCATACATTCGTAGATTTCAATCACCTCTCCCGAGGCTGTTTTTAGCTTTCCAGCGCTCGACGGGTACATTGCCTGGGCGGAGAACAGTTGAAACTTCACTGCGTCGACGCCGCTTCTGGCGGCCATGGCGATTAAATCCATAGCCAGCTTCTTGCACCCATTGTGATTGATTCCTACCTCAGCCACAATATATACCGGCAGGTGAGCTCCAATCGATCGTCCTTTTATTTTTATGGATGATGAATCATTCAGAGCCATTTATGCATTCCTATCTTGCTTGAGCAAATTCTGAAACCAACTTTCAAATACATTCGCAAAGCAGCAAAATTATCACATCTCGTTCCCACTGTATAAATATCGCAATTCTTTGCAAACCAGTCCTGGGCACACGAAACGAGTTTCAACCCCCATTGTTTCCCTCGAAATTCACTCGATACAGCTATCAGATCAATGAAACCTACCGAACTTCCTGTGGATTCCTTGATCTTTTGATTTACACCGCAGGCAATAAAACCAGATATCTGTTTACTATCCTCGGATACAAAAACTTTCTCTACACGAATGCAAAGACAGCATTGCCGGACCCAGGCCTCATACATAGCGATGATGTCCTTGCCATCCAATTGCCGATCTGCAGCAAAACGGCTATGCGTAAACGCCGATCGACCGAGAGATAACAGGCTCTCCATATCATCCTCAGTGTACTCTCGTATACCTCTATATGGAAAAACGGCTCCACCCTGACAAACTGAAGTTTGCAGTGTATCTACGATAAAAAATCCGTTGCGTTCAAGTACATGGATAACTTCAATTTCGGCCATGTCCATCCGGATAGACACATGCTCGAGGCCCTGCTCGCGAGCCTTTTCAAAAAATGCATTTAGTAATTGTTCGCCGCTTGCCGCAGATGCTCGGTGAAAACTGAATAGGTCTATCCTGGACATTTCATGATGGAAGAACCGGCTGTCCCACTCTATCCGCGAAAAAATAAGCAAACCAGTAATCTGGTTATTACAGCAAGCAAGCAACACCTGATCGTCACTATGTTCTCGAATAAAATATCCGATCAAATGTTGATCTAAAGGGATCCCGAATTCCCTATACGGGACCGCCTTGCAGTCCCGCAGAAAAAGTGTTATCTCTTCGGGAAAATCACTGACTTTTCCATACTTTATCATTGAATATTGCAACAATTTCTTCTCTCATTATGTTAGTTTGTTCAAACTGCACCCAGAGAAGACCATTGCTATATGCTCCCTTGCATAATGTCAATTTGATGAGAAGTTATTGTACCACTTATCAAGCAGTTTCTTAATCCCACGGTTTGCCGGCGGCATGATTTCTTTTGCCCTGGCGGAATAATTAAACCGGACATCATATTGCTTCATCGACAATAGAGCTTCTTGCATTTTCTCCGATTTGGCAGCACAAAGCAAACCACGCTCGGCTAATCTTCGTATGGTTATCATCTGATGCTCATTCTGAGGCAGGGCTACCAGAGGAACACCAACAGTCAACGCTTCAAAACAGCTCAACCCTCCAGAAACGATAGATAAATCTGCCTTATGATACAGTGATGCCATATCGACACGCGGTTCAATTATTTCGATATTTTTTCCACCCGGCAATCGTGAGATTTGATCGTCTGTAAATCCTGGGCCGGCTTTTACAATGATGCTGGCTTTCCTGAATACCTTTTTGGCTGCCGTTAATGCAATGAGCGAGAGCTCTTTCGGATCGGTTCCACCACAGAAAATTAAGATTTTCTCTACCGTGGAGCAGATATGGTATTCAATGGACTGAAATTCTGCAAAGGTGGGTGCGTAAAGCATATATTCCATGCCTAGATAATAGCGAACTCCCGCCTTATCTACTATTCTAGACTCGAGACCCTCTACAATGGCAGTAACAACTATATCAACCGGCAATAGGTCTGTTATTCTACCTTCAAACACCACCAGTTTGGCGCCGGCCAGCCGGAAAGAACACAGTTCCCCATGGCTGATATCCAATACATCGACGATCACGATATCCGGCGTAACAGCAGCAATACGTTCAGAATCTATTGCCGGACCGTCATCAAGTAACTTATATGAATAACCTTCTTCCTCAATCCACCGAAGAGCGGGGGGGAAATTGTTTACAAAAAAGGTGACCCGACCGCCCATATTTTGCCAAAAACTTGCCAGCACAAGCATTCGTGCGACATGCCCCAGTCCTTCGTTATAACCGGCTCTGACCACAATGACCAGGTTGTTGCTCATAGTCCGTTTCCGCATTTATTCTTTCATTACTGTTACTCTACCCGACCGAACAAGCGGCTGATACGATTCCACCCATAAGCCATCACTAGACAGGAGGAAGTAAAAGCAATCCCAACGGACGCACCGATATGCTTCCAATCAAGTTGTCTACCATCCCATTCTGTAACAAGATAGTGGTTGGCTAAATAAGCAAGTATCACCAGAGAGATTTGAATCCCAAAACTGAATAGAAGTTTTTTCTTCATTGCTCCAGTCCAGGCAAAACATCGAGCCGCGATAATGTGCAGACCGAATAGGTATGCCGCATACGATGCGATCTGCCCAAATGGGACGATGTGGATATCTCTATAAACCGCGATAATTATATACAAAACTGAAACATGTACCAGCAGCACACCGAGCTGCAATGACAGGAGTTTAACATGCTGCTTGTTGGCGATAAGTTTGTTCACCAGTGGAAGTGTTAAGGCCATTAAGCCGCCGGCTATGCTCACTTTTTTTATGATATCTACGAAGGGAAGATATTTTGGAACAAAACAGTATACCAAGCCGTAAGCAAAACACAGCAGCCAAATCAAGTAAACACAAATGAATGCCAAAATGGATATTTGGATTCTAAAGAGATCCCGATTCATCGTCTCTATTCTTGATGAAACCCTGCCTTGAGCGAAATGAGACATGAGCATTACACCGAGTGTGCTGGGGAGCCACAGTATTATGCTGACAGAAACGGTCCCAATGCCATAACATCCCAGGGCTTTTGCTCCCATGAAGAAACCGATGAGAATCCTGTCCAGATGGTTCAGAGAAAGACCGAATAAACCTATAAAAAACAATAGAATTCCCAGTCGAATAAGATATTTTAATACGTTGCGATCAAATCCAATCAAACGCAAGGTACGACATTGAATCGCAACATACCCAACTGCGATTGAATTCCCTGTCAACAAGGCTAGTATGCATTTCATTATATTCAGGTTTTTGCTTTGTGCCAAAACCAGTCCCAAAGAAAATAAACCCAAGCATAGTTGCATGACAGCGATTTTATCGAACCTTTGCTGTCCTCTTAAGATATTGGAATAGTAGATAAACAGCACCTGAAAAAACAACATGGCAACCAGTGCTGCGTGAACCCCTGTCCAGTTTCCTTCTTTCAAAACCAGGAAAACGGACACCCCCAGCAAAAACACAACTCCTAATACGAGGGACGAAGCAAATCCGGTAGTCGAGAGTCGGTTCATCCTGTCACGATCATCCAGAACATAGGCTTCTGCATATTCATTGGACATCGTCGGCAATATTCCAAAATTGGTATTTACCAGGAAAAGCAAGAGAATCTGTACTACATTCCAGTATCCAAATTCTTCAAAGGAGAGTTTTTTGGCAATCCATAGATTCCGGAGAATGGAACACGTCCCTAAACCCAGACCGCCCACCATCGCATAGATAATCTTATGCTCTAATTTCTTTACCTGGGCCATTTCTGTTTGGCTATCATTGCCAGCCCCCCAATTTCAAGGCTATCTTCATTATTCGTTCCCCTGCTTTCCCATCCAGGCGGTAAAGTTGATCATATACAAATTTGACAGCCGTTTTCTCTATTGTTTTACGGAATGTTTCATTATAAAGCACCTTTGCTATTGCGTCTCCGAATTTTTCGCCCTTATCGACTTCGTAACAGGCCTTACTACTTGTAAAGGGTAGTATTTCCCTGCTACCCGTTGTATTGAGTATGATTACCGGGACATTCAAAGCCAATGCTTCTACGGCGGTGGCGGAGTTATGAGTGATCAGGAGATCTGCATGTATCAAGACTTCATATATGTCGGCGTCGGTGATAAACACCGGTTTCACTTTCTCTTCTCCAGCAATAACTTTCATCCAGCCGAGGTCTTTCTCCACTGGATGCGGCTTTACTATCAACACTTCATCTGTCCGTGCTGCCATGGCACGACAACAATCACGAAGAATAGCGATGCGTTCCTGCATTAACGGCAGCGGTTGTGTAGTCAGAACAATCCGGCGACAATCTGAGGGGATACCGTAACGCTTATTGTATCCCTGATCTGCTTTTTTGTTGCGCGCGGCGATAAGTTCATTTTCACGAGGTGATCCTGTAACCTCAATGGTTCTTGCAGGATAGTGCCCGTGCTCCATCAACATTCTCCTGGAAAAAGGCCCGAAGACCGCTGTTACATCCGGGAGACATTCCGGAAGCCTGGTAGAAAAATCATGGATATCGTGACACCGGGCGTAGTCCATACTATGGTTGAAACCATGGCTCAGTCCAAGAGTTGGGATACCGAACCGTTTACAGGCAAGCGTAAAATTCTTGCCCATACTTTCTGCTTCTCCCATTACTACCCCGACCCGCGGTTTCATTATGGAGAGAATGTGCTCAATGGTGCGCCTGACCATGTTAAAATATGGTTTTCTATAGCGTTCAAAACTCTCTAACTTCCTTTCTAGAACTTTACCGAGCATAATTTCAGAAATCTTAGTGGGAACGGGCCTGTTTTTCCGAAAAAAAACACCCCCCATATACCTGACAAAACGAGATAGAAGTTCCGTTAATGGGAAACCATTTTCAAGAAACAATATCCCGGATTTTCTTGCCAACCGACGAAGGTTATATGGAATCCACCTATCGCTTACCACGATAGTGTTCACTCTCAAACCTCTTTTTTCCAGAGATTCTTTAAGGTCACCAAAGTAGGGAATGCTAAGGTATTTTTCACCATCTGCAGACAGTCTCTTTTGAAAAACAACCATGCCATGGAAGAGAACGACATCGCAGGCTTTTATGTCAGGCCACAGTGAATGATACCGAAACCGGTAATAGCTGTGCCCGAATAGCCGTTTCCACTCGGTCAAAGGATTGCCTAGTTCAAGAATTCTGGCATACCAGGGACGAATATCGTGTACTATCAATGGCAGTTTTTTTTTGTCAGCCAGAGAGCGTACGATATCCATCACATCCAACGAAGAGGTGTACAACTCCAAGCCAGAGGGATCAAGCTGCTCGATAGCGGTTCTGATTCCCAGGGAAATCTTATATGCGTTCCCTAGGTGTATAGATTCGTATGAGCCATGATAAAACCAGTTTTTCTGTGTCCACCAGTCACTCTCTTCGCTGAAGCTATCCTTGAAACAACGGCCATCAGGCATCCTGAAATGTGCCATCGAAAGGAAAAATGTGTGTGCCTGCTCAAAAACAGTTTGCGGAATAAAATCATCAAGTTTAACGTGTTGTTGAGATGCTTTTACTTCCCGGTCGGTAAGAAGAGTATCGCCGGGCTGGACCGCTGGCAGTTCATCGCAATTGCCTTCAATATGAATAAGTAATCGTCCACTCACCGGCTCTTATTCCTCACTAAACAACAGTCCTTCATTCCTTATTGACAGCATCTTTCTTAGTAACGTCATCGTAGCAACTTGAAAAATTCCTTTATTAGGGAACGGAAACCCCACATTTTGTAATGGCGCATGGCAATATCAGGAATCTGAAACATCTTTTTTAAGACATAAATGCGATTGGCAGCCTTCTCCGCTTTATGTTTAAGTCGTTTGAGCTCAGCATCTGTATGCGAACTAATGTTCAGAATCAGATTTGTCGTGTCGCTTAAGCTCTTTATATATTCAATTTCGTTCTTGATAAGTCCTCGGTTCTTTGCCTCTTCATATAACGGTGTCCCCGGAAACGGAGTGATGAAACCTAGTTGAAGAAAGATTCCTGCTTCACGGGCAAGTTTGCTGGAGAGCATTACATCCTCTTCCATTTCATTCGGTGCACCAACCATAAACGATCCATGAACCCTTATCCCTGCCTCCCGGGTAATCCTGAGCGCAAACAGTGCCTGCTCTGGAGTGGTCGTACGCTGTAAATAATCAAGCACACGTTTGCTGCCACTCTCAATCCCATAACCGAGATAGACGCAACCGGTATCACGCATTCTCAATAGCATGTCCTTCTCAATCATATCGCACCGGGCGGAAGTACTCCATTTTATCTTCAATTTCCGCCGGACGAGCTCGTCACAAAACTCAAAGACATAACTCTTGTCGATTGTAAACAAATCATCGAGTATACCTACATAACCGATGTTCCATTCTTTGTGTAGAATCTCAATTTCATCTACCAGGTTATTAATTGGCCTTTTTATCACTTTCCGTCCGAATATCTTGTAACAATATGAACAGGAAAAAGGACACCCTCTGACAGCTGACACATTCATTGATCGCAGTTTATATGAATCAGCAATGTGGAAACCGTGACGGGCATAGTTGTCAAAGGCAAAAAGATCCCAGGCCGGAAAAGGAATTTGGCTAAAATCCGTCAAACGTTCACGTGAAGGTGTTCGCACTATCTGCCCTTCTTTTTTAATTACGATGCCATTGATTTTTGACAGATCACCTTCACATTCCAGCGTCTTGAGTAATTCGGGCAAAGTTAATTCCGCTTCACCAACAACCAACACGTCGGCCTCAAGATTTTGTAGGATCAATTTCGGGATCGGAGTTGCAACACTTCCGCCTACGATTACCTTGCGATCTGGATGAATGCTTTTTGCCCACAAGCATACCTTTTGAATATAATCAAAAACGGTAATCAGGCCCCCCACAGCCAAAAGGTCATAATGAGATTTCCGTATCTCTTCTTTTACCTGGCTGTCTTGAAGGCGAAGACCATCAGCATCAACCACCTTGACATTATGCCCTTCTTTTTTCATAATTGCGACAACGATTCCCAGTCCAACCGGAAATACTGCTGGAGGCGCTAACTCCCTACATTTGGGATTGATCACCAGAATTTTCATTTATACCCCTACCGGCTATCTGTGCACTTGCTGTTACCGTAGCGTTCACCCTTGAAGTGACAGGTGGTTTACCAGGCTGCCCAATAAATTTAGCGGGATGACATATAAACATAATAATAACAACACCGCAAAGCGGCATGGCCAAGCCCATAAAAATTTGAGTCAGACTGAGAAGCGGGACGACTCCGCACAAGAAGGCATAAACGCCAATGTACAGAGAATTTCTCCGATGACAAAACAGCTTGTTATGCAGCCATTTCAAAAAAGACAGGACCAGTGGAATACCGAATAGGATTCCCGGAATGCCGAAGTTGGCGTAAAGCTCACCAACAAAGCAAGTGGTCATTCCGCCACCGGTTGTACCGGTGGCGACTTTATAACAATATGAGGAAAGATCAAACTGCGTAAAAGGCAAAATCCCGAGGTTGGGAAACGTCGCTCCATAGAGATGATTCAACTCGCTCGGGAAAACATCGAAAATAATTGCCAAAGCCTTGCTTTGTGTGAGAGAGATTCTTCTAAATACCGCCGGAAAAACCTCCTGGAATAAGGCGTCAATTAATGTCAAATCCATATAGTATTTTGTCCTGAAATACAAATAGTACATAGTTGGAATTAACAGGAAAGTGAACGCTAAAAAAATGTATTTCTTTATTTTTTTCAACAGAGAGAAATACTCATTACCCATTGCTAAAGTGTACGCAGCATAAAACTGGAACAATAGTATTACTATGGGAAGCTTTTGACCATCCGATATTCTGATCAGAATCACAAATAGAATTATGAAACACAAGAAAAACTTCCCCTTATACTTCAGCTTCAGCTTTTGATGCAAAACGTAATCGGAGTAAAGAATGAAAGCCACCAGTGAGACACAGATTCGTACGAGTATATGCCACACTCTGAATAGTATCCTATTCTCTATCCAATAATTTGACAGCAAACGGCTGGCCAGTATTATTTTATAATCAGCGCCACGAATCATATTAATAATATTGAGCTGCCAACCTATGCTCTTACAGTAAACCAAGAATAAAACCACACCTGTAATAGACATCCATTTCAGTGCTGCTATTTTTTTAGTAGATAACAATTTATACGAATCAAACATTTTCTTTTTTCGCGATCGAAACCAATTTATATTAATTAAAATCAAAACAAACAAAAAATAATAGACGGCAAATTTCAGGATCAATATATTGTTTATGTTCATACGTTCTGCATTTATTTGCGCCCCAAAGAACATACATAAAGTAAAGGAAATACAAAGCAGTGAGTTAAAATTGGATAAAATCTGACCACGAAACACTTTAGTAAAAGTGAGTATGATAAAAAGTATGTATATAATGCCGGGTATGTTCATTTCTTTTTAATAGACTGGCCTTTGGCCAAAGCAATTCCGATTGTATTATTAATGGTAAGCAATTCTGGCTCTTTATGTAATAATGCAACGATAGCTTTTGAGTCAAAGTGAGAACTTTGCGGCAACAGACGTTCATAGATCGCTTTTATAAACCGATAATCCTCCGGATAATCCAAAACCCATCGCCACTCAGGATTCCAATCTTTTTCATTGTTCTCATAGTTGTACACACGGTAAATTTCCGGATGATTGTAGATATAGGCAGAAACATGTTCTCTATCAGAAAGATCATTGGTGCGTTGAGCAACATCAAGCAGTGTGTCGAAAGAAAACACCTGAACATCCAGGCCATACGGAAACGTGCGAACTACACTGTTGGTTACAATATCAACATCACCTTTCATAAAGCGATGTACCATGGTATCGATTAGGGCAGGATCAGTGAAAGGACAATCCCCGCATAACCTTACAATAATATTAGACTTCATCCATCTGTGTGATTCGAGAACTCTTAACAGTACATCATTTTCGCTACCACGAAAAACATGAATTCCACAGGTACGGGCAAGGGTATCTATAACATTATCCTGTGCTTGATCGGTAGTAGCGATAACTATATCGTGAATTAAACGCGACCTTTTTACTCTTTCCCAAAGACGGTATAAAACCGGTTTACCACATAAATCCAGCATGACTTTTCCTGGCAAGCGGCTCGAACCCATTCGTGCTTCAATACTTGCAACTATACGAGGGCGATCTGAATCCCGGTAATTATTAACACTTACTATTGTCATTGTTGCATACGGTTTCTTTTTTAATAGTGTTTTCCTCGAACAAATTGATAACCGGAAAAGTCATTCTTGTTTGAATGGCATTTCCCCTTTCAGGATAGCCCACAGTGTATATATTTGCCCAAATGAGTGTCAAGGCAATTGGCATATATACTACTTTAGATAAAAGTAGGTGCAAATGCAATAAAAAAGCGCCCTCTGAGAGACAGCTTGACATATAGCATGCTTGTTATTACAATCCCCGCTATGTCTGAGATAAGAGAAGGTGGTTACTTCCGCTTTTTTAGATGGTTGTCGAACACTGGCTTGCTGGCAGCGGTTTTCCTTTCTCCATTCTCCACTACCCTGAAAAGCGCTGCGCTCGTGTTGGCGTTACTGGGTTGGCTTCCACGACTGGGCCTTACTCGAGGGAAAGATTTTACAACTGGGGTTTACAGTAAACCACTCCTTCTCATAGTAGTGATAGGAACGCTATCCGCATTTTTTTCCTGGAGGGGAAGAGTAAGTCTTAGCCTTTTAAATAAAGAAATTATTCAGTTTGCCCTTCTTTACCTTTTGTTAATTAACCACCGATCAGTCCTAAAGCGGCTACCCATGTGTCTGTTGATATCAGTGATTATATCTATTGCTCTGTGTTTCCAACAGCATTTTTATGGAGGTCTTAAACAGACAGTGGGCCTTATGGACCACCCTAACATCTTTGGAGGGTACCTGGCTGCTATGTTTCCTATCGTGGTCTCTCTTTTTTTTCGGACCACTTATAATTTCATGAAAATAGCACTGGTAATTCTATCCGTCTGTATACTTTTATCTCTTGTTTTTACTGGTTGCCGTACAGCGCTCGTTCTGGCAACGGTGGGACTTCTGGCCACTTTTCTAGTTACTCGCAGATACCTTGCAGCCTCTCTGGTAGGCTTAGCTATTATCCTGACCCTGGTCTTGCCGATGGCAAGTCTTAAAATGACGAGAGAAAGCAACCTGAGCAGGTTTTCCTGGCATCTCCTTACCCAAAGTACCTGTGTGAGGGCAAAAATGTGGGAAGGGGCTCTGCGCACCATAGCTGATTTTCCGCTACTGGGCGTGGGACCAGGAAATTTCAGTCTGTCATTCCGTCGGCTAAAAATCCTTAAAAAATATGATTACATAAGGGACTTAGTGCTTCATGCCCATAACATTTTTTTGCATCTTTGGGCCGAACTCGGTTTCTTGGGACCGGTAGCGATGATCATGGCGATTGTCACCTTTTATAATCTGACTAAATCAATAACTTTGCTTTCGAAAACCTCAGTCCAGGCTGATTCGCTTGGAGCTGCTTTCACTATATCTTTGTTAATTGTCCTCCTGCACTCTTTTGTTGATTTCCTTTTTTGTGCCAGTTCTTACACGTACCTGGTCATAGCACTATTGGCTTTCCACGAAGGATTCTCTGGAAAGAGAAAAATCGATTCACATTTGGATATGCATCTACTCAATTTGTTGCCTGCATTCTCTCTAACCTTTTTTATCTGTCATTACTTGTTGTACCGGGCACTTATATGGGCACCTATTACAGGGTTGCCATTATTGATACTTTTGCTTGTGACCGCCAAGTATTTCATTTATTTATCTGAATCATCGGCCCCCCACGGATGTTGTTCAATAATGTCTGCTCTGTGTATCACTGGTTTTTTACTGCTCATGTTTGCTTTTATTATCAACTTTTTAGCCACTCCATTGCCACTTGGTTCTCTTCTAAAAGCAATTACTATTCCTTTAACTATGTGTTTCTTTATGCTTCTAGTGCAACCTACCCTGTTACCTGCAATTTCGCCGATAGTACCCCATGAGGATGCAGGTGGCCAATGGAGAATAAAAAACAAAACGGTGATTATAATACTATTCTTATTGGCCGTTTTTCCGATCACTAACCTGGCGGGACAAGCAGTTTGTATCGTACTCAGTAAACAGGCCATCAGCGAAAGAAGATTTGGCAGAGCTTCCACCTTTGCTTCTACCGCCCTAAATCTCGATTCCAGCTGTGGAGAAACGTACCTCCTGCGAGGTAAACTCTATTTTCAGGAAGGAAATATACAGCAAGCTTTTGACTGTTTCAAGCAGGCTGTAATTCAGAATCCACATCCGGAATCAATGTTTTGGATCGAGGCAGAATCCTGTGTTAGACAGGATAAGTGGAACTCTGTTGCAAAACTCGCTGTGAAAAGAGGGGGGTTGGAAATACTTTCACCAAACGATCCGACTATCAGCACACATCAACTCCAATGCCTGTATGAGGCCTTTCTCAACACAGGACATCAGACAGAAGCTGAGGTCTTCGCAACAGCAATCAAGACACGAGATGATCATTAGATGAGGTCAGCAATTCAGTCGCATTGACCCTTTATTGGACAGGTGTTATAATCAGACAACTTTGGAAGAATCCCTTCAATGTGCAGGCACTTTTTGAAATCGCTTGCAAATATCGTGTATAACAGAAAAAACTTCCAACAAGAATTGTGAACGAAGACATATAGAAGGGGAATCGACATTATGAGTTCTACGGAAAGTAAAGCTCCTGAGATTAACGATGCTATTAGTCACCGATATTTATACAGTAATGAAGGGGAGATTAATTTACTGGACATATGGGATGTTTTACTTCGCAGGAAAAGGTTTCTCCTGGTAACAACTTTTTTGGTTGCCGCAGCTATAAGTTTCGCGACTCTGGCCATATCCAATGTGTATCAAACGACCGCAATACTGTTACCTCCGAATCCTCGCGATATTGAATATCTCAACATACCTGAAGTGTCAGAAGTCGAACCTGCATTATTATTTGAAAGGTTTATCAATGGACTTTCTTCTCAAGAGTTGAGGAAACGACTATTTATAGAGGAGAAGATTATCAAGCCATTCAACAATGATGGAAGTTTTAATCAAGAAAGCCTGGAGATCTTAGACAAGTTTAACCAGGCTATTTCTGTTAAACCACGCCTTAACGCCAAAGGTAAATACATTGAGAGTGTTTCAATTAGTATGACTGGGAAGGCACAACCCAGTAAGCTGGCCAGCATTATTAACAAACTTGTTGCGCTTGCTGAAAAAGAAGCCTGTTTGTCCACAATCAGTGATGTAAACAAGAAATTAGAGCATCTAAAAGGTATTGTCACAAACGAAATAACCCTGTTGAGAGAAAAGGCAAAAAAACAACGAATCGATAAGATTAAAAAGCTGGAAGAAACCGATCACATTCAGCGTAAATTACTTATAAATAAGATAAACTCGTTGCGAACACAGGCCAAACTGAAACGTTTGGACCTGATAGTTGCATTGGAAGAGGAAGATCTTATTGAGAGAAACCAAATCAAAGAGGAGATCAATGTTCTTCTGAAATACGCAAAAGAAGTGAGACAAGACCGGTTGTTTATTCTTCAAGAAGCACAAAAAATAGCCAGCAATCTCTCCTCGCAGGATACACCACAAATGACTTTTCTTTTTCCTGGTTTTTCGCAGAATATCGAGAAGACAGATGCTCCTATCACACATTTATCCCCCCTTTCTGTACCACTATACTTAATGGGGGAAAAGGCTTTACAGGCGGAAATTAATGAGTTAACCATCAGAGAATACGACGAACCATTTATTGACGGACTACGATCACTTCAGGCAAAACTCACTATGCTAGAAAAAAACGAAAGGATTGACGTAATCAAACACCGTCAGAATGATGATCCGTTTATCAAGCAGTTAAGAGAATTAGAAGCTCAACTTGCTCAATTAGAGACAAACAATGAAGTGGAGATTCTAAAAGCGAGGCAAGATGATGATCCATTTATCCTAAACTTACGGGATCTCGAGGCTAAGCTGGAAACATTAGGTGGAGTACAGATAAATCCAAAAACAATAAGGGCAATTTGTGTAGATCAACCAGCTTATCCTGGAGAAAAACCTGTACGCCCAAGACGAATATTGATTTCCGCTGTTGGTTGCTTGATAGCTTTAATATTTGCTGTTATTCTCACTCTTTTTATAGATGCCCTGACAACAAGAAAAACGCAGATAAACAATTTATCCTAGAACAATAACATACTACTTGTCAGCTTGATGAATTTACATTACATTAAGATCAGCCATGGACACCTACACACTGACACATCTCAAGCAGCTTGAAGCCGAGTCGATCCACATCATCCGCGAGGTGGCGGCCGAGTTCGACAACCCGGTCATGCTGTACTCCATCGGCAAGGACTCGTCGGTGATGGTGCGCCTGGCTCAGAAAGCCTTCTACCCACGCATCCTGCCCTTCCCCTTGCTGCACGTGTGCACCTCGATGAAGTTCAGAGAAATGTACGAATTTCGGGACCGCTTCACCAAGGAGATCGGCGCCAAACTGGTGGTCTACCAGAACCGGGAGGCCCTGGACCAGAGTGCCAATCCCTTCGACCTGGGGATTGAGAAGTGTTGCTATCTGCTGAAGACCCAGGCCCTGCTGCAGGCGCTTGAGCAGGGAGGGTACGACGCCGCCTTTGGCGGAGCGCGGCGGGACGAGGAGAAGTCCCGGGCCAAGGAGCGGATCTATTCTTTCAGAGACCGCCACGGGCAGTGGGACCCAAAGAACCAGCGGCCGGAGATCTGGAACCTCTACAATGCCCGTCACGACAAGGGCGAGTCCATCCGCGTGTTCCCCCTGTCCAACTGGACCGAGCTTGATATCTGGATGTATATTTACCACGAGAAGATCCCGGTGGTGCCCATGTACTACGCAAAAGAGCGGGAGATGATCGTCCGGGAAGGGCAGCTGATTCCCCTTGACGGCCCCATACCCCTGAACCCGGGAGAGAAACCCCAGAAAGTCATGTGCCGTTTCAGGACTCTGGGGTGCTATCCCTGCACCGGCGCGGTGCGATCCGAGGCCGACACCATGGAGAAGATCGTCCGCGAAGTCATGCTGGTCAAGAAGAGCGAGCGAGTTACCCGGCTCATTGACCATGACCGGGAGAGCTCCATGGAGCTCAAGAAGCGGGAAGGGTACTTCTGATGGATATCAAACAGTTCCTGGACGATTACGCCGGCAAGGACCTGATCCGCTTCAGCACCATGGGGAGCGTGGACGACGGCAAGTCCACCCTCATCGGACGGCTGCTGCAGGATAGCAAAGCCATCTACGAGGACCACCTGCAGGCGGTCAAGCGCTACACGGATAAGCACGCGGCGGTAAAGGACAATCTCGAACTGGCCCTGCTGCTGGACGGTTTGAAATCCGAGCGGGAGCAGGGTATCACCATCGACGTGGCCTACCGCTACTTCTCCACCCCCCAGCGAAAGTTTATCATCGCCGATACCCCAGGGCACGTGCAATACACCCGGAACATGGCTACCGGCGCTTCCACCGCCGACCTGGCCATCGTCATCATCGACGCCTCCCAGGGGGTGCTGCCCCAGTCGCGGCGGCACAGCTTCATCGCGGCGCTGCTGGGAATCAAGCACATCGTGGTGGCCATCAACAAGATGGATCTGGTCAATTACGAGCGGAAGATCTTCGAGGAGATCAAGCAGGATTTCACTAACTTCGCCGCCAGGCTGGAAGTGAGCGATATCCACTTCATTCCTATTTCAGCCCTGCTCGGAGACAACGTGGTGAACAGCAGCGAGAACATGCCCTGGTTCCATGGCTCGCCGCTGATCGAGTACCTGGAATCGGTGCACATTGCCAGCGACCGCAACTTGATCGATCTTCGGTTTCCGGTGCAGAGCGTACTGCGGGCCGAAAAGGATTTCAGGGGCTACCAGGGTACGGTGGCCTCAGGCATTGTGCGCCGTGGCGACGAGGTGGTGATTCTCCCCTCAGGCCTGAAAACAAAAGTAGAGCATATCGTCACGTACGACGGCGAACTGCAGGAAGCCTTTCCTCCTCTGGCGGTGACCATGACCCTGGAGGACGACATCGACATCAGCCGCGGCGACATGCTGTGCCACGTCAACAACGTGCCCGACATCAGCCGGGAGGTGGAGGCCATGATCGTCTGGATGGCCAAGGAACCCATGGTAGCGGGCAAGCCTTACCTGATCAAGCATACTACGCGGACCATGGCCGGCCATTTCATCGATATCTTGTACCGAATAAACATCAACACCATGCACCGGGAGAAGACCGATCGCTTCCAGCTCAATGAGATCGGCCGGGCCGTGCTCTCCTTGAACCAGCCCATGCTCCACGACTCCTATACCCGCAACCGCAGCACCGGCTGCTTCATCATCATCGACCGCTTCACCAACAACACCGTGGGAGCGGGAACCATCATCGATCGAACCCGGAGCAAGGCGGCCCTTACCGTCAGTACAGCCGCAGCCACACCGGCCCAGGATCCGTCCGGTGCGGTTACAGCCGTCCCTGAAGTTACCCCCCAACAGCGCCTCGAGAAGAAGGGGCACCGGGGAATCGTCCTCTGGCTGGCCGGAAACTGGTCCGCCGCAGGAGTCCGGGAACTGGAGACCTATCTCTTCTACCGGGGATGCGATGTCTTCGTCCTTAATGATTCCACGCTGGCGGCAGGCTTGAACCGGGATCTCGACTCATCAGCAGACGACCGGAAGGAAAAGCTGCGCAGAATGGAAGAAACCGCCAGGCTCTTCGCCCGGGCCGGATCGGTGGCCATAGCCGTAGTCTCTCCAGCCGGTGAAGACGAGAAACCCGTCTCACACACATTAGCTCAGAATGAAACGGTTACGGAAGTCATGTTGAAGCTCACCCACCCCGGTGATGACAGCAAGCTGCCGGTAGTAACGCTCTCGGCAGCGCCGGACACCGGTTACAACCCGCTGGTCAACATCACCGTTACCGATGAAACCGGTGGCGGAGTTTCATTAACAAAGGACACAACCCGGGCGGTGCGCGGTAAGTGCATCGAAGCGATTATTAAGTATCTGGAGCAGATCGGCCTGTTCGCCGTCGGATAACTCCCGTATCCAACCCCACCCGGTCTACCGGTACACCTGGTCCCTGTCGGTTAAATGCGCACAGCCGATGCTGAGCGGCCGCTTAGAGAATGAATCCTCGTGTTTTCAGGCAGGACAAGACCTGCTCTACCGATTCCTCCAGCGACCGGTTTTGCGTATCGACCACGATTTCCGGCTGTTCAGGTTTCTCATAGGGTGAATCAATGCCGGTAAACTCCTTAATAATACCGGCGCGGGCTTGTTTATACATCCCTTTCGGGTCGCGCTCTTCGCAGATATCCAGGGAGCACCTGACGTAAATTTCTACGAATTCCCCTTCTTTAACAAGGCTACGTACCTGGTCACGATCGGCTATAAAGGGTGAAATGAACGCAGTGAGAACAATGAGACCGGCGTCTATGAATAACTTCGCCACCTCGCCTATCCGGCGGATGTTTTCCGAGCGGTCCTCGTCGCTGAATCCGAGATTCTTGTTAAGGCCATGCCGGATATTGTCTCCATCCAGAATATACGTTAATCGGCCCTGGAGGTGCAGTGCAGCCTCGACGGCGTTG
Source organism: uncultured bacterium (assembly GCA_964432985.1). Taxonomy (GTDB): domain Bacteria; phylum Muiribacteriota; class CAYSPT01; order CAYSPT01; family CAYSPT01; genus CAYSPT01. The sequence continues at coordinate 58,497 of CAYSPT010000015.1, forward strand.
GCGAGGGTTGATTTTCCGCTTCCGCTCAGGCCGGTGAACCACAGTATGCACGGTTTTTGCCCGGTAATTCTTTGCCGGTCCTGCCTTGTTATCCGGTGTTGGTGCCAGACGACATGTGCGCTCATTCCTGGTGACCTTTCTATAACCCGAATAATTCACAAATAATCTACTGTGGTTCAAAAATAACCACATCTACTGCGTTGCGGTGCGCTAAAGCGCATGCGAAAAATGCTCTCAATGTGCCTGTTGATTTTCAGGTTAAAACGGATAAACCTTCGGGATCAACGAGAGTACCACAAGTGCGTAGATAATTGCCAGGGGGAAACCCGCTTTTAGATAGTCAATGAACCGGTAATTGCCAACATTGAAGACCATGACATTGGTCTGGTATCCGAAGGGATTTAAAAAATGTGAACTGGCCCCGAACGCAACCGCCATGATAAACGGCATGGAGTCGACCCCCAGCGACACCGCGGTCGAATACGCAATGGGGAATATCAGTGCCGCCGCCACATTGTTCGTCACCAGTTCGGTCAAAAGCGCGGTCACCAGATAAATCCCGATGAGACTGACATACGGGCCATGACCTTTAAACAGGGTCAGAATATTCGCCACATACACCGAAGCGCCGCTTGAAACCATTACTTTACCCACAACTAAAGCAGAACCGACCAGCAGCAGCAGTTTAAAGGGGAAAAATCTGCGGATTTCCGGAAAGGTAAGCCAGCGCCTCCAGATATACACCCCAACCGCTACCATAAGCGACTTGATAAGCGGGACCACTCCCAGGGCGCTCAGGGCAATGGAAGCGATAAACAAACCCACCGCGCTGACACTCTGAAACACTGTCAACCGTTTCTGTGGTTCGAATGATTTCAACATGTAGAAATTCATGAGCAGATTGTCACGCTTGTAAAAATCGTGGCCGACACTCAAGACAAGGATATCGCCGGCTTCAATCTTAATAGAGCCGATTTTGCCGGTCAGCCTGTGGCCCCGTCGACGTACCGCCACCACTGCGGCGTTGAATTTTGACCGAAAACTGATATCCCGCACGGTACGGCCAATGAGATTCGAGTACGGAACAACCATCACTTCCTGCAACTGATGGATGGGATGGGTCAGGGGAGTTTCAAAAATGGATATCCCGTCAAACTGCTTCAGTTCGTTGATATTGGTGACTTCACCGACGAAAACGAGCACGTCACCGGCTTCGATTACTTCATCCGGTGAAACCGGAGCGATGAGCTCTTCTTCCCGGATGATCTCGGCCAGAAAAAGATGCGAGAGGTGACGCAAATTGTCATCTTTGATGCTCTTTCCGATCAAGGGAGATTCGAGCTCTACCTTTATTTCAACAAAATATTCCGACAGCGATTTTTCCTGCTCCGCAGACTCTTTCGGGAGAAACAGATGGGCAAAGAAAATGAGGTAGAGGCCACCAACCACCGCCAGTGGAATACCGATAGCACTGAAATCAAAAATCCCTAGTGGTTTCAAACCGGCCTCTATGACAAATCCGTTGATGATCAGGTTAGTCGACGTACCGACCAGGGTCACGGTCCCTCCCAGAACCGCCGCATAAGAAAGAGGAATTAGAAGCCGTGACGAATGTATCTGCTTGTTGCTCCGCACCACCGGTATCATGGCAGCCACAACTGCCGTGTTGTTGAAAAAGGCTGAAAAAACCGATGTAATAAGCGTTTGTACGGTGAGCGTCCCCGTTAATCGACCGCTTTTAAAAAGCCGTTTTTTTACTCCATCTATAAACGTACTTTTCTCTATGACCCGGGCAACCATGATAATAAGCAGCAAGATGATTAAAGCTTCGTTGCTAAATGCACTTAAAAAAGAACCGGTATCGATCAAGTCCACGAGCAAAAAAAGGAAAGCAAAGGAGAAAAACAGCAGCGATGGCCGAAGCCTGGTAGCGATCAAGAGAACAAAGAGAACAGCAACCGCAAGCAACACGAAATATGCCATGTTAGTCTCCTGAATTACTGATATTTCACCGTGACGCAATTCGGTGCGGCAGCAAGTGTGTGAATCCGCCATAACGCTGATCCAGCATACCACAAAACGGTTAAAGCAGAGATAGGACAAACCATGCGCTCTGGTTAGAGACTTTACATGGTTTTGTATGTGAAAGATAAGTAGCTCCAAAGCAATAAGCTTATAAAGTACTGTCTGCCGTATAAGCCTGTCAGCCCACCAGATTTCCGGTCTGCCTTACAGGTAAATCATCCCGCCCTGGAGCAAGAAGTGTAGAAAGTAGAGGGGGGACAACTATTTCCTCCTTGACAGTTAACGTAATCACCTCTACAATTCCATTCAAAATTACTCGCCGCAAGACGGCACATCCTGCTCAGACAGATAATGCCACTCGAATACTTCGCAAATATTCGAGGCGCAGCAGATCGTTGATGAATTATCAGAATAAAAAGGAGCTGAGATTTGTGATACAAGCTACTGTCGATACCCTGAAAAACTACGATGGAGAAACAGTTACGCTTAGAGGATGGCTTTATAATAAGCGTAAAGGCGGGAAAATCAAGTTTGTAATGCTGAGAGATGGGACCGGTTTTGTTCAGGTCGTTCTTTCCAAATCTGATGTGGACGAACAGAGCTTTTTGGATGTTGATCGCGCGACACAGGAATCTTCTATTGAGATCATGGGAGTGGTCCGGGCCGACAAACGGGCACCGGGCGGTTATGAAATCACTGGTGCGCAATTCAGACTGCTCAGCCTGGCCGACGAGTACCCCATTCAGCCCAAAGAGCACGGGACGGGTTTTTTGATGGACCATCGTCATCTCTGGCTCCGCAGCAAGCGCCAGCACGCTATTCTCAGGGTACGGGATTCGGTGATCAGGGCCATACGGGAATTTTTCCACAAGGAAGGATTTCTTCTGGTGGATACTCCCATCTTCACACCGGCGGCTTGCGAGGGAACAACCACGCTGTTTCCCGTGGAGTATTTCGGAGAAACCGTTTATTTGACCCAGAGCGGGCAACTTTATAACGAAGCAAACGCGGCCGCCTTCGGGAAAGTCTATTGCTTCGGGCCTACCTTCCGGGCGGAAAAATCAAAGACCAGGCGTCACTTGACCGAATTCTGGATGGTGGAACCGGAGTGGCCGTTTTGTGACATAGATGAAAACATGGATGTGCAGGAAGCTTTCGTGTCGTTTATCGTCCAAACGGTATTAAAGGAATGCCCTGAAGAGCTGGAGAGGCTGGAGCGCGACGTGTCGCTCCTGGAAAAAGTAGTCCCCCCGTTTCCCCGAATAAGCTATGACGAGGCGATAGATATCCTCCACAAGGAAGGTGTGGATATCGAGTGGGGACAGGATTTCGGGGGGGACGACGAAACGGTGCTTTCTGCGAAGTTCGACAAGCCCATCCTGGTGCATCGTTACCCGTTTGTGTGCAAAGCCTTTTACATGAAACAGGATCCTCAACGGCCCGAGGTGGCTCTGTGTATCGATATGCTTGCTCCTGAAGGGTATGGTGAGATCATCGGCGGCGGACAACGGGAAGATGACCTCGAAGCCCTCAGAGAGCGGATAAAGGCTCACAACCTTCCTGAAGAGTCCTTCAAATGGTATCTGGACCTGAGACGGTACGGATCGTTCCCCCACGGGGGATTCGGTCTGGGAGTCGAACGAACGGTGGCCTGGATTTGCGGGATTAAACATGTCCGGGAAACCATCCCCTTCCCCAGGCTCATCTACCGTACATATCCGTGAACAAGGTTGAAGTATTGAAATGTATCCTGGCAGTACTCTTGGTACTCGGTTTACTTTCAGCGCCGCCGGCGGCCGTTGGGCAAGAGCCAGAAGAATCACAGGTCACGCTGGAGGAACTGAAACTTCTTATCATACGGGCCATCGAAAATGAAGTATCCACCATGCAACGGCTACCGAGTGTCCTGTTTCCGGATACTCGAGATCCGGAGCTTATTCATCTGAAAACCGGTTTTGAAAAAAACTTTTTTCTCAGACCACGGATTAAAACTGTCGTTCTGGTTGTTGATGATCCCGTGACGAAAACCGTTTCACCGGATAAGAACGAAGATCGCACCACCGCTGATAACCGGGCGGATACCTCTTCAATTGATGGAAACATCTGCTGTTTCAAGAGAATTGACGTATACCTGGACGGAAGAAGCCTGGTAAAAAAGCTACATTTCATACGAAGTACACTGTCGTTTAACCGGCCGGTTCTCAACCTTTCGACTCTCAGGCAGGGGAAGTTCAAAACAGAGAATGATACAGAGGTTAGGCTTCAGCTCGAGCTGCCTTTTGAAGACATGGCGTCATTCATATCCAGAGAATGCAGACGTTCGGGAGCAGTCATCCCCGACCTTTCACTTGACGGTGAGTACGTCCGGGCGCGTGGAAGACTGAGAGTCATGTGGTTCAATCTCGACCTTTCGGCAAAAGGGGCTATCTACCTGAGACCGGAAGACAGGACGATACGGTACCGTGCTTCCAGGGTGGCGGTAGGGAGTCTTTCCATCCCCCGTTTTTTGTATAAAGGTCTGGTCAATGAATTCAATCCGGTCTTCCGTTTCCAGCCAATCGTATTCAACCTTGTTCCTCACAAACTTCATATGGCGGATTCCGTGGTGGAGTTGAGTATGCAGGGAGTACGGCGAAGCAGTGAATAAGGTATGCGGGATCAAAGCGATGAAGGTACCGGTTTACACTGGTGAACGCACCAGTTTACACTGGTGAACGCACCAGTTTACACTGGTGAACGCAGCCCAAAGGCGAACGTACGCCGTGCAAACAGGTCCGCTTGCTTCCGATAGGACTCGCCCAGATTTGCTTCTATCAGAACCGATGATGCTATCTTGGGCAATACGAGAGATCCGGTTATTGCTATACTGATTACCACCCGTATCAGGGCTAGATAATCATTGTAAATCGGATTGATGGCAACTGTCCGACGGTCGGAAGCGACCAATACCAGGCCCCCGGCCAGTCCAAAACGTTCGTCGACCAATTTAACTTCACTGATGTCTCGAAACTTGAGTTCTCGTCTCTTAAAGAGTGAGTTAACAACAATCCTGCGACTGTCGACGGTGACCGTTTTTATAAACTGGTCCAGCGTTGGAAGAGCAATCAGCGCGGTAAGCAGAGCCAGGGTCCAGGCTTCCAGTATCCAGCCCTCTTCACCTACAACTCCAAACGTAATACGGGCAATAAAAAGCGTGGCGACCAACCATAGAAATTTGGCGTGCCCGACGGAAAACCGTTTCATCGAAGCCTGTTAACTCCCTATCTTTGCTTCAGCGAATGAAATATCTGAACCTCTTCTTGCAAAACGAGCATTTGAGTTCAGTTACTCCAGGCTTTTTCTTGAAGCTTCTTCTCCCCTGATCTTTCGGGACCTGAATCGGGGAATCGCAGTTGAGGCAACGGAGCTCCATCTCCAACACTCCCTCCTGATAAATGTGGTGCTTCCGGCGCACAGGTGACCAGATGAGCCGGGTGCCCTTCTCTAGTATCGGCAAACCGGTCAACCATCTGAAGACTATTCTCCTTTCCCATCGGCAAAACAAGTACTTCATTTACGAGTTGATGGGGTGAGAAGGTTGTGCTGTAGGCAATGAGTGGATTTCGCCTTTTCAACGGCTGCTATGAAGAATCAGGAAGATGTGAGCTGAGCCAATGCTTGTTCGACGGTATCATACATTTCGATGAGTTCGTTGAATCGGGTCATGCGAAAGACACCTTCCACGAGACCCTCCTGAATCTTGAGGAATTTCAGGTCCCCTCCCAAAGAGCGGGCTCTTTTTAAAACCAGGATTACAATCCCGAGACCGCTTGATACTATGTAGGTGAGCTGCGTCATATCGAGAATAAGATGAATCTTTCCTTTTGCAAACAATTGTTCGGCACAAACTTTGAAAGCTTGCGAATCGGGGAGCATAAATTCCCCTTTCAACTGAATAACAGCTGCCGTTTCATGTTCAGGAAGAGATTGAACGTTTATCTCCAAGAATACAACGCCTGCTTTCGCGATTTTTTACTATTAATATGCTGTCACACATGAACCTGCTCCACAGGATTCAGGAAAATTGTTTAGATAATTATATAGCAGTGTCAGCATACATGACAACAGCACCGCATTTTACGACCGGAAGCACAGGCGTAGTAATACTACGATGTATTTCACAGACAAAAAAAGAAGGGACTCTTTGTGAGAGTCCCTGTAAAGGAAGCGGGAAGGAAAGGAAGAATTAGTTCTCAACTACTATGGTTATCGTTACTTCATCTATAGTATCTCCTCCGGAGATTCCTCCGAAACGGTAATCGTCACATCCATAACCTTTATATTCTTTCAATAGCATATTTCTCACTTCTCCTTACACGTTTAACAACGTCAGAACCTGTTGATTCAATCCGTTTGCCTCAACCATGATCTGTGTGCTGCTCTGCTGGAGAATCTGGTCCCGCACCATGAACATGGATTCCATAGCCATATCGGCATCACGGATGCGGGATTCGCTCATCTGGAGATATTCCCGGCGCGAAGCAAGCTCCTGGGCGGTACGCTCCAGTCTGTTTTGCTGGGCTCCGAGCTCGCCTCGTTCTTCTGAAACGAGAGTAAGAGCAGCATCAATATCACTGATAGCATCCTCGGCGGTCTCTGCATGCAGCACCGATATATCGTCGACTCCAAGTCGTTCGGTGTTCAGAGAGGTCGGAAGACTGATATCGATCCGGTCATTTCCCGCATATCCTACCTGGAGTTTCATTTCGACTTCCTTCGGGTGATACTTGACTTCGATTACGTCCCCGTCCACTGGGGCGGAATTCCCGTAAAAATGGAGCATGTTTTCGCTGACGATATACCCGTCTTCCGCACTGTTGGCGATAGCCGTCCCGTTTATCGTCACCTGCATATCAATATCGGAAGGTTCCGTTACCAGATAGATAGTCTGCGTGCGATTAATATTCAAAGTGTCTTCATAGACATCGTAAGAACCCTCGACGTTGGATGCGTACAGGATTTTATTGCCGTCGGGATGAAACTCGGGAGATTCATCATTTACACCGGCATTATTCGTTATCTGTATGGGCGCCTCGATCTGCGATCCTATGTCATTTATCCGCATGATGTTAACTTCATAATCCGCACCATCGTTCTGGCTGTAGAGAAGATAATTGTCGCTGCTCCACTCGGGAGCCAATATGGAGGAACCGGAAGTGACCAACGGCTGCACAGAGGCCTGAAAGTCAGCTAATGTCGAAGTCAGCTCTCCACTGTAAACATGAAACGTTCCACCCAAAACATTCCAGGCACTGAATACCACTCTGTCACCATCCGGTGAAATGCTGGGAGCTTGGGGAGCAATCCACTGGCCCGGAATAATATCCAGCATACCACCAAGCCTGTACACGCTAGGGCTGGATGGTGTCTGGTTAGGTTGTGAGGACTCAGCAACCCAAAGACTGAAGACAGCCTCAGGAGTCAGCGGTGGAGCAGCAGGATTTATCCCACGGAAGATAACTGTACTTCCATCTGCTGATATTGCCGGATCTCCCATTAGAGAGAACTGACCGGGTTGTGTTAAGTTCTGCGTGCCTAGTGTAGTCACATTCATTTTCTGAAGGGAGTTTTGGCCTGTCCCCGAATCCTGGTATACATAAATAAGACTGTTACTATCAGCCGTCCATACAGGATTTGTCTGCTGGTGGGCATCAGTGGTCAGCCGGGTTTCAAGCCCGCTAGCGATATCATATACCCAAAGCTCGAAATCTCCATCACTCTTCGTATACGCTATTTTCGTGCCATCTGGAGAATAGGTAGGATATACATCCGTAGAAGCGTTTGTATCGATAAGCTTTTCTGTCCTTGCTATCGGATTTGCTGTGTTAATACTGGCCTCAGCGGTGAACTTCTCTTCATATTGGTCGAGAAACAGCTTCTTGGTATTGTACTCGGTGGTGTCCACCACCCGGTTGATCTCTTCTTTCAAATGATTGATCTCCTGCTCGAACTGCTCGCGGTCCTTGTCGGTCATGTCACCGTTGGCGCACCTGATACTGAGGTCCCGCGCCCTTCGCAACATGTCCTGAATGCTCTGTAAGGCCTGGTCGGCGGTCTGAATTATCGAGATGCCAACCTGAGTGTTCTCGATACCCACCGTATAACCGCCAATTCTCGCTCTGAACTTTTCGGAAACCGCCAACGAAGTGGCGTCGTCGGCAGCCCGGTTTACCCTGATCCCGGTTGACATACGCTCCAGGGTGCGCGACAGCCTGCTGTTGACCATTCCGGCCAACCGCAGGGAATTCATCGAGCTCAGGTTATGATTTATCCTCACGTGATTGAGACTCCCGTCTCAGGAGAAACGAAAAAACCACTTCTCAAGCCGTGATACGACTTTCGAAATGGCTTATAAATACTACAGTATTTCATGTTTCTCGTCCCTCCATGGGTACATGAATACACTATCCCTGTGACACTTCGACACAAATGTCGTTCATCCTATGTATCGGTATGTTCGCAGATTTTTTTTAGACTCTTGAGAGCGGGTGAAAGGGAAATATTCCTAATTTAGCGTGTATTGTTTGATTTTTCTTGTGTTTCTAGCTTCAGTTGTTTTTATTAGTTTTTTTTCCAAGAGAAGCATTTTATCCTTGGATATTTATGATGCTGTCAATAAATCAATCGGGAGCTTGATAGATTAACGTTAACAATTAATATATATTTTTTAGAGCATTATTAACTTTTATCAGTAAGTCATCCTCCCACATAAGTAACTTGCCGGGGATCATTGATGCAAATCGAGTGCAGACTAACAGGAGTTTTTCTAGCCAAACTCCTTTTTCTTGCTCTATGAAACAATAACCAGTTGGCAGTGTGTGAAACAGCAGATTCTGGGCGATTTGTACCGCGGAGAAAGGCTTTGTCTTCTCCAACTGTATTGCATTGTGCCTTAAGCGCTCGAGAAAAATAATCCCTTGCAGTCTAGTCGAATAAGCCTCTCCCCGGTATGGTACATAAAGCGGCACATCACAGGCTAAAGCCATATTTTCATCAAACGTCACCAGTATCTTTTCGTCATTGATAACGGACGAAGCCGGGAAATCAGAGGCAATGGTGCTTTTTCCAGATCCAGACTTTCCCGGGATAAGCCATCCCCCCGTTTCTGTCGCAACACAGGCGGCATGCATCAGTATCCCGGTTCCCGAGAGAACATGAATAAGACCAATAAACACTTCCATTACAGCGTCCCAGAGAGATAATTGGAACTCATTCACAAAAACACCAAACAGGAGTTGTCCTTCCCCCGATTTGATATTGTAGGAAAGCCGGCAGTTGTAACGAGACAGTTCAAAAGAATGGCCATCAGTGCGAATAATGCTTTTCTTCTCGTTGTTTTGGAACTTAGTTGCGTCAACCATCACGTACAATCTCGCACGAGGGCGACACGGGTGTACAAAACGGGGATAAGCTTTCAGCAGGGTATCGCGAAAAGATATAGATCTATCACAAAAGTATAACTCAACGGGCCAGGAGCCGTACTTAAGAATAATCGAAGTGTTGCATTTCATTGCCAGAGAATATCAACCATCAATCACGTACCTGGTAGGATAACATCCACCAACAAAAAGACCATAGTATGACATTCCAGATTCGGTGCCAGACCATCATTGCCTTTTCAAAATGCGTTCCCCCAAGATTGAACCTTTTCAAGAATTCTGCTTCCAACCGGGTAATTCTGACAAATACGCTGGATAATGTCCTGATAATTGAGTGCTCCAGGTTTAAACAGCGGCTCCCATGACAGATCGTTACGAGTCGCCCTATCACGATATCTTCAGGTTGTGTTACTGCCGGGATAATACCCATGTCACCTCGATGGAAAAAACCGCCCCCGGTCCGGCGTCCACAGAAACGATGAATGACACAGGTCCGGTCACACATCAGCGCAACAATGTCACCTTCATCCAGAGGTCGGGACTTGTGGCGCACTTCACCGTCATCCCCTGCCGACATTATAGGAACCATGCACCCGGTGGTCATTTTAACCCTGAGTCTCCCTGAACGCCGGGCTGCTTCTAATCTCAATGCAGTAAACATGACAGATAGCCCTAAACAGGTATTAAAAAATCAACAATATACCCCTGGAAACCACTGGGGATTCTGTTCATAAAGCGTTGTTGTAGCGCATCGAAAAATGGTAGGGTCAAGACCACATTCACCAATGCTCAATTCCGGAGGAAGATCATGGCTTGATATTTCAGGTTTATCATAGCGTTTCTTCACATTATTTTCATGGATTCCCTGCTTGTTAGTCACTTCGATGACCTCCTCTTTGACATGTATCTCCGGCAGAGAAAAGCTTCAGAATACACTGCTTGTCTACACGAGAATTCTGGTGCTTTCATTATATCATCTTCTTCCAGATAAGCATAGGCAGGGCAGCAGAAACATATCGAAAACAGACTACAAATCCGGCATTCCGGGTACAGGCCGCGGGACAGCTCACGGTAGTCATTAATTTTCGATCCATTCCAGATGTTTTCAAAGCTCTCCTTCCTGAGATCACCAAGGGTAATGGGAAGAACAATACAAGGCGACACTACTCCCGAAGAACGGATGGAGCAGGACGCAAAACCCGCCTTGCACGCTTCTCTATTGCTCATGTCTTGCTGAAGATCTTCAAGCGTATTATTACTATCTACTTTCCTTTGGGTTTCCGGGGAATTATCATGCACTTCCCATATACTCTCCCAGAGTAAATCAGAATACTCGGAAGGATCAAGCCGTTCACCCAATGGAGAAGGGTCACCGTTTATTTTTGGAAGTATCTTCGGGTCACACATGAAAGGGACTTTGTTTGTTTCGGCGAACTGCTTCATATTTTCCAGGTTCAGGTAGTTCCTTCGTAAAACAGTTGTTTTTATCTTTACTTTTGCTCCAACTGATTTCAACAAGGAAAGCCCACGGTAAAAAGCTTCGAAGGAACCTGCAACACCGGTTATGGAATCATGCGTATGAGCATCCGCACCATAGAAACTGAGATCAATCCGTTCAATACCAAGTTTTCCCAGGGATTGGGCTACCGGTTTATCGATCAACGTGCCGTTGGACAGCAGCGAAACAAAGAAGCGACGCTTCTTGGCAGCGGCAAGAATATCCAGGATATCGCTTCTGGTGAATGGTTCACCACCGGTGATACCGAGATATAATACGCCAGCCTTTTTCAGTTGATCTAGAATATCAACTATCTCTGAAAGATTCAATTCAGTTGTATCATGACCATTATGGTGGTAGCAATGCCGGCACGATAGGTTGCAGCGAGATGTCACTTCAAACAACACGTTCAATGGCCACATACGTTTACGCCAGGCAGAAATAAGCTTTTTCAGATTATCTTCGTTAGTATCTGATTTATAAATATCGAGTGGGCTATCGACCATTTTATTACTATCTCGTTCCACGTATGAATAGTAACTCACATAAATGACTATGGATTAACGATGGTAAGCAGTTTACATGAATGAAATTGCCCTATTAGTTCTTTAACATCCTGAAGCAATGTCTCGCTATCAATATCAAATTCAGCGAGAAGTTCCGCTGTCAGATCACCGAAGGTAATTCCTTCCTGTATCCTATTCCAGATAACGGTGGCTACCGGATTCAACGTATGGACTTTATCATACCGTCCATCCACGATGATAACTTCCTCTTCAATTTGCCGCCAGGCTACATCCTCACGAGCCTGAATCACAGTATTTTCCTCAATAACCATTGGAGATTTGCCTCTTCTTTCAACAAAGCGTATCACTATTAGAATACGGGATATTTTCTACGCTGTCAATTCGTGCGCATAACGCTTCATTCCATGAAAAACCAACCATTTCATTAAGAATTTACAGCTGGGGTATTTTCACGAGTATTGCTAGCGGAACCGTGGGGACATCCGTAACTGCAGGAGACCTAGAAGAACCGACTGAACTTGACACCGAATCTCAGATCGTCTTCGTAGGGATAATTGAGGATGGCCGTATCCAGAGTCAGGCGTTTTTCCACCCGGTATTCGAGTGCCAACGACCGTCCTCCGGTAAGCGTAAAGGAATGCTCGTAGGTTACATACAGATCATCGTCGAGATATTTTCCCAACTGGATGGAGGGATCTCCCAGAAAACCCGCATTTTCAGAGGAGGTGGATATCTTGAATTGATCGAGATCGAGGCTCTGTGCGATAGAGTTGCCGAACTCAGACCACAGGGAACTCTTTAAGCCGGTCTCAACGAATTTGATAAGCCCGGGTTCGGATCGGGTCCAGTTTTCATCGGTCCCGCCCTGCCCACCGCCTTCTGATGACAGCATAGTGAGGATTTTCTCCTCGGGCATCTGTGGATTCGAGTAGAAGGTGGTGGTGAAATCCTTGCCGCGTCCGGCCACCTGCATGGTTACGGTTACACCGTGAAGCTGGGTCTGGGCCTGGAGATCGACTTCGTAATTGAGGCATTTATTGTGTTCTTCTTCGTTGTAATGTTGTGCCCTCAGGACATGGGGCTTACCGTTGTACCGGAATGTGGTATCGGAATCAGAAGCCAGCACGCCAAACGAAGGAAGCTTGAACTCCCGTGACGCCGGGATGGCAATCTCGCACTGCTGTTCCTGCAGGCTGACCAGCCTGATATCGCCGCTGAGGACCTCAAAATCATTGTTGAGATAGGCTATTTCTCCCCGCCTCACGTTGAGCCGGCCATTGAGAAATAGAAATCCGTTGCGTCCTTCGGCATCGAGATTGCCTTCGACCTCCAGCGAATACAGGTTTCCCTGGACCGAGACCTGTTCACCGATCACCACGTCGACATCGACATTCAACCACGGACAGGGCAATTGCAGCAACCGGACGTCCGATCCGAAAGAAATACCGACCCGGCCTTCGGAAAATCTTACATCCCCGGACAGATTGAGATCTCCCGGTTTCCCGGTAAATACCAGGTGGGCACCGGCCTTGCCATCAAGTGATACCGGCAAGCGCATATCTCCGGGGAACAAATCTGACAGCTTTATATGTGATTCCCCGACAGTCAACTCCAGCCTCATCAGAGGAGAGAGAAGGTCGTGCAGATTGAGCTCTCCTTTGATCGTCAGTGGTAGCGGGTTGGAAGGAGACAGGGATCCACGGACATCCACCATGTTATCGACAATTGACACCGCCAGTTCGAAACCTTTTAAGGGAAACTTCCATCCCTTGACTTGCATTGAAAGGTTCCGGATATCAATCAAACCGTTAAACACTGGATTGCCAACCGGGCCGGTCATGGCAATATCGATACCGCCGGTCCCGTCAACATTCTCGAGATAGGGAAACAGAGCAGAAACAAACGATAGAGTCCCTGATTCCATATGAACCCTGAGATTAACGTCTCCCCGGCCTTTTCCTATGGGATATGAACCGGAGAACCGGATGTTGCGATCCCCGAAACGGATGAAAGACCGCTCGATATACAGCGTTTCATTCCTGATAAAAGCTATCATCAGCATCTTGTCAGCAGCAAAAACATCCGCCACAGCCAGACCATCGACTTCCACTGCCACCGAAACTTCCGGCGAAGTTGTGGTTCCTTTAATCAAAAGCGTTGCATCGAGGGCACCATTTACTTCATCATCTGGCAGGATCAGGTTTTTTACCGATTCTGCAGCCACAGAGTCAAGATCAAGCTTTATGCCCAGGTCTCCGCTGTGACGAATGAATCCGGAAAGGTCTATCGTTCCCAGACCTACCGACGCCCGGGCACGGTCGAATATCCACACTCCATTGGCATACCGGCTTTTACATTCAATGGTATCGACTTTTACTCCGGCGATGTCACAGGCGACCATTTCCAAATCAGCGGCCAGATAGTTGACTACCCCCCCGGTCACATCGCTTTCAATAGTTCCCCTGATTGTACCGCTGATTTGTTTAAAGGCGAGGCCACCGTCGTTATCAGGCAGCAGACAGTTGAGCTCTGTTTCACCGATACCCAGTTTTACGGACGAACTGTCCCCTTCTATGGTCAGATCAACGCTCCCCAGGGAAACACCATGGACGGTAACATCCGAACAGAACACTTTTCCACTAATGACAGGATTTCCGGGAGAGCCGGTTATCTCAGCGGTTATATCGGCTTTGGCTTCTAAGCCGGGGATGAAATCAATTTCAAGTTTTTCACCCTGCACTGATCCACTGCACCGCTTCTCCGAGATGTCTCCATTGAACAGTACTTCACCCACACCGGGAACGGACAGGGCCAGCTTCCTGAGGTGTGAACCCTTCTCTTCAGAAGTAATCAACCAGGCCCGGATATCCACACTTCCCAATTCACCAATCGGTACCGCTTTGCTGGTAACTTCACCCTGGAAAACAGGATGGGAGAACGGGCCGTCGAGACGGCCCTTTCCACTCCAAAGGGCTTCTGTGAGTGAAGTGTACACCGGTGTAGCGGGTGCGCACACCGGTGCAGACCGCGACGCCATCATCAGACCCGGCTTGATATTCGTAAACGAGCACCTGCTTCCGGAACGTATGGTTTGTTCCTTGATATCAATTTTTCCATTGAAGGAAAATTTCGGACCATTTTCAGCCCGGATATCACCTCGGCACGAAACAGAGTCAGGAGTCTGTAAATGTCCGGATACTGTTATCGCCGAAGAGACCGTTGTCAGGTCCTGTGGTATCAACGCGCAGGCAAGCTTGCTGACATCGATATATTGTGTTTCTATATCAAGTGAGAACGGACGTTTTCCGGTTAATTCGACGTTTCCGGACACCGCCAGTGTCCCACCGAGATACCCAGCGGAAGCATTATTGATCTGAAACCGGGAATTTTGCAGGGAATAGGAGAGAGATACATCCCTAAACACATGTTCGTGGATGGTCAGGCCGGCCATGTGGGTTTCACCGGTAATTATAACATCAGGCATTTTCCCCGATAAATGCAGATGCGTTTTAAGCGGATCGGTAATTCTCAGTTTTAAACCGTGGTTTTCGGCTTCCTCTTTCAGTTTGGTAGCAAACTTTCGCCCCGGCACGAGCTGCATTTCCACCTGCCGGTCAATCTCTATTCCTTTGGCAATGCAAAAAGTGACCCCGTTCAAATCGAATGACAACCCATCCAGTTTACGTATACGATGTTTCCAGTTTTCAAACAGCACCGGTCCGCAAAGATGTGCTATTCTCCCGGCACCCGCCAGATGCATGGCACCATCTTTGATAAACACGATGCCGGTGGATTCCCAATTGCCCGGACGCCACCCGATGGTACCCTGAAGGTCAAAGGTTCCCTCATCGTATGAAATATACGGTGCGTACTTGAGATAACGGCCATACCGTCCCAACTGGCTGTTTTTAACGTCAAGGTTTATCTCGGCGGTCTTGTATTTACAATCAACAGTGACCGTCGCAGTTCCCGAACCGGTCTTCTCGAGACCATCGCGCCCCTCGAGATGCGCGATGAGAAAGCGGTCCCTGGCGGTAATTCGGCCGGAGACATCTTCAACACAAATGTCAGGATATTGTTTTCCAGGGGTGGCATTGCGCAGAAGAACATGGCAGTTTTCCAGGTAAATAAGAGGGAATCGCCTCAATTGCCGGGTTTTTACTCCTCCCAGGAGAGAAGCCAGCCCGTACTGCGAACCACCAGGCGAAGATGGATGGTTTCCAACTGTTAATTCCAAGTTGGCTCCCTGAACCGAGATTGACCGGATACCGCTGGAGCCAAGCCCTATCACAACCCGGTCAATATACCCGCTGCTCACCGGACTGCCGGGAATAGCGTTAAGTTCGATAGACCGAAGTTCAACCTGCCGCAGAACATCCGAACTGGATATACTGCTGATATTGATGGATTTACCGAATAGGGACTCGAGTTTTTCGAGAACTACCTCTTCCACCTTCTCTTCCACCAGGAAACTCCGGAACAACAGGAGTCCGGTGACAAAAAGCACGAGAAGAGCAACCATGGCAAAGGTGAGTGATCTTGTTCTGGATCGCATGTTCCCGGTCTTCCCGTCTTCCCGTTATGTTTTATGATTTGAACGGCGAAACAAAACCGTCCGTCCAATGAGCGTCCACCGTATCGCTAAAATGTATTGACCACACCAACATTGAAATTCTGAGCTTCCGAATCTTTCCTGGTTATATCCTCGACCTTGACAAACACTCCCATGGAGGTCGACAGGGGACACAGAAGCGATGTGTCAACCCTGGTCGTTACCAGGTCATGCACTTCTATGGACCCAACCAGCTTTTCCATCAACCGGTAGTCAAATCCGACACCCAAATTCGATTTGATTATCCCCACCCTGGTTGTATACCGGGGGAAAACCACCCCGTACTGCAGGTTCAGAGTGTCTTGCGAGCCGATATCGGACGAACCGGCCAGAAAATAGTTCTCTCCTCCGAGAGGAAAAACCCGCATATTGCAATCTCCAAAGGTTTCGTTGTCCTGGTTGTCGAATCCGAGCATGAAATCGAGATCGAACCTGGTTTGTTTAAATTTACCCAGGAAACTGTCAACGCGCCCTGAAAGATCACCCATTCCCTGAATGGCTGTTCTCAGATCGCCTTCGAGCCGCTCATCATGGACAAACTCGTTGATCCTGATGGTGGCTTTTTTGACGTTCTGGCTGCTTTCTTCGACATTCAGCAGGATTCTACCGGTTGTTTCGGGCAATTTCTGTTCTTCTTCGAGTTTTTGCAGCATTCGTTCGACCCTGTCGGATGAATTTCTGAAATTCCGGACCATGTGCCTGACATCATCCCTGACATCTTCGGAAACCTTCTTTAAATTGGCGGTGAAAGCCTGCGCATCCTGGATGGCCAGGTGGATTGTGTCCCGGTTATCACTGATGGTACCGTCTATGGTTCCCACAAGATCCTCGATTTTACCGGAAAGCTTTTCCACCCGTCCCCTGACCGTAGAGATATCACTCTTGACGCTCTGAATGAAGTCTTCAATACCATCGGTGGCCTTCACAACGTTACCGGAGGCTTTCTCGAGATTTTCACCGATCAAGTCAATTCGCTCGATGGTCTTGTCGATAGCTTCACGTATTTTCTTGGGCTCGAAGGTTTCTGTGAAGCGCTGTTCGATATCTCTAACACCATCTATGGCACCGCTGAGGCTCTTTACCGTGGAGCGGGCTTCGGCCAGGAGTTTTTGACCTTCCGGAACCAGGTCTTCCCGGACATCATGAATGAGATTACCGCCCTCCGTGATAAACTCGTTGACCGTCCAGTAAGAATCCCCCTTGAACAGCTCCCCCTCGAACCGGGCAGCGATGGGCCCGGGAAGTGTGGTTCCCATTATTTCCAGGTCCACCGAAGCGCCCGACAGGCTGTGCACTCTCCCCTCGAAAACCAGCACAATGAATTCCGTTGCTTTCAGAGGGAAACCCCAGAATCCCGTTCTGTCGACACGTACCCGAGGCGGCCGTTCAAGTGTTACGGTGCAATAGCGATCGGTTCCTTTCACTTTGAGCCGAAGATCCAATGGAGTTTTATTCAGGGAGGCGTTATGCAGGGACTCCACCACTTCAGAGTTCTCTGCTGCAGTTATCGCCACAAACCGCCTGACAGGAGGCAGGACCACGGCTGTGCCGATAGAAGTTACGTTAACCTCATCCGGCGGATTTACATCCGGGCGATGGAGAAGCAGGGTTTCACCACTCAGGGGATACAGGGACGAGGGCAGCGAAACAACCACTCCCGGTTCTTTCCCGTCAAGTAACCGGACTGCCTTTGCACGGTATGTTTTTCCTGAAACGGAATGTTTGAGAAGATACTGTTTGCCCGGATGAATGTGATCGGTTTTGCTTATCGAGAGAGCCAATTCAACCGTCGCCGAACGTTCTACCCCGACATATGCTTCGCCCATGAGCCCCATGGTACCGATGACGAATTGTGCTTCCTGTGGGAAAACAACGTTTTGAGGTACTTCGAGGTGAAGAAAGATGCTCTTTTCGCTCAGGCCGGCACGGATTACCTTGCCGATATCCACCCCACTGAGTTTAACCTTGGCTCCTTCTTTGACACCGACAACCCGGTCGAACTCGACAATAACACCATGCCGCTGCACTCCGACCTTGATTTCGTTGATGTAGAACACCATTACCGCCAGAACCACCAGAGCGGCTATTGTCAGCAGTCCAACTTTAACTTCGGGACGCAAAACACTACCAACCCTTCTTGCCAGGTCAGGATGTCAAAGGTCCATCCGGAGAACCTTCGATAAACTGCTTTACAATTGGGTTTTGGCTGGTTTTAATTTGCTCGGGTGTACCGACTTCCTCAATCTTCCCCTTGTAAAGCATGGCTATTCGATCCGCAATTCTATATGTACTTTGAATATCATGTGTCACTACTATTGTCGTCACATCTATCTTTTTCTGTAAATCTTTTGTTAAAGTATCTATAACTGTGACCATGATAGGATCGAGTCCCGTAGTTGGTTCGTCGTAGAGAATGATCTCCGGATCCATGGCGATGGCTCTGGCCAATCCCACCCGTTTCTTCATACCGCCGCTTAGTTCGGCGGGGAAAAGGTCCTGTATATCGGATAGTCCGACCATGGCCAGACGTTCGGAGACAATTTTCCTGATGACGAAATCAGGCAAAACGGTGTGCTGCTTGAGAGCAAAAGCGACATTCTCCCCGACGGTAAGCGAATCAAACAGCGCGGCGGACTGAAACAACATACCGAATTTGCGTCGCATCTTATTGAGCTTTTTTTCATCCAGAGAAGTGATTTCAACTCCATCGAGATAGATTTCTCCGCTGTCCGGCTTTATTAGCCCTATTATGTGTTTCAGCAGCACACTCTTTCCAATCCCGGAAGGGCCGAGTATCACCATTACCTCACCCCGGTCGATCTCAAGGCACAGATTATCAAAAACCCTGTGTTCACCAAATTGTTTAACCAGGTTGTTTATTGTAATCATGGGATATATTTCCACAATGCCAGCGGCCGGTTTGCGGTATGGATTTACACATACCCGCCCGTCAGGTTGAAAAGCATTACCGAAAGAAAGTAATTCGACACCAGAATCAGGATTATGGATGTTACCACCGAAGCGGTGGTTGACATACCTACTCCTTCGGCACCGCCGGCAGTGTGAAATCCCCGGTAGCACCCGATGATCGAAACGATACCGCCAAAGACCATGGCCTTTATCAGGCCTCCGATGAGATCATCCACCTGGAGAAAATCAACCACGGATGACCTGAACGTCAAAAGAGTGATCTTGACCTGCCAGATAGCAACAAGTGATCCTCCGAAATAGCCAATAAAATTGGTAAAAATGGTCAGGACCGGAAACATGAAAAGGCAGGCCAGAAACCGGGGTACAACCAGATAGTTAATCGGGCTTACCGCCATGGTTTGCAGGGCTTCTACCTGTTCGGTGACTCTCATTGAGCCGATCTCGGCGGCAAAAGCTGAACCGACTCTTCCCGCTAAAACGATTGCTGCCAGGACGGGAGCGAGTTCTCTGGCCAATGCCAGCGCTACGACTCCTCCTACAGCAGACTCTGCGCCAAAATTTGAGAATTGGAATCCGATCTGGGCAACAAGCACCGCCCCCGTAAAGAAACCCGTTATGCTTATGATGGGAAGTGAATCCACACCGATGCGGGCCATCTGGATGATAACGGACCGGGTATCCACTGCCAGCATGGCCAGGTCCTTACCAAGCCAGTAGATGGTTTCGAGAAATAACATGGTTATTTCGCCGACCAGGCTGACAGGTGCGAGTAGTATGCTCGCATTCGAACTGAAGGAACGTCGCTTCTTCAGAGGTTCCCGGCGTTTCATTGCGCGGTATCCACGAGCAAACGACTGGCCAACTGGTGACTCGTTTTACGACATATCAATAAGGCGCTTCCCACCGGCCGTTCTTCCCCGTCCGATGGAGAATTCACTACCTGACCGTCGAGAACGAATGATGTGCTCCCGCCGCCATCGAGATTCATGGCGTCCGTAGCCCCGATCTCGATTAGGAAACAGGCCAGCTCCTGCAAGGTCATGCCGGAACTGTATCCTGGTTGACGGCCGTCAACCGCCACCAGTAGCAGTTTGTTGTCACCGTTGATACCCACAGCGCTGCGGGGGGCCCGTCCCTCCAGGACATCTTTTCGGAACCGTTCCTCTAAACCGGTTATACGCACCTCCCCGCCGGCAACCAACCGGGGACCGCCCCCCACGGCCTCCTCTACATCGTTCCAGGCTGAGCCCAGGCCGAAATTGATACTTGCCGGCTTCCAGATTTCCACGTCAGCCAGAGCGGCCGCTTTATTGCCGGAGGCCGAGATTACCACTCCACCCGGGGGAATGATAAGGTTTCCGCTGCCAATTGCCACCACCTTGTTGCCCAGAAGTGCCACCTCTTTACAGGAGGTGCAGGTGGGTGTTTTATCGCCGAACTCGGGAGTGTACAGAACGATGGAATCATTCTTGCCCTGCCGGTTTACTCCATCCAGCTCGAGCACTCTGTTGTCATCGAATCTTACCCGGCCCCTGAACCGTGGATTCCCGAATACTATTTGTTTGGTATCGGTTATACCAAACACCGTACGGGACATAATGGGGACGCTTACCAGTTGATGGTCGGTAATGACCATCCCCAGAGGATTCCCTTCCTTTGAGAAGAACGATCCGTTAAGGCCTATCAGCGCCTGCTGTTTTCGAGACATTTCACTGACAGTTTCACGACCGGTCATCTTTTCCCGGGCCAGAACGGATCTCAACTCCAGGTCCGGAGCATCCAGATCGATTGAAGCCACATGCACCACCGCCGGGCCGGATGGCCGGGAAATCCTGTAGCGGTCGTACCTTACCCCTTCTGCAACAGTACGTCCCATAACATGACCGGGGATTGACCGGTCCTTCTTTTCATCCGTAAATCCTGGTTCTCCTCCAAGCACCAGTGCCAGGTCCCGGAAAGGAACCATCACCTTGCCATCGATGATTTGGATAGGCGTTTGGAGTCTGCAAAAACGCTGGTCAACCCAAACATCACGGTTGCCTATTTGCATTTGTATGGCTTTTCCTGTTTTGTATACGACTAAAATCTGGCTCTCAGGGACATACATATACTGTGCCCCGGTGTTTTTGCAGATATACCCCAGTTCAATACAGGCAATCGAGTCTTTCCAGACAACAAATTCGGGAGGAACGCGGGTTCCAGAAAGGCTGAGCTCACGGGCCATTGCTCCAGGAGGAACCTGAAAGACCAGGATAGAAGTGATCCCCAGGGCGAGCAGGGTGATAATAATCCCGGAACATACTGTGCGGGGAGCACGAATTATCTTATTCATTTGTTCAACTACGATTTTCTACACCTCCCCAGTAGTTAATCGGCCAATATCTTCTCGTATCTGAGGAAGTAAAACCGGCATCCTTCAGCTTTCCACTTACGATAGTAGTATGACTGGACGTATCCGGGCAGTCCATTCCTGTAAGGAGCGGGGGCAAATCCATTGACAAGCCTCGTACACCCATTGAGAATCAATCCCGCTTCGGCAGCCAGGTCTTCTACATCTGTCACAAAGAATACCGTCCCCCCCGGCTTCAACGTCCGCTCCAGCAGGCGTGCGGAAACTCCATCAATAAGCCGGTACTTATGGTGCTTTGTCTTAGGCCAGGGATCAGGAAAATTGAACCAGAAAGCAGTTACTGAACAGGGAGCCACATAGTTGGACAGGATTTTACGAAAATCACCACAGACAAGTCTGGCGTTTGAAACACCGTACCGGTACAGCTTGGCGGCAGCTTTTTTCACCCGTTTCCACTGGATTTCAATCCCAATCACATTCATAGTGGGATTATTCAAAGCGTAGGGGTAGAGAAAATCGCCATTTCCAGACCCGACATCAACAACCAGCGGAAGAGCATCCGGAAACACACCTGACAGGTCCAGTCCATCTTTCTCCTGATCAACAGTGACCACCAGACGGTTAAGCTGGTCCAGGGGTATTTTGGGATATCGTCTGGGCATGTGCCTCTGCTCCTGTTTTGTCCAAGATATTACAATACCATGGAAAGCCAGCCTGGAAGAAGAGAACGTATAATGCGTATCTCTTCTCGTTCATTACCGCTGCGCTTTACTTTCCATACCTCTTGCTTGAGGGTGGGACGTGTGGGCATGGTTACTGGGCCATGTCCTATAGGCTTGTAGAAAGTTGCCAGCATTCTTGGGATTCTTCTCATTCATTACCGCTGCACCTTACTTTCTACACTTCCTGCTCAGAGGATGGGATTGCTGGACATTGTTACTTGGTGGTGTTCTTCAGACATGTAGAAAGTAATCAGCCCTCGTGGGAATTCGCCCTCGACTCTGTGAGTGTAGAAAGAGGGGGTAGATTTGGCGCTTTTGCGCATTATCACTGACAAAAACTAAAAAAAAAGCCAAAATCTGTGAAAAATCGCATTACATCTATTGACAGGGGTTTTACCCTGTGCTATATCCTTGCTATACATAGTAAAAAACCACTATTCATGAGGGATTGGAGGTGAATTTGAGTGAACAAGAGCGAACTGATCAATGAGATCGCCAAGAAGACCGATCTTACCAAGAAAGAGAGTGCCAGAGTGCTCGATTCCTTCATC
Organism: uncultured bacterium; assembly: GCA_964432985.1. Taxonomy (GTDB): domain Bacteria; phylum Muiribacteriota; class CAYSPT01; order CAYSPT01; family CAYSPT01; genus CAYSPT01. The sequence goes on from CAYSPT010000015.1 coordinate 81,131, forward strand.
GACACCATTACTGCAACTCTGAAGAAGGGCAAGAAGGTTAGCATTACCGGCTTTGGCTCCTGGGAAGTACGTTCCCGCAAGGCTCGGACCGGCGTGAACCCGCAGACCGGCAGCAAGATCAAGATCAAAGCCAAAAAGGTCCCGAAGTTCAATGCTGGCAAGCACCTTCGCGAGGCTGTAAAGTAATCAGTCAAGCAATAATGCAATCAAGAAAGACCTCCATTTACGGAGGTCTTTCCTATTTCCCTGATTTCTCTGTACTTTAAAATCCAGCCCAGTGCAAAATACAGCCCTGCACCGCCAGCAACCGGTACCAGAACGGTAACCAGTAGTGCCCCGCTGCTAAGGACCGATAGCAGGCCGGAGCGTATAACAACAACCATGATACCCATGATCCCGGACAGCAGCAGCACTCTTAAAAGACAGCCTACCAGTTCCTTTACTGGAACGACTCCCCATTTCTTCACCAGAAACCAGATCAGCAGGGTAGCGTTGACCATGGACGACAGAGATGTGGCTAATGCAAGTCCACCATGAGCCAGCGGTCCCATAAGGAGCAGGTTGAGTACTATATTAATCGCGACACAAACAGCCCCGATCCGAACAGGAGTTTTTGCATCGTTCAGGGAATAGAACACCGGCACCAGCACTTTGACTGCTGCGTAGGCAGCCAGACCGATAGAGTAATAAACGAGTGCCAGTACTGTTCCCTCGGTGGCAGAGGGATCGAAGGCACCGCGCTCGAACAGAAGCGTGACGATAGGTTTTGACAAAACTAGAAGCCCGACTGTCGCCGGGACCATCCAGAACATGACCATTCTAACCGAGAATCCAATCATCCTGTTGAGTCCGCCGAGATCACCTTCAGCCACTCTACGCGAGAAAGAAGGGAATGAAGCAGTTGCGATGGCAATACCGATCACCCCGAGAGGCAGCTGCACCAACCGATTACCATAATACAAAGCAGATACTGATCCGGTACCCAGATGCCAGGCGAGCATAGTGTCTACGAGAATATTGACCTGTGTTACTGCCAAACCAAAGATAGCGGGGACCATGAGACGTCCGACTTTGTACAAGGCAGGATGAAACAACTTCCGAATAAACCTGAAACCCCGGGAAACAGCAGGAGGAACCTGGATCAAGACCTGTAGCAAGCCTCCGATCAAAACGCCAATGACAAGAGTCCATACTTTGCTTTCCATCCCCGCTGAAAACCGCGGGCCCAATAGCACAACCGAGCCAATAAGAGCACAATTCAGGCAAACCGGCGACAGGGCGGGAAAGAAGAAGTGGCCGGAAGCGTTGAGAATCCCCATGAACAAGGCAGCCAGGGCAGCAAAGAATATGTAGGGGAAAATCCAGCGGGTTAATGCCACTGTCAGGGCTAGTTTTGAATCGCTGCCTTTGAACGTCAATGTCAAAACACGTACCAGGGCGGGAGCCAGCAGTACCCCTGCTATGGATACCACAACCAGCAAAATCACGAGAACATTGACGGCAGAGGCAGCAAAACGCATAGCCTCCCGGTCGTCCTTTTGGGTTTTAATTTTGGTAAAAACAGGGATGAACGCGGCAGACAAAGCCCCTTCACCAAGCAGGCGACGCAGTAAGTTGGGAATTCGAAAAGCCACAAAAAAAGCGTCGGCAACATATGAGGTACCGAAGGCTGAAGCAATGATAACATCCCTGATAAAACCCAGAACCCGGCTCAGGGCAGTGGCGCTGCCAACGATACCAGCCGACCGCAGTATATTTCGGTGAGATTTCACACTATCCTGGATTCAAGCCCGTTAGGTGCTTGTTAAAAATCTTGAACGGCTTCGTCAACCGTATCAAATATTTTAAAAACCTGAACCAGGCTGGTAATACTGAACAGGTTGTGAATATCAGGCTGAAGGCGGGCTAATTTCATATCTCCTCCGACGCTTTGTGCCTGCTTGAGAAGATTGATAATTAATCCGAGTCCGGAGCTGTTGATATAGGAAAGACCGGCCATATCCAAAACTATATTCACCTTTCCGGACTTGATAAGCCCGTAAATCATCTCCTGAAACTCACGCTCCGTTTCGTAAATGACCCGGCCTTCAACACTGACCAGGGTAATGCCTTCCTGGAGCTCCCTCGTGTCAAGCCTGATCATAGATCTTCACCTCCACCTCTACCTAAGCGATATTTAATCATGGTCACTTTGTTGCCTCTTTCATTGAAAACGACTTTATCCATAAAATTATTTATCAGAAGAATCCCTCTGCCGGTAAAATTGGGAACTTTCCCGTTTACAACAGCGTCCACGTCAAAACCGTCTCCTTCATCTTCAATAGTAATCTCAAGCTTTGAAGGGCTAACAGCGTACGTCATAAAAATCCTTCTGGTAACATCTCTCCTGTTGCCATGAATGACAGAGTTACGGATCGCTTCATCGATTGCGAGATTAATCCCGAAACCAAACAATCCCACATCAAAACTTGTATCCTCGGTGTCACCGAGTTTGTAATTGAGTTCAGTAACCAGGAGCACCGCTTTATTGATCGAATCGAGCACCTTGGTAATGACCATATCAATATACTCTTGACGGCTCGGTATTTCAACGTAGGATACATTTTCAAATCTAATCATACAATAAACCTTCCGAAACAGGAGATTTTTTACTCCTGATCGTTCTTACGCTTTCTTCCCGCGCCGCGACGTACGGCTAAAAGCAACCCGAGAAAAATTATGACACCCGCGGCCGTTCCTACATACATCCAGAGGTACCGCAAAAACTGGATTTTTTCAAGCCGTTTTTCAATATTAATTTTGTCTTCCGGGACATACTCCAGGAGAAGTTTGTAATAATGCTCGGCATCATCCCAATTTTTCTCGTCGAAAGCCCCGTCAGCCTTCTTTGTGTACAGATCGACGATAAAAGTAGTTGCTTCCTTGTTGAGCGGGTCCAGTTCTCTCAGCGACAGGTACTCTTTCAGAGCTTGTTCCATTTCCGCTTTTGCTACGTACATTCTGGCCCTGTTTCGGTGACGTACCCGGCCAGGGGGGGAAAACACTGTTATCCGGCTGTTTTCAGCATCAGCCACGTACAGGTTGTCCATAGAATCCAATGCCATACCCTCGGGTCTTTTCAGGGCATTGCTTCCTGACTTTCCAAATGATGAAATAAAATTCCCGTCATGATAGAACAGCATGATCCTGTCGTTGCGATAGTCGGAAACATAGAGGGTTCCGTCTGAATCCTCAGCTATATACCGGGGACCTAAAAACTCGCCCGGTCCCGACCCTTTCGTGCCGAACAGGAACAACAGTTTGAAACCGGGATCGTACTTGGCCACGGTGTTTTCATCGGTATACGTCACATAAAGATTGTCATTGTGGTCAATATGAACACCACGGGGATTGAACACTTTACCGGTGTTACGGTCCTTGTACATCACTTGATCGATATACTCTCCGGCGGGAGAAAACTTTTGAATGCGGCCATTCCTGTAGTCGGCTACGTAACTGTTCCCGGCCGAGTCCAACGCAATGCCCCTGGGATACAACAGTTGCCCCCGCCCTCGGCCGATTTGAGCAAACCGCCCCTGAAACTCTCCTTCTCTGGAAAATTTCCAGATGGTGTGATTGCCAAACTCCGCGACATACACGGTTTTGCCGTGTATGGCAATACCTGTTGGTTTTCTAATCCAGTTTTCCTTATCATCCTGGCCAAACCGTTTTAAAAACGTCCCGCTGGATGAAAATTTCTGGATATTGTCATTATTCCAGTCAGTTACGTAGACATTGCTGTCACTGTCCAGGGCCACTCCAACAGGGTACATAAATTGTCCCTCAACAGTGCCTTTTTCACCAAAAGCATAGAGAAAAGAGTATCCTTCATCCCCGAAAGACCCTTGAATCAACAGGCCGGAGAATATAAGGATTATCGCCATGATGAACGTTAGTTTCAGCTTCATGCACCGTATCCTCCGCTCTTGCTTATAGTTATTCTATAAATATAAATTCTAAAACATGCCCTAAGGTACGAGGCATTATACCACATAACAGAACTGTCACTTTCACTTTCTGCACATAGGAAGTGAGGATAACTTTTGGAATTTATCTCGCTTAATCCGGAAATTGCGGTTGGCGTCGTCATGAGGCGAAGAAAATGGCCGCAGATGCAAGGCGCCTGACCGAAGATGAACCGGAAACAGGATAGCGGAATATCGCTACCGAACCAGACGGAATCCTACTGTTATGGCACCGAAAACACGTAAATACAACCCGTTGATCGCGTAAATCCCTGCTTCGGCTCCCGTATTACAACAGCCACCTCGTGCATACACAAGATTCTCGAGCTTGTTCGGATTAAACCGTGCCCAGTCGAGATTGTATCCCTGGACAGGCTCTTTATTGGTTTCCTGGGGTAAACCGACTGAATCCACCGTTTGGACATACCCGTTTTCCATGCAACTGGTGCTGGTAGTCAGTGTTGATGTCCACTCCCACGCGTTGCCGATCATATCGTAGCAACCGCAGTTCGAATACGCTTTTACAGCGGTACCGGTCAGAATATAACCCGTCTGTACTCCATCCGGGTTGTCGGGATAATTTCTGGTCCCATCGATACCGACAGCTCCCTGAGGAATACTGCCCATCCAGATATTGCACGGTTCACTCCCGTCCCCGGGATCATCTGTGTGGGGGTCCGGAGTTCCGCGGGCCGCCTGGAACCATTCTGCAGCGGTAGGAATTCGCTTACCTATCTTTTTGGCCAGGCGTTTCACCGTTATCGAGGGGAGATGAACCCAGGGTTGCCGGCTGCAGCGTGAAACCGGCAAGCCTTCTTCTCCTCGCGAATTCTCATAGATATCAATGGCAAAATCCCCTACCCTGACCATTCCCGGGAGAGGAATACCGGGATCGAGAGTGGTCCCATCGAGGTTATCATTGGTAACCACCGATCCCGACAATATCTTGTTGTTCGGATCGTTGTGAAAGTAGCCGATCAATTTGTACGAATGGAATCCGGTCGGACCTACCCAGGAGTTGGAAAACACCACCCGGAATTTGTCCACCCCCGGAGTAGCCACCACGTATACGAAATAATCAGTTCCGGGCTTACGCTGACCGGTATCGAGATTACTAAACCCCGCGATCAGGTCGGCGTTGTTTTTTATGATACCGCCTGTGAAGGCTACTTTTCCCTGGCTGACCATGATACTGTCATCATTATAGGGGTTGATCTTGACCGTGTAACCACCTGTTTTAAAGACGTTTACCGATACCTGACGCCGGGTGGCATCATAATCTTTGGAGTAAACGCAAATCTCGATAGGATGCAAACCGGTAGGGGTCCCTTTGGGAACAGTGAACCCAACAGTATAGACTCCATCATTCGACTTTTTGTCCGGCCGCATTCCATTATCGACCAGAGTTTTTCTTCCCAGTTTGAGAGCTCCGAGCTCTGCCGTAACTGTTAATATTTTCTTCGGTCCATCCTTGTGGGACACGCGGGCCTGTACTGCCAGCAGAGCCTGGCCGCTGGCGGCAATCGCTTCAGGATTTACTGATGCCTGAAGAATTGACACCGGTACCCTGTATTGCTCCTGGACTTTGAGCTTTTTTTCATACGCTCCTATCAGCTTGTAAGCCATTTTATTGCCGGGAGCAATGAAAAGTGACCGGTTGAGTGCCCGCACCGCTTTGAGAAGTTGCTTACTGCGGCCGTGGCATAGCCCCAGCCGGTAAAAAGCATCAGCCCGCTGCGGATTCAGGTTGGTAACCGTCTCAAACTGTTTGGCCGCTTCGGCAAACTTGCGGGCCTTTATCAGTTCCTGACCCCGCTGATAGCAGACCTTTTCAAGATCAAGACCCTGCACGCCGCTTGCGACGTGCAGGGTCAGTACGACGACTATACCCGCGATAACTAAACTGCGACTAATTTTCATGGTACCTGTAGCGCCTCCTTTTTTCCAGCTCCTCCGGGGAAACGCTCCAGGAGAAGCAGCCGAACAATTAATATTTATTCGGCCGCTCCATTATATGCTGTACCTGATATTTCGTGTCAAGCACATAAATGGGAAGTTCGAAGGAAATTGAGTTGCCAACCTTGTCACGGCTTTTCATGAAGAAAGTGTAACGGTAGCTGACATGCGAGATAAATCCGACTCCCTCACGGTAATTTGCCACCTGGAAATTGACCATTGTCGGGCTGTTCTCAGCGTTTGGATCCAGGGATTCCATCCCTCTGACTCCCCACGACAATAACGGCTCATCATCCACATCGGGTCCGACGTACCCTTCATCGGTCACCTCGAAAAACTTCTCCACGGTGTAATTGTCGATGGCCTTTATATCGAACTGAAGACGAGTCTTTTCGGGGATTATCAGGGCCTCTCTGAGCCCGGTATTGGGAATCTCCACCAATTTGTAATGGGTAGCAGAGGTGAGAACACCCTCCGCCGGATCGGGGCGCGTTATTTGCTGCGAAAACTCGGCATCAAACGGTGCCTCGTTTACCAGGTGCGCTCCGGCCACCGCAAACTTGATCTGTTTCGCACCACCGGCGATATCATGATCTACCGGATCCTCCGTGATGATAATGGTGTCATCGATATCACGTCCGTGGAACCTGACTTTGAGCCCGTCTGTGCCCTCACAGGCCGGGGTGATATCATGCACGTAGATCGGAATTCTGACCTTGGCCATATTGGCGACACCGTTCTGCCAGCAGTCATGATTTTCGTCCTCAGCCCATATATCCAGATAGTAATTCCGCTGGCTGCCGCCATCGGCAGCAGACTCGTCAGGTTCGGCAACCCGGGTAGGATAGTTCGGCTCTTTAAATGGAGCGTCGATGGTGATTTCGTAGAATCCATCCTCCGTGGCGGCGGCGGTCTCCGATGTTCCTCTGGCAAAGATTTCTCCGTTTTCAGGATCGTCTATATCAGCGTCATCGAGAGCCCATTCGAAATACATGGCATTATCGTATTGGGTGAAGTTATCGGTTACCTTTATTTTCACTTTTAACGGGGAGTCCTCGAAAACATGGAATCCGAACGCGGTGGGATCGGGAGTGGCTGGATTAACCGTAGAACTGCCATCCATTTTTTCCCCGATATTCAACGGTTCGTTGAGTTCCGGCAGGAGAACCAGCCCCGAATCGATACTTTGCTGGGCACTGTTGTATACGGTGTTCATATCCTCACTGAAGCCGTTCCCTGTTGCCAGCAGTACGGCCCGATGCCCGGTTCCCTCCACGGGAGCGTCCACACCGTCCTGTTCGGCTTCTCCGATAGACACCAGGCCATTGACACCGGAGGCCGGTTGTATCAAACCCACTTCAATCTTCGGCGGCGTTGTGTCGAAGATAGTTACCGCAGCAGTACCGGAGCCCACCGTCTGCCGCTCGGGGCTGACAGCCGGGTTGGCCCGTGACTGGTACTCTACACGACGCACTGAGTGATTTCCTACGGTGTAATTCCCCGGGTGCCAGGCGGGCGTGGTCCCCGACCGGCGGTCGTTTGTGTCCTGGAAATTGGGCATTGCCTGCGTACCGAACTGGTCCCCCGCGGCACCGGTCCCGGTCTCATTCGTCTGGGCGCCCTCTGTGGTTGTCGAACCGACCTGTTCGCCCTCCCGCTCGAGGGTCCACGTCACGTCCGGAGCCTGAACATCAGTATCATACAGTGCACTTGACGGGTTCCAGTTGGTACTGAGCTGAGGGCTTCCCTCGTCCATAGTTACCGAGGTTATGTCCTCGGGACCGCCGAACTGGTTATCTCCTATTTGCTGCAAATCAGGATTCGTATTGAGAAAAGTCATGTCCATGGGCTCCAGATTCGGAGGCCCCAGGAGTCCCCCATTCTGCTGGTCCTGCCCGGTATCCTCATTCCCTGCCTGGCCCTGTTCCTGTGCGTATGCCGGGGCTGACACCAGCAGCGCCACTAGAAAAAGCGCCAGCACAAACGTTAGACTTCTTCTCATCACCAACCACTCTCCTTTCTCAATATCCACTATCACCTGCATACCATTCCGAGAGACACGAATCTCACGGCTTTCTACTATTCATTGTCATAAGTACCGTTCGGGAGGAAAAAGTTGGATATTTCTTTATCCGGTTCCTGTT
>CAYSPT010000016.1:0-8141 GCA_964432985.1 uncultured bacterium
TCGTATTCCACAGTTGACCACCGCTATTCCCGAGATGACTGCGTACCATCAATTCTAAACCTTACTACACTTACTTAGCAAAGGGTAAGTTGCTCAAGCAAGAAGCGTTGAGCGTGAGGTGTTACGGACCGGGGGCTGCGCTGGTACCGTCCATGGGTTTCTCCGGGGAATTATGCCTGGTGCACCAGACGGTGTGAGATGAGGCATGATATCGGTATTTTCCACTCTGCCTGCATCGGGGAATTTCCTTTATATAGTCGGGAACGAGGCTTTGGCCGGCCATACTGTGAGTGTCTATCTCACAATCGCCGCCCCCGGCGAATTTCTCTTCTTCCTGCTTCATCTCCCACAGATTGATAGCTTCCAGCATGGATTTCATATTCACCAGGCATTCCCGCTGTCTGGTTTTTAGCCGCCGCTGGAGCCAGTAGGGAGAGGTGAGATAATACGCTGCCAGCGGGGCCAGGATGAACAGACCGGCGATTATTGCTATCAAAACCAGCGGTCTGGATTTTGCGGAATAGTCGGCGGGAGGTTCCCCGTCAACGACTACCGGTCCCGGTACGACTACCGGCCCGGTCAGGGGTATTTTCAACATAATCCGCTGCTCGACGTTCAGTTGTCCCGCCGCATTCTCTTTTGAAACATTCTCTTTTGAAACATTCTCTTCTGACGCATTTTCTTCCGTTATTACGGCGCCGCAGTTACGGCAGAACGTGTGCTCCGCCGCCACCGGTTCACCGCATAAAGGACAGCACTTCCCGTCATTGCTTATGTGTGCCACTCCTCATATATCATTTTCACTCTCTGCCCCTGAAAGAATCTTACTCGGGCCCGGTATAGGCGACCACTACCGGGGCGTTGACCGGCTGGTACCAGAGATCACACGTGCTGGCGTTGATGAAGGTGGTGCCGCCATCATCAAAAACGCCGGCTCCCTCGTGGATGTGCCCGAAGATGTGCAGCCGGGGCTTAACCCGTCTCACTGCATCCAGAAGATCGTGGCATCCCACCTGCTCCCCCCCTCGCGAAGTCATGTCGCCGAATCCCAACGGAGGCCCGTGGGTTATGAGCACATCGGTGTCTGGCGGTATCAGGTCCCATTTCTCCCTGATTGCAGCTCCGCGCTGAAGGTTGAAGGCCCAGTCGTAGAACCACGGCTGCCAGGGGCTGCCCCATAAGCGGATGCCCTGTACCGTGACCGCCCGGTCCCGAAGGTAGGTGCAGTTGGTGAGGAGCGCTTCTGCCTCCCGGGGGTTCCGCTCGAAGCAAAAGTCGTGGTTACCGGCGATGACAATCTTGTCCCGGTGCGGAAGAGAGCCGAGGAAATCGTTGAAATCCTCCACGTCCTTAAGCGCCCCCTGGTTGGTCAAATCTCCGGCGTGGACCAGGATATCGCCGTCCGGTATTTCACAAGCCCGGTGCAGTGAATGAGTGTCGCTGATGGCCACGATAGTAATTGTCATGGTCTTTTTATGGTAGCACAAACCTGCCCCGACCGTTACGGTGCTCCGGCCGCGGCCGGAGCTTTAGGCTGTCTTGGGTGAAAGCTGTTCTGTCGCGCACACGGGGGAGCTATGTGTCCCGTTGAGGGTTGTACTAATTTTTAGTACGAGTTGCTTAACAGGGTATGTACCCGGAGAAAGGAATACCATCGTGTGCTCCTGATACTTGGTATCCGATAAAATAATCGTGATAATATTGTGATATAAGGTATCATTCTGGTTGAAAAACCCGCATGAGGGAAATTCGTATATTTGAAAAAAGCATCCGAAACGAGGATGACGTCATGAATGGCCGACTGAAGAATTTGTTGATGGGCGTAACTGCTGTGTTGATAATTGTGGTTATAGGCTTTATTCGTGACGCGAATTTCATATCTCCCGTCGCTGCCGATGAACCGGCGGGTATCACCTTGGAGACCGGCCCTGGAAAGACGCCGCAGAGCGCCGAGACCCTGGATGTGGAAGCCTGTATCCGGCGCTTCGAAGACCTGTACCGGGCCGACAGCAGTTTTGCCGCCATAAAGTTCACGGTTAAACGGCCGCGGAAAACCCGGACACTGATGATGAAGAGTTGGACCAGGGGGCAGGAAAAGTCGTTGATCATCATCGATAAACCGCCCCGGGAGGCGGGGATCGCCACCCTGCGGGTAGAGCAGAATCTCTGGAACTACCTGCCGCGTATCTCCCGCACCATCCGCATCCCCCCCTCCATGCTGCGTGGCGCCTGGATGGGAAGCGATTTCACCAACGACGATCTGGTCAAGGAGTCGTCATACCTGAACGATTACACCTATTCCCTCAAGGGCCGTTCCACCGATCCGCCGGGGTGGAGAATCGAGTTTCAAGCCAGACCCGGAGTGGTAGGCCTGTGGGAGCGAATCGAGCTGGTGGTTGACGAGGAGGGCAGTATCCCGCTGATCCAGGAGTTCTACGACCGCAAGAACCGTCTCTCCAGGATCATGGTGTTCGATCAGGTGGATGAGTTCGATGGTCGCCGGATTCCGTCCCGACTGGTGGTGACGCCCACCCGGGAGACGGGCAAGTCTACCGAAGTGAAATACCTGGATATCGATTTCAACGTCGACGTTCCCGACAGCACCTTCAGCCTGTCGCGCCTGGAGCAAAAACGATGAAATTTTCCGGTAACGGACCGGACCGAAGAATGGTGCACGGCACATGAAATTCAGTACGACAAAAATTGCCTGGCGAAACCTGGGCCGCAACCGGAAACGCACCGGTATGGCCCTGGCCGCCATCGCCCTGGGGATCGTTGGGGTGCTGCTGTACAACGGTATCATGAACGGGTTCATGGACATCCTGTTCGATCTGGTTACCGGCCCGCTGGTGGGGCACATCCAGATACACGCTCCCGGGTGGCGTGACGAGCGGGCCATCGACCTGTTCGTGGAGGACCTTCAAGAGGTTGTTACAGAGCTGCGGGGCTGCGAAACGGTGCAAACCGTCGCGCCGCGGAACTACGCCCCGGTACTTGCCGCCGTGGAAGAGGACGCTTTTACCGCGGTGGTCGCCGGGATAGACGAAAATGCAGAGTCCGGAGCGTCGGGCCTGCTGGGGGCCGGCGTCCGTCCCGGGCTGATCGGGGAGCACCGGGTCCTGGTGGGGCGGGGACTGGCCAACAGGATGGGGATAGAAACAGGGCAGGAGATGGCCATCGTCGGCCAGGCCGCCGATGGCTCTATTGCCAACGACCTGTACACCGTGGCCGGTATCATCGACACAAATGTAGAAATAGTGAACCGAAACGGTGTGGTCATGACCCTGGCCGATTCGCAGGAGCTGCTGATGATGCCGGGATGCGCCCACGAGATAATCCTCCGCCTGGAGCGCGTTGAAGATGTTCCCGGGCTCGTGGAAAAGCTATCTACGCATCCGCGTCTGGCCGGGCTCGAGGTAATCACCTGGGACAGAGTCATGCCTGACACTGCCGCCGCCCTGGAGTACAGTTACTTTTTTACCCTCATCATACTGGTTCTGATGCTGATCGCCGCCGCCGCGGGTATCACCAATACCATGATGATGGCCACCTTCGAGCGTACCCACGAGTTCGGTATGCTCATGGCCCTGGGCTGTTCACCGAGACGGATCGTCCGCATGATCCTGTGTGAAGCTGTCATTCTCGGTGTGGTGGGCGCAGTGGCCGGTGCCATGCTCGGGCTCGGTGCGGTCAGCTATACCGGGGTCACCGGGATTGACTTTGCCGCCATGGGGGGCGAGGCGGCCAGAGACATCTCGTCCCAGGGGATGATCATCCCCATGGTGGTATACCCTCGTTTGAAATTTCTTGATATTGCCGTTTGCATGCTGGCGGTTCTGCTGACGGCGGTGCTGTCGACTATCTGGCCGGCGGTCCACGCCGTGGGCCTGGAACCGGTGGAGGCCATGCGCTTATGATAAGCCCGCATATTCCACAAACACTCCAGCTGCGGCCACGGAATCGGCGCTTCATCGAAGCGACGCATCTTCTTCGTTACGCTCCGTCGGCTATCCTCATCGTATCACCAAGGATACGATTCCGGGAGCCTCGGTCGCGTGCCTTGAATCTGCAAACGCCTCCGCTACCTCGCGAAGGAGGTTCATGAAATATGCGGGCTAGCTCGATTACCACCCGGTTTGCCCATCGCAGTGTGGGCCGGAACCTGCGCCGCACCGCGCTGTCGGTAGCGGGTATCGGCATCGGTATCGCCATCGCCCTGATAATCACCGCCTGGGTGAAAGGTGAGCAGGGCATGTTTCTCAGGACCATGGCCGAAACTGGTACCGGTCATCTCCGGGTGGCGCCCCCGGGGTGGAACGAGACCCGTGATATCAATCTTCGTTTGAACGGGTGGAAGCAGGCCCTGGCCGTGGTTTCGGATGAATCTGAAATCAAGGCGGCCGCTCCCCGGGCCCGGGTGGAAGCCATCCTGGCCTTCGGCACCAGGGTGACGGGGGTGGAGATGCTGGGAGTTGATCCGCAGCTTGAACCATCCATCAATCGTCTGGTGAAGGTGATCACCGACGGGCGGTATCTGGAACCCGGGGACCGGGGCGCCGCGGTGGTGGGGAAGGGAATCTGCCAGCGGCTGGAGGTAGAGCTGGATGACGACCTGCTGGTCAGCGCAGCCGGTAAGGACGGCGCGATCAACAGCGCCATGCTCCGAATCGTAGGCGTGGTGGAGACCGGAAGCAAGGAGGTGGATGCCGCCATCTGCCACGTGCCCCTGGCCGACCTGGAAGCCATCAGCGGCTACCCGGGAGCCGGCGAAGTGACCATGACGGTCCATGATATCCACCGCATAGATGCTATCGCCGCCAGACTCGGCCCTCAGGTGAAGCAAAACGGCGACCTGCTCACCTGGGCGGAGATCATGCCGTCGCTCAAAGCCGGTGTGACCACCGACATCACCTTCGGCCGGATCATGGTGGGCGTGATCGTATTCATCGTGCTTCTGGGAGTGACCAGCGCCCAGCTGACCGCGGTGCTGGAGCGTAAACGGGAGTTCGCGGTGCTGGCGGCGCTGGGGATGCGCGGCAGCCAGATAGTCAGGCTGCTGGTCATGGAAGCTTTCGTCCTGGGATTGGCCGGTGCCGTGCTGGGGCTCATCATCGGGTTCCCGGTGGTGTACTACCTGGCCACCACCGGATTCGACTTCAGTTTCTTTTACGAGGAAGGCAAGATAGCCGTGTCCGGTATCCTGGTGAACCCGATCCTGTATGCCGACATGGGGTGGTGGCTGGTAAGCTACGCCTTCGGCCTGGCTCTGGCATCCACCATCATCGCCTCCTTGTACCCGGCCTGGTTCGCCGTAAGAATCGAACCCACATCAGCATTGAGAGTGGTGCAATAACCATGGAAGAAAATGTTCTGGTATCCGCCAGAGACGTCACCAAGATATACCACACCGGCACGGTCGATTTCCCGGCTATCCGGGGCCTGTCTCTGAAAGTTCGTCAGAGAGATTTCATGGCCCTGGTGGGCCCGTCGGGAAGCGGCAAGACGACGCTTCTCAACCTCATCGGAGCCCTGGACAAGGTCAACGACGGCACCATGACTGTCCTGGATCGGGACATCGCCGCGCTGAGCTCGAAAGAGCGTGCGCTGCTGCGGCTCAAATCACTGGGTTTCGTATTCCAGGCATATAACCTGGTGCCGGTTCTCACTGCCCTGGAGAACGTGGAGTTCGTCCTGGAGCTGCAGGGAGTTGGCGCCGAACGCCACCAGCAGGCCATGGAAATTCTGCAGCAGCTGGGCCTGGGCGATTTGGCCCACCGGCGTCCTAATGAGCTCTCCGGGGGACAGCAGCAACGGGTAGCGGTGGCCCGGGCAGTGGTCTCCCATCCGCAGCTGGTGCTGGCTGATGAGCCCACTGCCAACCTGGATACCGAGAACGCCGAAGCGCTGATGGAAATGATGCGGCGCCTGCACGATGAACACGGGATGACCTTCGTGTTTTCCACCCACGATTCCCGGGTGGTCGCTCACGCCACCCGGGTGGTGACTTTGCAGGACGGGCGGGTAGTGGCCGACGAGAGTCGGGTGGCCGACGAGAGTAAAGAACAAAATAGTGTCGGTCTGGTAAAATGAGAGAATTATAGACTCTGAGAGAATTGGTCGCTTTTGCGGGCGTAGAAAGTGAGGATGAGATTATGAGAAAGATGCTCTCAATAAGCCTGGTTCTGGTTCTGGTTTTGGCAGTCGGATGCGGTAAATCCGGTACTTCCGACGGCGACGGTGCCAGCGCGGTAAACGTTGCAGGTAAAGCCGTTGCCGGAACCTGGGATAAAACCAATCCCGATGATTTGATTCCGGAGGATGCCGTCAAACGTGTTTTGGAAATTACCGGGTCTGTAACAAAAAATATCAGCAAAAAGGGCTCTTCCTGGAGTTGCGTATTTATGTCAACAGAGGGAAAAGGGCTGGTTGTCGTGATATATCCCAATGCTGGCGACAAATACAAAGAAGACAAATATTTTGAAAAGATTACGGTTGCCGGTAATGATGATGTGTATTGGATGACTTTTGGTTCTGAGGCGATTGTTTTTGATAAGGATTCTTGGTCTGTCAATCTTACTGTTACCCATCTCGGTGAAGATGATGCGGTGGTGCTTGAAAAATCAAAAGAATTGGCTGGAATCGCTATAAGGAGGATAAACTGAACCGGATTTCCAGGGGATTTGAAACTTACATATATAGTTTACTTCCGTCTGTTTTATTCACGGCTATTCTCATCACCACGCTCTTTTCTCTGCCTGCGCTTGCCCTGGAGCTGTGGTCGAGCAGTGATGGGGAACATCTCTTGGAGCTGAGCACCTCTTTAAAGGGAAGCTGGTTTTCCAGCCGGTACCCGGTCTCGTCCCTGACCGCTGCCCTGCTGCCGGTTTCCGAGCGCGACAGCGCCATTGCCTTCTGGCGGCTCAGGTTGACGGTTGCCGGCCGGCACGGCTCCCGGGTAACATCGGAAATCGCCTACGAAAACCGTATCCGCGACGTGGTAAACGGCGCCTGGCAGGCAGCCGGCTCCACGGGAGTTCTGCCTTCGGAAGCCTCCGCTCCCTACCGTCTCTCGCAGCTGGACGAAGCGGTGACTGTCAGGGGTAACGTCTTTTCTCACCGCCACGAACTTGACCGGGCATACGTGGCCGTTCACAACACACGCGGAGAATTGACCGTGGGGCGCCAGGCCGTCGGCCTGGGCCGGGGGATCCTTTTCGGGGCCGTAGACATATTCGCTCCGTTCTCACCGCTTGAGGTGGACCGGGAGTGGCGTCGAGGAATCGATGCCGTCCACGCCGAGTACTATCTTTCCCCAACCTCTTCATTAAGCCTGATAGGCGCTTTCGGCGATACCTCAAACGAATCGGCGTACCTGGGCAGGATCCGCGGGTACCGCCGCAACTACGACGCCGAACTGGTCTTCGGCCGCCGCGCCCGGGACTACCTGTACGGACTGACTGTGTCGGCAGTGGTTGCGGGCGCCGAGCTTCACTGCGAGGTGGCGGCCTTCGACACCCCGGGAACCGAAGCCCGCGAAGGCGGTCTGTTCGGCGACGACCGGTACGTGGGCAAGATCGTCCTGGGAGGATCATACACCTTCGATGTGGGAAGCGATGTAGGTGGTGGTTTGTACACATTGCTGGAGTACCATTTCTCGGGATTCGGAACACAGCGAATCGAGCAGGCGGCGCAGCGATTGCTGGACCCGGACTACCGCGCACGGTATTTGAGAGGCGACAGCCAGATAACCGGTCAGGAAGCGCTGGCCCTGCAGATGTCGCTGGATATCGATCCCGAGCGCACCGCGGCGCTTCTGTGCATAGGCAGCCCGAACGACGGATCGGGAATTCTCTCCCCCTCCCTGACCTGGAATTACGCCGACAATGTCACCCTGGTGGCCACGGCGTATTTCCCCTTCGGACATGAACCGTCGCCGGGGGCGGCGGTGAGCGAGTACGGCGGCTCACCGGAGAGCTTTTTCGTGCAGATCAGGACGTACTACTGAGCTGGACCGGATCGTGCACCCCGGATTGGTCAGGTGTGTTTTGACAACTGTTGTAAATATTACAACGGTTGTTATAGCATACGTGTTGTGTCAACATACGTGTTGTGCCAACATACGTGTTGTGCCAACATACGTG